>NZ_BAAAPK010000001.1:614763-1229526 GCF_039531105.1 Microbacterium lacus
AAGGTCTTCCATCCCGGGAGGACACCCGCCGCGCGCAGATCCAGGTCGTTCTTCCTGCCGAACGCGAAGTACGACACGAGCATGATGATCAGACCCGCGACACCGTTGATCGCCGCCCACGTCGCGATGAAGAACACCGCTCCCTGGGTGAAGATCGTCGGAAGCACGTTGAACGCGATGCCCTGCATCAGGGGCTGCTGGCTGAGCCACACGTAGCTCGCGCCCGAGAAGAGCGCGGAGACCAGCAGTCCGCCCCAGAACCAGGCCAGGCCGGTGCGGGTCGTGCCGGCGAGCTCACGCGTCTCCGTCACCCGCAGGCCGGCGAATGCCCGGGTGCCGAGGAGAGCACGGGTGAACGCGACGAGGAAGATGCCGAATCCGATCAGACCGACCGCCGTCGCCGTCTCCTTGATCTGCCACACCTGCGCGCCGGCGTCGATCGGCGTCGGGGCTCCGAACGTGGCTTCCCAGAACTCGATCTGCGAAGCCACGGTCGTCTGCGAGATGGTGCCCCACGGGTGCGTCTCGGCCGGGGTGTAGACGATGCGCGTCGCACCGTTCTCCTCATAGAACTGTCCGGCCCCCCGCTGCTGCGCATCCGCGGGGTCTGCGCCGAAGTTCAGGAACGACTGCGCGTTCGGGGTCGTGATGTAGTCACGCGGCGGGGTCAGCGCGACTCCCTCCGGGCTGTAGCTGCGGAAGAAGAACTCGTCGTACTGGTCGGCCACCAGGCCCACGTCGCGGGTGCCGTAGACGTTCGCGTATGCGCCGTCGGCATCCGTGTAGACGGGATCGTTGTCGACGAGGAAGACCGCGTCGATCAGCTGCTCGTCGGCCGCGTCGTCCAGGGCGACGGAGAAGTTCGCGGCTCGCGCCCCGTTCGAGTGCCCGGAGACGCCGATCTTGTCCTGATCGACGTAGGGCAGATCGGCGACCAGCTTGACGACGTCGTACATGCCGGTGCCGCCGAGGTCGAGCTGATCGTTGATCAGCGGCGATGAATTCCCGTGCCCGTACATGTCGATCGACACGACGACGAAGCCTCGGCGGGCGAGTTCGACGTAGTTCGCATCCTGCATCTCACGGTTGTTCCACCATCCGTGGGAGACGACGATCGCCGGCGCCTTGTTCTCGGCCGACACGGCGTCGGGGCGGAACATGAGGGCGCTGATCATCTGGCCGGACGGGGTCTCCCATCGCATGTCCTTGACCGCGACGGATCCGACGTTGGTCTGCACCGCCGACGCCACGATCGCCGACAGCAGCATCAGCACGAGAGACAGGCTCAGCCAGAACCGGTTGCGTCTTATGAGTGCGGGCTTCATTCGTTCTACTCCTTTGTATGCGTCCTCGTTCACATGCGCTGAGGGCGGCGCCCGGAAGGCGCGACGGCAGCATCGACGCCGCGTGAGCGCCGACGTGGAGAGGACTCCGACTGCGAGCTTCGGCGGTTGCCACCGCCGGGGGGACGGGAGAGGTGCCGAGCGTGCCGGTGACCGACATGGTCATCGGCCTGAATCGTATAGCCGAACGGGCATGGAATGAACCGTCGCCCGCTGGTTCTGCACCTCTGTGCAGAGGGCGCGCTGTTTCCCGCGCTCGAGCGTGAACGAACGTGCACCGGGGCAGAATGAGCGCATGACTCTGCCCGAACCGGACGGCTTCGCTCCGGCATCCGAAGCGCTCGTCGCGGACCTGGTGCCGCGTGACGAGACGAGTGCGAAGCGGACTCTGCGCACCGTCCTCAACCTGGTCGGCGGCATGTTCCTGGACGACCACGAGCTCGGACACTCGAACCTCGATCTCGTCGTCACGCGCCGCGACACCGGGGCGGCGGTGCTGCGCGTCGCGGCGGGCACCCCGACCGAGGCGAGCTACCTGATCGAACGGGTGAAGACCGACCTGGCCACCAAGTCCATCGAGGACTTCCTGTCGGAGTGGCGCTGAGCGGCGCTACCGGGCACGGCGGATCCGGATGGGCCCGCGCGCCGTGGACGGATCCACCACAGCGCCCCGCTGCGTGATCTCCACATCACCCGCGTCGACCATGCGTCGCGCCGCGCGGCGAGCGGGCTCCATCAGGTCGCGCCAGTCCTCCCCGCCGACCGCGCGGGCTGCCTCGGACGGGCAGACCGTGGCATCGGCGGCCCGCGCCGCGAGGAGAGCACGGATCGAGTCCTCGAGCTCCCGGTCCACCGTCGAGACCTTGCGTCGGCGGCACGCGTCCGAGCAGTACCGCACGTCGTCCCAGTTCGCCGCCCACTTCTTGCGCCACTGCATCTCGCGCCCGCACGACGCGCACACCTTCGTCGGCGCGTCGGGGGCGGAGGAGCGGCTCACTCCTCCAGTGTGAACCCGAAAATTCGCTCCGGGTCAAGAACGGCAGGAGTTACGCGTCCACGCCGCGTCACATCAGCCGGCCGCGCCCTCCGGCGGGGCATGCTGGGCTCACATCGATCTGCATGGAGCACCACGTGTCACGCATAGGCATCGTCGCCGAAGCGCCCCGCGAGAAGCGGGTGTCCGCGACCCCCACCACCGTTCCCAAACTCATCGCGCTCGGCTACGACGTCGTCGTCGAAGCCGGCGCGGGGGCGGGCTCGTCCTTTCCGGATGCCGAGTACGCCGCATCCGGAGCGATCATCGTCGCCGCCGACGAGGCGTGGGCGGCGGACATCGTCCTCAAGGTCGACGCCCCGACACCGGCCGAGATCGCCCGGCTCTCCGACGGCGGGACCCTGATCGCCCTCCTGAGCCCGGCGTTGCGTCCCGATCTCGTCGAGTCGCTCGCGACCCGCGGGATCACGGCGCTGGCTCTGGACGCGGTCCCCCGCATCTCGCGGGCGCAGTCGATGGACGTGCTCAGCTCGATGGCGAACATCTCCGGCTACCGCGCCGTGATCGAGGCGGCGAACGAGTTCGGCCGGTTCTTCACCGGCCAGGTGACCGCGGCGGGCAAAGTGCCGCCGGCGAAAGTCCTGGTGGCCGGCGCCGGTGTCGCGGGCCTGGCGGCGATCGGCGCCGCGTCGAGCCTCGGCGCGATCGTGCGGGCGACCGATCCGCGGCCCGAGGTCGCCGATCAGGTCGCCTCGATCGGCGGCGAGTATCTCGAGGTCATCGTGCCCGACGAGGCCAAGGAGGTCTCCGCCGACGGATACGCGAAGGCGACGAGCGAGGCGTACGACCGGCGGGCCGCGGAGATCTACTCGGAGCAGGCGGCGGACGTCGACATCATCATCACCACCGCCCTGATCCCCGGGCGCGCGGCGCCGCGGCTCATCACCGCCGCCGATGTGGCGAGCATGAAGCCCGGCAGCGTCATCGTCGACATGGCGGCGGCCCAGGGCGGCAACGTGGAGGGCTCGGTCGAAGGCGAGCGGGTGGTGACGGCGAACGGCGTCGTGATCCTCGGCTTCACCGACCTTCCCGGTCGCCTGCCGCAGCAGGCCTCGCAGCTGTTCGGCACGAACCTCGTGAACCTGCTGAAGCTGCTGACCCCCGCCAAGGACGGCCGGCTGCGGATCGACTTCGACGACGTCGTCCAGCGCACCGTCACGGTCGTCCGCCGCGGCGAGAAGACGTGGCCGCCGCCGCCCGTGCAGGTCTCGGCGGCCCCGCCGAAGGCCGCGGCGGCGGCATCCGCCCCGATCGAACCGAAGAAGCCGATGTCCACGCGTACCCGCGGCACGCTCGTCGCGGCCGGGATCGCCGTGCTGTTCGCGGTGTGCGCGTTCGCGCCGCCGCCCCTGCCGCAGCACTTCCTCGTCCTGACGCTCTCGGTCGTCGTCGGCTTCTACGTGATCGGACACGTCGCCCACGCCCTGCACACGCCGCTCATGAGCGTGACGAACGCGATCTCGGGCATCATCATCGTCGGCGCGATGGTGCAGATCACCGCACCCGACCTCACCGTCCAGATCCTCGCGGCGATCGGGGTGCTGCTGGCGAGCATCAACATCTTCGGCGGGTTCGCCGTCACCCGGCGCATGCTCGCGATGTTCCAGAAGGGTCAGAGCCGATGACCACGATCGACACGGCCGGGCAGGTCGCCGGTGCGGCGTACATCGTCGCGGCGCTGCTGTTCATCCTGAGCCTGGCGGGTCTCAGCAAGCACGAGACGAGCCGCCGCGGTGTGGCCTTCGGCATCACCGGCATGGCGATCGCGCTCGCCGCGACCGTGTGGGTGACGATCGCCGGCGCGTGGGGACAGCCGCAGACGACGCTCGGCATCGTGCTCCTCGTCGCGGCGGTGCTCGTCGGCGGGGCGATCGGGCTGTGGCGGGCGCGCGTGGTCGAGATGACCGGGATGCCGGAGCTCATCGCCCTTCTCCACTCCTTCGTGGGTCTTGCCGCGGTGCTCGTCGGCTGGAACGGGGCGCTGTACGACGCCGGCCTCGAGGGCGCCCTCGCCGACATCCACCACGCCGAGGTGTTCGTCGGCGTCTTCATCGGCGGGGTCACCTTCACCGGGTCGATCGTGGCCTTCCTCAAGCTCTCGGGGCGCATCTCGTCGAAGCCGCTCGTGCTCCCGGGCAAGAACGTCCTGAACCTCGGGGCACTCGTCGTGTTCGTCGTCCTCACGGTCTGGTACGTGATCACCCCGGAGCTGTGGCTGCTCATCCTCGTGACGGTGCTCGCGTTCGCGCTCGGCTGGCACCTCGTCGCCTCGATCGGCGGCGGCGACATGCCCGTCGTGGTCTCGATGCTCAACAGCTACTCCGGATGGGCCGCGGCTGCCGCCGGATTCCTGCTGAACAACGACCTGCTGATCGTCACCGGTGCCCTCGTCGGCTCGTCCGGCGCATACTTGTCGTACATCATGTGCAAAGCGATGAACCGGTCCTTCCTCTCCGTGATCGCCGGCGGGTTCGGCATCGAGGCGCCGAAGGGGGAGCAGGCGGATCTGGGCGAGCATCGCGAGATCGACGCCGAGGGCGCCGCCGAGCTCCTCGCCGGCGCCTCGAGCGTCGTGATCACCCCGGGCTACGGCATGGCGGTCGCCCAGGCGCAGCACGGCGTCGCCGACCTCGTGCAGAAGCTGCGTGAACGCGGCGTGGACGTGAGGTTCGGCATCCACCCCGTGGCCGGCCGACTGCCCGGCCACATGAACGTCCTGCTCGCCGAGGCGAAGGTGCCGTACGACATCGTGCTCGAGATGGATGAGATCAACGACGACCTGGCTCAGACCGACGTCGTCCTCGTGATCGGGGCGAACGACACCGTGAACCCTGCGGCGGCGGAGGACCCGGGTTCGCCGATCGCGGGGATGCCGGTGCTGCGCGTGTGGGAGGCGCGCAACGTGATCGTCTTCAAGCGGTCGATGGCCTCGGGATACGCCGGTGTGCCGAACCCGCTGTTCTATCGGGACAACGCGCAGATGCTGTTCGGCGACGCGAAGGAGCGCGTGGAGGACATCCTGTTCGCCCTCGCACGCGTCTCCGCCTGACGCCACGGCCCGGCCCCGCACTCGCGGGAGCCGGGCCGTCTCCTCATTCGTACCTGAGTGATTCCACCGGGTCGGCACGCGCCGCACGCGCGGCGGGCAGGGTTCCGGCGAGGAACGCGATGCCCATCACGATGACGATGATCACCGCGATCGAGAGCGGATCGAACGCGATGAGCGTGAGCCCCGGAAGATCTGCCAGGAGCGTGCCCGACAGTGCCGAGCTGATGCCCACGCCGGCGACGATCGCCACCGCCACTCCGATCGCACTGCCGAGGAGCCCGATGAAGGCCGCTTCGAAGCTGAACAGGGAGAACACCCGGCCATTCCCCATGCCCATGGCCTTCATGAGACCGATCTCACGCGTCCGCTCCTGCACGGACATCAGCAGGGTGTTGACGATGCCGAAGCTCGCGGCGAGCAGGGCGATCACCGCGAAGGCGTTGAGCACGAGGACGATTCCGTCGATCACCGTGCGGAACGCGCCCAGCTGATCGGCGACCGTCGACCCGGTGAAGCCCTCCGCGGCGAGCCGATCCTTGAGCGCGGCGATGTCGTCATCGGTCGCCTGTGGGTCGAAACGGATGGTCGCCTGGGCGTAGCGGTCGAGCTGATCGGCGGGAACGCCGATGTTCTGCGCGTCGAAGAGCGCATCGCTGAGCGCCTGGTTGGGAACGATGCTCGCTCCGGCGGGGGTGACCAACGCGTCGTCCGCGACCCCGACGACGGTGGCGTCGAACGTGTGCGCGGTGCGCTCGGCGTCGGTGAGGGTGAGCTCCACGGTCTCGCCGATCGCCTCGTCGGCGTTTCCGAGTCCCATGGGCTCGACGAAGTCGATCGGCAGCACGAGCTGGAGCTCGCTCGACGCGTCGTCCGGCTCGGCACCGGCGGCGAGCTCGATCGTCTGCCCCGCGATGAGGGCGCCGACGCCGATCACGTACTTCGTCCCGTCACCGGCCTGGATGTAGTCCAGGCTGATCGTCCGGGTGGGCTGCACGTCGAGGACGCCGTCGATCCCGGCGAGGGTGTCCAGATCATCGGGTCGGAGGGCGATCACGGTGGATCCCGGAGGGCCGGGCTGACCGCTCGCGACGGCGTCCGGATCGTACTCGACGGGTCCGTCGGCCGCGACGCCGGTCGGCCCGTCCGAGGTCTTCGTGACGGTCATCGCATCGGACGCGCCGATCGCCGTGACGGTGTCGTCGATGTAGGCGTTGATGCCGGTACCGAGGCCGCTGGTCAGTGTCAGGGTGAACGCGCCGACGAAGATCGCGAGGATCGTGAGGATGGTCCGCGTCTTCGAGCGGAAGGTGTTCGCGACGGCGGTGCCGATCAGGTCGAGGGTCTTCACGCCGCCACCCCCGCCGAGTCCTCGACGAGCAGGCCGTCGCGGATGAACAGTCGGCGATCGCAGCGGCTCGCGAGGTCTTCGTCGTGCGTCACGACGATGAGCGTGATGCCGTGCTCGCGGTTGAGGCTGAACAGGATGTCCTCCACCACGGCGCCCGTCGCGCTGTCGAGGTTGCCGGTGGGCTCGTCCGCGAAGATGATCCGCGGGTTGTTCACCAGCGCCCGGGCGATCACCGTGCGCTGCTTCTGCCCCCCGGACAGATTGACGGCCTTGTTCTTGGCCTTGTCATCCAGTTCGAGTTGCGCGAGGGCGGCCAGGCCGCGGCGTCGACGTTCGGCGCGTCCGACGCCGGCGATCTTCAGTGGCAGGATCACGTTCTCCAGCACCGACGTGTTCCCGGTGAGGAAGAACTGCTGGAACACGAACCCGAACGTCTTGTTGCGGGTCCGATTCAGCGCCTTGCCGCGCAGGCGCGATGTGTCCGCGCCCTCCAGCTCGACCGTGCCGGCCGTGGGCGCGTCCAGCAGGGCGAGCACGTGCATGAGCGTCGACTTTCCCGATCCGCTCTTGCCGACGATCGCGATGCTCTCGCCCTCGGCGATGTCGAAGCTCACCCCCTTCAGTGCATCGAAGCGGTTCTGGCCTCGGCCGTAGGACTTGTGGATGTCCCTGACCGAGATGATCGGCGTCGTCATCTCTCTCCTCGTTTCGCTGCGGGTGGGTGCGGTCTCCAGCATCGCCGTGCCGGCGTGGCCGGCGCATCGCCCGTTCGGATGCACTTCCGTACCGCGGATGCGGTACGGCGGATGCCGCACCGGGAGGATCCGCGACGCGTCCGGGACCGGCACACTGGAGCGATGAGGTCCGCATCGCCGTCCGCCCGGACCGCCGCCGGCCTGCCGCCGAAGCTGCCGGCGTGGGTCGGGGACGTCGTGGCGGCGATCGTCGTGATCGGCACCGCGTTCATCCCGTTCCCCGAGGCGCAGTTCCATCCGACCGATCCGGCGGGCTACGCGCTCGTGGTCGCCCCGGCGCTCGTGCTGCCCTGGCGACGCCGCTTCCCCGTGGCTGCGCTCGCTGCGTGCGTGGTCCTGTACGGCGTCGCCGCTTTCGCCGCTGACGTCTGGCCGGGCATCGTGCTGGCGGTCGCGATCGCGGTGTTCGCCGTCGCCACCCGGTCGAGCAGGCGGCGGACCGTCGTGGTGACCCTGGTCACGATCGGCGTCGTGGTGCTCATCTCGGTGACCAGCTCGCTCGTCGTGATGCTCGGGACCCGGATCTTCGCGATCGCGATCACGATCGCGTTCGCCGCCGCCGCCGCGGATGCCGAGCGATCGGCGCGCGCGTACATCTCGGCGATCACCGAACGCGCGGAGCGCGCCGAGCAGACGCGCGAGTCCGAAGCGCGGCGCCGCGTGAGCGAAGAGCGACTCAGGATCGCCCGCGACCTCCACGACGTGGTGGCGCACCAGATCGCGGTCATCAGTCTGAACGCCGGTGTGGCGGCATCCGCGCTTCCTGCACGGCCGGAGGCGGCCGAGGATGCGGTCCGCACGATCCGCTCGGCCGCGCACACGGTGCTGGGCGAGATCGGCACCCTGCTGGAGGTGCTGCGGACGGATGAGGCGGCACCCGGCTCGCCGGACGCGCCGCAGCCGGGTATCGACAGCATCGCCGACCTCGTCGAGGCGTTCGCGGATGCCGGGCTCGCGGTGACCCTGCGGACGGAGGGCGACCTGGCCACGGTGAGTGCGACGAGTGGCCTCACCGCGTACCGCGTGGTGCAGGAGGCGCTCACCAACGCCCACAAGCACGGCGTCGAGGGCCGCGCGCACGTCCTGGTGAGCGTGGACGAGGCGCTGCACGTCGTCGTGACGAACCCGACGGGCGCGGATGCGGGTGCCGCCGAGGCGCCGCCGGGGTCCGGGCTCGGGCTCATCGGCGTCCGCGAGCGGGTGTCGGCGTTGCGCGGGTCGGTCGAAGCGGGGTCGGTCCCGGGCGGATGGCGGGTGTCGGCGACACTCCCGCTCTCGACGGAGGGAGCGCGATGATCCGGGTGCTCGTGGTCGATGACCAGGTGCTGATCCGACGGGCCGTGGTCCAGATCCTCGGCACGGCACCCGATGTGGACGTGGTGGGAGAGGCGCCGGACGGACTCGAGGCCGTGGCGGCGGCATCCCGACTCCGTCCCGATGTCGTCGTGATGGACATCCGGATGCCGCGCATGGACGGCATCGAGGCGACCGCGGCCATCTGCTCCGACGCCGATCTCGCGGAGACGCGGGTCCTCATCCTGACCACGTTCGAAGAGGACGAGTACATCGTCGCCGCGCTCCGGGCCGGCGCGAGCGGATTCATCGGCAAAGGCGCGGAACCGGAGGCGATCGTGCACGCCGTCCAGGCGATCGCCGCGGGCGACGCGCTGCTTTCCGCTGCGGCGACGCGGAGTCTCATCACGCGCTGCGTCCTGCCGCGGACGGGCGGAGCGCCTGTCGAGGTGCCGGCGCAGTTGCGCGACCTGACGGACAGGGAGCGGGAAGTGCTTCTGCTCGTCGCCCGCGGTCTGTCGAACCACGAGATCGCCGAGAGCCTGCACATCTCCCCGCACACGGCGAAGACGCACGTGAACCGCGTGATGGCGAAGGTCGAGGCGCACGATCGTGCGCAGCTGGTGATCCTCGCCTATGAGAGCGGGCTCCTGGTGCCCGGTGACGCGTGAACGCTCCGGCTACACAGGAACCGAGGGGAGCACGATCCGTGCGTCGCTGAGGTCGCCGAGCACGTCGCGCGTGATCTCGCCGTGTGAGCGGGAGTAGTCGCCCGCGCGGCTGATCTCGTCAATGAGCTGGAGGAGCTCCAGGGTCATCCCCGCGGTTACGCGCACGGTCAGCGAGGCGGCGTCTTCGCCGAGGCGGTCCGCCAGGACGCCCTCCAACTCCTCCCGGGCCGTGCGGTAGTAGTCCCACAGCTTGGCGCGCGGGGCGGCGGACGCGTCGATGATCCGCCGGAGCTCGGGGATGCGGCCCTCCGGATCGTCGACGGTGTCGGCGATCTCCAGGAGCACGTGCGCGAGGGAGTGCTCCAGCGGCTCGTCGGCGGGACGGTCTCGCAGGTGCGGGGCGATCTCGATCGCCGTCGTGAGTCGATCGAGCAGGAGCAGGTCCTTGCTGGGGAAGTAGCGATACAGCGTCGTCGTGCCGACCTCGGCGCGCTCGGCGATCTGCTCCATGGTGGTCGCGTCGTAGCCATCGCGCTCGAAGAGCTCGATCGCGGCGTCCACCATCCGAGCGCGGCTGCGCGCCGCCTTTGTCTCCCGCAGTCCCATGCGGCGATTCTAATCGACTACCGAATGGAAGTCACTTCCGAAAAGTGTTGACATCCGGATCTCGTGGCCTTATAAATAGTAGTCACTACCACTTGGACTGGACTTCCAGACAAGTCGATCGCACGAAGGAGTGTCCATGTCCGTTCCCGACGCCGCCGTCGCCGTTCAGGCCCCCGACGCGGGCATCACGCCCGTCGGGCGCCTGCTGCCCGCGATGTTCGCCTCCAACGTCAGCGCCTTCATCGGCCTCCTGACGCCGCTCCAGGTGCTCATGACCCTGCACCTGACCCGCATCGCCGGGCCCGGTGCGGCGGCAGCTTTCGGCATCATCACCGGCTTCGGTGCGCTCGCCGCCCTGATCGCCAGCCCGCTCGGCGGCCGCATCAGCGATCGCACCGCTGCGCGGTTCGGCCGTCGCCGGACGTGGATCCTGACCGGCGCGATCGCGGGCTCCGCGACCGTCCTCGGGATGGCGTTCACTACCGAGGTGTGGCAGATGGCGCTTCTCTGGTGCGGCACGCAGGCGCTGTTCAACTTCCAGCTCGCCGCGACCAGCGCTCTCATGGCCGACCAGGTGCCCGAGCGCCGGCGGGGCACCGCATCCGGCCTCCTCGGACTCTCCGCCGCGGTCGGACCGCTCGTGGGCGTCGCGGCGGTCAGCGCGGTGAGCGACCCCTTCCTGCAGTGGATCGTCACCGCGGTCGCCGCGACCGGTCTCGCCGTCGTGTCGGTGCTGATGCTCCGCGATCGGCAGCATCCGCGCCCCGAAGGGGAGGCCAGTCTCGGCGTCGTCGAGCTGCTGAAGTCGTTCTGGCTCAACCCGTGGAAGCACCCCGCGTTCGGGTGGGCGTGGCTCGTCCGCTTCCTGGTCTTCGCCGCCGTCGCGAGCTCCACCTACAACGCGTTTTTCCTCATGGACCGGTTCGACGTCTCGCCCGAGGAGGTGCCGGCATCCGTGCTCGTTCTCACGCTCCTGAACGTGGTCGCGCTCGCCCTCACCGCCGTCATCGCGGGCCCGCTCTCCGACCGGGTGCAGCGGCAGAAGCCGTTCGCCGCGGGCGCAGGCGTCGCGGCGGCGATCGCGCTCGCGCTCATGGCGATCGCGACCGACATGTGGTTCGTCTACGCGGCGTCCGCGCTGCTCGGCATCGCCATCGGCCTCGTCGGGTCGGTCGACCTCGCCCTCTGCGTGCGTGTGCTGCCCAACAAGGAGAACGCGGGCAAGGACCTCGGCGTCATCAACATGGCGGGTCTGCTCCCGCAGTCGATCGTGCCGTTCGTCGCTCCGGTGTTCCTCGCCCTCGGCGGCTACGCCCTGCTCTACGTGGTCCTCGGGATCGCCGCGCTGATCGGCGCGCTCGCGGTGCTCCGCATCCCCGAGATCGGCCGCGAGGGCGATCCCCGATTCGCCGCGATCACCCGCACCTCGGCATCCGCCGCCTGAATCCGTCGTCATCTCCCTCACGCAAGGAACCACTTCGATGAACACCATCTCCGTCTCCTCCTACAGCCTCCGTGAGCAGCTCGGTCCGATCGCTCTCGCCTACATCGACGCCGAAGGCAACGACCAGGTCTTCCGACAGGACTTCCCCGACGTCATGCGGATCGCCGACGTTCCGACCCGCGCGGCCGCCGACCTCGGCGTCTCCGCGGTCGAGACGGTGGCCTTCCAGTTCTCCGGCATCGACGACCCCGAGATCGACAGGTTCGCCGCCAACGCCAGGGCTGCCGGGCTGGAGCTCCTGAACGCCGCGGTCGACGTCGGCGACCTTCTCGGCCAGGATGCCGGGCGCCGCGCGTCCGACATCGCCGAGCTGACGCGGTGGATCGATCGGTTCGCCGACGCCGGATTCCGCTTCGTACGGGTGAACCCCGGCTCGCCCTTCAGCGCCTCGCACGGCGACGTGCCCCCCGCCCACCTCGTCGCCGCTCTGCGCAAACTGGGAGAGCACGCCTCGTCGCGCGGCATCCGCCTGCTGGTGGAGAACCACGGCGGGCCCTCGAGCGACCCCGCCTGGATGCTGGCGCTCCTGGACGCCGTCGGGCGCGAGCGACTCGGCCTCCTGCTCGACCTCGGCAACTTCGACGCCCTGATGGGACCGCTCATGGCAACGATGTTCGCGCCTCCCGGAAGCGCCCCGGCCGACCCGTTCGCCGACCTCGACCTCACGAGCCTCTACGAGGGCATCGACGCGCTCGCCCACCGGGCGGAGCTCGTACACGTGAAGATCCACGTCGTCGGCCCCGACGGCGCCGTCGGACCCGTCGACCTCGACCGCGCACTCGGCATCCTCGCCGCGCACGGCTACACCGGTCCGCTCACCGTCGAATACGAGGGGGCGGGCGGCGACCCGTGGGTCAACACCGGTCGCGTCGTCGAGCGCACCGCGGCATTCGCCGTCTGACAGGAAAGGACACCGCACATGTCGACCACCGCCGAGCACGTGGACGTGCTCATCATCGGCTCCGGGCCGTCCGGCGCCACCTATGCCCGCACGATCGGCGAGGCGCTCCCCGACACCCGCATCCTCATGGTGGAGGCGGGGCCGCGCATCCCCGGAGTCCGCGGCGATCACAGCCAGAACATGACCGATGAGGAGCGCGCGGCGGCTCAGCTGCTCACGCAGGGTCCGGATGCCGGGATCGAGCGGGCCGCCGCGCTCGCCGACATCGCACCCGGGATCGACCCGAGCCTGGAGTTCCGGCAGACGATCCTCCCGGGCCTGCACTTCGTCGATCCGCGTCCCGAGCTGGAGGAGGGCGAGGTCGGGCTTCCGGCCGCGAGCATGGCCACCGGCGTCGGGGGCATGGGCATCCACTGGGGCACGTCGAGCCCGAGGCCCCGAGGCTCCGAGCGGATCCCGTTCATCCCCGATGACGAGATGGATGCGGCGCTGGACCGCGCCGAGGAACTCCTCGGCACGACCGTCCACGGCAACCAGGGCACCGGGCTGCCGGAAGCCGTCCGCGCCGCCGTGGCCGAACTGCTCGACGGGCCGGGGCTCGCGCCGACCTGCTTCATGCCGACCTCGACCCGGTGGGAGGGCGGCACGCTGCGCTTCGCCGGGACGGGCCGCATCCTCGGGGCGCTCGAAGACGAGGTGCCGGGGTTCGAGCTGCGCGCCCAGACGCTCGCCAAGCGGGTCCTCGCGACCGACGGCGCGGCGACGGGAGCGATCCTGGAAGACCGCGCGACCGGCGACGAGTACGAGGTGGGTGCGCGGGTGGTCGTCGTCTGCGCCGACGGACTGCGGACCCCGCAGGTGCTGTTCGCCTCCGGCATCCGTCCGCCCGCGCTCGGTCGCCACCTCAACGAGCACTTCCAGGTGGGGACGTTCGTGCAGCTCGCGGACGAGTTCGATCCGGCGCAGTTCCCGCCGGAGCCGAGGAACGTCACGAGCGTCGTCACGCCGTTCTCGGACGAGCGCCCGTTCCAGCTCGGGGTCATGACCCTCGCGAACTCGGCGTTCAAGATCGCCCTCGGCGAGGGGGACTCGCTGAGCGGCGACGCCGCCTCCCGCCTCGCGGTCCTCGCCTGCTACGGCGCGAAGGACGTCCAGGCGGCGGATGCGGTGGAGTTCAGCGACACGGAGACCGACTTCTTCGGGATGCCGAGGATGCGGATCCGCTACCGGCTCACCGACACGGACCGTCGAACGGTCGAGCGCATGCGGGCGACGTCGAGCGCCGTGGCCGACCGTCTCGGCACCCCGCTCGGCGAGCCCGAGCTCGCCGCCGGGGGGTCGTCGCTGCACTATCACGGCACCGTCCGGATGGGTCAGGTGGATGACGGCGGATCCGTGTGCGACCCCGATCTCGCGGTGTGGGGCGTCGACGGGCTCTACGTCGGAGGCAATGGGGTCATCCCGACGGCCACCGCGACCAACCCGACGCTCACGATCGTCGCTCTCGCGTGGCGGGCGGCGCGGCGCATCGCGGACCGTCTGGCGGAGGAGAATGACGAGGCCCGACGCGCGGAGGCGTCGGCGGGAGGGCGGTCGTCGTGAGCCAGGCATGGGGCGCCGGCTGGGCGCAGGCGGTCACCGACATCACGGGCGCCGGCATCTCGGTGACGGGGCGGACGATCCGGATCCGGGTGACCCCGGGCCTCGCAGGCGACGCCGTCCGCATCGTTCTGAGCAGCCGGTTCTCGGCTGCGCCGGTGGTCATCGGCCGCGCCGCCGTCATCTCGGGTGGGACCGTCGTGCCGCTCCGCTTCGACGGCGCGACCGGCGTGACCCTGGCACCCGGCGCCGACGTCCGGTCGGACGCCGCGTCGATCACCGTCGCCGCGGGCACCCCGCTCGACATCGACCTGCACCTCCCGGGGACGATCGTGCTCACCGATGCCAACCTGTCGGTGTCGGAGTGGTGGCCGTCGCCTCCCGGCGATCACGTCGGCTCCCTGGATCTCGAGCCCGAGCCGCGTCCTCTCCTCGCGCTCCCCGACGGCTCGGCGCTGCCCGCGCCGACGCCGCTGCTGTCGGCCGTCGAGGTGCGTGCCGTCGAGCTCCCGCCGGTCGTCGTCTGCTTCGGCGACTCGATCACCGCCGCGGGCTGGCCCGAGCGGGCATCCGCTCTGCTGCGTCCGGACGGGGCGGTGCTGGTCAACCGCGGCATCCCGGGGAACCGCCTCCGCTTCGACGGGGCAGGACCTCTCGGCGGGTTCTTCGGGCCGGCGGGGGTGTCGCGCTTTGATGCGGACGTCCTCGGCACCTCCGGGGCGACGCACGTCGTGATCGCGCTCGGCACCAACGATCTCGGTCACCCCGGGCAGCACGCGCCGGAGTCCGAGCTGCCCACGGCGACCGAGCTTGTCGCGGCCCTCGACGTGCTCGCCGCACGCGCACGGGCGGCGGGTCTCGGTGTCTTCCTCGCGACGATCACCCCCTGTCGGGACGCCGTCGGCTACGACGCTGAGCGAGAGGGCACTCGTCTCGCTGTCAACGACTGGATCCGTTCCGGTGTCGCAGGCGAGGTTATCGATATGGACGCCGTTCTCCGCAGCCTGCACGAACCGTCCCGGCTCGCTCCCGACTTCGACAGCGGCGACCACCTGCATCCGAGCGTGGAGGGTCTGGAGCGCATGGCTCAGGAGGCGCGCGCGATCATCGGCGTCGCCGCGCGCCGGCCCTGAACGCCGGTCAGAGTCCCGTCAGCGCTGCGTCGAGCTTCTCGTCGCTCGGTTCGATGAGGACGCGACCGTCCGAGAAGGCGATGATCGGGGCCCTCGTCGAGCCGCTCGCAGCTTCGGCTCTGTCCCGGGCGGCGGGGTCGGTCAGCACGTCGAAGTACGCGTACTCGACGCCGCGTGCATCCAGCAGTGCCCGCGATCGCGCGGTGTCCGTGCACTCGGGCTTGCCGTAGACCTGGATCGCCTGTCTCATCCGTCTCCCAATCGATAGGCCTTCATCTTGCGGTACACCGTCGCCCGCGACAGGCCGAGGATGTCCGCGGCCTTGGAGCGGTTGCCGTTCGCCTCGTGCAGGGCCTTGCGGATCGCCTCGAGCTCGACCCTCTCGATGAGGGTGAGGCTGCGCTCGGCGTGCATCGCCGGCGGCAGATCGCGCGGTGTCACGGGTCCGGTCCGGGTGACGGAGGCGAGCTGCGAGACGAGCTGTCGGAGCTCCTTCACGTTTCCGGGCCAGTGATACGTCTCGATCAGCCGGCTCGCCGCCTCATCGACGTCCAGGCGCACGCCCGGCGCGACCGCGGCGCGCAGGGCCCGCCAGAGGTCGGGGATGTCGCCGGCGCGCTCGCGGAGAGGCGCCAGCCACACCATCTGCGCTCCGAACTGGAGCTCCATCGACTCGACGGACGAGCGGTCGGTCGTCGTCATCGTGAGCGTTGTCGGGCCCGTCGCGCCGCGCGCCTCCAGCACCGCACGCATGCCGTCCAGCGCCGGTCCGTCCAGAGTCTCGACGCCGCGGATCACCAGGTCGTGCGGCACGGTCGCCGTCTCGCGCAGTTGCATGAGCCATTCGCGGGTGCCCAGGATGTGCCGCTCGGCGGCGTCCACGAGCGTGCGGTCGGAGGGGATGGATGCCGTCCGGTACGGCACGCCCAGGGCGAGCGTCGTCTTCCCTACGCCGACCTCGCCGGCGACGATCACCGGCGTGCGCGCCGCGCGCAGCTTCTCGAACTCCGACCTCGCCGAGAGCCACTCGGCTGAGCGACCTTCGAGCTTCGGCGACGGCGGGGGTGCGGCGTGAGACGTCGACGAGCGGATGCGGTCGCCCACGACGACGACGTTGTTGTCGTTGCCGACGGAAGTGATGTCGACTTCGCGGGTGCCGCCGGAGAGCTCCACCACATAGCGGCCCGCCGTGCCGGTCTCGTCTCCGATCGAGCGCAGGATCGCGACGTCGCTCGGTGTGAGCGCGTTGGCCTGCGGACTCTGGATCATGACCCCCTGCGGTCCGAAGGCGACGACGGGAAGCGCGTGACGACGGGACTGCTCGAGGAAGACGTGGAACATGCGGCGCGCGTCGGGGTGCTCGACAGAGAGCACGTGCTGCTCGAGCTGGGTCGTCATCGACTTCACGAGCGGCTTGAGGAGGTCCGTACGCGGGGTGAGGTCGCAGGACAGGGTCACGACCGCGAGCAGCGTGCCGGTGATCGGATGGAACACCGGTGCGCCCGTGCACACGGCGTCACGGTAGATCTCGGCGTAGTGCTCCGTGCCCCGGATCTGCATGGGGCGCGCGGTCGCGGCGACCGACCCGACGCCGTTCGTGCCGACGACGTTCTCGGCCAGGACCGCACCGCGGGTGGTGCCGACCCGATCCAGGTGTGAGCGGGCCTGTCGGTCCTCCGTCCAGCGGTGCAGGATCTGACCACGCGAGTCCGCCAGGAGGACGGCGAGGCCGGTGCCTTCCAGGTCCTGGGCGAACCGGTTCATCGGCGCGCCGAACATGTCCAGCAGGTGCTCGTCCAGGAGCGTGTCGGGCACGTGCGGCACGTCGCGGATGCGTCCTGGATCCCCGAGCGCCGCCTGCGAGCGCCGCCACGACGAGATGATCTCGGCCTGCGGATCGGCAGCACCGGGTGCTTCGCCGAGCACGCGCTCTTTCAGGCTCTCGGTCAGTTTCGGATCGAATTCCGTGGTCATCGACGACTCCGGATGCGGGACGTAAGCCCCGAGCGAGGGTGATGCGATCTGCGCGCAGGTCGGGTCTGCGGAATTCGCGGGAAGAGCCCGAGCCTAACCCCGCCTGCGGGCACCGGCAAGCGTCGCTCCCTCCGGCTGGAAGCGAAGCGCCGACCCGTCCCGGCGGACTCGTCGTGCGCCGGGCTCACGATGCCGTCCTGTGCGCATCGACAGGGCGCGACGGGGAACCCGACTCCGCCTGCAGCACCCGGCTGATCTCCATGAGCATCTCGTCGCGCCACCGCACCCTGTCCTCCCACTGTCCGAGCGGCAGCAGGTCGCGTCGCTGTGCGGCGACGGTCGCGACGAGCTCCTCCGTCCACGGATCGTGCTGACCGCGTTCGGCGCCCATCCGCTCGTACGCGGGCCCCATCTTCAGGGCGTGCGAGGCGATGCCGCCCCGGGTGTTCAGATCGACGGTCTCGAAGGGTCCGATGAACGCCCATCGGCGGCCGAGTCCGCTGCGCATGACCTCGTCGACATCGTCGGCGGACGCCACGCCATCCCGCACGAGGCAGTAGGCCTCCCGCAGCACCGCGCCCTGCAGACGATTGAAGATGAAGCCCTCGATCTCGCTTCGGACGCGCACCGGACGGAGCCCGGCCCGGCGGTACAGCTGATCGGCGGTCTGCATGGTCGCCTCGCTCGTCGCCCGGCCGCCGACGAGTTCGATCACGGGGATCAGGTATGGCGGATTGCCGGGATGGCCGATCAGGACCCGGTCACGGGCGGGCGTCACGTCGGCGAACGCGCTCGCCGGGATCGCCGAGCTCGAGCTCGCGAGCACCGCGTGCGCGGGGCTGTACGAGCCGATCATGCGGAACAGATCGCGCTTGATCGGGAGCTGCTCGGGGGCGCACTCCTGCACGAGATCGGCATCCCGCAGCGCGTCGTAGAGGATCTCGTGGTCGCTGATCCGCGCGAGGACCACCTCGACCGGTTCGTCGATCAGGCCGTGCTCGTGGAGAAGACGGACCCGGTCGGCGCGGTCCCGCGCGGCGCGCGGCAGCGCCTCGGGGAGTGCGTCCCACATCCGCACATGGAAGCCCGAGCGCGCGAACTGCACCGCGAAGGCGACGCCGATCGAGCCCGCCCCCACGATCGTGGCGGTCGGGGTCGTGCTCACAGGCTCCACCAGCCCCGGTCGCCTTCGTAGGCGCGCTCGAGGATCTGCACGGCGTCGAACTTCGTGAGCGGGCGGGCGTTGTTCGCGATCAGGCGTGTGGACAGCAGCGACCTCTCGGCGACGTCGTCGATCTGCTCGGCCGACAGCCCGAGGGCTTTGAGGTCGCGCGGTACACCGAGGGCGTCGAGCAGTCCGTCGAGCCGCGTGATCGCGGCCTTCGCGTTCTCCAGTGCGCCGGCGACGGGGTCGTAGACGCCCAGGTCCTCGGCGAGCTCGGCGAAGACCTCGACGCGCACGGGGAGGTTGTAGCGGGTGACGTAGGGCAGGAGCGCGCCGACGCCCATACCGTGTGAGGTGTGCGTGAGGCCTCCGATCGGGGACTGGATCGCGTGCGCGATCGAGGTGCCCGCCGTGTTGAGCGCCATTCCCCCGCAGAACGCTCCGAGCATCATGTCGCTGCGGGCACCGAGGTCGGACGGATCGTCGACGACACGTTCGATCGCGCCGGCCAGAAGTCGGATGCCGGCACGGCAGTAGATGTCGGTCAGCACGTTCTTGCCGACATAGAGATGCGCATCCAGATCCTCGGGGGAGGGGTTCTTCGCACGATCGGTGAAGCTCTCCACGAGGTGGCTGAGCGCATCGGCCGCCGTCGCCGCGGTGAGCCCCGGGGGGCAGCTCAGCGTGAGTTCGGGGTCGACGATCGCCACGGACGGCTCGAGGTGAGCGCTCGCGACACCGACCTTCACGCCGCGCTCCTCGTCGTACACCACGCCGATGCAACTCACCTCCGCGCCGGTTCCCGCGGTGGTCGGCACCGTGATGATCGGCAGCACCGGTCCGGGCACGAGGTTCTCACCGAAGTAGTCGCGCACGTCGCCTCCGTGCGCGAGCACGAGGGAGGCGACCTTGGCCATGTCCAGGCAGCTGCCCCCACCCAGGCCGATCACCACATCGATGCGGTGACCCGCCAAGTCGGCCTGCAGGGTCATGATGTCACCCCGCGGGAGGTCGGGTTGCACGCGGTCGAACAGGTGGACGTCGATGCCCGCCGCCTCCAGCGAAGACTGAAGCGCGCGATACTCCGCGGTCGTGGCCATGCGCTCATCGGTGCAGATGAGCACGTGTGAGCCGAGGGGTGCGACGATCCTCGGCAGCATCGTCCGCTGGCCGGGCCCGAACAGAACGGTGCGGGGCTGGCGCAGGAGTCCGAGGCCGATCAGGTTGTCGATCGTGCTGACCATCACCGCTGCGCCGCCGTCTCGTCGATCGTGAGCGCGATGTACTTCGGTTCGAGGAACTCGTGGATGCCGTGCTGTCCGCCTTCGCGGCCGATGCCGGACGCCTTCACTCCGCCGAACGGTGCGGCCGGGTCGGCCATGATGCCTCGGTTGACCCCGACCATTCCGGTCTCGAGCTGCTCGGCGATCGCCACAGCGCGCGACAGGTCGGCGGTGAAGAGGTATCCCGACAGTCCATAGGCGGTGTCGTTCGCGAACGCGATCGCCTCGGGGACCGAGTCGACCGTGTAGAGCGCCGCGACGGGCGCGAACAGCTCCTGGTTGCAGAGCGGGTTGCCGCGATCGGTGAAGCGCAGCACCGTCGGCTCGTAGAAGAAGCCCTCGCCCTCGATTGCGCCGCCGCCGAGCAGCACCTCGGCGCCCGCGTCGCGGAACTCGGCCACGAGCTCGACGACCCGGTCACGCTGTCGGGCCGAGATGATGGGACCGACGTCGGTGCCCTCCGCGAAGCCGTCGCCCACCGTGAGCGTCCGCGCCTTCGCGACGAACTTCTCCGTGAACTCCTCAGCGATCGCGCGGTGCAGGATGATCCGGTTCGCCGCGACGCACGCTTGGCCGGCGTTGCGGAACTTGCAGATGATCGCCTGGTCGACCGCCAGATCGATGTCGGCATCGTCGAGGACGATGAACGGCCCGTCGCCGCCGAGCTCGAGGGAGGGATTGATGATGTGGTCGGACGCCTGACGCATCAGGACGCTGCCGACTCCGGTGGACCCGGTGAAGCTCACCTTGCGCAGGCGCGCGTCCGCCATCAGAGCGGCAGAGACCTCGCCGGAGGTGCTGGTGTGCACGAGGTTGACCGCGCCGGGCGGGAAGCCGGCATCCTCGAGCGTCTTGATGAAGAGCGCCGCGGTGAGCGGGGTCTCGCGTGCGGACTTCATCACGACGGTGCAGCCGGCAGCGAGGGCCGCGCCCGCCTTGCGGGCCGACATCAGCATCGGGAAGTTCCACGGCGTCACCAGGAAGCTCGGGCCGACCGGCTGGTGGGTTTCGATCACGCGGTAGCCACCGGGCGAGCCGTGCTGGTACGAACCGTGCAGGTGGGCGATCTGCTCGGTGAACCACAGGAAGAACCCCGCCGACAGGCCGAACTCCGCGCGCGCTTCCGCGATCGGCTTGCCGCTCTCCAACGTCATCACGGCGGCGAACTGCTCCCCGCGCTCGATGAGAAGCCGATGTGCCTCGTGGAAGAGGTCGGCGCGGCGGCGTGGCGCCCAGGCTCGCCACGCGGAAGCCGCGGCCACCGCGGCGTCGAGTGCTTCCAGGGACTCGGCGGGACCGGCGTCGGCGACACGCGCGATCACGCGGCCATCGGCGGGGTTGACGACATCGATGCCCGACGCGGTGTCCCGCCACCGCCCGTCGATGTACAGGCCGGTGGGGACGGTGTGCAGAGCCGGATGCGCGGTGATGGTCGTGGACATGTGGTGCTCCTTGGAGAGTCAGGCAGTGAGGGGCGACGGTGTGCGACGTGCGCTGATCGCGCGGGCGATGGTGGGGACGAGGGCACGGAGCAGGACCACCGCGAGCAGGACCGCAGCCTGAGCGACCAGCTGCAGAGGCTCGGGCCAGCCCACGGCGCGGAGGAGCTGACCGAGCTGGGTGAGGAAGAGTGCGGCGACGGCGGTGGAGACCAGTGCCGCGCGGCCACCCGTCAGCGCCGTACCGCCGAGGACCACCGCGGCGACGGTCGGAAGCAGGTAGGTCTCCCCGAAGAAGAGGGGCGGCGTGGTGACGTAGCCGGTGTACAGCACGGCGGCGATGCCGTAGGCGGCCCCGGCGAGACCGTACGCGACCGTCTGGTACAGCACGACGCGCACGCCGAGCGCCCGCGCGGCCGGTTCGCTCACCCCGATCGCCGTCAGGCGCCACCCGGCGATCGTGCGGTGACCGACGACGCCGGCGATCACGGTGACGACGACCGCGACGATCGCGGCGTTCGGGATGACCCCGACGTATCCCTTCGCGAACGCCGACAGTCCGGCGGGCGCGCCGGCGGGCGTGCCGTTCGAGATCGCGAAGACCGTCCCGAGCAGGGCGGCGTTCATGCCGAGGGTCACCACGAGCGGCATGACGCCGAACGCGGTGATGATGACGCCGTTGAGCAGTCCGACCAGGGCGGGCAGCAGGATCGCGGCCACCACCGCGAGGGCCGGCGGCCAGCCGTACCACTGCGGCAGGCCCGACACGAGGACCGCGCCGAACGCCATCATCCCGGGCACCGAGAGGTCCAGTCCTCGCTGCTGGACGACCAGGGTCTGACCGATCGCGGCGATCGCGAGAACGGCGGCGAACGGCAGCATTCCGCGGACGGCGGCCTCGCTGAGACTCCCGGAGGACACGAGTGGACTGATCGCGAAAAGCACGATCGTCGCGATCCAGATCGCGCCGGATCCGCCCGACAGGAGGCGCTTCCACAGCGCGTCGGTCTGTGCATCGATGCCGGTGGACATGTCAGGCCTTTCTCATGTTGCGCAGCCGCGCGTAGAGGATCGCAGCGCCGACCGTGATGAGCCCGGGCAACCAGTACCCCCACGCACCGGACAGGCCGAGAAAGGTCGGGGCGCCGAGGATCTGGGCGACCAGGATGCCGGCGACGACGATCCCGATGAAGGAACCGCGACCGCCGAAGATGTCGGTCCCGGCGAGCACGACCACCGTGACCGAGGTCAGGGTGAAGGCCAGGCCCGGGCGTCCGTCGCCGATGCCGATCTGCGACATCAGGATGATTGCGGTCGGCAGCACGAGCAGCGAGGTGACGACGTACGAGAGCAGCCCCACTCGCTCGACGGGGATGCCGATCCGTGCGGCCGCATCTCGGCGTGAACCGACCGCACGCAGCTGCGCCCCCCACTTCGTGCGTCGCAGCGCCCACTCCAGGAGCAGGGCCGCCACCACGGCGACGATGAAGGCGACGGGCACCGGACCGATCTTCGCCGTCACGATCCGGGTGACCTGGCTCGAGATGATGCCGCCCGGGGTCCCGCGGAGCAGGAAGACGAATCCCTGCAGTGCGAGTGCGATCGCGAGGGTCACCACGACGGGGCTCAGCGAGAATCTCGTCACCAGGGACCCGTTCACCGCGCCGACGGCGGCGGCCGCGACGAGCATGAGGAGGAGGCCGAGGAGGAGATTGCCGCCGTCGATCACGAAGAACGAGGCGATCACGACGAGCAGGCTCAGCAGGGGGCCCACCGACAGGTCGAATCCCGCGCCGAGCACCACCACCTGCTGGGCCGAGCCGATGAAGATCATCATCGCGGCGGCGAAGAGGATGTTGCCGATGCTGAAGGCGGACAGGTACGCCGGGTTGATCGCCCCGATCAGGGCGGTCAGCCCGAGGACGACCAGGCCGAGGACAGCGGCCGGCGACTGATCACCGCGCAGCCACGAGCGCAGGCGCCCGCTGCGGCTCTGACCGGCTTCGTCCCGCTTGCGCGTCGCAGTCGAGGTGAGGGCGGCGCGGGCGATGCCGGCCTCCGTGACGTCGTCGCCGTCGAGTTCTGCGACGAGCTGGCCCCGCGACATGATGAACACCCGGTCGCACAGTCCCTCGAGTTCGACACCATCGGAGGACAGCACGATCACCGCGGCGCCATCGGCGGCGGCGCCGCGGAGGATCCCGTAGATGTCGACACGGGCCCCGGCATCCACCCCTTGAGTGGGCTCCTCGGCGAGGAGGACCCGCGGCTCCGCGAGCAGCGTGCGGGCCAGGACGACCTTCTGCTGGTTGCCGCCGGAGAGCGAACCGACCGCGGTGTGGATGGAGGGTGTCTTCACGGCGCGGTCTGCCACCTGCGCCCGTGCTTCGCGCGCGACGGCGCGGTCGCGGACGAATCCTGCGGTGGAGAAGCGGCGGAGGGTCTTCATCACGATGTTCTCGCCGACCGTGAGCGGGAGGAAGAGACCCTCGCCGTGCCGGTCGCTCGGGACGTAGACCGCGCCGGCGGCAGCGGCAGCGCTGGGGCTGCCGAGCCGCACGTCGCGGCCGTCGATTCGCACGGAGCCGGTCGCCGATTCCAGACCGGCCAGCGCGCGGATGAGCTCCGCCTGCCCGTTGCCTTGGACGCCGGCGAGACCGATGACCTCACCGGAGCGCACCGCGAGGGAGATGTCGTGGAAGTGGCGACCGCTGAGCCCGTCGACCACGACGCGGTCCGTCGTACCGATCGTGCCTGCCTCGGCGCCCTTCGGGGGGAAGACGGTCTCGAGGGCGCGCCCGACCACGAGTTCGATGATGCGTGCCTCGGTGACCTCCTCGGCATCGAACGTGCCGCGCACCTGCCCGTCGCGCAGCACGGTGATCCGGTCGGCGATCTCCTTGACCTCGGGGATGCGGTGGGAGATGTAGACCACGGCGGTGCCGGCGGCGGTGAGCTCGCGGACACGGCGGAACAGCCGCTGCACCTCTTCGCCGTTGAGGTGCTCGGTCGGCTCGTCGAGGATCAGCACCCGCGGCGCGAGCGAGAGCGCCTTCGCGATCTCGACGATGAACCGCTGTTCGACGGACAGGTCGCGCACGCGGGAGCGCACGTCGATGCCCATCTGCCACGGTTCCAGCGCCTCACGAGACCAGGTGAGTGCCTTCTTCAGACCGCCGCGTCCGGCGCGGCCGGTGCCGAGGGCCATGTTCTCGGCGACGGTGAGATCGGGCAGCAGCGCCGGGTCCTGGCGCACGATCGCCAGCCCGAGCTCGCGCGCGGCATCCGGCGACGCCGTCTGCAGCGTCTGCCCGGCGATCTGCACCGTGCCCGCGTTCGGCGCCATGGCGCCGGAAGCGATCGCCATGAGAGTCGACTTGCCGGCGCCGTTCTCGCCGACGAGAGCGTGCACCTCGCCGGCGGTCACGTCGAGATCGACATCCGTGAGGGCGCGCACGCCGGGGAAGGTCTTGATGATGCCGCTCAGGCGGAGCGCGGTCGCCGGAGCGGACGCGGCGTCGGACCCGGCGGTCTCGGATGCCGCGGCGGGGGTGTTCGCAATCGTCATGGTGTTCTCGTCCTCACTGGGCGAGGTAGCCGCCGTCGATGACCAGCTCGGCGCCGGTCATGAAGCTGGACTCGTCGGAGGCCAGGAACACCGCTCCCGCGGCGATCTCCTCGGGACGTCCCGCCCGCCCCATCGGGGTCTGGCTCACCACGTACTCGTTGACCGCGGGATCCTGGGCATCGGTGAGCGGCGTGGCGATGAAACCGGGATGCAGGGAGTTCACGCGCACCCCACTGGTGGCGAAGGTGATCGCGGCGTTCTTCGACATGTTCCGGACCGCGCCTTTCGTCGCGTGGTACGCGTGGGCCCCGGCGACGGCACTGTTGCCCCAGATGGAGGACACGTTCACGATCGAGCCGGAGCCGCGTTCGAGCATCCCGGGCATGACTTCGCGCATGCCGTAGAAGACGCCGGTCTGATTGACGGCCACCACACGGTCCCAGTCGGACGAGCTCAGCTCGTGCAGCGGCTCGTACGCGATGATCCCGGCGTTGTTGACGAGGACGTCGACGCGACCGTACTCGGCGGTCGTCTCCTCGACGATCCGGCGCCAGTCGTTCTCATCGGCCACGTCGTGCTGCTGATAGCGGATGCCGGGGGCGAAGTCGTGGCTCGCCGACTGGCTCGTGGCGATCACTGTCGCGCCTTCCGCGGCGAAGGCTTCGGCGATCGCGCGGCCGATGCCGCGGCCCGCCCCGGTCACGAGGGCGACTTTGCCGTCCAGACGGTTCATGGGTGCTCCTTTGCAGAACCCGATCGGATGAAGGATCGAGCAGGTGAGGGGCGGGGGCGCGCCGGAGCGCGCCCCCGCGGGGATCACTGGTTGAACAGCTCCTTGAGCTGGTCGACGCTCAGTCCGGAGGACAGGATCGCGTCGTTGGGCAGATCCGGCTCGCACACGGGCTGCTTGTCGGGGTCGGTCGAGTCCTCGATGATCTCGAGGTTGTAGATCGAGGGCTCGTCGTTCGGGAGGTTGTTGTACGCAGCCAGTCCCTTGTGCAGAGCGGGGATCGCGACCCAGTTGCGCGAGGACATCGTCGCGATCTGGAACGACGGCTGGGTGTCCTTGTACTGGTACCAGAGGCAGGCGAACTGATTGGAGTCGTTCGCGGACCACACCGGGAGCGGCTTGCCGGCCTCGACGAACGCCTCCACGCCGCCGACCGAGCCGCCGCCGTAATCGGCCACGACTCCGTCGATCTCGCCGTACTTGGTGATCAGCCCCGCCATGACCTGCTTGGTCTTGCCGGGCTCCCATCCGGTGTCGACGGGCACATCGCCCATGTCCTCGTTCAGGAGCGTGACACCGGGGTTCTCTTCGATCGCGCGCTTCACGCCGGCGTAGACGGCAGCGGAGTACGGGTTGCCCGCCTGGCCGCCGGTCATGATCAGGTTGCCTTCGCCGCCCATCTGGTCGATCGTCCACTTCGCCAGGCCGTAGCCGTACGTGTCGACGTTCTCCGAGACGCAGTCGACGTAGTCGACCCCGGGCTCTCCGCCGGGGCACGCGATGATCGGCACGAACTTCACGCCCGCCTCGGTCGCCTGACGAATCGTCGGCAGCAGCGCCTCGCCGCCGTCGGTGAAGGAGACGATGACGTTGACGCCCTGGGCGACGAGGGAGTTGATGTCGCTGATGGCCTTCTGAGTGTCCGCCTGCGCGTCCGTATAGAGGATGTCGGTGATGTTGTCGCACTTCGCTGCCTCGGCCTCGAAGATCGCGCGGGTGGTCTTGCGCCAGGAGTTGCCGCCGAAGCCGTCGGCGAAGGCGACCTTGATGGGTTCGTCGCCGCAGAACTCGCTGATGTCGACGATGTCGGCCTGAACGCCTTCGATGCCCACTTGGTTGGCGACCGCGTCGGCGGAGGCGGAACCGCCCGCCGATCCGCCGTCGGAGGAACACGCTGCGAACAGCAGCGTCGCCGAGGCGATGACCGCTGCGAACGCGAGGGTGCGCTGGGGAACCATGATGCTTCCTTCTGTCGGGTGTGCCTCAGGTGCCACGGCCGGTGGCCGCCGGCTGAGTGGAGTCTTCGTCGACTCGGCCGCGTCTTCGCGGACGGTGTCTGGCGCCTGGAGCGGAACTGTGTGTGCGTCGTTCGTGAGCCGGACGGGATCGCCGTCGGGGCTCTCACGGAGGCGTTTCCGCCTTCGGTTTCCTCATCGTGCCAGCGCCCGGACAGGGCGTTGTGGTTCACGTTGCGACCTGAGTGACTCACTTTGAGACGGCCGTTCTGCGCCGTTCACGGGCCATGCAATCTGAACTCGTGGAGCCCCTCCACGCCACGAACACACACTTCGCCCTCGCTGCCGAGGGCGCGATCCCCTGGGGGTGCAGACGATGTCGTCACCGCAACCGACCGACCTTCTCGGAGAGATCTACGCGCACTGGATCGACGAGCTCGGGGCTGTCCCGAATGCCAGCACCGCGCTCCTGCGCCTCATCTTCGACGACTGGCAGCGTGCGACCGCCGAGCCCGAGGATGTGACCTACCGGAGCGCGCAGCTCGGCGGAGTGCCAGGTGTCTGGGCGATGCCGCTGGACGCGGATCCGGCACAGGTGCTCGTCCTCTTCCACGGGGGCGGGTTCGCCCTCGGGTCGTCCGCATCGCATCGCAAGCTCGGCGGGCACCTCGCGAAGGCGGTCGGAGCCCACTGCTTCGTCGCCGACTTCCGCCGTGCCCCCGAGGCGAAGTTCCCCGCGCAGCTCGAGGACGGCGAGGCGATGTTCCAGGCGCTCATCGCGCAGGGCCATCGAGCCGAGGACATCACCCTCGTCGGTGACTCCGCCGGTGCGAATCTCGCGATCAGCACGACGTTCCGGCTGATGGCCGCCGGAGGCCCGGTGCCCCGCCGCGTGGTGACGATGTCGCCGTGGCTGAACATGGAGAACGACGGCGAGACGATCGTGACGAACGATGCGACCGACTTCCTGATCACCCGGGAGGGCCTACAGGGCAACATCGACCGCTACATCGCGGGCGCCACCAGCCCCACCGATCCCTGGGCGAACCCTCTGTACCAGGATTTCAGCGGCTTCCCCCGGCTGTACATCTGCGCCGGTGACGTCGAGTCGCTCTACGACGACAGCGTGCGGCTCGAGCGCCTCGCCCGGGCGGCGGGAGTCGATGTCACCTTCTCGGTCGGTGAGGGCATGCAGCACGTCTATCCGTTCCTCGCCGGCAACCATCCGCGCGCCGACGAGGAGATCCGGCTCATCGCCGACTGGTATCGGGCCGACCGCTGACGGCCGGCCCCACGAGAACATCCGCACGTTCAGAAAGGAAACACATCATGACCAAGACCGACTATGACGCCGTCGTCATCGGCGCCGGCTTCTCAGGGCTGGCCATCCTGCACCACCTCCGCGAGATCGGGCTGGACACCGTCGTCGTCGACGGAGCCGACGGCATCGGCGGCACCTGGTGGATCAACCGGTACCCGGGAGTCCGCACCGACAGCGAGTTCAGCTACTACTCGTTCTCCTTCTCCAAAGAGGTCCGCGACGAGTGGGTGTGGACGGAGCGCTACCCCTCGGGCTCCGAAGTCCTCGCGTACCTGAACTTCGTCGCCGACCGGCTCGACCTGCGCAAGGACATCGTGCTCGGCCGCTACGTCACGCGCGCGGAGTGGAACGAGGACACGTCGCGCTGGACCGTCACGTTCGGCGACGGTTCGTACTTCACCGCGAAGTACCTGATCTCCGGCATGGGCGTGCTGTCTCAGCCGATCTGGCCGGACATCCCCGGACGCGACACATATCAGGGCACCCTCGTTCACGCCGCCCGCTGGCCGCGGGAGGGCGTCGATCTCAAGGGCAAGAAGGTGGGCCTCATCGGGCTCGGGGCGTCCGGCATCCAGATCACGCCCGTCGTCGCGCCCGAGGCTGGCGAGTTCTTCGTCTTCCAGCGCACGCCCAACTTCATCGTCGAGACCAACAACGACCCCGTCTCCGCCGAGCACCTCGCCGAGGTCCGCGCGACGTACGACGAGATCTTCACCCGCGCGGCGAATCACCCGTTCGGCGTCGACATGGTGCCCGCGCAGTACAGCGCCCTCGACGTCGACCCCGAGGAGCGCGAGCGCATCTTCGAGAGCAAGTGGAATGAAGGCGGCTTCCACTTCGCGAACGAGTGCTTCAACGACCTTGCGGTCAACCACGAGTCCAGCGAGCTGGCGTCGGAGTTCATCCGCAAGAAGATCCGCGAGATCGTGAAGGACCCGGCGACAGCCGATCTGCTCTCACCGAAGACGTACTCGTTCAACGGCAAGCGGGTGCCCACCGGGTTCCGCTACTACGACACTTTCAACCTGCCCCACGTCCACCTGATCGACACGTCGACGACGCCGATCACAGAGTTCACGGAACGCGGGCTCCGGGTGGGGGACACCGAATACGAACTCGACGTGATCATCGCCGCGACCGGGTTCGATGCCATGACCGGGACCCTGACGCAGATCGACATCGTGGGGCGCGACGGCCTGGTGCTGCGCGACAAGTGGGCGGACGGTATCCGCTCGAACCTCGGCATCTCCATGAACGGGTTCCCGAACCTGCTGCTCTCGCTCGGGCCCCAGACGCCCTACTCGAACCTGCCGGTGCCGATCCAGCTGGGAGCGCAGTGGATGGCGCGCGCGATCGACTTCGCCGAGAAGAACGACCTGCCGGCGCTCGAGGCGACTCGGGAGTCCGAGGAGTGGTGGGCCGAGGAGACCGATCGTGCGGGCAAGGCGACGGTCATGTACTCCGAGGGGAAGAAGGCCAAGGCCTGGTTCTTCGGTGAGAACGTCCCCGGCAAGCCGCACGAGTTCCAGGTGTACATGGGTGGTGGCCAGGTCTACCAGCAGTTCTGCCGGGATGCCGAGCGCGACGGCTACCGCTCGTTCCGGGCGCCGGAGTTCGAGCTGGTCCAGACCCGATGACCCGGCTCGAGGGCAAGGTCGCCGTCATCACGGGGGCGGCGTCCGGGATGGGCCGCACCACCGCAGAGCTGTTCGCCCGCGAGGGTGCCACGGTCGCGGTGACCGATTTCAATGCAGCACAGGGACAGGAGGTCGTGGCCGGCATCACCGCCGCAGGCGGCTCGGCCGCGTTCTGGCAGGTCGACGTGACGGACGAGCAGTCGGTCGCGTCGGCCTACCGCGAGATCGGCGAGCGCTTCGCCACGATCGACGTGCTCGTCAACGCGGCGGGGATCATCGGGGTCGACAAGCCCACGCACGAGCTCGCCGAGTCCGAGTGGGACGCGCTGTTCGCCGTCGACGTGAAGGGCGTGTTCTTCTCCACGAAGCACGCGCTGCCGTTCATGATCGCGCAGCGGTCGGGGTCGATCATCAACTTCTCCTCGATCTACGGGCTCACGGGCAACGACGAGTTCACCGCGTACCACGCGGCCAAAGGTGCGGTGACGATGATGACCAAGCAGGACTCCGCCGTCTACGGGCAGTACGGCATCCGCGTGAACTCGGTGCATCCTTCCACCGTCCTCACACCTCTCGTGGAGGGCATCGCGAACGCGTTCCCCGGTGGGATCGCCGAGTACGAGAAGGTGAACACGAGACTGCAGTCCATTCGTCGCCTCGGTCAGCCGGAGGACGTCGCGTGGGCGTGCGTGTACCTCGGTTCCGACGAATCCACGTGGGTGACGGGGGTCAACCTCCCGATCGACGGCGGATTCATGGCACGCTGAGACCCGCGACGACGAGGGCTCCGATCAGAGGGCGGAGCCCTCGTTATGCGAGTTGTGCACGCCGGTCCTGGCCGGCGTCAACCCCTTTCATCCCGAGCCGGCCCCGACGGATGCTGGAGGTTGGAAGGGGACCGCGATGACACAGGAACACACCGATCCGGCCGAAGAGGCCGAGACCGACGAGCCGACGCCCGAATCGACCGAAGAGCCGGACGCGGACGAGCTGGACGAGCCCAGCACAGAGAAGGACCCGGGGGAGGAGCCGACGGGCGGGACGCCCGAGCCCGGACCGCGCGACCCGGGCGCGGATCACCGGGCCGTCGGGATCGGCGTGATCGACGCGCCCCTCGTGGACCCTCAGGCCGAAGGCTGATTCACGCCTGAGCCTGCAGCGCCTTCAGACGCTTCTTCGCCTGCTTCTCGACGAGCACTTCGACGAAATCGCGCACCTTCGCGTCGCTGAATTCGGCGTAGACGGCGCTCACGACCGTGCGGATCGTGTCAGCCGGAAGATCCGGGTATCGCGGCGTCAGGCGGTCCGAGATGTCGGCGATCGTCTGCTCGGCGCTGGGCGGTTCATGTGTCATGAGGACTCCGGGGCGAGGGGGACGCTCTCACGGTACCTCCCCGAGCGTGACCGCGCACCGGGCGCCGAAGTTCGCTGAAAGCTCACTCCGTGGGGATGAATCGGATCCCACCCGGCCCGTCATAGTCTCGGGTGTCCGCACGGCCGAGGCTGCGGCGTGCCGAGAACGGGAGCGTCATGGGCGGGGAGCCGAAGAAGCCGCGCGCGAAGCGCGTGCGCAGCGAGATGAAGAGCACCGGCTACGAGATCTTCATCGGAATCCTCTCGATCCTGTCGATCGTGAATCTGGTGCTGGTCCTCGTGCTGCGCGAAGAATCCCTCGACACCGTGCTGGGCGCCATGAACGCGCTGTTCAGCCTGATCTTCCTGATCGATTTCACGTACCGCATCTTCACGGCGCCGTCGGCGAGCACGTACTTCTTCAGGCACTTCGGCTGGGCCGACCTGCTCGCGAGCCTTCCGTTCGCGCAACTGAAGATCCTCCGCATCTTCCGGCTCATCCGCGTCTGGCGCCTCCTGCGCGAGGTGGGTGTGAAAGCCGTCGCGCACACCCTGATCAAGGACCGCGCCGGCAGCGCCCTCTACATGCTCCTTCTCATGGGCATCCTGGTCCTGCAGTTCGGCAGCCTGACGATCCTGTACTTCGAGCAGAACGCGGAGGGCGCGAACATCACGACCGCCGGGGACGCGCTCTGGTACACGATGGTGACGATCTCCACCGTCGGGTACGGCGACCAGTACCCGGTGACACCCCTCGGGCGCCTGTGCGGCACGATCATCATCGTGGTCGGGGTCGGCATCTTCGGCACGTTCACCGGCTACCTTGCGACCGTCTTCCTCACGCCGAAGCCGACGGATGCCGAGCCCGTGGCCGACGAGGGGAAACCGCTGTCCGCGGAGTCGGTCGACGCGCTGCGCGCGCGTCTGACGGAGATGGAGGCGAAGATGGCCGAGATCAGGAAGATGCTCAGCTGACCTGCCGAGGCGGGGGGAAATGCGCGATCGGGATCGGCTTCGTCGCGCCCCCGCCGGTGCGCTCCCAGGACTCGAGCGTCTCCAGTGCGTCCTGCGGTGAGGCGAAGACGACGGGAAGGGGGAGCGGTGCCGTCCACACCACCTCCGCGACGTCGTCGTCGTCGATCGTGATGTGCGCGAGGGGACGGACGGCGAACTCGGGTGCGCCGGCATGGACGATCATCCAGTCACGATCGACGGTGCGACGCAGGGCGAAGCGGCGCCGTCGTGTGCTCTTCGGCGTGCTCGACATGATGGTCCCTCGATGATCCCGGCGAGGGGGAGGCGGTCCTTCGAGTGTGTGCCGCCCTCGTCCGCCGCGAACGGGGCTTGACAGCTGAGGCACGGCGTGATCCTCAGGCCCGCGTGATCGTCACCGTTTCCGGTCTGAGGACGTAGCCGACCCGCATTCCGGGCTCGAGGTCCCCATCGGCCACTTCCGCGGGCGCCAGGTCCGCGGAGATCGTGTCGGACCGCACGCGGATCAGATCGCCGCGCGGCTCGAGATCCAGAACGGTCGCGAGGATGCGATCGACGCCGGGCGTCGTCGTCGCGGCAGACGCGACGGCGACATCGCCCGGGCGCACGGTCGCCACGACGCGATCGTGCACGGCGGCGTCGGTCGGCAGGGTCGACCGGATCACGATGCCGGCATCCGTGATCATCCCCTCGGCGGTGCGGATGCCGGTCAGGAGGTTCAGGCCCGCGAGGCCCGCCGTGAACCCGGTGCGCGGACGCGCGAACGTCGCGCGCGTCGGCCCCTCCTCGACGATGCGACCCTCCGACAGGACGATCACCCGATCGGCGAGTGTGAGCGCGTCCAGGACGTCGTGCGTCACGATGATCGCCGTGCGTTCGCGCAGCACGCGCAGGAGCGTGCGCCGGATCGTCGGGGCGACGGCGACGTCCAGCGCCGACAGCGGCTCGTCGAGCAGCAGCAGGTGCGGGTCGGCGGCGAGGGCCCGTGCGATCGCGACCCGCTGCGCCTGCCCTCCGGACAGCTCGGAAGGCCGGCGCTGCGCGAGCTCGGTCGCCTCCACCTCGTCGAGCCAGTGCCGCGCGATCTCCTGCGCACGTCGTCGCCCGAGCCCTTTGCTCCGCGCGCCGAACGCCACGTTTTCGAGCACGCTCAGGTGAGGGAAGAGATCGGCGTCCTGAGTGAGGGTGGAGACGCCGCGCGCGTGCGGGGGTGTCCACCGGCCTCGCCCACCCGCGAGGTCGAACAGCACCGCGCCGTCCAGGTCGGCGTGCCCGGCATCCGGCTGCACGAGTCCCGCGATCATGCCCAGCAGGGTCGATTTGCCGGCGCCGTTCGGGCCGAGCACCGCGACCGTCTCGCCGCGAGCCACCTCGAGGTCGAGCGCGACTCCTCGTGCGTCGAGAGTCGCGGAGAAGACGAGCGTCATCGGCGCAGCCCCTGCGTGAACGACGTCGTACCCCCGGCGCGGTGGGCGACACCCACCACGATGACGGCGACGACGATGAGTACGAGCGACAGCGCGACCGCCGCGTCGGGGTCGACCTCTCGCTGCAGATAGATCTCGAGCGGGAGCGTGCGGGTCGTGCCTTGGAGGCTCCCCGCGAACGTGAGCGTCGCTCCGAACTCGCCCAGGGCGCGCGCGAAGGAGAGCACGGCGCCGGAGAGCAGCGCGGGGAGCACGAGCGGAATCGTGATGCGGCGCAGCACGGTCGTCGGTCGGGCGCCCAGAGTCGCGCCGATCGCCTCGAAGCGGGTACCCACGGTGCGGAGGGCTCCCTCGAGACTCAGCACGAGGAAGGGCAGCGCGACGAAGGTCTGCGCGAGCACGACCGCCGTCGTGGAGAACGCGATGTCGATGCCCAGGATCTGCAAGGTCGAACCCAGCAGTCCGCGGCGTCCGAACGTGTACAGCAGCGCGAGGCCGCCGACGACGGGCGGCAGGACGAGCGGCAGCAGAACGAGCGCGCGCAGCAGTTGCTGCCCGCGGAAGCGCGTGCGGGCGAGGACGAGCGCCATCGGCACCCCGAACACGACGCACAACAGCGTGGCGGTGATCGACGTGCGCAGGCTCAACCACAAGGCTGCGCGGGAGGACTCCGACGTGATCAGCGCGATGAACTGCGTCCAGTCCACGCGGGCGATCATCGCCACGAGCGGCAGCAGCACGAAGAGCGCGCCGACCGCGGCGACCCCGGCGACCCAGCGGGGGATGCCGGCGAAAGTGCCCGCCCCGCGCACGCTAGGGCTTTCCGAAGCCGGCGGCCTTGAGCACGGCACGGCTCTCGGCGCTCGTGACGAACGCGACGAAGGCGGCGGCGATGTCCGGAGCGTCTGATTCGTCGAGCGAGGCGATCGGATACACGTTGACCGCCTCATCCGATTCCTCGAACGGGATGCCGGTCACCGCGTCGCCGGCGGCGATCACGTCCGTCATGTAGACCAGCCCCGCATCAGCTTCGCCCGAGGTGACCTTGCCGAGCACATCCGTCACCGACGACTCCTCGCTGACCGGGGTGAGTGTCACGCCCGTCGCCTGTTCGACGGTGACGGTCGCCGCGCCGCACGGCACCTCCGGAGCGCAGATCACGAGCTTCAGCCCCGGATCGGCGAGATCGGCGAACGCCGCGATCCCGGCGGGGTTGTCCGGTGGTACAGCGATCTCCAGCGTGTTCGTCGCGAAGTCGACAGGGTCGCCCTCGACCAGGCCGGTGTCGGTGAGCTTGGCCATGTTCTTCTGGTCCGCTGAGGCGAACACGTCGGCCGGAGCGCCCTCGGTGATCTGCGTGACCAGATCTGCGGAGCCGGCGAAGTTGAGATCGACGGTCGTGCCGGGGTGAGAAGCCTCGAACCGTTCGGCGAGTTCGGCGAACGTCGTCTTCAGCGAGGCGGCGGCGAACACGGTGATCGAGCCCGCGAGCACGCCGCGCGAGGCATCCGGGGACGGGCTCGGGGTGGTGCACCCGCCCAGGAGGAATGCCCCGATGACTGCCGCCGCCACCGCCGCAGTTCGCATCACGGCGTGGCCTTCCCCAGGGGAGTTTCGACGATCACGTTGGTCGCCTTCACGATCGCCGTGGCGATCGAGCCGGGGACGAGCCCGAGCTCGCGCACAGCCTCGGTGCTCATGAGCGACACGACGCGGTGCGGTCCGCACTGCAGTTCCACCTGCGACATGACCGTGTCGGAGAGCACCTCGGTCACGAGTCCGACGAAGCTGTTGCGGGCGGACCGGCCGATCCCGCTCGGATCGGCGGGGACGACCGCGTTGCGTCGGGCGAGCGCGGCCAGCTCCAGGCCGTCCACGACGGTGCGTCCCGATGCATCGCGGGCGCTGGAGAGCACGCCGTTCTCGATCCAGCGGCGCAGCGTGTCATCGCTGACGCCGAGGTAGGTGGCGGCATCCTTCACCCGTATCTGCGGCATGAAGCTCAGTCTACGTCCGCATATACGGACTTGCAGGGCCAGCCCTAGGCTGGTGTCCCATGGCCCTCGGCGCAACCATCCACACGTTCACCGTGCAGCTGGCCGACGTCGACCGCGGTGTCTATCACGAGCTCGCGCTGCGCGTGGCGCGGCATCCGTCCGAGACCGAGGCATACATGATGACCCGCGTCCTGGCGTACTGCCTCGAGTACGAGGAGGGCATCGCGTTCAGTGAGGGCATCTCCTCCACCGACGAGCCGGCCGTGCTCGTCCGCGACCTCACCGGGCGCGTGACGGTCTGGATCGAGGTCGGGGCCCCGGATGCCGAGCGTCTGCACCACGGCAGCAAGCTCGCGGATCGCGTCACGGTGTACACGCATCGCGACCCCGCGAAGGTGAGGGCGCCGTGGGCGGGTAAGCGCATCCACCACGTCGAGGACATCACGCTGCACAGCTTCGCGCCGGGCTTCGTGGACGCGGCCGTGGCCGCGCTGGAGCGGCGTAACGAGATGACGGTCTCGGTCACCGAGCGCGAGCTGTATCTCGACCTGAACGGGACGAGCCTCAGCTCGCCGATCCTTGACCACCCAGCCGTCTGAGCCCGACCGCCGGCGGCAGTTCGGCGTCAGGCGGCTCCGGCCAGGGCTGCGTTCTTCCTCGGCTGCTCTTTGAGCATGTCGAGCTCGATCGTGAGCCCCTGCGACGAGTTGGATGCCTGCGCGAAGCGCGCGAGGAGTTCGTGGTCGAGGGTCTCGGACTCGGAGGTGAAGACGAAGCGGAGGGGGATGGCGGGCTGCAGCCAGATCGTCGAGCGCCCTCCGGGGATGTCCTCGGTATGGCGCCAGGTGAGAGTGAAGCTTTCGCTCCGGCGCAGCTTCGTCGCGATCACGACCTTGATGTGAGCCAGAAGACGATCCGGAATCTCGATCGGTTCGGCGGTGTTTCCGTAGAACAGGTACCCCATGCGAGATCTCCTTCGCGGTTGAGTGGATGCCGACCCCAATCGACGGGACAACCGTAGCACGAATATCTCGCAAATTTAGATAAGTTCTCGAACAGTTAGTCTCACTAGAGGATCTGGTAGCGTGGCGGAAAGTCGATCGAGGAGGTGGGAAGATGGCAGCGATGATCTCGCCCTCATCCTCTTCGCTCCCCGCGCTGGCCGTAGCTCTGCGTCGATACGTCGATGCGCGCAACGCCGCACTCCTCGCCGCCCGCCTGCTCCTGGGTGTCAACGAGCTCGACGCGCGCGCGCTGCTTCACATCGCGGCCAACCCCGGCACGCGCCCCGGCGAGTTGCGCGATTACCTCGGCATCACCTCGGCCGGCGTCACGACGCTGATCGATCGACTCGTCGAGCGCGGCGCCGTGCGACGCGACGTCGACAGGGACGATCGCCGCGTGAGCAGGCTCACGGTCATCGCCGACCTGAAGGGCGAGCCCTGGAACGTGCTCACCCGATTCGACGACGCCTTCAGCGCGGCGATCGAGCGGTCGGATCAGAACGACGCGGGGCGATTCGCGGAGGCGCTGGACGGGTTCACGGTCGCGGCGCAGCAGGCGCGGATCTGAGCGTCAGTCCGTCGCGCCGTGCAGGAAAGCGTAGGACTTGGCCTGCAAGAACGTTCCGAGCGCCGCGACGACGGAGAGCTCGTACGAGAGCTTGAGCACGTCGGCCGCGGTCATGGTGGCCGGGACCTCCCGAGCTTCCATGGTGACCCGCCATTCGTGGGAGCCGGGCTCGGGAGCGAGATACGCGTGCGTCGGGGCGTTCATGAGCTGGAAGACGACGAGACCGGTGTCTTCGCCCTCGAAGTCGTCCTGGGGGACGACCTTCGCGGATCCGTTCAGCGGATAACCGAGCGTCGCGAACTCGTCCAGCCACGACTGGAGGGTGCTCAAGGTCCGGAACGGCATCGCGCTGCTTTCTCGTTGGTGCGGGAATCCCTCCCCGCTTCCCCAATTATGGGTGAAGTTGCACGCGCGCGAACAGTGATCCGGCATGTGCCTGTCAACCCCCCTCGCGAAAGTGCACGCGTGCGGCTGAATGATCAGGTACCCCGAACCCCGATAGAGGAGCAGACAATGGTGCAGATCATCGAGACGATCGACGTCGACGTGCCCGTGCGGACGGCGTACGACCAGTGGACCCAGTTCGAGAGCTTCCCGAAGTTCCTCGACGAGGTGGAGTCCATCACGCAGCTGGATGAGACCCACACGCACTGGAAGGTCAAGGTCGGCGGCGCCGAGCGCGAGTTCGATGCGGAGATCACCGAGCAGCACCCCGATGAGCGCGTCGCGTGGCACAGCGTCGGCGGCGAGACCCATCACGCCGGTGTCGTGACCTTCCACAAGCTGACCGACACCTCGGCGCGCGTCACCGTGCAGATCGACTGGGAGCCGGAAGGCCTTCTCGAGAAGGTCGGCTCGTTCATCGGGGCGGGTTCGCACGCGGTGAAGAAGGATCTGAAGAACTTCAAGGAGTTCATCGAGGCGCGCGGCGTCGAGACGGGCGCCTGGCGCGGCGACGTCCCGGCCTGACCGGCGGCGGAGGACATCGTGACGGCATCGCACGACGACATCGAGATCTCGCCGATCTCCGCGGCCGATGCCGGCGAGGTGCTCACGATCCAGCGTGCGGCCTTCGTCTCCGAGGCGATCATCTATCAGTCCGTCGACATGCCGCCGCTCGTGCAGACGCTGGACGAGCTCGAGGCCGAGTTGCGGGATGCCGACGGGTGGGTCGCACGCAGATCCGGCCGTCTGGTCGGGGCGATCCGCACACGGCGGGAAGGCGATCTGCTGCTGATCGGGCGCATCGCGATCGCACCGGACCAGCAGGGCGCCGGCATCGGGCAGGCGCTCCTGGAGGCGGCCGAACAGGCGTCCGGTGCGGCGGAGGCCGAGCTGTTCACCGGCAGCCTCAGCGAGGCCAACATCCGGCTCTACGAGCGCTGCGGATACGTGGAGACGCAGCGTGTGGAGCAGGGCGGTGGCATCCAGGAGATCTACTTCCGGAAGCGTCTGGGTCACGCCGCCGCGCCATCGGACTAGGGCGCCGAGAGGTCGAGGTCCTGATCGAGATCCGGTCCGACGAATCGCCGGGTGCCCGCCGCCGGTGGCCGGAGCGACTGCGTCCGCCGGTCGATGTCGTCGATGACGTTCTGGTCGCGACCGCGCTCCGTCGCGCCGTCCACCGGGATCGCCAGGAGCTGACTCGCGGGCCCGATGAGGAACTCCGCCGTCGTGAGGATGCCCGCCGCGTCCACGACGGGGACGATGAGCACATCGGACCTCTGCGTCGCGGCGAGCTCACGTGCGTAGTGCAGGACGGCCTCTGCCACGTCGTCGGCCATCATGACCGCGCCGCCGGTGTAGTGCAGAGTCATCATGATCCCATCGTGGTGCGCGGAGCGGGATCGGACGGGGGGCTTGCGGGATCCCGCCGTCCGTGCCATCCCGCCGCATCGTCGGTGTCAAGGGTGCCCCCCGCCGACCACGGGGATCTATCGTGCTAACAGCGCCCCACTTCGCGGCGCAGCATCCGAATGAGAAGAGCCGTGCAATGACCTCGCACATCGCCGTCGTCTGGAATCCGTCCAAGACCGAGAAGGAAACGCTCGAGTCCGGCCTCGCCGAAGCGATCGACGAGGCCACCGCGCCGACGGTGACGTGGTGGGAGACGACGAAGGACGATCCGGGCCGAGGCGCCACTCGTGACGCGCTCGCGGCAGACGCCGACCTGATCGTCGTTGCCGGGGGTGACGGAACGGTCCGCGCGGTCGCCGAGCACCTCGCCGACGCGGCCGCCGACGCCGTCCTCGGGATCATCCCGCTCGGGACGGGGAATCTCCTGGCCCGGAACCTCGACGTCCCGATCAACGACGTCCCGGCCGCGTTCGTGCGCGCCCTCGGCGACGCGGAGCGCGCGATCGACATCGGCTGGGTGGAGGTCGAGCTCGCCGAGGGCGTGGAACGTCACGCCTTCGCGGTCATGGTCGGGTTCGGCATCGACGCCCAGATGATCGCCGAGACGGATGAGGATCTGAAGAGCAAGGCCGGGTGGCTCGCCTACGTGGAGTCGCTCGGCCGCGCGCTCGCGGCGAGCGAGGTCGTGCCGTTCCACATCACCACCGACGGCAACCCGCCGCGCGACGAGGAAGGGCACACGCTGCTCATCGCGAACTGCGGCAGCCTGCAGGGCGGCATCACACTCCTACCCGATGCGCTCCCCGACGACGGAGAGCTCGACTACCTCGTGCTGAGCGCGGAGGGCTTCGGCGAATGGGCGGGCACACTCAAGACGATGATGTGGGACAACGGTCTGATGCGGCTGATCACCAAGAAGGACGATCTGACGAGCACGGATGCCGTCGGGCACGGTCGCGCGAAGAAGATCGAGGTGACCCTCCCTGAGGCGCGGGCCTTCGAGATCGACGGCGAGGAGATCGGCGAGACGACGTCATTCACCGTCACGATCCAGCCGGCCGCGATCCGGGTGCGCTGACCGGTTTCGCCATTCCGCGCCCTGCCCCGGTGAATCGGCCTCATCATATGAGGTGAGCGCGCGAGGAAGCCGCATCCGCCGGCACGCGACGTTCGTGAGAACCGGAGGTGCGTCGGCCATGGCACGCAAGCAGGAGACCCCCAAGGTCGTCGAGTACGACCGCACCGGCGATGCCGACGTGCTGGAGCTCAGACCGACGGACGTGCCGGTTCCCGGGCCGGGCGAGGCGACCGTCGAGGTGATCTGCGCGGGGATCAGCCACATCGACGGCTTCATCCGCGCCGGCCGCGAGACCGAGTGGGATGCCGATCCGTGGCCGCGGAGGTCGGGGAGCGACTTCGCCGGGGTCGTCGTCGCCGGCGACGGCACGTTCAAGCCGGGGACCGAGGTGATCGGTCACGTGCGTGCCGGGGCGCAGGCGACACACGTGACCGTTCCGAACGCGGCCCTCGTCGTCAAGCCGAAAGAGGTGTCGTGGGAGACCGCGGGAGGGCTCTTCCTCGCGGGTGCCACGGCGCTGGACACCCTGGACCAGCTCAAGATCGGTCCGGAGGACACGGTCGTGATCTCCGCGGCCGCCGGCGGGGTCGGAAGCATCGAGGCCCAACTCGCCAAACACCGCGGCGCCCGCGTGATCGGCACGTGCGGCGACCGCAACTTCGACTACCTGCGTCAGCTCGGCATCAAACCGGTGCGCTACGGCGAGGGCATCGCCGATCGCATCCGCGCCGCCGCCGGGGGGCCGGTCACGGCGCTCATCGACAACTTCGGCCAAGACGGTCACGCGCTCGCCGAAGATCTCGGCGTGCCGGCGAGCCGCTACCGCTCGAGCGAGGATCGCCGGCACACCGAGGTGAAGCTGCTGCGCGATGATGCGGAATCGATCGCCTACGGTACGAGCCTGCTCGCCCGCCTCGCCGAACTTGCCCGTATCCGCGCGTTCACGCTGCTGGTCTCAGGCCTGTATCCGCTGGAAGAGATCGGAGACGCGTACCGGGATCTGGACAAGCTCCACTCGCGCGGCAAGGTGCTCATCGGCACCCGGATGGTCACGACATTCCGCACGCTGAAAGCCCGCGACGTCCACGAGGCCTCGGCCTGAAGCTACGGGCGCGGCTCGCAGATCACGACCGGAATCAGCCGGTCCGTCTTGCGCTGATACCCGGCGTAGCCCCGGTAGGCGCGCGTGATGCGGGGCCAGAGTTCGGCGCGCTCGGCGGCGCTCGCCGTCCGGGCCCGCATCGGGACCGTCGTGCCGCCGATGGTCAGCTCCACGTCGGGGTGCGCGAGCAGATTGAGGTACCACGCGGGATGCCGGTCGTCCCCGCCTTTCGAGGCGACGAGCACGTACGTGTCGCCGTCGTGCACCGGCGCGGTGAGCATGACGCTCCGCCGCGCGCCGGAGGTGCGCCCGACCGTATGCAGCTCGACGACCGGCATCGGGCCGATCCGCCAGCCCAGACGCCCCCCGGTGACGGCGAGGATGCCGCGGTGCAGGCGGTTGAGCATCCGGTGCCCGAAGTCGACCACCGTGTGCGCTGCCATGCGTGAAGCCTACGTCGGACGGAGGGAACTCCCGCCGCGCAAGCCCTCACCCGACGGCGCGCGTGCGGGTAGCGTGGGCGCGTGAGCACGGACGCACCCTCGGTACCCCCGCAAGCCGTCGAATCCGTCGAACCCGACGCCCGGCGCATGATCGCCCTCGTGGTCGGCATTCTCGCGACGGTGCTGTTCGTGATCCTGCGCTTCGTCGTGGCGATCGACGATCACAAGCCGCTCGGGATCGACGAGTGGTGGAACGAGCTCATGGTGAGCATCGAGACGCCGCCGGGACTGATCCTGGCCTGGATTCCCGCGATCGTCGGCGGCACGATCGGGATGTTCGCGATCGCGCTGCTGACCGTGATCGTCCTGTACTGGCGGAAGCGACGGTGGGACTCACTGAACATGGCGATCGCGATCGCGCTGGTGGTGGCGATCGGTGCACCGATGGCGGCGATCATCGCGCGGGCGCGGCCGGGGGATTCGCTCGCCGAGAGCGTGGCGACCTCCTTCCCGTCGGGCCACACCGCCGTCGCGACGACGTTCGTCGTGACCCTCGCGCTGCTGTTCCGCAGGTGGTGGATCTGGACAATCGGCGCGGTGTGGGTCGTCTGGATGATGTGGGGTCGCACGTACCTGCACGCGCACTGGCTGAGTGATGTCGTCGCCGGGATGCTGGAGGGGATCGCGGTCGCAACCCTCGTCTGGTGCGCGGTCGAAGCGTTGCGGGATCGGCGCGCCCGCAAGAAGCTCGGCGCCGCGCCCGCTTAGAGCGCCGCGGCGCTCTCGAGGAACGCGTGGTCGGCGGCCGCGTCGTCGGTCGCGGTGATGGCACGCAGGACGACCTCGTCGACCGCCGCGCGGTACTGCGCCAGGCGCTCCCCGAAGCCGAGGTCGGCCGCATCCAGCACCGTCCGGTCGGGATTCAGCCCCAGGCGAGCGAAGTTCGCCGCATACGACGGGAAGCCCGCATAGCGGCCCGTCTCTTCTCGCAGGCGCTCCGGCGCGTCCGGGTCGAGCGCCGTGCGCACGTACAGCGCGACGTGGGCGGCGGGGTCGACCGCATGTGCCTGTGCAGCCTGCACGTACGCGGTCGCCGGGTCGAGCCAGCTGAGCAGCGGCCCGTCCGCATCTGCTGCGGCCAGGTGGCGCATGCGCGGACCGAGCGCGCCCACCATGACACGGACGGCGGTCCCGGCGCGGAGGTCGGCGGCGGTCGTGCGCACGAGATCGAGGGCGCCGGTGCGGATGCCGCCCGCGCCGACCCCGATCACGACGCGCTCCTGCGGCAGGGCACGCACCCGCTCGCTGATCGCCGCGGCGCTCCACCGGTCCAGCGGCAGCACGCCGGTCGCGAGCGTGAGGGTGGAGGTCGCCGCGGCTGCCGCCTCGAGCAGAGTGAGCGCATCGGCGCCGGGGGTGTCGTTGACCCACAGCGCGTGGAAGCCCGCGGCCTCCGCGCCGGCGGCGAACGCCGCGGCGCGCTGCGGTCCGATCGCCGCGGCGATTCCGAGGGAGAGGACACCGGTTCGGGTCATGCTCCGAGCTTGCCGCATCCGCTCGTCAGCGGCCTCCACCGAACCGCGGGGCGCGCTTCTGCTGGAACGCCGCGAAGCCCTCGCGGTAGTCCTCGGTGTCGCACAGCGCCACTTGAGCGCTGTTCTCGAGCGCCATCGCGTCCCACAGCCCCAGGCGCTCGTCGCGAAGGCGACTGATGAGCGTCTTGCTCGCGACGAAGGCCTGCGTCGCACCGGCGGCAGCTCGCGTCGCGGCCTCCTCGGTATGTGCGAGGAGCTCATCGGCGGGGAAGACCTGGGAGAACAGCCCGGACTGCACCGCCTCGGTGCCGGTCATGAGCCGCGCCGTGTAGATGAGGTCGAGGGTCTTGTGGGCGCCGAGCCGCTCGAAGAACAGGGCGTGGCCGCCGGAATCCAGCGTCGCGCCGAGGGCGGCGAACGGCGACCCGATGCGCGCCGAATCGGCGACGTACACGACATCGGTCGCGATGAGGAGGCCGAGGCCGACCCCCAGACATGCGCCGTGGGCGGCCGCGAACGTCGGGGCGGGGAACGCCGACATCTTCCGCAGGAGCGGAGTGACCAGCCCGCCGAGGTAGCCCTGCACGTCGTCGTCACGAGGGTCGACGCCCGCGATGTCGCGACCGGCGCAGAAGGCCGGACCGGCGCCGCTGAGCACGAGCGCCCGCACGCCCGCGGCTTCGGCCTCGTCGTACGCCGCCGAGAGATCGATGAGCGCGCGTTCGTCCAGGGCGTTGCGCTTGGCGGGGGCGTTGAGCGTGATCCTCGCCACGGCCCCGTCGATCTCGACCTCGATCATGCTCACGCCTTCCTTCACCGACTCATCCGTCGTAGTCCACGACGATGCGCCCGCTGGTCGGGTGCGATTGGCACGTCAGGACGTACCCGCGCTCGAGCTCGTCGGGTTCGAGAGCGTAGTTCTCCGTCATGCGGACGCTGCCCGACACGAGCCGGGCGCGGCACGTGCCGCACACGCCCCCGGCGCACGCGAACGGCACGTCGCCGCGAACGCGGAGGGCGGCATCCAGGATCGCCTCGTTCGCCGCGACCGGTGACTCCACCCGCGAGGACAGGCCGTCGAGCGTGAACTCGATCTGCACGGTCGGCTCGCCCTCCCGCGTCTGCACGGGACGTCCGCGGTCCGTGCGCGGGGAGTCGGCATCCGTCGTGAACAGCTCGAAGCGGATGTCGGATGCCGGCACGCCGCGCGCCTGCAGCGTTTCGCGGCACAGCGCCACGAGTTCGAACGGGCCGCACAGGAACCACTCGGTGACGGTCTCGGGCCGAACGAGAGTGTCCAGGATCGTCTCGAGCCTGGTCGCGTCGATGCGGCCCGACAGCAGCGGTGCCGCACGCTGCTCGCGGGAGAGGACGTGATGCAGCGCGAGGCGCGCCGGGTAGCGGTCCTTGAGGTCGGCGAGCTCTTCGAGGAACATCACGTCCTGGGTCGCGCGATTCGTGTAGATCAGCGAGAACCGTGCCGTATCCGACGAGGCGAGCACGTGCGCGGCGAGGGCCATGAGGGGCGTGATGCCGGAGCCCGCGGCGATCCCGACGAGGTGGGCGTGCGCGAGGTCGGGCAGCTTCGAGGTGAACCCTCCCTCGGGACTCATGACCTCGAGGCGGACGCCCGCACGGAGGTTCTCGTGCGCCCACACGGAGAACAGGCCGCCGAGGTCGCGCTTGATCCCGACGCTGATCGATCCCGGCTGCGGGGGGCGGCAGATCGAGTAGCTGCGGCGCACCTCGTGGCCGTCCACGTTGGCGCGGAGCGCGACGTACTGACCGGGGAGGTACGCGTAGTCGTCTGCGAGTTCCGGCGGGACGCCGAAGGTGACCTCGATGCTGTCCGCGGTGAGCGGCCGGACCGAGAGGATCTCGAGCTCGTGGAACCGCGCGCGGCGCCGGGTGGCGGTCGTCATCACAGCGCCTTGAAGTGATCGAAGGGCTCGAGGCAGTCCTGGCACTCGTACAGCGCCTTGCAGGCCGTCGAGCCGAAGCGGGACAGCTCGCGCGTGCGCAGCGAGCCGCAGCGCGGGCACTTCACGGCCAGGCGGACCCGGATCGGGCCGGACGGGGGCGCTCCGTGCGGCGGCGCGATCCCGTACGCGGTCAGCTTCTGCTTGCCGGCATCCGTCATCCACTCCGTCGTCCACGCCGGGGCGAGCGTGGTCTGCACACGGACGTCCCCAACCCCCGCGGCGGTGAGCGCGAGGACCACGTCGTCGCGCATCGTGTCGATCGCGGGGCATCCGCTGTAGGTCGGCGTGAGGGTGACGACGACCCGGTCGCCGTCCACCTCGACGGCACGCAGCACCCCGAGGTCCTCGATCGTGAGGACCGGGACCTCCGGGTCGGTCACGGTCGCCGCGACCGCCCAGGCCTCGTCGCGCGTGATCACCACGTCGCCCCCGGATGCTGACGGGCGAGCACCTGCATCTCGGCGAGGATGAAGCCCAGATGCGGTGAATGGATGCCGCGCCGCCCGCCTCCGGATGAGACGAAGCCCTGCGGCACCTCGAGCTCGGCCTCGGCGAACACCGCGGCGATCACGGCATCGAATCCGGGGCGCAGCGTCGAGGGGCGGACCGCGATGCCCGGGAGCCGCTCGATGAGCGCCTCATCGCGGAACAGCTCGTCGCCGTACGGCCAGATGTCGCCGATCGCGCGGATCATCCGTGCGCGAGACTCCTCCGTGCCGCCGGCGAGGCGCAGCGTCCACTGGATCGCGTGGTCGCGGTGGTAGTCGACCTCCTTGACCGCCTTCGCGGCGACCGCGGCGAGCGTGGGGTCCGTCGAGTCCTGCAGGGCGGTGTGGAGCTCGAACATGAAGGTCGCCGCGACGAGCTGCCGGGCGATCGTCTGGGCGAAGTCGCCGTTGGGCTGCTCCATGAGCCAGGCGCTGCGGAAGTCCGGTTCGCCGCGGAAGTATGCCAGGTCGTCCTCGGATCGGCCGTCCGCGGTGCCGCTGTAGTGCAGGAGCGAGCGCGCGTGTCCGAGGAGATCGAGGGCGATGTTGCCGAGGGCGACGTCCTCTTCGAGCTCGGGGGCGTGCGCGATCCAGCCGGCGAGCTGCTGGGACAGGATCAGCGCGTCGTCGCCGAGCCAGAGCGCGTACTCCGCGACGTCGGCGGAGGCGGGAGGGGCGGCATCCGCCCCCGTGAGCTCGTCGGCGAGCCGCAGTTCGTCGACGGTGACGTCCCCGTGCAGATCGCTCACAGGTGCGGCACCCCCTCGGAGGCGGTGTAGTACACCGCGTGGCGGTAGTTCTTGCCTGCGGGGCTTTCGAAGAACGCGCCTTTCGCGTCGGGGTCGCTCGTCGTGATCGCCTCCGCCGGCACGACCCAGATCGAGACGCCCTCCCCTCTCCGGGTGTACAGGTCGCGGCCGTTGCGGACCGCCATCTCGGCGTCGGGGGCGTGCAGCGACCCGACGTGCACATGGCTGAGGCCCCGGCTCGCGCGGACGAACACCTCCCACAGCGGCCAGCTCTCGGCCGGCGAGGATCCCGGAGTCGCCATCACGCCACCGCCCGTTCGGAGCGCAGGGCCTGCTTGCGGGCGTACTCCGCCGCGGCCTCGCGCACCCAGGCGCCGCTCTCGTGCGCTTCGCGGCGGGCCCGCCGTCGTTCGGCGTTCATCGGGCCGCGGCCGGCGAGCACGTCGAAGAACTCGGTCCAGTCGATCTCGCTCATGTCGTACCGCCCTGTCTCGGCGTTCCAGCGCAGGTTCGGGTCGGGCAGCGTGACACCGAGGGCCTCGGCCTGGGGGACGAGCATCGAGACGAAGCGCTGGCGCAGCTCGTCGTTCGAGAACCGCTTGATCTTCCACGCCATCGACTGGGCCGAGTTGGGGGACTGCTCATCGGGGGGCCCGAACATCATCAGGCTCGGCCAGTACCAGCGGTCCACGGCGTCCTGCGCCATGCGCCGCTGCGCGTCGGTGCCCTGCATGAGCGACAGCAGGATCTCGAAGCCCTGGCGCTGGTGGAACGACTCCTCCTTGCAGATGCGCACCATCGCCCGTGCGTACGGCCCGTATGACGCGCGGCACAGCGGCACCTGGTTGCAGATCGCCGCGCCGTCCACGAGCCACCCGATCGCGCCCATGTCGGCCCAGGTCGGGGTGGGGTAGTTGAAGATCGACGAATACTTCGCCTTGCCGTCGATCAGGTCCTGCGTCATCTGCTCGCGCGGCATCCCGAGCGTCTGCGCCGCCGAGTACAGGTACAGACCGTGGCCCGCTTCGTCCTGAACTTTCGCCATCAGGATCGCCTTGCGCTTCAGGCTCGGTGCGCGGGTGATCCAGTTGCCCTCGGGCTGCATCCCGATGATCTCCGAGTGCGCGTGCTGCGAGATCTGACGGATGAGCGTCTTGCGGTACGCCTCGGGCATCCAGTCGCGCGGCTCGACCCGGGAGTCGGCCGCGATGATCTGCTCGAAGCGCTCCTCGGGGGTGCTGGACGTGGTCATCTTCGACTCCGATGTTTTACAGAACGATCGTTCAGATATTATGCCAGACATGGAGAGGCCCACGAAAGCGATGATGGCGCGCGACCTCGCCTCGGCATCCCTCGGCATGGTCGTCGAGCACGACGAGCCCGGTCGCGCCGTCGTGTCCATGCTCGTGCGCGAGGACATGACGAACGGCTTCGGCATCACGCACGGCGGCCTGGTGTTCGCGCTCGCCGACACGGCCTTCGCGATCGCGTGCAACGAGGACGAGCGCATCACGGTCGCCCAGGGCGCCGACATCACGTTCCTGACGTCCACGGTGGCGGGGCAGACCTTGACCGCGACCGCGGTGCGCCGCGCCCGCCGCGGGCGCGTGGGCCTGTACGACGTCACGGTCGCCGACGAGACCGGCGACGTCGTGGCGGAGATGCGCGGCCGCTCGCTCACGACCGACCGCACCGTCGCGGAGTAGGTCAGGCCTTGGAGAGCTCCTTCTCGACGAGCGTCAGCACGTCGTACTGCGCGACGAGCTCGTCGCGCTGATTGCGGATCACGGCATCCCACCGCACTTCGCCGTACTCGTCCGTCTCGCGCGGGGTGATCTGCTTCGCGGTGAGCTCGACCCGGATCTCATCGCCCGGCGACACGGGTGTCACGAAGCGCAGATTCTCCAGGCCGTAGTTCGCCAGCACCGGCCCGGGCGCGGGGTCGACGAACAGGCCGGCCGCCCACGAGACGAGCAGATATCCGTGCGCGACCCGCCCGGGGAAGAAGGGGTTGGCGGATGCCGCTTCCTCGTCCATGTGGGCGTAGAACGTGTCGCCGGTGAAGTGGGCGAACGTCTCGATGTCGGCGAGGGTCACTTCGCGCGTGTCCGACACGACCTGATCGCCGAGCCGCAGGTCGGTGAGCGACTTGCGGAACGGGTGCACGCCCCCGGGCTGCGCGGCGGCGCCCGGATGCCACACGCCGGTGAGCGCGGTGAGCATGTCGGGCGAGCCCTGCACCGCGGTGCGCTGCATGTGATGCAGCACGGCCCGGATCCCGCCGAGCTCCTCGCCCCCACCGGCGCGCCCCGGACCGCCGTGCACGAGGTTCGGCAGCGGCGAGCCGTGACCGGTGGAGGAGCGCGCGTCGTCGCGGTCCAGCAGCAGCACGCGTCCGTTGAACGCCGAGATGCGTCCGATGAGCTCGACCGCGACCTCCGGGTCGTGGGTGGCGATGCTCGTGACGAGCGATCCGCCGCCGCGGGCGACCAGATCCGCGGCCTCCGCCGTGGTCTCGTACGGCAGGATCGACGCGACGGGGCCGAACGCCTCGACCTCGTGCACGGCCGGGGCCGCGGCATCCGCGAACCGCAGCAGGATCGGCGCGACGAACGCGCCGTCGGGGGCCGGTCCCACCGAACCGTCGGCGTGCGTCACGGACGGCGCCTCGGTCGAGCCGATCACGATCTCACCGCCGGCCGCCTGGAGCCGCGCGACCTGCCGGAGCACTTCGTCGCGCTGCGCGGTCGAGGCGAGCGGGCCCATCGTGACGCCGTCCGCGCGCGGATCGCCGACCACGACGCGTTCGGACAGGCGCGTGCGGACCGCGTCGATCAGCGCGTCGACGGATGCCGAGGGCACGAGCGATCGGCGGATCGCGGTGCACTTCTGCCCGGCTTTCGAGGTCAGCTCGGTGACGAGCTGTCGCACGAACGCCTCGAACTCCGGCGTGCCGGGCTCGGCGTCCGGACCGAGGATCGAGGCGTTGATCGAGTCGGTCTCGCTCGAGAACCGCACGCCGCCGGTCTGCACGCACTCGTGCGCGCGGAGCTTCTCGGCGGTCGCGGCACTGCCGGTGAACGCCACGAGGTCGCCCAGGCGCAGGTGATCGAACAGGTCGGGCACCGGTCCGCTGACGAGCTGCAGCGCGCCGTCCGGGACGAGACCGGTCTCGACGAGGATCCGCACGCACGCCTCGGTCAGGTAGCCCGTCGGCGTCGCCGGCTTGATCAGGGTCGGCATCCCGGCGAGGAAGGCGGGGGCGAGCTTTTCGAGCGCGCCCCACACGGGGAAGTTGAACGCGTTGATCTGCACGGCCGCGCCCGGCAGTCGGGTGTAGATGTGACGTCCGAGGAACGAGCCGTCCTTCGAGAGCGGCTCGACGGGTCCGTCGACGTACACGTGGGCGTTCGGCATCTCGCGCCGGCCCTTGCCCGAGTAGGAGAACAGCACGCCGATGCCGCCGTCGATGTCGACCCACGAATCGGCTTTCGTCGCACCGGTCCGCGTCGAGATCTCGTAGAGCTCGTCCTTGCGCTCGGTCAGCGCGAGGGCGAACTGCTTGAGCAGCACCGCGCGCCGGTGGAACGTGAGTGCGCCGAGGCTGCGCTGCCCCACGGTCCGGGCGTAGGCGAGCGCGCCAGCGAGATCGAGCCCCGCGGTGCTGACGCGGGCGACTTCCGCACCGGTCGTCGCATCGCGCACGAGCGTCGATTCGGCATCCGCGTCGGGGGACCACCAGTGGCCCTGGACGTAACTCGGCAGCGTCATCCGTTCTCCCATCGGTAGAACCCCTCTCCGGTCTTCCGTCCGAGCCGGCCTTCGGCCACCATCCGGCGCAGCAGCTCGGGCGGGGCGAAGCGCTCGCCGAGCCGCGCGTGAAGCTCCTCGGCGATGCCGAGGCGGACGTCCAGGCCCACGAGATCCGTCGTCCGCAGGGGGCCGATCGGATGCCGGTACCCGAGCGTCATGGCGGCGTCGATGTCCTCGGCCGTGGCGATCCCCTCCTCGAGCATGCGGATCGCCTCGAGACCCAGGGCGACGCCGAGCCGGCTCGAGGCGAATCCCGGGGAGTCGCGCACCACGATCGGCGTCTTGCCGAGGGCGTCGACCCACCCGCGTGCGGCGTCGACGACCTCGTCGTCGCTCGCCCGCCCCCGGACGATCTCGACGAGCGCGGAGGCCGGAACCGGATTGAAGAAGTGCAGCCCGACGAAGCGCCCGGGGCGGCGGAGCGGGGCGGCGAGCTCATCGATCGGGATCGACGACGTGTTCGAGGCGAGCACGGTGCTGTCGGGCGTTGCCCTCTCCACGCGCTCGAGCGCCTGCCTCTTCAGCTCCGCGTCCTCCGGGACCGCCTCGACGACGAGTGCGCAGTCCGCGAAGGCGGCGGCATCCGTTCCCGTCGACAGCGCGTCGACCAGCTCGTCGGCGGTGAGCACCGTCGCGCCGCGCTCGAGCGATCGGGTGATGTCTCGGCGGATGCGCACGGTCGCGTCCTCGGCTGCGGCCGCGTCGCGCTCGACGACGACGACGCTGCTGCCGGCGAGGAGGAACGCGTGGGCGATCCCGGAGCCCATCCGCCCGCCGCCCAGCACGCCGACCGTGCGCGGCGCTCTCACCGGGCCGCCGATCGCTCGAGGAACGCGGTCATGCGCCGGTGCTTCTCGGGACTCTCGAACAGCTCCGCCTGCAGTTCTCCGTCGATCTCGGGATGCCGCTCCCGCGGTGCCCGCAGTGCGCGTTTGGTGTGCCGGGTGGCGAGCGCATCGTTCGCCGCGATGCGGTCCGCGATCGCATGGGCGGCGGGCAGCAGCTCCTCAGCCGGGTGCAGGCTCGAGACCAGGCCGATGGCGAGGGCTTCGTCGGCCTCGATGATCCGCCCGGTCAGCACCATCTCGCTCGCACGGCCGTCCCCGACGATCTCGCGCAGACGCCACGTGGCGCCTGCCGCCGCGAGGATGCCGAGCCGGGGCTCGGGGTTGCCGATCCTCATCGCGCCGGTGCCGATCCGGATGTCGGCCGCGTAGGCGAGCTCGGCGCCGCCGCCCAGCGCGTAACCGTCGATCGCCGCGATCACCGGCATCGGCAGCGCACCGACGCGTCCGAACGCGGACGCGTTGATACCGCGGAGCGCGTCGGCCGCGCGGCGATCGCGGAGCTGGGCGATGTCGGCGCCCGCGGCGAAGTCGCCGCCCGCGCCGGTCAGGATCAGCGTTCGCGGCTCGCGCTCCAGTTCGGCGCACAGGTCGTGCAGTGCGTCCACGGTGGCCTGGTCGATCGCATTGCGCTTGTGCGGACGATCGAGGGTGGCCACGACCCGGTCGGGCAGGCGCTCGATGCGCAACGGGCCCATGTGCTGCTCCTGACTGCGGTGTCCGGCCGCCGGTCCATTACCGACCGAGCGTTCAGGAAATCAGTATGCCAGGCATGCCCGCGCGGGCAAACCCGGGCGGCGGGTGTCAGACTGAGCGGGTGACCGACGCCCCGGCATCCGCCCCCGCCCGTCGCGGACGACCGGGCTATGACCGCGACCAGATCCTCGCGGCGGCCGTCGAGGTGTTCATCGCGCACGGGTACGACGCGACGTCGGTCGCCGCGGTCGCCGAGCGGCTGGGCCTCACGAAATCGGCTCTGTACCACCACTTCGACTCGAAGGAGCATCTGCTCGGCGTCGCCCTCGATGAGGCTCTGGGTGGCCTCGAGGGTGTGCTCGCGCAGCCGGGTGCGAGTGCGGGCGCCGCCGGCGAGCGGCTTGAGTTCGTGCTGCGCGGAGCCGTCCGCGTGCTCGTCGAGAAGCTGCCGTACGTCACCCTGCTGCTGCGCGTCCGCGGCAACACCGAGGTCGAGCGCGATGCCCTCGTGCGCCGCCGCGCGTTCGACCACCGCATCACCGCCCTCGTGCGCGACGCGCAGACGGAGGGCTCGGTGCGCGCCGACGTCGACCCGTCTGTGGCGACCCGCCTCGTGTTCGGCATGGTCAACTCGATCGTGGAGTGGTACCGCCCGACGGGCGCCGAAGGCGCCGACGACCTCGCCGACGACGTGCTGCGCGTCGCGCTCGACGGCCTGCGCACCCGCTGAGCGGCGCGCGCGACTCGGCCTTCGCGGCCCTCCGAATCGCTCGCGGCCCGTCATGCACGGCGTGCCGCGAGGCGGCGCACGTGCCGCGACCGCGGGGCGGCCTGAGCGGGCCCGGGCTCAGAGCGCGGCGAGCGCCTGCTCGAGATCGGCCAACTGGTCCTCGGAGCTCTCGATGCCGACCGACAGCCGGACGACCTCCTCGGGGACGGCGAGCTCGGTGCCTCGCACGGAGGCGTGCGTCATCGCGTCCGGGTAGTTCACGAGCGACTCGACGCCGCCGAGCGACTCGGCGAGCTGGAACACGCGCGTGGACTCCGCGAACCTCCGTGCCGCTGCGCCGTCGGCGAGGGCGAGCGAGACGATGCCGCCGAACGCCGACATCTGCGACGCCGCCAGCTCGTGACCCGGGTGCGAGGACAGCCCGGGGTAGTACACCTTCGCGACGCGATCGTGGCCTTCGAGGAAGGACGCGACGGCGGCCGCGTTCTCGCTGTGGCGCTGCATCCGGATGCCGAGCGTCTTGATTCCGCGCGTCGTGAGGAACGCGTCCATGGGTCCTGAGACCGCGCCGGCGGCGAACTGCAGGAACCCGACGCTCTCGGCCAGGGCGTCGTCGTTCATCACGAGCGCGCCGCCCACGACGTCGGAGTGCCCGCCGAGGTACTTCGTCGCAGAGTGGACGACGACGTCCGCCCCGAGCCGCAGCGGCTGCTGCAGGGCCGGGGACGCGAACGTGTTGTCGACCACGACCAGGGCACCGGCATCCCGTCCGAGCTTCGCGAGACCCGCGATGTCGGTGATGCGCAGCAGCGGGTTGCTCGGCGTCTCGACCCACAGCACCTTCGCGGGCTTCTCCTCGAGTGCAGCGGCCACCTGGCTGAGATCGGTCATGTCCACGACCCGCAGGCCCACGCCCCACGGTCCGAGGATCCGGGCGATGAGCCGGTAGGTGCCGCCGTACACGTCGTCGGACAGGAGCACGTCGTCGCCGGGCTTCAGCACCGCGCGCAGCAGCGCGTCCTCGGCGGCGAGACCCGACGAGAACGACAGACCGTGGCGGCCGTGCTCGATCGCGGCGAGCTGGGTCTGCAGCGCCGTGCGGGTCGGGTTGCCGCTGCGTCCGTACTCGTAGCCGCCGCGGAGTCCGCCGATCCCGTCCTGCGCGTAGGTCGTGGAGAAGTGCACCGGCGGGATCACGGCGCCGGTGGTCGGATCGAACTCTTGGCCGGCATGGACGGCGAGACTGTCGAAGCCGCGGATGTGCTCGCTCATGCGTTGCTCCCGGTCGTGCTGATCGTGGCGGATGCCGGGGCGGCGGCATCCGGAGTCGTGTCGGTCGTGGCGAAACCGCGGTCGGTCATCCACGCGTCATTGAAGATCTTGCTGACGTACGCCCGGCCGTGGTCGGGCAGCAGGACGACCACGACGGCGTCCGCGGGAAGGTCGCGGGCGGTGCGGAGGGCAGCGACCACGGCCATGCCGCTCGAGCCGCCGACGAGGAGGCCCTCTTCGCGGGCGAGGCGCCGCGTCATCGCGAAGGACTCCGCATCGCTGACACGGTGGTACTCGTCGACGACCGTCGGGTCGAACGTCTCGGGCCAGAAGTCCTCCCCGACGCCCTCGACCGCATAGCCGTGGATCGGCCCGCCGGAGTAGATCGAGCCCTCCGGGTCGGCTCCGATGATCCGCACCGCACCCTGCGAGAGCTCGCGCAGGTAGCGGCCGGTGCCGGTGATCGTGCCGCCGGTGCCGATGCCAGCGACGAAGTGGGTGACCAGGCCCTCGGTGTCGCGCCAGATCTCGGGTCCCGTGGTCTCGAAGTGACCGCGCGGACCGTTCTGGTTCGCGAATTGGTTCGGCTTGAATGCGCCGGGGATCTCACGGGCGAGGCGGTCGGACACGCTGTAGTACGAGCGGGGGTCGTCGGGCTCGACGCTCGTGTCCGTCATGACGACCTCGGCGCCGTAGGCCCGGAGCACGTCGACCTTCTCACCGGCGAACTTGTCGGGGACGACGAAGATCATCCGGTAGCCGCGCTGCAGGGCGACCAGGGCGAGGCCGACGCCGGTGTTGCCGCTCGTGGGCTCGACGATCGTGCCGCCCGGGCGGAGGAGGCCGTCGCGTTCGGCCGCGTCGACGATGTTCCGCGCGATGCGATCCTTCGCGGAGCCGCCGGGGTTGAAGTACTCGATCTTCGCGAGCACCGTGGCGCGGATGCCGTCGGTGACGCGGTTCAGGCGGACGAGGGGGGTGTTGCCGACCAGGTCGGTGATGTTCTCGGCGTAGCGCACGGTGGTGTCCTGAGGGAAGGGCCGCGCGCGGGGGCGCGGCGGGTGGCTGGGGTCGTCGAAGGCGAGCGCGAGGCGCTCAGCGACAACAACGACAGGTCAGCACCCCTCCACCATAACCCCTCCCGCCGAGGTGGTGGTTCTTCCCCCGAGGTGGTGGGTTTCCCGCCGAGGTGGTGGTTCTTCTGCCGAGGTGGTGGGGGCATTCTCGGGCGAAAACCCACCATCTCGCCGGAGAGGGGACCATCTCGGGGGGAAAGCGGGTCAGCGGGAGGTCAGCACCGCGTCCCAGAGCGCGTCGGCGACCTCGCGCTTGCTCCCGGAGACCTGGGCGACCACCTCGTCCTCGGCACCGAGGATCGTCAGGGCGTTCTCTGCGCTCTCGAACCCCTTCTGCCAGCCCACTTCGTTGACGGCGAGCAGGTCCACACCTTTGCGGCGGCGCTTCCGGCGCGCGCGGTCGAGCAGGGCATCGGCATCCGTCTCGGTCTCGGCGGCGAACCCGACGATCGTCTGCCCGTCGCGCCGACCGCGTACGAGGCCGGCGAGGATGTCCTCGGTCGCGACGAGCTGCAGCGTGAGGACCCCGCCGGTGTCCTCCTTCGCGAGCTTGCGGTCCGCGGTCTCGGCCACCCGATAGTCGGCGACCGCCGCCGCCATCACCACGACATCCGCGTCCACCGCGCGCTCGGTGACGGCGCGGCCGAGTTCGGCCGCCGTGCCGACCCGCACGAGCTCGATGCCGGCGCGACCGATCGCGGGGGCGAGGGCGTCGGCATCCGCGTGGGCGACCACGAGCGCGACCGACGCGCCGCGGTCGGCTGCGGCCCGCGCGACGGCGACCCCCTGTCGCCCGCTCGAGCGGTTGCCGAGGAAGCGCACCGGATCGATCGGCTCCCGCGTGCCGCCCGCGGAGACCACGACGCGCAGCCCGGACAGGTCGCGCCTGCGGTTCATGAGTGCGGAGGCATATGCGTGCAGCGCCTCGGGTTCGGTCATGCGTCCGGGGCCGACGTCACCGCCGGTCAGCGGTCCGTCCTCGGGGCCCACCACGTGCACGCCGCGCTCGCGGAGGACGGCGACGTTGTGCACGGTCGACGGATGCCGCCACATCTCGGTGTGCATCGCGGGGGCCACCACGACCGGTGCCGTCGTCGCGAGTAGGCTCGTCCCCAGCAGGTCGTCGGCCAATCCGGCGGCCGTCTTGGCAAGGAAGTTCGCCGTCGCCGGCGCCACGATCACGAGATCGGCCGCCTGCCCGAGCGCGACGTGGCGGACTTTCGCGACGTCGTCGTGCACGGAGGTGGTGACCGGATGACGGCTGATGGCCTCCCACGTCGGCGTGCCCACGAATCGCAGCGCGTCCTCGGTGGGGATCACGTGCACCTCGTGTCCGTCCCGCACCAGCAGGCGCACGAGTTGCACGGTCTTGTAGGCGGCGATCCCGCCCGTCACTCCGACGATGACGTACACGGCCCGATTGTCCCACGCAGGAAGGCGCCGACGTGTGCACCGTGATCATCAGCGTCCCCGACGACTCGTCGAGCCCGGTCCGCCTCCTCGCCGTCCGCGACGAGGATCCGGGACGGCCCTGGGATCGCCTCGGCCCGTGGTGGCCGCAGACACACCCCGGCGTGATCGGCATCCGGGACGCGCGCGCGGGCGGAGCCTGGCTCGCCGCGAACGAACAGGCCCGCACGCTCGCGGTCCTGCTGAACCGCCATGATCTGTCCGACCGCCGTGACGACGAGGTCACGACCCGGGGTGCGGTGGCGCTGGATGCCGCCGCCGGGCGCGCCGTCGGCGACAGCCCGCAGACGCGCGGGTTCAACCTCGTCGAGGTGACGGCGCACACCGCCCGCGTCACCGCGTGGGACGGACTGTGTTCCCGGACGACGGAGCTGCCGCCCGGCATCCACATGGTCGCGCACGACGACGTCGACGACCCCGAGACGCCGAGGATCGCCCGGTGGCTCCCCGAATTCCAGGATGCCGCTCCCGCGGGCGCCGCATGGTGGAAGCCGTGGCTGGACATCGTCGAGCGCACCGCCGACCTACCGGGCGACGACCCGGCGGCGATCATCCGCCGGCAGAGTTTCGAGGGCGTCCCCTCCTACTCGCTGCTCGTGTGTGTCGCCTCGGTCGGGGATGCCGAGTTCGACGTCCGCGATGCGCCGTTCACGACCCCGGGGACGTGGACGCCCGCGGCGCTGCGCTGAGCGCCCGCCGCGATGCGCTGAGCATGCCCCGCGCCCGCCGCGCGCCGCGCGCGATCAGATCGCGCGCAATGCCGGCGGGCCATTGACGGCGCAGCTCCACGCCGTCGCGGCCCTCGACGAGGGCGCACCGGCGCCCGGCCCACACCGGTGACGGCCCGAGGGCGCGAAGTATCCCCGGATCGGCATGCAGCGGGACATCGAAGGTCCACCCCAGGCGTCGCACGTGTGCGCGCAGGCGTCCGCCGACCGAGGGATCCTGACGCGCGAACACGCGGACCGGGTCGATCACGACGCGCGCGTCGCGCAGCCCGGGCGCCGACGCACCGGGGATGCGGCGCTCGAAGGCGTCGGGCGACGCTTCGAGCCGCAGCTCGACCCGGTCCGCCGGCGCCGCCGTGCCCGGCGGGATCACGAGGCCGAGCGCACGCCCGATGCCGTCCGGCGTGAGGTCCTCGCCGTCCGTGTCGAGCACGCGCGCGCGGATCGTGAGCGCGATCTTGCCGCGGGTCCACTCCGCCGCCACGATGCGGGCGTCGGCGCGCAGGCCGGCGTCGTAGTCGGCCAGGCGCAGGAGGTCCTCGCGACGGCCCGCCCGCAGCGCGCTCGAGCGCACCCGGAGCGGAAGCGGCAGTCCGTCCTCGACGGAAGACCCGAACCGGCGCTGGGCGAGCGGGATCACCGCGTCCAGGAACCGCTCGCGGTAGGCGGCCGGGTAGCGCCGCATCCGCTTTCCGCCGAGCCGCCCGAGGATCTTGCCGCGGTACCAATGCCGCAGCAGGGTGTCCCGCAGGGCTCCCGGTTCGGTGTTGCGCTCCACGAGGTCGAGCACGGCTTCCAGGTGCGGGAAGTACGTCTCGGGGTCGATGCGCGACGAGCTCGCGCTGCCGGCGTTCTTCAGCCACGCGTAGCAGGGCGTCGAGGCGAGGATCGAGATCGTCCGTGCCCGGAAGTAGGCCTCCATCACGAACAGATGATCCTCCAGCCGCACGCGGCCGTTCGGATAGCGGATGCCGCCATCTCGGAGGAACGCCGTCCGGAAGAGCTTGTGCGGCGTCAGCAGCGCCAGCAACGGGTCGCGCCCGAGCTCGGCGCGAGGGATGTCCCGCCGGAACACCGAGCGCGGGATGTCCCGGCCGATCCCGACGACCCGGCCGATCACCACGTCCGACGTGTGCGCGTCGGCGTACGCGGCGAGCGCGCGGAGGGCGTCGGGATAGAGGCGGTCGTCCTGGTCGGCGAAGAACACGTACCGCCCGCGCGCCGCGTCGATCCCGTGGTTGCGCGGCGTCCCCGGCCAGCCGGTGTGCGGCAGCGTCAGGACACGCACGTGCGGCCGGGTGCGGGCGACCTCCGCGAGCCGCGCGCGCGTCGTCTCGCCGGATCCGTCGTCGCACAGGAGAACCTCGAAAGCACCGGGCGGAATCGTCTGGCGATCCAGGGACGCGATCAGGTCGTCGAAGGTCGGGCCGGGCTCGTACACCGGGACGATCACGCTGACGTGGGGCGGGGAGTGATGGGCGGACACAGGGCGAGGCAACACCCGCCGCCTGAGAACCGGCGGAGGGTTGCGCATCCGCCCGCCGTATGCTGTGCCGCGGCATCCACCGTCCGCTCGAAGGGGCAGGATGGGACGATGCCGCTCGATCCCTTCTTCGCCGAGCGCCTGCGCGTGCACCGGCGGTACCTGATCGGGCAGCGGATCGCGCCGCTGCGCTCCCGCGTGACGCGGTGGTGGCGGCGGCTGCGGGGGGAAACGGATGCCGCGGCCCCCGCCCCGCGGCGGGGCCGCGCGTTGACCCCGCGCGAGCGGCACCGACGCGCTGCTCTCGCGTGGGACCGCACCGAGCTGAAGACCGTCGGGACGCCCGGCCCCGAGCTGCGCACGAGCGAGCACACGGTCGAGGTCCCCGGATACCCCTCGGTCCGGGTGCGGATCTACCACCCGCCGACCGCGGAGACCCCGCCGGTCTGGCTGTCGTTCTTCGGCGGCGCGTTCCGCATCGGCGGCATCGACTATCCGACGACGGACGCCGCGAACCGGCGCCGGGCCGCGGAGGCGGGCGTCGCGATCGCCGCCGTCGACTACGCGCTCGCCCCCGAGCACCGGTTCCCGACGCAGATCGAACAGGCGCGCGCGGCGCTGGCGTGGATCCACGCGCACGCCGCCGAGATCGGGGTGGATGCCGACCGCATCGGCGTCGCGGGTATCTCGGCGGGCGGGTCCCTCGCCGCCGCCCTGACGATCGCGAACCGCGATCGGAGCGGCATTCCGATCCGCCTGCAGCTGCTCGAGGTGCCGGTGACGGACCTCACCGGCCGGCACCTGGATCTGCGCGCGACGTGGGCGCTCGGCATCCCGAGCGTGATCGCCCTGCGCGAGCTGCGGTCGGTCGCGCGCACGTATCTCGCCTCGCCGGCGGATGCGCGCGATCCGCTCGCCTCACCCCTCCGGGCCGCCTCGCACGCGGGCCTTCCGGAGGCGGTGATCCTCACCGCGGAGTACGACCCGCTCCGCGGCGACGGGGCGGCGTACGCGGCGAAGCTGCGCGCGGCCGGGGTCGAGGCGAGCGCGGTGCGCTATCTCGGGGTCACGCACGACACGTGGATGTTCACCGGGGCGCTGCCCGCTGCTCGCCGCTGGCACGCGGAGGTCGTCAGCACGCTCGCTCGCCTGCACGAGCGCTGACCGGGTCAGAACGCGGACAGGTTCGCCTGCAGGCCGCCGGGCACGAACTCCGAGCGCAGGATCCCGCGGCGCCGCAGGATCGGCACGAGGTCGTCCAGGGCGCGGTGCAGCGTGACCGGATGCAGGTCGCCGGAGAAGATCAGGCCGTCGTTGTCGGCGTCGTCCCCGAGTGCTTGGATGAGGTCGGCGAGTTCGTCGGCGGTGCCGACCGTGCCGCTGATGCCGTCGCCGATGCGGCCGAGCCGGGCCTTGCCCGCGAGGATCTCACGCAGCGGGACACCCTCGAACGAATCGAACCGGCCGCGCAGCCCTTTGATCGTGCCGCGCGAGACGTGCTCGCCGAAGATCCCCTCATCGAGCGGCTCGTCCAGGTCGAGCGTCGTCAGATCGGTCTCCAGATCGCTCGACCACGCTTCCGCGACAGCGCGCAGCGCCGCCTCGTCGGGGTTCGCGGATGCCGCCACGATGCGGTCGGCCTCCTCGACGGATGCCGCCACGATCGGCTTGAACACGAACAGCGTCTTGATCGAGGCGGGATCGCGCCCGTGCGCGACGGCATCCGCGCGGACCTTCTCGCGGTAGGCGCGCACGGCACCGACGTCGAGGTTCGACAGCGCGAGCTGGATCTGCGAGTTCTCCCCGGCGAAGCGGATGCCGCGGGGCGACCCCCCGGGGGAGGCCACGACCGGCTCGGAGGGGAGGGGCTCCGCGTTGAGCGGTCCGTCGAACGAGAAGTACTGCCCGCGGTGCTGCACCGCGCGGATCTTGGTGCCGTCGGCGTAGATCTGGGTCTCCGGATCGGCGATCAGGGCGTCGTCGTCCCAGCTGCGCCAGAGCAGGCGCAGGGCGTCCAGCCATTCCTGCGCCCGGTCGTACGCGGCGTCGTGCGGCAGGCGCTCCTGGCCGAAGTGGTGGGCGGAGCCGACGTCGGTGACGACGTTGAGCCCGAGCCGGCCGCCGGAGAGGTGCTGCAGAGACGCGAACTGCCGTGCCGCGGTGTAGGGGTGCCAGCCGGCCGGGTTCGCGGTCGGGATGACGCCCAGGTGCTCGGTCGCGGCGAAGAGGTAGGGCGCGAGCGTCCACGGGTCGTGCTTGGGTCCGCCGTAGGCCTTGCGCACCCGCAGGTCCAGCGTCTCCGGGCTGATCCCGACCGAGAGGGCGTCCTCGATCAGGACGAAGTCCATGCCCGCCTGCTCGAGCGTCCGCGCGCCCTCCTGGTAGAGCCCGGGCTTGCGCCAGTCGTAGTTCCACTCCCAGTACGGCCGTGCCCAGCCGTGCGGACCGAATCCGCGCGAGAGGAACCAGCCGAAGTGCTGCGTCTTGCTCATACGATGCCGGCCCGCTCCAGAAGCTCCGCGGCTTCCACGGCGCCGAGGGCGCGGTCGAGGTCGGCGATCAGGTCGTCGGCGTCCTCGAGGCCGATCGACAGGCGCAGCAGCCCTTGCCCGATCCCTGCCGCCTGCCGCTCCTGCTCGGTCCGGTTGACGTGCGTGGTCGAGGCCGGGTGGAGCACGAGCGAGCGCACGTCCCCGAGGTGGGTCATCCGGGTGAACAGCTCCACCGCGTTCACGAACGTCCGTGCGGCATCCCGCCCGCCGCGCAGCGTGAACGAGAACACCGAACCCGCACCGCGCGGGAGGTAGCGCTCGGCGAGCGCGTGATAGGGGCTCGAGGGGAGTCCGCTGTAGTCGACCGACTCGACGGCGGGGTGCTCGGCGAGCCACTCCGCGATGCGCTGAGCCGACTCGGTGTGCCGCTGCACGCGCAGCGACAGCGTCTCGATGCCCTGCAGGATGAAGAACGCGTTGAACGGCGACGGCGAGGGGCCCTGGCGGAGGGCGATGTTCGCACGCGCGTAGTCCAGGAACGCGGCGCGGCCCGATCGCTCGGCGACCGTGCGTCCGTCGCTGCCCGGGGTGCGGGTGAGGTGCGGGAAGCGGTCGCCTGTTGCTGTCCAGTCGATGCGCCCGGCATCCACGATCACTCCGCCGAGAACCGTGCCGTGCCCGGCCAGGAACTTGCTCGCCGAGTGCACGACGACATCGGCGCCGTGCTCGATCGGGCGCAGCAGGTAGGGCGTCGCGAGGGTGCTGTCGATGATGAGGGGGATGCCGTGGCGGCGGGCGACGGCGGCGACGGCGGCGATGTCGAGGATCTCGTTGCGCGGATTCGGGATCGACTCGGCGAACAGGGCTTTCGTCTCGGGGCGGATGGCCGCCTCCCACGCGGCCGGGTCGTTCGCCTCGGTCACGAACGAGGTCTCGATGCCCAGGCGCGAGAAGTTGTCGCGGAAGAGTTCGCGCGAGCCTTCGTAGATGCCGGATGCCGAGACGAGGTGGTCGCCCGATGCGGCGAGTGCGAGCACGGCCGTGGAGACCGCCGCCTGACCGCTGCCGACCAGAAGCGCTCCGGCGCCGCCCTCCAGGTCGGCGATGCGGCGCTCGACCGCGGAGTTCGTGGGGTTGCCGACGCGCGTGTAGCTGTATCCGTCGTCGGACTGCACGAAGCGCTCGTTCGCCTGGTCGAAGTCGGCGAACTCGAACCCGGCCGTCAGGTAGATCGGCGTCGCGCGCGGGCGGTGCCCGTCGATGCGGTCCGCGCCCGCGTGGATCTGGCGCGTCGCGAAGCCGAGGGTGTCGGGACGAGTGGTCTCGGGGCGCGGCGCGTCGGCGGGATCGCGATGTTCGGGCATGCCGGGAGACTACGGGCCGCCGCGCCCGGCGTCACCTCGCGCGTAAAGCGCGGAAACATCTCAGACGGCCAGGGCGCGATGGACCGACGCCACCGCGCTGGAGCCCTCACCGACGGCGGCGGCGACGCGCTTCATGGATCCGCGCCGCACGTCGCCTGCGGCGAACACCCGCGGCAGCGAGGTCTCGAAGGGCAGCGGCTCGCGGCCGAGGCTCTGCCAGTGCGACAGCGCGTAGGCGGCGACATCCGTCCCGGTTCTGACGAACCCGTCCTCGTCGAGGTCGACCCCTCGCAGCCACCCCGTCGCGGGCTCGGCGCCGATGAAGCAGAACAGGCCCCGCGCGTCGACGGTTCCGAGGCTGTCGATGTGGACGCGCTCCAGCCCGGCATCCCCCTCCAGGCCCACGACGCGCGACGAGGTGTGCACGTCGATGCGCGGATCCTCCACGAGCCGGTCGACGAGGTACGACGACATCCGGGCGCCGAGGTCGTCGCCGCGCACCACGAGGTGCACAGGGCAGCCGTTCGCGGCGAGATACAGGGCCGCTTGCCCTGCGGAGTTCGCCCCGCCCACCACGACCACCGGAGCGTTCAGCACCTGGCGGAGCTCCAGCTGGGTCGCCGCGTAGTAGATGCCCGAGCGCTCGAACCGATCCCAGTGCTCCAGCGCGAGCGTCCGATATGCGGCGCCCGCGGTCACGATCACAGAACGGGTCCGCACGACCCGCCCGTCGGTCAGGGTCACGTGCAGCAGATCGCCGACGGGGTCGAGGCGCACCGCTTCGCACGGTGCGTACACCCGCACGCCGAACTTCAGGGCCTGCAGCGACGCCTGCCCGATCAGGTCGCCTCCGGCCACGCCGAACGGGAACCCCAGGAAGTTCTCGATGCGCGACGTGGCCGCCGCCTGACCACCCGGGGCGACGGCATCCAGCAGGACGGTGCTGAGACCTTCGGAGGCGCCGTAGATCGCCGCCGCCAGCCCCGCCGGTCCACCGCCGACGACGACCAGGTCGACGATCTCGTCGGCGTGCGCCTGGTAGCTGAGACCCAGCCGCTCGGCGACCATGCCCGGGGTCGCCCGCACGATCGGCTCGCCCTGGATGAACGCGACGGGCAGATCGTCGGGGTCGAGCCGGTGGGCGGATGCCGGCGGGTCGGCCGGGTCGATCTCGACGGTGGTGTGCGCCAGACCGAACCGCTCGGCGAAGCGTCGCAGCGCGAGAAAGTCCCGCGAGGAGCGGGCGCCGACGAGCTTGAGCGTCAGCGCGGCCGGTCCCTCGCGCAGCGACTCGCGCCGGGCCCAGAGCGCGTGCAGGATCAGGTCGCACAGTTCGTCGTCCTCGGCCATGAGCCGCCGCAGCTGGGTGTGGGGGATCCGGCGCACGCGCCCCGGCACGATCACCCGTGCCGACAGGAACGCGTTCTGCTCGTTGAGCACACCCAGTTCGCCGGCGAACGTGCGCGGACCCATCCGCGTGATGATCGCCTCCTCGACCCACCACAGCGAATCGCGGACGATCTCGACCTCCGCCGTCTCGAGCAGAGCGAGTTCGTACGCGGCATCGCCGGAGCGGAAGAGGTAGTCGCCCACCTCGACGTCGACAGGCGTCCCGAACGCGCACAGTCGCTCCCACTGCGCGTCCGTGAGCGCGGGCGACATCGTCGGATTCAGGTCGGATCCCATGGGTCGGGTCACCTCTCGGTCGGGGGCGTCGGTTCCGGTGCCGGCGGGGTCAGCGCCCGGATGAGCGACTGCGCGTCGTAGGGGCCCGTGTGGCGCCTGCCGTTGATGAAGAGCGTCGGCACCGACGTGATCCCCATCGCCTCGGCATCCAGCATGTCGTCACGGACGTGCCCGGTGACCTCCGGAGCGGTGAGGTCGCGCTCGAACTTCTCCACGTCGAGCCCGAGCTCGCGGGCGAGGCGGACGATGTCCGACGGGCGCTGGTTCTCCTGATCCGAGAACAGTCCGCGCTCGAACTCGAAGAACTTGCCCTGCAGGGATGCCGCCTCCGCGGCCTCCGCACCGGCGAGGGCGTTCGGGTGGTACTGCGTGAGCGGAGCGTGCCGCCACACGTAGCGGAGCTGGTCGCCGAGTTCGGCCTTGACCTCCTGGATCGACCCCGACGCCTTCAGGCAGAACCCGCACTGGAAGTCCCCGTACTCGACGATCGTGTACGGCGCGTCGTCGCGGCCGAACACGTGGTCGCGGCGGGAGTCGACGGGGCGGACGAGCGTCTGGCCGGTGTCCTCGCGCGGGTGGAACGCATCCGAGACGCGGAAGACGATCGTGGCCACGAGGAACGCGATCACGGAGGCGGCGAGGACGCCGACACGGGCCTGGTTCTGCGCGTCCTCCCCGTCGATCGCGATGTCGACGATGAACAGCGAGATCGTGAAGCCGATGCCGGAGAGGGCGGCGCCGCCCGCGATGCGGTCGAGCGTGAGACCCGGGCCGAATTCGCCGAGGCGGAGGGTCTTCAGGATCGCCGCCGACCCGAAGATCCCGAGGAACTTGCCGACGACGAGCCCGATCACGATGCCCCACGTGAGCGAGGAGACGAGGGCGGCGCCCAGGATCTCGGGGGTGATCAGGACTCCCGCGTTCGCGAGCGCGAACAGCGGCAGGATGACGTACGCGACATACGGCGCGTACGCGGACTGCAGTCGCTCGTTGATCGAGATCGATTCGCGCAGGCTGTTCGCGGCCGCCCGCGCGTACTCGGTGTTCGGCGACTGACGGAACGTGCGGGCGAGCTCGAGCGCGTGCTCGACATCGCGGCGGTCCGGCCGGTAGACGGGCACGAGGAGCGCGATCGCGACGCCGGCGAGAGTCGGGTGCACGCCGGAGGCGAGGAAGGCGAGCCACACGATGACGGCGAGGGTCGCGTACACCGGGCCTCGGCCCCCGCGGAGGTAGCGCGTGAAGTAGACGCCGACGAGCCCGGCCGCGGCGATCAGCAGCGGCAGGGGCGTGAAGTTCTCGGTGTACACGAGCGCGATGATGCTGAGCGCGCCGATGTCGTCCACGACCGCGAGAGCGAGGAGGAACACGCGCAGGCGACCGGGCACCCGGGGCCCGACGAGCGCGAGAGCCCCCACCAGGAACGCGGTGTCGGTGGAGATCACGACGCCCCACGCGGAGGCGTGACCGGAGTCGGCGGCGACCCACACGAACAGCAGTGCCGGCAGGGCGAGTCCGGCGATCGCGGCGACGACCGGCACGACCGCACGGGACCAGCTCGTGAGCTCGCCGATCGCGAACTCGCGCCGCACCTCGAGCCCGACGGTGAAGAAGAAGATCGCCATGAGCGCGTCGTTCACGAGGGCGTGCAGAGTGAACTCGAGGTGCAGGTCGCCGACGCCGATCATGAGCTCGGTGTCCCAGAAGGTCTCGTACGACCCGATCGACACGTTCGCCCAGGCGACCGCGGCGACGGTGGCGAGCAGCAGGACCAGGGCGCCGATGCGGTTCTGGCCGAGCGAGCGGATCTTCTCGGCGATCGAGCGGCGCGACCGCGAGCGCGCCGAGGACTGCTCCGGATCGGGTGAGCGCTGGATGAGCGTCAGTTCGGCCATACGCGTGCATTCTCCTCGGACCTCACACGGGCGACAAGCCCACTCGCGCCCCGCGCATTCCCCTGCGATGATGCAAGCGTCACCCGAAGACAGGTCCCCCGTGCCACCCATCGCGTTCTCTGCGCTCGCCGCCGCCATCGTCCTCGTCGCGGCGGGTCTCTTCCTGCTCGCCCGCCGTTCCCGCGCCGAACGCGACATCGCGATCGGCGCGCGTGCCGCGCTCATGACGGGTTCGCTCCCGATCGCCGAGGACGCGAAACCGGATGCCGCCGCCACGCTCGCCGCGACGGAGGCGGTCGGCGGCGCCATGACCGACGCCGGGTACTCGGTCGAGACGATCCAGAACGTGCTGGCCGACATCGCCGAGACGAACGGGCTTCCCGAGAGCCAGGCCCTGGTCTTCCCCAATGCCCTCCTCGTGTCGGCGCGCGGCGACGGTCAGCACCGCACCGGAGCCACGGCCAGCGGTGACGGGCAACTGCTGTTCTCGCAGATCGACGAGGTGCAGCGGACGGTGGATGCCGCACGCACGGGCCTGCTCGACCCGCAGTCCACGATCGAGAAGATCGCCCGCGTCCGGGACATGACACCGACCTACGGGCGGGTCGTTCGCGTGGTCGCGTACGGCTTCCTCAGCGGCGCGCTCGCGGTGCTGCTCGGTTCGACGTGGACCGGAGTGTCGCTGTCGGCCGGACTCGGCCTGATCACCGGCGCCGCGCTTCTCGTGAGCGAGCGCGTGCCGCGACGGTACTCCGCCCTCATCACCGTCGCGATCGCCTTCGGCGTGGCGCTCGTGGTGTTCCTGCTGCTGCGCGGGGGCTGGGGTTCCGGCATCCTGTCCGCGCTCATCGCGCCGCTCGTCGTCCTGCTCCCCGGGGCCCTGCTGACCACGGCCGTGCTCGAACTGTCCACGGGCAACATGATCTCCGGCGCGGGGCGTCTTGCCGCCGGGGGGATGCAGCTCGTCCTGCTCGGCGCCGGGATCGTCACGGCAGGCGCGGTCGTCGGGGTGCCGGACGTGGATTTCAGCAAGAACCCCGAGATGCTCGGCCCGTTCGCGCCGTGGGTCGCGGTCGCGGTGTTCGGCATGGCGATCTCTGTGCATCGGTGCGCGCCGCGGCGGACGATCGGCTGGATCCTGCTCGTCCTCTACGTCGCGTACTCGGCGCAGATCCTCGGCGGTCTCGTGCTCGGCGGTGTGCTGTCGGCGTTCATCGGGGCGCTCGTGGTGACGCCGGTGACGGCGCTCGTGGCCCGGCAGCCCTCCGGGCCGGCGGCGCTCATCAGCTTCACCCCCGCGTTCTGGCTGCTCGTCCCCGGAGCCCTCGGCCTCGTCGGGGTCGCCGACGTGCTCGGCGGTGATTCGGCCGCGGGCTCCTCGCTCGTCGCGACGCTGTCCACGATGGTCGCGATCGCCCTCGGCGTGCTGGCCGGCTCCAGCCTGTCCAACCGGATGCGGCGCCCCGCGCTCTGAAGCGGCTTGGTAGTCTGCGGCCGACCCTTCGTACGGCTCGGAAAGCAGATTGCGGATGATCGATCAGGTTCTTCTCTCCATCCCCGACGGTCAGGAGGATGTGACCGTCGTGCGGCCCATCGACGGCCTCAGCTACATCGACCCGGACGATCCGGCGATGCCGTCCTACCGCGTGATCGCGAACAACCGCGCGCCCGTCGCGTTGCGCGACATGATGATCATCCCGGTGCGCACCGGCTACGTCGGGGGCGGCGCCCATGTCGCGCCGGACCCGGCGCTCGTGCCTCCCACCGGTGCCGAGGCCGTCCCGGACGTCGAGGTCACGGTGGTGTACCTGCCGGTGAGCGGGGGTGTCGCGCGGTGCCAGGTCTATCGGCCGCGCTCAGCATCGCCCGCAGAGCTGCTTCCGGTTCTGCTCTACGTGCACGGCGGAGGATTCACCGTGGGCAGCTCCGATGACACCGACTACATCACGCGGCGCCTTGCGCGGGACAACGGCATGCTCGTCGTCTCGGCGGACTACCGGCTCGCGCCGGAGTACCCCTTCCCGACGCCGTTGGAGGACGTCTACGACGTGTACCGCTGGCTGCGCGCGGACGCGGCCCGGGTGGGCGGCGACCCGGCGTGGGTCGGGGCGGCGGGCGATTCGGCCGGTTCGAATTTCGCGGCGGCTCTGCCTCTGCGCGCCCGGGCCGATGCGGTGCCGGTGCCGTCCGCGGTCGTGCTGCTGGGAGCGTTCGTCGACTTCGTCGCCGAGAGGTGGCCCTCGTTCCAGGCGATGGCCCCCCGCGGGATCGTGTACGACAGCGCCTTCTTCGGTTTCATCCGGGGCGCTTACGTGCCGACCACGCCGTGGACGGACCCGCTCGTCAGCCCGATCTACGGCGACCTCGCGGACTACCCGCCGACCGTGATCGCTACGGGGACGCACGACCCGATCGTGGACTCTGCGCGTGCCTTCGCCGACCTGCTGCGGGAGGCGGGCACCCCGGTGGCCGGATACTTCCCCGACGGCATGCCGCACGGCTTCTACTTCTTCCCGGACGTGCAGGTGCCCGAGGGGGATAGGGCGTTCGATGAGGTCGCGCGCTTCTTGGCCGCCCATCGTCCGTGACGCGGACGAACTCACGGCGCGCTCACAGTTTGGCGGGACCAAAAACCCCGGCGGCGCGGTTCTGTTGAAGTGACGCGGCAGCCAGCCGCGTCGACCGAGGAGGAACCCATGTCCCACGACTACCGCGCGACGGCCGACGCCCTGAGCCGGCTGACCCCCGCGCAGTACCGCGTCACGCAGGACGACGGCACCGAGCCGCCGTTCCGCAACGAGTACTGGAACCACCACGAGCCCGGCATCTACGTCGACGTCGTCTCGGGCCAGCCGCTGTTCTCGTCGACCGACAAGTACGACAGCGGCACGGGCTGGCCGAGCTTCACCCGCCCGATCGAGCCCGCGGCCGTCACCGAGAAGGTGGACGGAATGCTGTGGATGAAGCGCACCGAGGTGCGCTCGTCGGGCGCCGACAGCCACCTCGGGCACGTCTTCGACGACGGACCTCGGGATGCCGGGGGCCTGCGCTACTGCATGAACTCCGCCGCGCTGCGCTTCATCCCCGTCGCACAGCTCGAGGAGCAGGGTTACGGTGACTACCGCAGCCTCTTCGACACGACCACCACACAGGAGAACGCATCATGACCAGCGGACCGAACGACACCGGCGAGATCACCCGCACCCCCGGAACCGAGACCGCCGTCCTCGCGGGCGGTTGCTTCTGGGGCGTGGAGGACCTGATCCGTCGCCAGCCCGGCGTGCTCGACACCCGCGTCGGCTACACCGGCGGAGCGAACGACCACGCGACCTACCGCAACCACCCGGGCCACGCCGAGGCCGTCGAGATCGTTTTCGACCCCACGAAGACGACGTACCGCGACATCCTGGCGTTCTTCTTCCAGATCCACGACCCGTCGACGCTGAACCGCCAGGGCAACGACATCGGCACGAGCTACCGGTCGGCGATCTTCCCGCTGGATGCCGAGCAGGAGCGGATCGCGCGCGACACGATCGCCGACGTCGACGCGTCGGGGCTCTGGCCCCGCAAGGCTGTCACCACGATCGAACCCGCGGGCCCGTTCTGGGAGGCCGAGCCCGAGCACCAGGATTACCTCGTGCGGATCCCGCACGGCTACACGTGCCACTTCGTGCGGCCCGGATGGGTGCTGCCCAAGCGCGACGCGACCGTCTAGGACGAACGCGAACGGCCGGGCCCGAGGGCCCGGCCGTTCTGCGTGTCTTCTACAGCGTGCGGGCGAACGGGTCGAAGTCGACCGGCACCGCCGCGATCGGCTCGACCGTGCTCTCGACCGTCACGAACTCGCCGCGAGCGGCGGAGTCCTGCGCGGCGGCCATCGTGTCCAGCACGTGGTAGCCGAGCTCGCCGGTCGCGCGATGCGGGCGGCCCGTGCGGATCGCCCGCGCCATGTCGAGCGCGCCGAGTCCTCGGCCGACGACGACACCCTCTTCGGGCACCTCCGTGAACTCCTGCTCGGCCACGGCGGCGAGCGCGGGGTCGGAGCCCCGGTGGCCGAACGGGCGCGTGATGGCGGTCCGCCCCGTGAACATGTTCGGATCCGGCAGCACGATCGTCCCCTCCGTGCCCGAGATCTCGAAGAAGCCCTGGCGGCGCAGCGCCGAGTCGAAGCTCAGGAGCGACTGCGACTGGGCGCCGCCCTCGAACGTCGCGAGCACGTTGATCGTCGAAGGGACCTCGACCGGGAACGTCTGCCCGGCATCCGGCCCCACGAGGATCGTGCGCTCCTCGACCTGCTTGAGCCCCATCGCGGCGACCGTCGCCACCGGACCGAGGATCGAGATCAGCGTGGTCAGGTAGTACGGGCCCATGTCGAACAGCGGTCCGGCGCCGTTCGCGTACAGGAAGCCCGGGTTCGGGTGGAACACCTCGGGTCCCTGGTACTGCATGCTCGTCTGCGCGAAGAGCGGTCGGCCGATGTCACCGCGTTCGATCGCCCGCTTGGCGGACTGGATGCCGGGCCCGAGCACGGTGTCCGGGGCGATCCCGACCCGAAGGCCCGCCGCATCGGCCTGCGCGAGCAGCGCCCGAGCGCTCTCGCGGTCGATGCCGATGGGCTTCTCGCTCCAGACGTGCTTGCCCGCGGCGATCGCGAGAGAGGAGACCTCGACGTGCGCGGCGGGGATCGTGAGGTTGATCACGAGCTCGACACCGGGGTGGGCGAGGACGTCCTCCGCGGTTCCGGATGCCGGCACCCCGTGCTTCTGCGCCTGCGCGGCGGCCCGCTCGGCCAGCACATCGCCGACGATGAGCACCTCCACGTCGGGGAAGCTGTTCAGGTTCTCCAGATACGTGTCGCTGATGTTGCCGGCACCGATCACGCCGATGCCGACGGGGCCTGATCCGACGGGCGCGAACGCGGCCATCAGGAGAGTCCTCGAGCCGCGAGGAACTCGTACCCGGTGCGGACGCCCGCCCAGATGTCACCCGGGTAGGCGTCGAACTCCACGATGGCGTACTGCGCCGCATGCGCGGCATCGAGCGCGGCGGTCAGCGCGACCGCGCCTTCTCCGGCGGGCACCTGATCGGTCGGCACGGTGCCCAGCGACGGAAGCGGGTCGAGCGTGCCGTCCTTGACGTGGAGGGCCACGACGCGGTCGCCGAGGCGTTCGACGAGGGCCGCCACGTCGGCGCCGCCGGCCGAGGCCCAGTACAGGTCGAGCTCGAGGCCGACCGCGGGATCGAGGTGCTCGGCGAAGATCTCCAGCGCGAACCTGCCGTCGATGCGGTTCGTGAACTCCTGGTTGTGGTTGTGGTACCCCACCGCGATGCCGTACCCGGAGCCGATCTGGGCCGCGGCGTTCAGGGCTTCGGCGGTCTTGCGGATCTCGTCGACGCTCTCCCAGCGGTCCGGGGCGACGAACGGGTCGAACACGGTCGACATGCCGAGCTTCGTCGCGGCCTGGAAGACCTCGTCGGGTGTCGGGACCGCGATCGTCGGGTCGAACGGGTTCTCGGTGCCGGACGCGAGCGAGGCGTGGCCGGTCGGGGAGGCGAGTCCGTGTCGGGTGAATGCCTCGGCGAGCTCGTCCGCCCGGGTCACGAAGCCGAACGCCTCGACGTTGCGGAAGCCGATCTCGCGGAGCGAGGCGAGCGTCGCGTCGGCGTCGGCGGTGAGTTCGTCTCTCACCGTCCACAGCTGGACGGAGATTGCGGGGGTGGTCATGGAGCGGTCCTGCTTTCTTGCGGGCGGGCGAGCTTTTGGGAACGGTACCACAGAAAACCACCACCTGGAGGTTTTTCTTGGTACGCTTCGGATATGCCCGCGCCGACGCCCTCCGACGAAGCCGGGACGAGTCGTCGCCCGTACGCGAAGGGCGTCGCGCGGCGGCAGGAGATCCTCGACCGGGCGATCGAGGTGTTCGCGGCGAAAGGCGCCGAGGGCACGTCGCTGCGGGCGATCGCCGAGAGGATCGGGGTCTCGCATGCGGCCCTGCTGCACTACTTCGGCTCACGCGAGGAGCTCCTCGTCGAGGTGCTGCGGCACTGGGAGGCGCTGCGCGGGGGAGCCCCCCGCGAAGTGGTGGGCGCGATGGTGGCCGCGGCCGAGCGCAACGTGACCGTTCCCGGATTCGTCGCGCTGTACACGTCCCTCCTCGCCGGCGCGGTCGAGCCCGACAAGGCCTACTCCCGCGAGTTCTTCTCGGCGCGCTTCGCGCGACTGCGCGGGGAGATCGCACGTCTGATCCGTCTCGGACAGGCAGACGGGACGATCCGCACGGACGTGGACGCCGAGGAGATGGCCGCCCTCGTGATCGCCGCCTCCGACGGGCTGCAGACGCAGTGGCTCCTCGATCCGGCCGTCGACATCGCCCGGAGCCTGCTGCTGCTGGAGCGCATCCTCGCCGTCCCGCAGGTCGCTCAGAAGAATTTCGACGAACCCGCGTAATGGACGGCGCGGCCCGGCGTCCTGGGTGTGTGAAGTAGAGATCCATGTACTTCGCGGTGCTGCCCCAACAGTGCCTGGGCCGTCGCTGCTTGGTTTCATCCCCAGAAGTCAGCGTCGGCCCTTAACTGTCTCCGCGGGCTTCGTCGAGCGCTTCGGCTTTCTTTGCCGGCATCCGCGTGATATGCATTCCTCATGGCAGACGATGTGGGGTCGTCGCATGTTCGCACCGATTTTGGGGAATTGAGCGACGCCGAGCTCGTGCGCGCCACCCGGGAGGGCTCGCGGCGTGCGTATGCCGCGCTGTACGCGCGGCACTCCTCAGGCGCGCTCAAGTACGCGCGCACCCTCTCCTCGTCGGATGCCGATGACGTGGTCTCCGAGGCGTTTCTGAAGGTGTACTCCGCCCTTCGCGCGGGGAAGGGCCCCGAGGAGGACTTCCGCTTCTACCTCCGCTCAGCGGTGCGCAACACGTTCGTCTCCATGGTGCGTGCGCGCCGGACGGTCGATGCCGGTGACGCGATCGAAGAGGTCGTCGGCGATCGCGGCGCCGATGTCGCCTCGCTCCGCAGCTTCGACGGATCGACCACGGCCAAGGCTTTCCTGTCGCTGCCGGCGCGGTGGCAGGAGGTGCTGTGGTACCTCGAGGTCGAGGGTTTCAGCCGGGAGCGCACGGCCGAGATCCTGGGCATGAACGCGAATGCCGTCTCCGCACTGTCCTTCCGCGCGCGCGAAGCGCTGCGGACGGCCTGGGTGCAGCAGCATGTCGGTGCCCCGTCCGACCTCGACCGGGGCTGCGAGGCGATCTCGCCGCTGCTCGGCGCGCACTCGCGGCGGGGTCTCTCGCGACGTGACCGACTCCGTGTCGAGCACCACCTGACCGGCTGCGTACACTGCCGCTCGATCGTCGACGAGCTGTCCGAACTGCTGACCCCCGGCCGGCTCGCTCTCGCCCTGCTGCCCCTCGTGGTCACCGGCGGTGGATTCGCGGCGTGGGCCGCGCGCTTCGGTGTGGGCTCGACCTCGATCGGTCCCGCGGCGCTCGCCTCGGCATCCGCCGCCGCGCCCTCGACCGCGCTGCTCGCGTCGGTCGGCGGTAGCACGGGTGCGGCGGCCCTGTCGGTCGTGGGCAAGGTCGCCGCGTGCGCCGTGGCGGTCGCGATGATCGTGCCGCCCGCCCAGATGCTGATCGTCGGGGCGAACGACGCGCCGCTCACCCCTCACTCCTCGAGCACGATCCATCGCGCCGTGTTGAGCGAAGACGGGTCGGATCAGGTGTCGCCGACGGGCCCGCTCGTCCACGAGTCTCCGCACACGGACCCGGCCGCGCCCGCGGATGCCGACGATCCGGTCGCGGGCGGACGGTCGGAGTGGGCGGGTACACCCGGTGGTAACCCGGACGGCGGCGGCAACGCGGCAGCCGACGCTGCCGGGGATGCCGGGGGCAATGCGAACGCGGGTGGGAGCAACCCGAATGCTGGTGGCGGAAACCTGAACGCGGGCGGAAGCAACCCGAATGCGGGTGGCGGAAACCCGAACGCGGGCGGTGGCAACGCCAATGCCAATCCCAACGCCGGCGCGACCGGCAACACGAACTCGAAGGGAAACGCGAACGCCAGCGCGAACTCGAGCCGGAATGCGAATGCGAATGCCAACGCGAACGCGAACGCGAACTCGAGCCCGAATGCGAATGCCAACGGGAACGGCAACGGGAACGGCAACGGGAACGGCAACGGGAATGCCGATGGCAACGCGAACGGCAAGGGGCAGCCGAGCGGCAATGCGTCCCCGCAGGCCGGCGACTCCGCCCCGAACGGCGCAGCGGCGTCGAACGGTCAGGGCAGCACCGCGCGCGGCGCGAACGCGAACAGCGCCACGACTCCCGGGGCGAAGGGCGGCCCGGCGGAAGACGCCGCACCGACGACCCCCACCGGCCCGTAGTCATGGCTGACGGGGCGCCTCCGCCGTTCGATCCCGAATTCGACGAGGTGCTGAGCCGACTCGCCGGCACGGTGCCGCCCGCGATCACCCCCGATCTGATCGAGGGTTTCCGCGCGCTTCCGCCGGATCCCACCGTCGGCGGCCTCGTGGCCGCCCTCGGAGTCACGCACGAGCAGCGCACGGTGCCGGGATTCGAGGGGGCGGCCCTGAACGCATCGGTCTTCCGCTCGCCCGCGCAGGGTGCACCGGGCCCCGGCATCCTGTATCTGCACGGCGGAGGGATGGTCTTCGGCAACCGGTTCGGCGGCGTCGGCGCCTATCTGTCCTACATCGCGAGCCACGGTGCCGTCGTGATCACGATCGACTACCGACTCGCACCGGAGCATCCCGACCCGGCGCCGGTCGAGGACTGCTTCGCGTCGGCGCGCTGGATCGCGCAGCACGCGGACGAGCTCGGCGTCGACCCCGGCCGGATCATCGTCGCCGGGCAGAGTGCCGGAGCGGGACTGGCCGCCGGTGTCTGCCTGCTGGCCCGCGACCGCGATGAGCCGGCGATCGCCGCGCAGGTGCTCGTGAGCCCGATGCTCGACGACCGCAACGACACCGGGTCGGCCCAGCAGATCGACGGCCGGGGCGTATGGGACCGCACGAGCAACGCGACCGGGTGGTCCGCCCTCCTCGGCGACCGGCGCGGTGGCGATGCCGTCACGGATGCCGCCGCCCCGGGCCGCGCGATCGACCTCGGCGGTCTGCCGCCCGCGTTCCTCTCGGTCGGCAGCGCCGAGGTCTTCCGCGACGAGACCGTCGCGTATGCGTCGCGCATGTGGGCGGGAGGCGGCGACGCCGAGCTGCACGTCTGGCCGGGAGGATTCCACGGGTTCGAGAACTTCGCTCCCCAGGCGGCACTCTCCCGTGCGGCGGCGGCTGCGCGGGACGGATGGCTCACCCGGTTCCTGAATCGGTGACACGCTCGCCGTAGGCGCGCGGGCGCGACAGACTGTCTGGCATGACCCACGCGCCCGAACCCGATCACATGCACGCCATCTCGGACGACACCCGCGACACCGTCGACGAGGTGCTGCACTACGCCCGACGACGTGCGCTCTTTCAGGACATCCCGCTCGACAAGGCGATGTCGCCGCGCGACCTGGCCCGGCTGGCGTCGGGATCGATCACCGCCGACGGCATCGGGGCGCGACGGGCGATCGGGCTGTTCGAGAACGTGCTCGCACCGGCCTGCATCTCCACCGACCACCCTGGATACCTGTCGTTCATCCCGTCCGCGCCGACGAAGGCCGCCCTCGCGTTCGACGTGGTGGTCTCCGCGTCGGCGATCTACGCCGGGTCGTGGATGGAGGGTGCGGGGGCGGTCTACGCCGAGAACGAGGTCCTGCATTGGCTCGCGCGCGAGTTCGGCCTGCCCGAGGGCGCCGGCGGCGTCTTCGTGCAGGGCGGCACGATCGGCAATCTGTCCGCTCTCGTCGCCGCGCGCGACGTGGCGCGGCGACGCAATCGCCAGGTCGGGCGCGAGGACCCCGCGCGCTGGATCATCGTCTGCAGTGCGGAAGCGCACTCCTCGATCGCGTCGGCGGCCGCGGTCATGGACGTCGACGTCGTCACCGCGGCACCGGATGCCGAGGGGCGGCTGCATGGCGAAGCGGTGAGCGCTCTGCTCGACGAGCACGGCCCAGCGGTGTTCGCCGTCGTCGCCACGGGCGGCACCACGAACTTCGGCATCGTGGACGACATCGCCTCGGTCGCCGCGGCGACGCGTGGGAGGGACGTCTGGCTGCACATCGACGGCGCCTACGGGCTCGCCGCGATGCTCGTCGAGAGCATGCGGCCGGCCTTCGAAGGTGTCGGCGAGGCGGACTCGGTGATCGTCGACCCGCACAAGTGGCTTTTCGCGCCGTTCGACGCGTGCGCGCTCATCTACCGCGATCCCTCCGTAGCCCTCGCCGCGCACACGCAGAAAGCCGAATACCTCGACACGCTCACCGAATCCGCCGACTGGAACCCGTCCGACCTCGCGATCCAGCTCACGCGGCGTGCGCGCGGACTTCCGCTGTGGTTCTCGCTCGCGACGCACGGCACCGAGCACTACCGGGCCGCGATCGACGGCGGCATCCGTCTGGCTCGTCGCATCGCCGACGAGATCACCGCTCGAGAAGGGGTCTCGCTCGTCCGCGAGCCCCAGCTCTCGGTCGTCGTCTTCCGGCGGGAGGGCTGGTCGCCGGCGGACTACCAGGCGTGGTCGGACCGGCTGCTGGAGGACCAGCGGGCCTTCGTCGTCCCGAGCTCCCACGCGGGGGAGACGGTGCTGAGGTTCGCGATCATCAGTCCGCTCACGACGTTCGAGACGCTCACCGACATCCTCGACACCCTCGCCTGAGCGGTCCGGGAGAGCGGGAGGCGGGGCGACGCGCAAGACCATTGCCAGAGGGATAGGTCGCACATAGACTCGTCGAACTGCTCGGCAGTCGGGGCGGACGGCGTCGTCGGTCCCGGAGTCAGGACCTCAATCCCCCCAGGAGTGTCATGCATTCTCGACCACGCGCCCTCATGTCCGCGGTCATCGCCGCGATCGCCGTTCCGGCCCTGATCTTCGGCTCCGCGCCGGCATGGGCGGCTGATCCGATATCTCCACCGACGTTGCCCGACGCCGCGACCGGCGACGGCTACGACACCCCAACTCCTCGCGGTCTCGCCGACAGCCTGAAGAGGGCGTCGGGTGCGGTGGAGGTCAGCGTCCGGCTCGCCGAACCGGCGATCGCCGAGACGGTGCCCGAAGGGGCGATCGCCGACGGCACCGTGCCCGGGGCATCCGACCAGCTGGCGCAGAAGGACCGCGTCAACGCGCAGCAGGACGAGTTCGTCGCCGCGGCCGATGATCTCGGTGTGACCGAGCTCGCCCGCACCGACCTCGCTGCGAACATCGTCGCGGTCTCGGTCGACGCCGGGCAGCTGGAGAGCCTCGCGGCTCTCCCGAACGTCATCTCGATCAACCCGATCCGCACGTACGAGAAGGACATCGTGACGGCGGCCGCGGAGGAGACCGTCGAGTCGGGCAGCCTCGCGCAGGCGATCGACTACGTCCAGGCCGCCCCGCTGCACGCGCAGGGCATCGACGGCACGGGCGTGAAGGTGGCCGTGCTCGACTCGGGCATCGACTTCACCCACCTCAACCTCGGTGGACCCGGCGACCAGGCCGTGACCGACGAGTGCTTCGCGGGAGCCGCGGCCCCCGTGGCCGGCATCTGCGCCACGCTCTTCGGCGAAGGAGCCCCCAAGGTCAAGGGCGGGTACGACTTCGTCGGCGAGAACTGGCCGAACTCCGACCTCGTCCAGGACCCCAACCCGATCGACGCGGGACCCGAAGCGGGCCACGGCACGCACGTCGCCGACATCATCGGCGGCCGGAGCGCCGACGGCTCGCACCTGGGCATCGCCCCGGGCGTCGACCTCTACGGCGTGAAGGTCTGCTCGTCGGTGTCGACCTCGTGCAGCGGCGTCGCGATCCTCCAGGGTCTGGACTGGTCCCTCGACCCGAACGGCGACGGGGACATCTCCGACGCGGTCGACGTCGTCAACATGTCCCTCGGCTCGTCGTACGGCCAGGAGCAGGACGACTCGGCGTTCGCCGCGAACAACCTCGTCAACGCAGGTGTGGTCGTGGTAGCCTCCGCAGGCAACTCCGCCGACCGTCCCTTCATCGTCGGGTCGCCGTCGTCGGCGCCCGGCGTGATCAGCGTCGCGCAGACCTCGCTGCCGGACGACCTGCAGTGGGTCATCCAGACCAGCGCCGGCACCACGATCACGAACGCCGTGCTGCAGTCCTGGTCGCCCGCGCCGACGGGGGTCATCTCCGCTCCGATGGCGCGACCGACGGATGCCGGCGGCATCGGCTGCTCGGCAGGCGCCTACTCGTCCTTCCCGGCCGGCTCGATCGCGCTCGTCTCGCGCGGCTCGTGCAACGTGTCGGACAAGGCGGTCTTCGCCCAGGATGCCGGTGCGATCGCCGTCATCATCTACAACAACGCCCCCGGTGACCCGCCCAGCTTCAGCTTCGGCAGCACCGTCCCGGTCACCGTTCCGACATTCAGCATCTCCCAGTCCGCGGGTCAGGCTCTCGTGGCCGCCCTCGCCACCGGGCCCGTCACCGCGACGATCGATCCGGCCAGTGCGATCTCGCTGTCGAACACGATGGTCGGCACGTCGAGCCGCGGCACGACGATGGGCGACAACCGGGCCAAGCCCGACATCGGCGCCCCCGGCGCATGGCTGTCGGCCGAGACCGGCACGGCGACGGAAGAGACGAACTTCGGCGGAACCTCCGGTGCCGCCCCGGTCGTCTCCGGCGCCGCGGCGCTGCTGATCGACAAGTTCCCGGACGCCACGCCGCTCACGATCAAGGCGCGTCTGCTCAACGGTGCGGACAACACCAACCGCACTCCGACCGCGGACGGCTTCATCACGACGCCGATCTCGCGCATCGGCGCGGGTGAAGTGCGGGTCGCCGCGGCGGCGGACGCAGCCAGCGTTCTGACGACGCCCGGCGCCGGCGGAAACATCGGTCTCGGCATCCCGTCGATCACGACGAAGTCGAACTACTCCACCGACGTCGAGCTCACCCTCACGAACACGAGCGACACGAAGCTGAAGTACGACCTCGCCGCGAGCTTCCGCGAGGAGGCCGATCAGGCCAGCGGTGCGGTCGCGCTCAAGTTCGCGCCGAACAGCGTCAACCTCGGTGCCGGCAAGAGCCAGAAGATCAAGGTCAAGGTGACGATCGACGGCTCGAAGCTGCAGGACTGGCCCTTCAACGACGTGGGCGCCACCGGTGGCGACGGGTCGCTGCTGAACGGACCCGAGTTCGACGGCTGGATCACGGCGACATCCGAGCGCGACAGCGTGAAGATTGGCTGGACCGTCCTGCCGAAGAAGGCCGCCGAGGTGAGCGCGAGCTCGTCGCTCAAGCTCAAGAAGGACGGCACCGGATCGGTCAAGGTCAAGAACACGTCGTCGGTGGCGAGCGGGGATGTGGAGATCTTCGCCCTGACCGGCACGAGCCCCGAGCTGCCCGACCCCGCGCCGGGTGAGCCCGGGTCGCCGGGCAGCAACGCGGCGATCATCGACCTCGCCGCGGTGGGTGTGCGCGAGCCGGAGCCGGGCTTCGTCCAGTTCGGCGTCGCGACGTACGACCGCCGCACCGTGCTGAACTACCCGGCCGAGTTCGACGTGTACGTCGACTCGAACAACGACGGGACCGACGACTACATCGTCTACAACGCCGAACTGGGCGGGTTCGCCCTCACCGGCCAGACCGTCGTCTACGTCGCGAACCTCGCGACCGGTGCGAGCACGGCGTACTTCTACGTCGACGGAGGATTCAACTCGTCGACGCAGATCCTCACCGCGCCGATGTCGGCGCTCGGCATCGCGCCGGGACAGACGTTCGGCTACAGCGTGTACGCGTTCGACAACTACTTCACCGGGGCGACGACCGACTCGATCGAGGGTCAGACGTTCACCGCCGGTGAGGTGAAGTACACGCCCTCGTCCGGCACGCTGACGGTGCCGGCGAAGTCGAACTCGACGATCGACGTGAAGGCGACCGCCGCCGCCGGAGCGTCGACGCAGACCGGCCTGCTGCTGCTCTACCGCAGCGCCGCGACGAACGACTACGGCGTGGTCCAGATCGCGAAGTAGCCGCGCATCACGGGGCCGGGCGTCGGAAGGCGCCCGGCCCCGTCGCGTGCCCGCGCGTCCTCTCTCGCGCCCTCGAGGTGGTCTCTTTCCCGCCGAGGTGGTCCCTTTCTCCCGAGGTGGTCCCTTTCCCGCCGAGGTGGTGTGCACCATCTCGGGGGGAAACCCACCATCTCGGCGGAGAACCCACCATCTCGGCGGGGAACCCACCATCTCGGGGCGGAACGCGGGACAGAGGAGAAGGGAGCGGAGGGGGGGGGGAGGACCTTCGGCCTAGCGAACAGAGCCGGATCGGAGTGGACTGAGGGGTGAGTGAGAGGAGTCCGCCATGACGGACGACGACAGGGGCATCGAGCACCTCACCACGACCGAATGCTGGCGGCTGCTGGAGAGCACGTCCCTCGGACGACTCGCGGTGGAGGGAGACAAAGGCGCACCCGATCTCTTCCCGGTGAACTTCACGGTGCACAGCGGGTCCGTCTTCCTCCGGTCCGCGCCCGGATCCAAACTCATGGACATCGCGGCGCACCCCGGCGTCGCGTTCGAGATCGACGGCGAGGATCCGCTCTCGCACTGGAGCGTCGTGATCCGCGGATCTGCTGTACGCCTCGATTCGGATGCCGAGATCCACGAGTCCGGCGTCGAGAAGCTGCGGTCCGCGAGCCCGACCGAGAAGCACGACTTCGTGCGCATCACTCCGGCTTCGGTCACTGGCCGGCGGTTCCGCAAGGGGGCGGCATCCGCCCCCGCCTCAGCCGCCCCGGTCACCACGACCGGATCGCACGAGCCGATCCGCCCGCCCGAACGCGGAGACCAGCGGCCCGGTCGCGCTGAGACGGGGCCGATCCCGATCCCGCACTTCCCGCCGCGTCCGACGCACTGACATGGCGGTCGGGTGTCAGCTCGTCGGGCCGCCGTCGACGACGGCGTAGCGGTCCGGCTCGGGTGCGCGGCGGAACCGGCGGCCGGAGAGACGGGTCGGGGTGATGCGCACCCAGCGGTACTTGAGCGTCGGAATCCACGGCTCCAGACCCAGCGTGTCGGCGCGGTCGATGTCGTCCTGCGCATCGAGGCGCTCCGCGACGCCTTTCGCCACGACACTGGCCGCGACCTCGTCGTCGTACCGATCGGCTTCCAGCGCCACGCGCGGATTCGCGGTCAGCTCCGCGAGCTTCGAGCCCGGGGAGGTCCGGAAATAGAGGGCGCCGTCGTGCGCGACGAAGTTGATCGGGAAGATGTCCACGTCATCGCGCACACTGAGCGCGAGTCTGCCGAGCTGCGCGTGCGCGAGCAGGTGCCAGCACTCCTCGGGCGTCATCTCGGTGACGACGTCGTCTTCGACATCCACGGTGGCCTCCTCGATCGACCTCGAAGCGCGTGCTCCGATGCGGTGATGCCGAGTCAACCCGAGCGCTCCGACGACGCCCAGGGCCGAAGGTCCCGCCGCTCAGGAGCGCTCGCGCCGGTGCTCCGCGCCGTAGACGGCGGCTTGTGTGCGCCGCTCCATGCCCAGCTTGGCCAGCAACCCGCTCACGTAGTTCTTGACCGTCTTCTCGGCGAGCCCGAGGCGCTCGCCGATCTCGCGGTTGGTCAGCCCTTCCGCGATCAGCGAGAGCACCTGACCCTCTCGCAGCGACAGTGCGGGTGCGACCGCTTCTTCGCGCGCCGCCGGCGCGAGCGCGCTCGCCGCCTGCTGCAGCACGGCCGGCGGCTGGATCGTGCGCCCGGACGCGACCCGCCGGATCGCGTCGATCAGGGCCCGGCTGCGGATGTCCTTCAGGACGTAGCCGCTCGCCCCCGCCAGCACGGCCGAGCGCAGGGCGTCGTCGTCGTCGTACGCCGTGAGGATCAGGCAGGAGATCTCGGGATGCGCCGAACGCACGTCCCGGCAGAGGTCGATGCCGTTGCCGTCGGGGAGGCGGACGTCGAGGACCGCCACATCCGGCAGCGTGGCTTCGATCCGGCGCCCCGCTTCGTGTACCGAGCCGGCTTCGCCGACGACGGTCAGATCGGGTTCGGCGTCGACGAGCTGCGCGATCCCGCGCCGCACGATCTCGTGATCGTCCACCAGGAATACGCGGATCATCCCGCCCGTCCTTCCGTCGTCGCCGGCACCGTCCACCCCACCCGGGTTCCTCCCTCGGGTCCCGGGGAGATCGTGCACGTTCCGCCGAGCAGTGCGGCGCGCTCGATCATGTTGGCGAGCCCGCTCATGTGCACATCCGGCGGGATGCCGCGCCCGTCGTCCACGACCGTGAGGGTCACGATTCCCGACTCGATGCTCAGAGCGACTTCGACGCTCTGTGCCTGTGCGTGCTTGGCCACATTCGTCAGACACTCGCGCAGCACCGCGGTCAGCTCGTCCGCGAGTCCCGTCGAGACGAGCGAGTCCAGCGCCCCGGCGAACGTCACGCGCGGCGTCATGAGCATGCCGGTGGACAGCTCGGAGACGACGTCGAGCATCCTGTCGCGCAGGCGACGCTGCGTGCGGTCGCCCGAGCCGAGAGCGAAGATCACCGTGCGGATGTCCTTGATCGCGGCATCGAGGGCGTCGACCTGCCGTTCGATCGCGGCTCCGGCCTCGGCATCCACCGTCGTGGACACCGCCTGCAGGGACAGACCGGCTCCGAAGAGCCGCTGGATCACATGGTCGTGCAGATCGCGGGCGATCCGGGCTCGATCCCGGCTCTGATCGAGCCGACGCCGGTCCTCGCGCGCCCGCACCACCTCGATCGCGACCCCCGCCTGGCCCGCGAACGCGAACGCCATGTCGAGGTCGACGGCGGTGAAGGCCGGGGCGTTGGGGCGCCGTGAGACGGTGAGCACGCCGAGGGGCTCGTCCGCGGCGAACAGCGGGATCGCGACGGTGGGGCCGCGGTCGCTCCGGCCGTCCGGCAGGCTCTGCGCGTCCACGCTCGCCGCCCGGCGGGTCGACAGCGCCCGCGCGGCGAGCGTGCCCGCGGCGGGAAGGATCTCGCCGCGGGCCGGTGCGCCGGGAGCCGTGCCGGCCGCACCGCGCACCGTCGTCACCCGGAACTCCTCGTCGCCGTGCGGGACCATGACCGCGACGAGGTCCACGTCCATCAGTGCGCCGACGTGGTCGGCGATCACCTCGAGGACGTCTTCGGTGTCGGCATCCAGCATCGCCGCCATCACGTCGGCGGTCGTCGCGCTCCACGCCTCGCGTGAGCGGGTGATGTCGAACAGTCGGGCGTTCTCGATCGCGATGCCGGCGCTCGCGGCGAGCGCGACCACGAGCTCCTCGTCGTCCCCGGTGAAGGGGCCGTGGTCGCTCTCGGCCAGGTAGAGGTTGCCGTAGACCTGCTCGCCGACGCGGATCGGCACCCCGAGGAACGCATCCATCGCCGGGTGGTGGGCGGGGAAGCCCACCGAGCGGGGATCGGCGGTCAGGTTCTCGAGGCGGATGGGGGCACGATCGGCGATCACGGCACCGAGCAGTCCGCGTCCGGCCGGCAGGTGACCGATGTGGGCGACGGTCGCCGCATCGACGCCGACGTGGATGAACCGCTCCAGACCGTCGCCGTCGGCCGCGATGACGCCCAGAGCGCCGTACCGCGCGCCGACGAGGTTCATCGCCGACTCCACGATTCGGCGGAGCACGATCTCGAGGTCGAGGCGCTCCACGACGGATGTCGTCGCCCGCAGCAGATCTCGCAGTCGCCGATCCGCGCGGTCGTCGTCGACCTGCGCGTGCTGATCGGTCCGCGACACGGCGCCCTCCCGTCCAGGCGAGTCTAGCCAGAGCCCTCTCACACCGAGTCGGTCCTCGCGCTCGGGACGACGCACACCGGGACGTGCGCCTGGGACAGCACGTCCTGTCCGGTCGATCCGAGGACGGCGCCCGTGAAGAGTGTGCGATGGTGCGTGCCGAGCACGAGCAGATTCGCCGCCCGGGAGGCCCGTAGCAGCGCCGTGGCCGGGCTCGTCTGCTCGATGATCTGCTCGGTGAGCAGATCGGGATGCGCCGCGCGGGCGCGGGTGATCGCGTCGCGGATCACCCGACGATGCGTGGCACGCGTCTCGATCGGCGAGGCGAGCAGCGCGACGGATCCCTCCATCTGCGGGACCGGCATCGCCCACGTATGCACGAGGGTGAGACGGACACCCGCCGCGGCGGCCTCGGCTGCCGCGAAGTCGACCGCGGCGAGCGACGAGTCGTCATCGTCCACGCCGACGACCACGCCGCCGGCGTTCGTCGTCCAGCGCTCGGGCCAGTCGTCGGGGATCACCGCGAGGGCGGTGCGAGTCCGGGAGGCGACACGCAGCGGCATCCAGGCGGCCACCGCCGACCACAGGGGCCGACCCCGGTGGGACCCGATCACCAGCAGATCGGCGCCCCGCGCGCGCTCGAGCAGGGCGTCCGGCATCCGCCCCGTGAAGCGATGCGCATCGACCTCGGCGTCGGGCGCGCGGTCGCGCAGGCGCCGTTCGGCCTCGATCAGCCCGGCGTCGCGGCCGAAGTCGTCTTGAAGCAGTGTGCCGCCGATCATGACGACCTCGACCCGGCGGGGTCCCGCGGCGGCGCGCTCCGCCACCCAGTCCAGTGCCACCATCGAGGACGGGCTGCCGTCGAATCCCAGCACGATCGTCTCCACGACGGGCCTCCTCCCGGACCGCGGTGCTCCATGCGCCGCCGTTTCGCACGGTACGGGAGCGCGTACGCCGTCCGAAGGGCCGAAGGTCCCTCGTCGTGACCCCTGCGCCCCCGATCCGTGCGAGGGTCGAAGTGATGAGCACCGGAGAGCAGACCAAGACGATCGTCATCACGGGGGCGAGCGACGGCATCGGCGCCGCTGCGGCCCGCAGGCTCGCCGAGCGCGGTCACCGGCTGGTCCTGGTGGGGCGCTCACCCGAGAAGACCCGCCGGATCGGGGCGGAGCTGGACAGTCCCGCCTTCGCAGCGGACTTCGCCGATCTGAGCGAGGTGCGGGCGCTCGCCGCGCGCATCGACGAGGAGGTCGATGCCGTCGACGTCCTGGTCAACAACGCCGGCGGGGTCTTCGGTGACCGCACCCCGACGGTCGACGGCTTCGAGAAGACCCTGCAGGTGGACCACCTGGCGCCGTTCCTCCTCACGAATCTGCTCATGCCCTCGCTACTGGCGGCGCGGGCGAGCGTCATCACGACCTCGAGTGCCGCCGCGCGCCTGTTCGGCGACATCCAGCTGGACGATCTCCAGAACGAGCGCCGGTTCTCCGCGAACAAGGCGTACGGCGACGCGAAGCTCGCGAACATCCTGTTCACGAAGGAGCTGCATCGGCGGTTCCATGCGCAGGGGCTGTCGGCGGCGGCTTTCCATCCCGGCCCGGTCGCGACGAACTTCGCGTCGGAGTCGACGAGCGCCATGCGCTGGGTGTACCAGACGCCCCTCCGCCACGCCTTCGGGCTCATCTCCGCCGACCGCGGCGCGCAGACGCTCCTCTGGCTGGCCGAGACCACGCCGGGGACGGACTGGGCCTCGGGTGAGTACTACGAGAAGCTGAAGGTCGCGCGGACCAATCCGCAGGCGGCGGATGCCGATCTCGCCCGGCGTCTGTGGGACCGCAGCGCGGAGCTCGTCGGGCTGTAGCCGACGCACTACGCTGAGCGGCGTGATCGAACGGTCCGGGCGATGATGCCCCACGCCTCAGCCCGAGCCGGCTTCTGGATCGTCGCCGCGGTCTTCGCCGCAACGATGGCCTATTCGACCGTGCCGACCCCGCTGTACCCGTTGTACGAGCAGAGCGACGGCTTCCCGGTGAGCCTCGTGACCGTCATCTACTCCGCCTACGCGGTCGGGGTGATCGTGAGCCTGTACTTGTTCGGCCACATCAGCGACTGGTTCGGGCGCCGCCCGATGATCCTGATCGCCGTCGCGATCTCGCTCGTGTCGGGCGTGATGTTCCTGGCCTGGCCGGAGACCGCGGGGCTCGTGGCCGCGCGCCTGGTCAACGGAGTGAGCATCGGCATCATGTCGGCGACCGCGACGGCGTACCTCGGCGAAGTGCGCGCGGTCGCTGCCCCCACCGAGAAGCCGGCGTTCGCCGCCTCGGTCGCGGGTGCAGCGAACCTCGGCGGACTGGCGCTCGGCTCCCTCATCGGGGGAGCGATGGCCGAAGTGCTCCCCGACCCGCTCGTGCTCCCGCACGTCCTCTTCCTCGTGCTCCTCACCGTTGCGCTGGTCGCCGTCGCGGCGGTGCCGGAGACGGTGGCGCGACCCGCAAAGGCGCCTCGCTACCGCCCGCAGAAGCTCTCCGTGCCGCGCGCCAACCGGTCCATCTTCCTCGTGGCCGCGTTCGGTGCGTTCGCGGGCTTCGCGGTGTTCGGGCTGTTCAGCTCGCTCATCCCCACTTTCCTCGGCGGCGAGTTCGAGGACCGCGACCACCTGCTGGCGGGGATCAGCGTCTTCGCGATCTTCGGGGCGTCGGCGGTGGGCCAGCTCGCGCTCGCCGGAGCGCGGCTGCGGACGCAGCTGACGGTGGCCGTCCTCGCGTGCACCGTGGGTCTCGTGGGTGTCGCTACGGGGGCGATCCTCGTGCAGATCGCCCTGTTCCTCGGCGGCGGGGTGATCGCGGGGCTCGGCGTCGGTCTGCTCTTCCGAGGGGCGATCGGCACCTCGCTCGCGATCGCCGAGCCGGGGCACTCCGGAGAGACGGTCGCGCTGTTGTTCCTGATCGCGTACCTCGGCCCGGTGATCCCCGTCCTCGCCGTCGGTGCCGGGCTGTCCTTCGCCCCGCCGCTGGCCGTCCTGCTGGTGTTCGTGGTGCTCGTGCTCGCGGCGACGGTGTCTGCGGGTCTGATCATGCGCCGCCGCGCGGCATCCTGACCCCCGCGATGAGGCGGGCTGTCCGCTCCACGAAGTAGGCTCGCACCATGGGCAGGTTCATCTACGACACGATGGCGAATTCGGTCGATATCGACGATCGCACGCTGGCACATCTGCGGATCGTCGTGATGAACAAGCTCCGGCGCACCGAGGCGTTCATGTTCGACGTCGAGGTCGGTGACGGCAGCGGTCGGCGCAGCTTCTGGATGCACCCGTCCGTGCCGATCCAGTTCCACTTCTTCGGCAGCCGCAACCCGCGCATCAACCGGGCGTGGATCGAAGACCTCATGCAGGCCGCGAGCGGCCCGAACGGTCTGACCATCACTCCCGAGCCGACCGAGGACACGCCGGCCGAAGAGTGATCCGTCCGGGTCAGCGCTCGGGCTGAGCCGGCATCTCGCTCGTGCGGAGTACTTCCGCGGCCTCGTCAGCCGGGTTCTGCGGCACGTCGTTGCCTGCCACGGTCAGTTTCTCGATCGTGAGCTCATCGACTTCGACCTTGCCGACGGAGATGTCGGCATCCTGCTCCCCGTCCTCGTCGATGACGGGGATCGGGCCGGTGTCGAAGTGCTCGGCGATGAGCGTGATGCCGCCGGAGGAGTTCGCCGAACTCGCGAGCTCCTCGATCCACTCGCGGCTCAGATTCGTCGGCTCGGGGTCGTCGAACACGAACCGGAGCGGGATCGACGGGTGCAGCCAGATCGTGGTGCGCCCACGCGGCTGATCGTCGGGGTGGCGCCACGTGACCGTGAAACTCTCGCTCCGACGCAGCTTGGTCGCGATGACGACCTTCAGATGCGCCAGCGCGCGGTCCTCGATGTGGATCGGGGTCGCCGATCCTCCGTAGTAGATGGTGCCCACGTGGCCACCATATGCCCTGTCAGCGCGTGGCGCGTGCCAGGTTGGCCTCGAGCTCGTCACGGTCCTGCCGCACCCCGTACGCAGGCTGATCGCGCTCGACCCGCCAGCTCTCCGAGAGCCGTCCGGCGTTCACCGTGTCGAATCCGAACTCGTCGTACAGCGCGGTCACGAATGCGACGGCGTCCGCGTGATCGCTCGAGGTCGCGAGAGCTCGGCGACCGGGCGTTCCCGCGGGCGAGCCGTCGGTGAGGATCTGTCCCGACATGATGTGGTTGAACGCCTTCACGACCTTCGACTCGGGCAGGTGCTCCTGGAGCATCCCGCTCGTGGTCGTGGTCTTCTCCTCGAGCGCGGCGATCCGGCCGTCGCGCTCCCAGTAGTAGTTGTTGGTGTCCAGCACGATCTTGCCGGCCAGCGGTGCGACGGGCACCTCTTGATAGGCCTTGAGGGGGACGGTCACGATCACGACCTCACCCTGGGTCGCGGCATCCGTCACGGTGCCCGCCTGGGCGTGCTCGCCGAGCTCGGCCACGAGCTCCTGCAGCGACGCGGGGCCGCGCGAGTTGCTGATGACCACATCGTGGCCGCGGTCCACGAGTCCCCGGGCGAGGGTCGAGCCGATATGTCCTGCGCCGATGATTCCGAAGCGTGTCATGCGGGGTGGAACGCGACCGCCGGGCGGGTATTCCCGATCGGATGCCGCGCGCCTCAGAGCCGCGACCAGGCCTCGGTGAGGACGCTCCGCAGGATCTGCTCGATCTGATCGAACTCGGACGGGCCGATCGTGAGCGGCGGCGCCAGCTGGATCACGGGATCGCCGCGGTCATCGGCGCGGCAGTACAGGCCCGCGTCGAAGAGCGCCTTGGAGAGGAAGCCGCGCAGCAGCCGCTCGGACTCGTCGTCGTCGAAGGTCTCCTTCGTGGCCTTGTCCTTCACGAGCTCGATGCCGAAGAAGTATCCGTCGCCGCGGACGTCGCCGACGATCGGCAGGTCGCCGAGCCGCTCGAGCGTCGACCGGAAGACCGGAGAGTTCTCGCGAACGTGGGCCAGCAGCCCTTCCTCCTCGAAGATGTCGAGGTTCTCCAGCGCGACCGCGGACGAGACCGGGTGCCCGCCGAACGTGTAGCCGTGCGGGAACGAGGCCTGGCCGTGGGCGAACGGCTCGTAGATGCGGTCGCTCACGATCGTGCCGCCCAGCGGCGAGTAGCCGCTCGTGACCGCCTTCGCGAACGTGATCATGTCGGGCTGATAGCCGTAGACGTCCGCGCCGAAGTACTGGCCGAGGCGGCCGAACGCGCAGATGACCTCGTCCGAGACCAGGAGCACGTCGTACTTGTCGCAGATCTCGCGGACGCGCTGGAAGTAGCCGGCCGGCGGGGGGAAGCATCCGCCGGAGTTCTGAACCGGCTCGAGGAACACGGCGGCGACCGTGTCGGGACCCTCGAAGTTGATCATCTCCTCGATGCGGTCGGCGGCCCAGACGCCGAACTCCTCCGGAGTGCCTCCGGCGAAGCCCATCTCGCCCGCACGGTAGTAGTTGGTGTTCGGCACGCGGAACCCGCCGGGGACCACGGGTTCGAACATGGATTTCATTCCCGGCAGGCCCGTGATCGCGAGCGCGCCCTGCGGCGTGCCGTGGTACGCGATGAAGCGCGAGATCACCTTGTGCTTCGTGGGGCGCCCGACGAGCTTCCAGTAGTGCTTCGCGAGCTTGAACGCAGTCTCGACCGCCTCCCCGCCGCCGGTGGAGAAGAAGACGTGGTTGAGGTCACCCGGCGCGAGATCGGCGATCCGGTCGGCCAGCTCGATCGCGGCGGGGTGGGCGTAGGACCAGATCGGGAAGAACGCGAGCTGCTCGGCCTGACGGGCAGCAGCCTCCGCGAGCCGGCGCCGACCGTGTCCGGCGTTGACGACGAAGAGACCGGCGAGACCGTCGATGTACTCCTTGCCGGTCGAATCCCAGATGCGGTGCCCCTCGCCCTTCACGATGATCGGCACCCCGGGGCCTTCGGTCATGACCGACTGGCGGGAGAAGTGCATCCAGAGATGGTCGCGCGCCATCGCCTGGAGGTCGGCATCCGTCCGGGACGGGGATTCGGTCGAGATCGACATGTGGCGGCCTTCCTCCCGGCGCCGTGCGCGCCGGTGGCTCCGACGTTACTCCCGCCTGCGGCCGCGGTGCCTCATCCGATCGGCACCGCGGCGAGGACCGCGACGTCCGTCACCCGGCGGTCCGCCGATCCGACGACGTGCACGTCTCCGGTCAGCTCGATCACCGCGCTCGCCTCGCGCTCGGCGCACGACGGTCCGACCCACAGTTCCACAGTGCCGGGTTCGACGATGCGCGTCCCCGCCCGTGAGGTGAAGGCCAGGCGCGTGGACGGCACGTCGAACACCACGTCGCGCTCCGCCCCGGCCGGAAGGTCCACCCGGGCGTAGCCGAGCAGTTGCGCGACCGGACGCGTCACCGAGGCGGAGACGTCGCGGGCGTAGAGCTGCACGACGTCGGTGCCGTCGCGCTCGCCGTCGTTGCGCACGCGGACGGTGGCGCGGAACGAGTCGCCGGCCTGCGCGGCACCGTCGACGCGCAGGTCGGTGTGACTGAACGTCGTGTAGCTGAGCCCGAAGCCGAACGGACGCACCGGGGCACTGCTCGCGCTCGTGACCTCGCTGGGACCACCCAGGATCGGGTGCAGGTACGAGTACGGCTGCGATCCCGCCGACCGCGGCAGGGACACCGGCAGGCGGCCGCTCGGCACGCTCGCCCCGGACAGGAGGGAAGCGAGCGCGGGTGCGCCCTCTTCACCGGGGAAGAAGGACTGGACGACGGCCGCCGGGGCGCCGGGCGCATCCAGCGCCCAGTCGATCGCGTACGGACGGCCGGTCAGCAGCACGAGCACGACCGGGGTGCCTGTCGCGGTGACCGCCTGGACGAGTTCCCGCTGCACTCCGGGCAGCTCCAGGCTCTCCACGTCGTTGCCCTCGCCGACCGTGCCGCGCCCGAAGAGCCCCGCGCGGTCGCCGACGACGACGACCGCGACATCGGCATCGCTCGCCGCGGCGACGGCGTCGGGGATGCGGCTGCGGTCCTCCCCCTCGACGTCGCACCCTTCGGCGTGGACGATCTCGGACTGCGGGAACTCGGACCGCAGGGCGTCGAGCACGGTCGGGATCTCGAAGCCGAACTCGACGCCGGGGTGGTGTGCGAGGACGTGGTTCGCGAACGAATAGCAGCCCATGAGCGCCTCGGCCGACGCCGCGTTCGGTCCGATGGCGGCGATGCGCTGCGGCGAGCGCAGCGGCAGGACGCCGTCGTTGGAGAGGAGCACGACCGACTCCTCGGCGAGCCGACGGGCCGCCGCGCGGTGCGCGGGGCCGTCCAGGTCCGCGCTTCGCGGCGCCGCGTCGAAGGTCTCGTCCAGAAGCCCCAGCCGCTCCTTCTGGGCGAGCACGCGCGCCACGGCACGGTCGACGATCGCCTCGTCGATGCCCCCGGTGCGCATCAGCTCGAGGAGCGGCTCCGCGTAGGCCTCGGCGTTCGGGAGTTCGACGTCGATCCCGGCCGTCAGCGCGAGACGGGCCGCCTCGGCGGGGCTCGCGGCGACCGCGTGCATCGTCTGCAGGAACAGCACCGAGAAGTAGTCGGCGACCACGACCCCGTCGAAGCCCCACTGCCCGCGCAGCAGATCGGTGAGGTGTTCCGCGGAGGCGGCGACCGGCATCCCGTCGATCTCGGCGTACGAGTTCATGACGCTCCGCGCACCGCCGTCGCGGACGGCCATCTCGAACGGCGGGAGGAGGACGTCGGCGATCTCGCGCGGTCCCGCGGACACCGGCGCATGGTTGCGACCCGCGCGCGAGGCAGAGTATCCGACGAAGTGCTTGAGGGTGGCGTCGACGCCCGTCTCCTGCAGACCGCGCACGTAGGCGGTGCCGATCGTGCCGACGACGTAGGGGTCCTCGGCGATGCACTCGTCCACGCGGCCCCAGCGCGGGTCGCGGATCACATCGAGGACGGGAGCGAGGCCCTGGTGGATGCCGAGCTCGCGCATCGTGCCGCCGATCAGGCGCGCCATCTCGTGCACCGCCTCCGGATCGAACGAGGCCCCCCACGCGAGCGGGGTGGGATAGGTGGCGGCCTTCCACGCGGCCAGGCCCGTCAGGCACTCCTCATGCACGATCGCCGGGATGCCGAGACGGGTCTGCCCGCGCAGGCGCCGCTGCTCGCCCCAGAGCCATTCGGCGCGGGCGATCGGGTCGACGGGCCGCGTGCCGTACACCCGGGTGAGGTGCCCGATGCCGTGACGGCTGGCCTCCTCATAAGCGGTCGACGAGCCGAGCTCGTCCGCCATCGGCGCCACGACCTCGTCGCCCTGATCGATCCAGTACCCGCCGAGCTGAGCGACTTTCTCTTCCGGCGTCATCTGAGCGATGAGGTCTTCTACGCGCGCCGAAGCGCGCTGTTCGTTCTCGATCATGACTTCTTCCTCAGCCCTTGACCGCACCCGTGAGCCCGCCGACGATGCGTCGTTCGAACAGGCTGAAGAACACCAGCGCGGGGATCATCGACAGCGATGTGAAGGCGAGCACCTTCGCCGTGTCGACGGAGTACTGCGATGCGAACGCCTGGGTGCCCAACGGGAGGGTGAAGGAATTCTCGTTGTTCAGGATGAACAGCGGAAGCATGTAGCTGTTCCAGCTGCCGATGAACGCCAGGATGCCGACCGTGATCACACCGGGCACGGCGAGCGGGATCACCATTCGCCAGAAGAAGCCCAGGCGACTGCATCCGTCGATCGCCGCCGCCTCCTGGAGCTCGTTGGGGATCGCCGCCAGGAACGGCACCAGGATGATCACGGTGATCGGCAGGGCGAAGGCGACCTGGGGGATGATGACGCCGGCGAGCGAATTCATCAGACCGAGGTTGCGCACCAGGATGTACAGCGGCGTGATCGCGACCGTCATCGGGAACATGAGCCCGGCGGCGAAAAGGGCGTAGACGGCTCCGCGCCCGCGGAATGAGTACCGGGCCAGCGCGAACGCGGCCATGAGCCCCAGGGAGACCACGACCGCCGTGGTGACGACAGCGGTGATCGTGGAGTTGCCCACCTGCTGCCAGAACACACCGCTGAGCAGGACGTCGGCATAGTTCTGCCAGTTCCACACGGTCGGGAGCCCGGACGGGTCGACCGTGATCTCGGAGTTCGACCGGAATCCGCCGAGGATGATGTAGGCGACAGGCGCGAGCATGAGCCCGATGAGCACGAGCGCCACGAAGTAGATCAGGAGGCCCCCCGACCGTCGAGGGGCCGGTGAGGATCGCCGGGGCGCCGGAGGCGCGGCGAGTGTGACAGTGGCCATCAGGCCTTCCCTCCCGTGATGGCTCCGGCGGTGTCGCGTCGAAGCAGGAAGCGCTGGTAGAGGAGTGCGACGGCCAGCGAGATGAGGAACATGACGACGGCGACGGCGCTGCCGTAGCCGAAGCTGCCGGCGTTGCGGCCGTTCGCGACCATGTAGGTCGCCATCGTGGACGTGCCGGCGGTGGAGGCCACGTACTGACCCCAGATGATCCACACCAGATCGAACAGCTGGAGCGAGCCGATGATCGAAAGGAACGCCCAGATGCGCACGGTCGGACCGAGCAGGGGGAGCACGATGTGGCGCTGGATCTGCCAGTAGGACGCGCCGTCGATCGCGGCTGCCTCAGCGAGTTCATCGGGGATCCCCTGGAGACCTGCGAGGAACAGGATCGTGGCGAACCCGACGTATTTCCAGGTGATGATCACCATGAGCGTCCAGATCGCGATCGACGGGTCGGACAGCCAGTCGGTGGCGAGGGCGCCCAGCCCCACTCGTTCGAGGAGGCCGTTCAACGCGCCATTGGACTGCAGCATAAGCGACCAGCCGATTCCGACGACGACCTCGGAGATCACGTAGGGGACGAAGATCAGCACGCGGATCGCGGATTGGAAGCGCATTTTGCGGTTCAGCAGCAGCGCCAGTCCCAGCGCGACGGGACCCTGCAGCACGAGGGACATGATCGCGATGAAGACGTTGTGGCCGAGTGCCTCGTGGAAGGCCGGGTCGGTCAGGATCACGATGTAGTTGCGCAGGCCGACGAAGTCGACTGCGGGGCCGAATCCCGACCAGCTGAAGAAGCCGTAGTACGCGGCCATCACCACCGGGAAGATGACGAAGGCGACGAACACGATCAGCGCCGGGCCGATGAGGATCAGCAGCTCGAGACGAGATCCCCATCCGGCGCCGCGGGCGCGCCGGCCCGGGGCGCGCCCGCTGCGGGGAGGGCGCCCCGAGGGGGGCGTCGCCTGAGCGTCGCCCCCCTCGGCGTCCGGCGTTCCGGGCGCGTCCGCGGTGGTGTGCGAAATGTCGCGCACGGAAGCCATCAGTGCTCTCCGCTCAGGACTTCGCCGCGGCGGCGTTGACCGCATCGACGATGGCTTGAGCGTCGCCCTTGCCGGCGAACATGTCGACCACGGCGACGTTGAGGGCGTTGCCGATGTTCTGGCCGTACAGGGTGTCCAGCCAGACGACGACGTACGGGGCGTCGTTGTAGGCCTTGAGCACTTCCTGCAGCGACGGATCGGTCACGACGCCCTGTGCCTCCTGGGAAGCGGGCAATGTCACGAAGGCTTCGGCGTACGCCTCCTGATTGGCCTTCTCGACCATGAAGTTCAAGAAGTCGACGCACTCCTTGGGAGCGTTCACCCAGCACGAGTACCCGTCGACGCCGCCCATCATCGCGCCGGGCTCGCCGTCACCGCCGGGAACCTCCGGGAACGGGAACCAGAGCAGATCGGCGAGCGGCTGCTCGTCCGGGGTCAGCGAAGCGATCACTCCGGGGTTCCACGCGCCCATGAGCTCCATGGCGGCCTGGTGGTTCGCGACGAGTCCGGCGGACGACCCGGCGCCCTGCTGGGCGGGCGTCGTGAGGAAGCCCTCGTTGAAAGGCTCCGTCTCCAGGAACGACTGCAGGTCCTCGCCGGCCTTCAGCCAGCACGGGTCATCGAAGCTCCGGCTGTCGGCGGCGGCGTCCATGACGTCCTTGGTGCAGGCGCGGAGGGCGAAGTTGTAGTACCAGTGGGCTGCGGGCCATGCGTCCTTCGCGCCGACCGCGATCGGTGCCACGCCGCTCTCTTTCAGCGCGGTGTCCGCCGTCTCGAGCTCGTCGATCGTGGCGGGGGGAGTGGTGATGCCGGCCGCCTCGAACAGGTCGCCCGCGTAGAAGATGCCCGACGGAAGGACCGAGGTCGGCATCCCGTAGTTCTTCCCGTCGATCTCGAAGGCGGACAGGACGCCGCCGAGGGCCTGCTTCGACGCGTCCGTGATGCCGTCGGTGAGATCCATGACCTGGCCGGCCTTGACGATGTCGGCGAGCTTGCCGCCGCCGCGCGCCATGAAGATGTCGGGGGCGTCGCCGGAGTTCAGCGCGGTCTGCAGCTTCCCGTCCATCTCCTCGTTCTGGATCGACTGGATCTCGACGGTGACACCGGGGTTCGCCTCTTCGAACGCCGCCGCGGTGTCTTCCCAGTAGGCCTTGCCCGGGCCGGTGGTCGAGTTGTGCCAGAAGGTGAGCGTGACATCGCCGCCGTCGCTGCTGTCGCCGCTGCCGCCGGCACAGCCGCTGAGGGCGAGCGCCCCCGCGATCAGGACGGCAGACCCCGCGAGGAGCTTCTTGCCATTCATGTGATTTCCGTTCTCTTCGTCGAGTCGCACCTCGCGCACGGAGGTGTCGTGAATGGTGCCCGATGGGTGATGCTCGGGAACTGGCGTTCAGTGTCGCAAGCGATTTGTTGCCGTGTCAAACGTTTTCGAAAACCTTTTCCATTCGTTATCATCGCGACATGGGACGCCGCGCCACGATCAACGACGTCGCCGCGGCTGCCGGGGTGTCAGTGTCCACGGTCTCCAAGGCCGTGCACGGTCGCTACGGCGTCTCGCCTGACACGATCCGCCGCGTCATGGACGTGGTGGAGCGCTTGGGCTACCAGTCGAGCCTCGGCGCGAGCAGCATGCGCGCGCACCGCACGGGTGTGATCGGCGTCCTCGTGCCCGCCTTCGAGCCGTTCAGCGCCGAGATCCTCAAAGGCGTCGGCGCCGCGGTCCGCGGCACGGGTTTCGACCTCATGGCCTACGCGGGCTCGCAGGACGGCACCGGCGAGGGCTGGGAGCGTCGATCGGTGAGCCGGTTGAGCGGAACGCTCATCGACGGGGTCATCATGGTCACCCCCACCGTGGTCAACGTGGCAGGCGAGGTGCCGATCGTCGCGATAGACCCGCACACCGGTCCTGCCGACCTGCCGACGGTCGAGTCCGACAGCTTCCACGGTGCGCAGCTCGCGACCCGCTACCTGATCGAGCTCGGCCACTCCCGCATCGGCTTCATCGCGGGCCGCCCCGACCTGCGCTCCTCCGTCCTGCGCGATGCGGGGTACCGCAGCGCGCTCTTGGAGGCCGGCATCCGGTTCGAACCCGGCCTCGTGGGCGTCGGCCGATACGAGGAGGACGCCTCCCGGCAGCTCGCGCACGAACTGCTGTCGCAGGTCGAGCGCCCCACGGCGATCTTCGCGGCGAACGACCTGTCCGCGATCGCGGTCCTCGGGGCCGCGCATGAACTGGGAATCCGCGTGCCCGACGAGCTCTCGGTGATCGGCTTCGACGACATCCCCGAAGCATCGCGACACGTCCCCGCCCTCAGCACCGTCCGTCAGCCCATGCAGCGCTTGGGTGAAGTCGCCACGAGACTCCTGATCGGGCTCATGAACGGCGAGACCCCAGAGCAGACGCACGTGCGCCTGCCCACGCGGCTCGTGCCGAGGGCGACGACCGCACCGCCGCTCTGACGGGGGATCAGCCGGCGCTCTGGCCCGGGATCAGCCGGCGATCGCCGAGGGGTCGCGCAGGATCTCGCCGAACGCGAGCTCGGCCGCGCCGATCAGCAGGCGGTCCTCCGCCAGGACGGCGGTGCGGATGCGGAGCCCTTCCGTGTTCGCGGGCATCGCCTGCGCCGCGACGGCGGCCTCCAGAGCCTCCAGGTCGCGGTCGGCGAGGGTCGCGAGGAACCCGCCGAGCACCACGACCGACGGATTGAGCACGTTGACCGCATTGCCGAGCGCCGTCGCCAGGATGCGTCGCTGGCGGGCGACCTCCTCGGCGGCCGTCACCGACCCGGACGTGCGCAGCGCTTCGGCGAGCGTGGGCTCGTCCGCGGAGAGCAGCTTCACCGCGGCGAGCAGACGTGCCCTGCTCACTTCGTCCTCGAGTACGCCGTCGCCCGCGCGCCGATCCGCGGGGGAGGCGATGCCCGGACGGTTCTGCCCGAATTCACCGGCGTAGCCGCCGGCGCCGGGGATCGGCATCCCGCCCACGATGAGTCCGCCACCGATGCCGCTCGCGCCGCCGTTGAGGTACACGACGTCGTCGACGCCGCGCGCGGCGCCGAACAGGTGCTCGGCCATCGCGCCGAGACTCGCGTCGTTGCCGACCGTGGTCGGCAGGCCGGTGGCTCCGGCGACGAGGTCGCGCACGGGCGCGTCGGTCCAATGCAGGTGCGGCGCGTTGCGCACGAGGCCGTCGGCTGCGCGGACGAGGCCGGGGACGGCCAGACCCACCCCCACGATCCGCGCGTCCGCGAGGCCGCCGGCGCGCCAGCTGTCGACCTGCGCCGAGATCATCGCGGCGGTGTCTTCGGGTGAGATCAGACCGTCCAGCTCGATGCGGGCGCGCATTGCGATGCTCTGGTCGAGTCGTACGGCGCCGATCGTGAGCGCGTCGACCTCGGGGTTCGCGGCGATCGCGACGACGCGCGGATCGGAGGCGACCACCGGAGACGGACGACCCACGCGCCGTGAGGCCTCCGGAGCGCGCTCCTGCACGAGCCCTTCGCGCACGAGTTCGGCCACGAGATCGGCGATCGTCGAGCGATTGAGCCCGGTCGCCTCGGTGAGCGCCGCCCGCGACTGCGGGCCGTCGACGTGCACGAGGCGGAGGACCCGGGCGAGGTTGCGCTGGCGGACGCCGTCGGGGCCTGTTCGCTCAGCGGCGTGGAGCTCGTTCATCTCCCTCACTGTAGGGCTCGAGGACGTTTGTTGTCGGAAACTGCAATCTGGCCGTAAGGTCGTGCCCACGCCGCACCGCTCGAGGAGGACACGTGGGCCGCTATCGCGATCCGATCCTGCCGGGATGCCATCCCGATCCGTCGATCTGCCGGGTCGGAGACGAGTACTTCCTGGTGACGTCGACGTTCGAGTACCTGCCCGGGCTGCCGGTCCACCGCTCGACGAATCTCGTGGACTGGGAGCCGATCGGTCACGCGATCGAGCGCTCCGACCAGCTGGATCTGTCCGGCTTGCGATCCTCGTGCGGACTGTTCGCGCCCACGATCCGGTACCACGACGGCACGTTCTTCGTCGTATGCACCGTCGTCGCCGGGGCATTCTGGGACACGGCGGAGCGTGGCGGGCGGACCGGTCACTTCGTCGTGACCGCGACCGATCCGCGGGGTCCGTGGTCGGATCCGATCTGGCTCGCCGGCGACGATGAGATCGATCCCTCGCTCGCGTTCGACGACGGCCGCGTCTGGCTGTGCGGCACGCGCCTCGCCCAGCCCGGACTCTGGCACCACCAGACCGAGGTGTGGCTGCGGGAGCTCGATCCCGAGACGTTCGCCGTCATCGGCGACGAGCACGTGCTCTGGCACGGTGCCGTCGAGGGTGCCGTCTGGGCCGAGGGGCCCCACCTGTACCGGCACCCGGAGGGCGGATGGATGCTGCTCGCCTCGGAGGGCGGCACGTTCGGCGAGCACGCGATCAGTGTCGCGTACGCCGACGAGATCACCGGGCCCTACCGTGGCGATCGGGGCAACCCGCGGCTCACCCACCGAGACCTCGGTGCACGCACCGACATCTGGGCCGTGGGACACGCGGATCTCGTGGACGCGGCCGACGGTCGTACGTGGGCCGTGCTGCTCGCGACCGGTCTGCGCCCCGACGGCGGGGACAGCCTCCTCGGACGCCAGACGCACCTCGTGCCGCTCGACTGGGAGGGCGGCAGTCCGCTGTTCGCACCGGGAGTGGGGCGCGTGCAGGGCGAGGTCGATGCCGAAGGCGTTCCGGATCAGGTCGTCGGGCCCGATTCCTTCGACGACGACTTCGACGGGTCGTTGGGGCTCGCCTGGACAGGTGTCCGCCGGATGCCTCACACGTTCGCCGACACGGCCGTCCGCCCGGGATTCGTGCGGCTCCACGGCGGCGGCGAGCCGACCGGACTCGAGGACCAGTCCTTCCTCGGTCGGCGGCTCCCCGCCGAGCGCGTCCAAGTGCGGGCGGTGCTGGAGCTCTCGGGCGCCGGGCGGGGCGGCATCCTGCTGCGCGTCGGCGACGAGCGCCACCTCGAGGTCTCGGTCGACGACACCGGCCTCGCCCGCGCGGTGCTCGTCACCGGTGACGGCCGCGCGGTGCTCGGCGAAGCCCCGGTCGACGCCGGTGCGCCGGTCGAGATCGCGCTGCGGATCGACGGGGCGGATGCCGAGGCCGTGGTCTCCGGCGCGAGCCTGGGTACGGCGGATCTGCGGGGGCTCAGCCCGGTCGCCGCCGCGTCGTTCCTCGGCGCCTGGATCGGCCCGTTCGCGGCCGGGGAGGGTCACGTCGACGTGGACGGCCTCGAGCTGCGCGTGCTGTCGTGATGTCCGTGCGGATGCCGCTGGACGCGGCATCCGAAACGGTATAGGTTGTGATCAGCAACATTTTCCGCAAAGGAGCAGCATGCCCACCCCTACTCGCGACGACAAGTTCTCGTTCGGACTCTGGACCGTCGGCTACAACGGCACCGACCCGTTCGGCGGCCCCACCCGTCACCCGCTCGATGTCGTGCACGCGGTCGAGAAGCTCGCCGAGCTCGGCGCCTACGGCCTCACGTTCCACGACGACGACCTGTTCGCGTTCGGCTCGACCGACGCCGAGCGTCAGACCCAGATCGACCGCCTGAAGGGTGCTCTGGCCGACACGGGGCTCATCATCCCGATGGTCACCACGAATCTGTTCTCGGCGCCCGTCTTCAAGGACGGCGGCTTCACCTCGAACGACCGCCAGGTGCGCCGCTTCGCGCTGCGCAAGGTGTTCCGTCAGCTCGACCTCGGCGCCGAGCTCGGCGCGAAGACGTTCGTGATGTGGGGCGGCCGCGAGGGCGCCGAGTACGACTCCGCGAAGGACATCCGCCAGGCGCTCGAGCGCTACCGCGAGGCCGTCAACCTCCTCGGTGACTACGTGACCGACAAGGGCTACGACATCCGGTTCGCGATCGAGCCGAAGCCCAACGAGCCGCGCGGAGACATCCTCCTCCCGACGCTCGGCCATGCGATCGCGTTCATCGACTCGCTCGAGCGCCCTGAGCTCGTCGGCTTGAACCCCGAGGTCGGGCACGAGCAGATGGCGGGCCTGAACTTCGCCGCCGGCATCGCGCAGGCGCTGTTCCACGGCAAGCTCTTCCACATCGACCTGAACGGTCAGCGCGGCATCAAGTACGACCAGGACCTCGTGTTCGGCCACGGCGATCTGCACAACGCGTTCGCGCTCGTGGACCTGCTCGAGAACGGCGGCCCGGGCGGGGTTCCGGCGTACGACGGTCCGCGCCACTTCGACTACAAGCCCTCGCGCACCGAGGACGAGACCGGCGTGTGGGACTCGGCCGCCGCGAACATGCGCACCTATCTCCTGCTCAAGGAGCGGGCCGCGGCGTTCCGCGCCGACCCCGAGGTGCAGGAGGCGCTCGCCGCCGCCCGCGTGGACGAGCTCTCGGTGCCGACCCTGAACGAGGGCGAGACCTACGACGACTTCCTCGCGGACCGCTCGGCCTACGAGGACTTCGACCCGTCGGTGTACCTCGGCGGCAAGGGCTTCGGTTTCGTGCGCCTGCAGCAGCTCGCGACCGAGCACCTGCTCGGCGCGCGCGGCTGACCCGGTCTTCTCCCGGCAAGTTGGCGACACCTTCCTGCGTCGGCGCCTGAGGTTTCATGGGGCCGACGCAGGGAAGTGGCGCCAACAGGTTGAGCGGGCTCAGGACCCGCAGGATGGTGTCGCCAACGTGAGAAGTGCGAAAGGGGAGCCATGGCTCTCGTGATGGGCGTCGACTCGTCGACGCAGTCCTGCAAGGTGCTGGTCGTGGACGCCGACTCGGGCGCGGTCGTGCGGGAGGGGCGCGCGACGCACCCTGCCGGCACGTCGGTGGACCCGGAGGCGTGGCTGTCGGCCCTGCGGGCGGCGATCGCGGATGCCGGGGGCCTCGGTGACGTGGAGGCGTGGGCGATCGGCGGGCAGCAGCACGGCATGGTGGTGCTGGATGCCGAGGGTCGGGTGATCCGCGACGCGCTGCTGTGGAACGACACGAGGTCTGCGGGAGCGGCATCCGATCTCATCGCCGAGTTCGGCGCCGACGCGCTCGCCGAGCGCACCGGACTCGTGCCGGTGGCGTCGTTCACGATCACGAAGCTCAGATGGCTGCGCGATCACGAACCCGAGAACGCTGCGCGGGTCGCGGCCGTCGCGCTGCCGCACGACTGGCTCACGTGGCGGCTTCGTGGCTTCGGCCCGCAGGGTGAGTCGCCGCTCGGCCCGGTGTTCGCCGAGCTCGTGACCGACCGCTCGGACGCGTCGGGCACCGGGTACTGGGATCCCGCGAGCGGTGGGTACGACCGCGATCTGCTGATCGCGGCGCTCGGGCACGACGCCGCGCTGCCGCGCGTGCTCGGCCCGGAGGAGTGGGTCATCGACCAGGACGGCCGGCGGGTCGGCGGGGGAGCCGGCGACAACGCCGGCGCCGCGCTCGGGCTCGGGGCCGGGCCCGGCGACGTCGTCGTCTCGATCGGCACGAGCGGCACGGTCTTCGCGGTGAGCGAGCAGCGCACGATCGATCCGACAGGGACGGTCGCGGGCTTCGCGGACTGCACCGGGCGGTTCCTGCCGCTGGTCGCGACGCTCAACGCGGCGCGCGTCCTGGACGCGATCGCCCGTCTCCTCGGGGTCGATCACGCCGAGCTCAGCCGGCTCGCGGTGTCGGCGGAACCGGGCGCGGCGGGTCTCGCACTCGTGCCGTACTTCGAGGGCGAGCGCACGCCGAATCTGCCCGATGCGACCGCGTCGCTGACCGGGATGACACTGGCCTCGACGACGCGGGAGAACCTGGCCCGGGCCGCCGTGGAGGGCATGCTCGCGGGGCTCGGCGCGGGCCTGGAGGCGCTCCGCGCGCTCGGCGTGCCGATCGAGCGCGCCCTGCTGATCGGCGGGGGTGCGCAGTCCGAGGCGGTGCGCGTGGTCGCCCCGCTCGTGCTGGGGGTTCCGGTGGAGGTGCCCGCGCCCGGGGAGTACGTCGCTCTCGGTGCCGCCCGGCAGGCGGCATCCGTCCTCGCCTGACGCGCCCGCGGCCCCGCTCGCCCGCCGAGATGGTCCCTCTTCTCTCGAGTTGGTCCCTCTTCCGCCGAGATGGTCCCTCTTCTCCCGAGATGGTGCACACCTTCTCGACGGAAGACCCACCATTTGGCGGGCAAACCCACCACCTCGGCGGAAGACCCACCATTTCGCGGGGAAACCCACCACCTCGGGAGAAGAGCCACCGTTTCGCGGGGAAAGCCACCATGTCGCGGGAAGACCCACCACCTCGGGAGGGCACGCGCTCCCAGGCGGCTCGTAGGCCGCCACCGTACCGTCGAGGGATGCCGGACGACGGGCTCGATGAACAGCTCACCTTCTCGACCACCCAGTTGCGCGCGATGCGCGACGAGATGCAGCGGTTCCTCTTGGAGTACCGCTTCGGCATGCAGGAGGTCGAGACCAAGGTCGGGATCCTCCGCGACGAGTTCGCCTACATGCACGACTACAACCCGATCGAGCACGTCTCCAGCCGCGTGAAGTCGCCGGACAGCATCGTCGACAAGGTCGTTCGCAAGGGCGTGGAGCCCGACTTCGCCTCGATCCGCCGAGAGATCACCGACATCGCCGGCGTCCGCATCACGTGCAGCTTCACCACGGACGCCTACCGGCTGTTCGACCTGCTCACCCGGCAGGACGACGTGACGGTCGTCGCGGTGAAGGACTACATCGCCGAGCCGAAGGCGAACGGATACAAGAGCCTGCACGCGATCATCGAGGTGCCGGTCTTCCTCTCCAGCGGCCGGGTGGCGGTGCCGGTCGAGGTGCAGTTCCGCACGATCGCGATGGACTTCTGGGCGAGCCTCGAGCACAAGATCTACTACAAGTACGACCGCCAGGTTCCCGCGGAGCTCCTCACGAGCCTCAAGGATGCCGCCGACACGGCCGCCGAACTCGATGAGCGCATGCAGCGCCTGCACCGCGAACTTCACGGACCGAAAGGTCGCACGGTCGCGGTCTGAGCGCCGGCCGGACAGAATGAACGGATGACCGCGCCCGCAGACCTCGACGCGGTCGCCGCCGAGCTCTACGCGCTGCCGCCCGACGAGTTCACCGCGGCACGCAACGTCAGGGCGAACCAGGCGGACAGACCCCTCGCCGCGCAGATCAAGGCGCTGCGCAAGCCGACGGCCGCGGCCTGGGCGGTGGGTCTCCTCGCCCGCGAGGGTCAGCTCGGCGACGCGCTCGAGCTCTCCGCTGCGCTGCGCGAGGCGCAGGACGACCTGGACGCCGCGGAGCTGAACCGCCTCGGCCGTCAGCGCCGGGCCCTCGTCGCCGCGCTCGCTGCGCAGGCCGCCGATCTCGCGGCCGCGAAGGGTGTCACGGTCAGCGCGTCGGCGCGCACCGAGGTCGAGAAGACGATCAATGCCGCCGTGATGGATGCCGCGGCTGCGGCCGCCGTGATGACCGGGCGCCTGGTCCGAACTCTCGAGGCGACCGGGCTCGAGCCCGTGGACCTTACCGACGCGGTCGGCGGCTCCGTACCGGGGGTGCCGGACGCCCCCGCGCCGAGCCGCGACGACCTCGCGGAGCGCCGGGCGCGCAAGGCCGCCGAGCGGGAGCTGCGCGAGGCCGAGCGCGCCGCAGGCGAAGCGGACCGCGAGCTGGCGAAGATCGACGCGAAGCTCGCGAAGGCGCGCGAGCGCACCGACCACCTCCGCGAACGCGTCGATGACCTGCGCGCAGAACTCGCGCGGTTCGAAGCGGATGCCGAGAAGGCAGAGGCCGCCGCGACCGATCTCGAAGCCGAACGCACCGAGGCGGCCGAGCGCGCGCAGAGCGCCGCCCGCGCGACCGAGCGCGCACGGAAGGCCCTGACGTGAGGCCGGGCTTCCGCTTCGTCGCGGCGGTCATCGCCGGCATCCTGGCCGTCACCGGCGCCGTCGTCGCGGCCGAGGTCGCCCGCTTCGCCGGCGACGCGCTGGAGCGCCCCGGGATCGACGCGTTCTACGAGCAGCCCGCGGATGCCGCCACCGGCGACCCCGGCACGATCGTGAAGACCGATCCTCTGCTCGGCGCCCCGCTCGCGGCGCGCGCGTGGCGCATCATGTACCGCACCACGACCGCCGCCGGAGAACCGGTGGTCGCGACCGGAGTGCTCGTGGTTCCGCTCCTGCCGGCGCCTCCCGAGGGGCGGACCGTCGTGTCCTGGGGACACCCCACCACGGGAGCCGCCCGGGACTGCGCGCCCTCCTACGCCTTCGGTCCGTTCTCGCTGATCGAAGGTCTCCGCGCTCTCCTGGACCGCGGGTACGCGGTCGTCGCGACCGACTACGTCGGCATGGGCACCGACGGCCCGGACTCGTACCTCGTCGGGATCACCGGCGGGAATGCCGTCCTCGATGCGGTGCGCGCCGCCCGGGCCGTCCCCGAGGCGCGGGCGAGCGATCGGGTCATCCTGTGGGGGCACTCTCAGGGCGGTCAGGCCGTGCTGTTCGCGGCCGAGCAGGCGCCGCAGTACGCCCCCGAGCTGCAGATCCAGGCGGTCGCCGCGGCGGCCCCGGCTGCGAACCTGGCCGACCTCATGAGCGCCCATCTCGACGACATCTCCGGGGTCACGATCGGCTCGTACGCCTTCACCGCGTTCTCCGAGACCTATCCGGACGCGCCGCTGGAGAGCATCCTGACGCCCGCGGCGCTCAAGACCGTGCCGCAGATGAACGAGCTGTGCCTGCTGAGCAACATCGACGAGCTGCATGCGATCGGGCAGCCGCTCGTCGGCGACTTCACGATCGCGGACCCCACGACCACCGCACCGTGGAGCGACCTGCTCGCGGAGAACTCCGCCGGCGCGACGGCCTTCGACGCGCCGCTGTTCCTGGCTCAGGGACTGAAGGACGAGCTCGTCGTCCCGAAGGACACGGCGGCGTTCGCCGAGCACGAGGCCGGGCTCGGCATCCGCGTGACCTACCAGGAGATCCCGTTCGCGACGCACGGCACGGTGGCCCTGCTCGCGATCCCGGGGCTCATGCAGTGGCTGGACCGCCACGTGCCGTGAGCCGCCCGATACGGTGAATCCGTGGACCAGCTCGAGCCGACGCTCCTCGTCATCCCGCTCCTCGCGGTGCTCGCGCCCCTGCTCGCGCGCGGACTCGGTCGGTGGGTGCGGATCCCGATCGTCGTCTTCGAGCTGCTGCTCGGCATCCTCTTCGGTCCGGCGCTCCTCGGCTGGGCCGTGCCGTCGGAGTTCATCGGCGCGCTGTCCGAGTTCGGCCTCGCGATGCTGTTCTTCGTCGCAGGCTCCGAGATCGACTTCACCGCGTTCCGGGGGCGCACCGGTCGCCGCGCCGTCGGCGGCTGGCTCATCAGCCTCGTCGCCGGCGTCGGTATCGCCTGGTTGATCTGGCCCGGCCAGGCGGCGATCGTCGTCGGGATCGCGCTGTGCTCGACGGCTCTCGGCACGATTCTGCCGATCCTGCGCGATGCACGGGAGCTCGGTACGCCGTTCGGCAAGGCGATCAGTGCGATCGGCGCGGTCGGCGAGTTCGGGCCCCTGATCGCGATCTCCATCTTCCTCGGGGCGAGCAACCCCGGCATCGAGGCCGTCGTCCTCGTGCTGTTCGGACTCGTCGCGGGGCTCGCGATCTGGCTGGCGTTCCGGATGCCGCGCGGGGCGATGCACCGCGTGGTCAACTCCACCCTCCACACGTCCGGGCAGTTCGCGATCCGGGTGGTGTTCCTGATCCTGTCTGGCCTGGTGGCGCTCAGCATCGTCCTCGATCTCGATCTGCTCCTCGGCGCTTTCGCCGCGGGCATCGTGTGGCGCCTGCTCATGCGCGATGCCGACCCGCGCGACCGCGAAGCCGTGGAGAGCAAAGTCGAAGCCGTCGCGTTCGGCTTCCTGGTGCCGGTCTTCTTCATCTACACCGGGGTGACGTTCGATCTCGCGTCGCTCCTGGCCGACCCTCTGCTGCTGCTGGCGCTCCCCGTGCTGCTCGTGGTGCTGCTCGTCGTGCGGGGCCTCCCGTCGATGCTGGCCGCTCCCGAGGGGTCGGGGCCGAGGGACCGCATCTCGGTGGGCGTCCTCGGCGCGACGGGTCTGCCCATCATCGTCGCGGTCACCGCGATCGGCGTCGCCGAGGACGTCATGTCCAGCGCTCACGCCGCGGTGCTCGTGGGTGCGGGCGTGCTGTCGGTCCTGCTGTTCCCCCTGATCGCGATGACCCTCCGCGGGGAGCGGCGGTCGCGGGTCAGCGCCCCGCTCGAAGACGACCTCGCGTGAGCGCGCAGGACATCCTCGCGAGCGCCCGCGCCCGGCTGCGCGGTGCGCCCCGAGAGGCGCTCGGCGAACTCGTCGTCCCCCGCCGGGTGCTCGGCATCGGCCGGGCCGACCGCATCGTCCCGCGCGGCACCGCGTGGCACCTCGGCGCGCTGCTCCTCACCGACGACGGGGTGCTCGGGACCGGTGAGATCCTCCGGGCCCGCACCGAGGCGCGGCGCGGGTATGCCGCGGAATCCCAGCGGCAACGGGCCGAACTCGCGGCGGCCGCCCGGCGCGGCGGCTTCGCGGAGGGCGAGACCGTGCATGTCGGGTGGCAGGAGCTCGATATCGACGCGGTGGACGGGGGAGCGGCATCCGGCCCCCTCGCGCTGCGCGACGGGGTGCCCTCGATCCGGTGGAGCGCGGCGGGCGGATACATGCCGCTGGAGCGCTATCTCGCCGAGCGCATCGAGCTGCTGCGGAACCCGCCCGCCGGCGCGACCTGACTCAGTCCTCGGCCGCGCCGAACCTGCGGGCGAACGCGTGCAGCAGCCGCACCGGCTCAGTGACGGATGCCGCCAGCACCCGGCCCGCGACGGTGTCGTAGTCGTTCGCCGGGAAGTACCCGTCGTCGCGGTACACGGCCATGCGCTCGGTGAAGGCGCGGGTGGTCGGCTCGGGGTGGAACTGGGTCGCGTAGAGGCGCTCGCCCACCCGGTACGCCTGCACCGGGCAGCCCTCGTTCGTGGCGAGCAGCGTCGCACCGGGCGGCACCGCGGCGGCGCCTTCCTTGTGGGCGGTGAGTGCGGTGAACCGGCGCGCGATCGTACCGAAGATCGGGTCGACCTGCCCTTGGTCGGTGAGCTCGACGCCGACCGGACCGGTGTCCTCCGGGAAGCCTCGGCTGACCTCGCCGCCGAGGAGGCGCGTGAGGATGCCGATGCTGTAGCACGTGAACATCCCGGCCCCGCGGCCCGAGTCCAGCACCGCCGTCGCGAGCTTCTCGAGGTCGGCCTCGAGGCGGCGCTGCACGTCGGGTTTGGCGGACTCGGGGTCGGTGACGTTGAACGGGCTTCCGCCGATGAAGAAGCCGCTGTACCGGTCCAGGACGTCGTCGGGCAGGGGCTCGTTCACGAGGTCGAGGGTCGCCAGCCGATCCGGTGAGAGGCGGGCGGCGGCGCGGAACGATTCGTACTCGGCGACCGCGGCGAGCTGCTGCGGGCGCACGCAGACGTACAGGAGCGGCGCCGTGGTCATGCAGCGAGTTTAGACGTGCGCGCAGGCGGATTCTGAGGTCGGGGGAAATGTATCCGCCGACATGTATCACGCCCGATCTTTCGCGCTCTGTGGATGTGTGGACACAATGGGCGTCATGACGCACGAAAGCGCTGGGGCTTTTGTCGACTCCGCCGAACCGACACGCTGGGAGCGGGCTGCGGCCCTGTTCCTCCGCTGGCGCGACGGGGAGACGCGGGCGATGGATGACCTCGTGCGGCTGATGACGCCGCTGCTCTGGCACGTCGTGCGCGCATACGGCCTCGACCGGGCGCTCGCCGAGGACGTCGTGCAGACGACGTGGATGACGCTCGTGCGCCGGCACGAATCGATCACCGAGCCGCAGGCGATCTCGGGATGGCTGACGATGGTGGCGCGCCGCGAGGCGTGGCGCGTCGGCAAGCTGCAGCGCCGTGCCGATCCGACCGAGGTCGAGAGCCTGGAGGCTCACCTTCCCGCCCAGCAGTCCGCGGAGCAGACCGCATCCACCGACGACGAGTCCCGTCGCCTGTGGGGTGCCGTCTCCAGGCTGAACGACCGATGCCGGCGCCTGCTGCGCATCGTGGCTTTCGAGGAGCGCCCGGACTACGCACGCATCGCCCAGGACATGGCGATGCCGATCGGCTCGATCGGGCCGACGCGTCAGCGCTGCCTCGGCAAACTCCGCTCGCTCCTGGTGGGCGAAGGCTGGGAAGAGGACTGACATGGACACCGAGGACTTCGCAGCGGACGCCGCGCTGTTCGCCCGCATGCGACTCATGTGGCAGGAGGTCGACCCCGCGCCCGCCGACCTGGTCGACCGGATGGTCGCCGCCGTCGCCGTCGAGGACCTGTCGCGCGAGTACGCGCTGCTGACCCTCGTGGAGGGCGACCTCGCCGCCGTGCGCGGCGAGAGCGACACCGCCACGCTGCAGTTCAGCGACGGGACGACGAGCGTGCTGCTGCACGTGAGCGCCACCGAGGACGGCGCGCGCCGCATCGACGGGTGGGTGGATGCCGCGGCCCTCGCGATCCGCCTGCTGCAGGGGGAGCGCGAGTTCAGCACCGACCCGGGCGAGCACGGCCGCTTCGCTTTCGACAGCGTGCCCGCCGGTGTCTCGCGGCTCCGCCTGGTCGTCCGCGACGCCGGCGGCGAGATGCACGACTTCCAGACCCCCCAATTCGAAGTGTGACCTGTCGGATGCCGCGACGGTGGTCGCGGCATCCGCTGTGATGAGGAGCGAACATGAGTGATCTGCCCCCCGACGACCCTGCCCGCGGAGCGGTTTCCGATCAGCGAGGAGTGCCGGGGTGGAGGCGCCGGTACGACTCCGCGCGCGCTCAGGGCGTGCCGCTCGATCCGACCAGCGAGCCGGTGCGGGGAGTCAGCGCGTATCCCACCGCGTATGCCCCCGATCATCTGCTGCTCACGTCCGGGGAGAAGGTCGAGTCGGTCCTCGAGGTGCTCCGTCCGGCGGCGGCGGACTTCGGCTGGGGGCTGGAGCTGCAGAACCTCGACGGCTCGCCGCTCGATCCTGAGACCGCAGGGGAGCGGGCCCGTCGAGGTCGCGAGCGATTCGACCTGCCGACGATCTACCGCGTCGAGATCTTCCCCTCGCCGAGCCCGGATCGCGACGATCAGCCGGTGCCGCCGATCGACGCGTGGCGCCTGCTGCAGCGTGCCCGGGCACGCAACGGGCGGGTCATCCCCGGTGTGAGCCTCGACCACGTCCTCTCGGTCGATCCGTTCGGCAAGACGAACCCGTTCGGCAAGACCAATCCGTTCGGCAAGACCAACCCGTTCGGCAAGACCAACCCGTTCGGCAAGACGAACGCGCCGGGGGTCGACAGTTACGCCGAACCCGGCTGCGGCGGTCGCCAGGTGGTCGACTACATCGGTCCCGCGCCGCGCCGCAGCATCGCCGTCGACAAGGGTGGCAGACGGCCGGTCGTCGCAATCCTGGACACCGGTTGCGGCACGCACGAGTGGCTGACCGATGACATCGTGACGCGGTCACCGGTCGTGGACGGCGTGCGGCTCGGAGTCCACGACCCGGAAACGGATCCCGAGGTGATCGGCGACGTCTCCGGCCAGTTCGACGGGGAACTGGATGCGTCCGCCGGCCACGGCACGTTCATTGCCGGGATCATCCGACAGGTGTGCCCGGAGGCGGACCTCGTGACCGTGCGCGTGGCAGACAGTCAGGGGACGCTCCTGGAGGGGCATTTCCTGTACGCGATCCGCACGTTGGTCAAGTGGATGCTGCTCCCGGCCGCGGAGGGCGGCCGGCGCATCGACGTGCTGAACCTCTCGCTGGGGTACTACCACGAGACCCCGGAGGACGAACTCTTCGACCGGACTCTCAGTGAGCTGCTCACGCTCGCGCGCAGGAACGGCTGTGCCGTGGTCTGCTCCGCGGGCAACGAGGCGACCGACCGGCCCACGTTCCCCGCGGCGCTGTGGAACTGGCCCGGATCGGACTTCGCCGTCGAGGACGTCGTCGATGCCGCTCCGCATCTCGCGGTGGGCGCGCTCAATCCGAACAACAGCGTCGCCCTCTTCAGCAACATCGGCGCGTGGGTGCACACGTACGCGCCGGGGTCCGCGGTGCTGAGCACTTCTCCGCCCTTCAACGGCGGCGTCCAGGCCGGGACGCGCTCGGACCGTCTCGGGATGCGCCGAGAGACGATCGATCCCGACGATTTCACCGGCGGCTACGCGTTGTGGAGCGGGACCTCGTTCGCGGCTCCGTATGTGGCGGGCCGGCTCGCCTCCGCTCTCGTGGAGAGGCTGGCGAGTTCGGCGGACCTCGACCCGACGGCGTGCGCGCGTGTCCTTGACGAAGCGCGTGTGCAGGTGCTGGCAGAGCTGGAGAAGCGGCTGCTGCGGGCGGGGTGACGCGCGCGTCCCGAACGGCGCCATGATGGGGGGATGGCGCGTTCCGCGGCGGAACTTCACGAGACGGCGGTCCGGCTCGCGAATCAGGGGCGCCACTCCGCAGCGACCCGGCACCTGCTCACGGCTCAGGAACTGACCGAGGATCCTGGCCTGCGGGCGCGCATCCTCGGCACTCTCGGCTACATCCGCGCGCGCACGGGCGACCCCGAGGGCGGCGAGCGGCTGTGCCGCGAGGCGATGGCACTGCCCGGGATCGACTCCCGGACGTACGCGCTCCTTTCGGGACAGCTTGGCGCCCTCGCCGAGCAGGCGGGAAGGTACGACGACTCGGAGAAGTGGCTGACGCGCGGCATCGACGCCCTGGCCGAGGACACCGAGGAGCGCGCGAACCTGCTCGTGAACCGCAGTCTCGTCAACATGCGCCGGCTCCGGTTGAGCGCCGCATCCGAGGACGCCTCCGCGGCATCGCGCATCTTCGCGTCGATCGGGAGCCCGATCGACGAAGCGCAGTCGCAGCACAACGAGGGGTATCTCGCACTCCTCGCCGGTGATCTCGTGACCGCGATGCGGGTCATGTCCGGTGCTCGCAGCACGCTCGCGGAACAGTCTCCGGTACTCGCGGCGATGTGCGACATGGACCGTGCGGAGGTGCTTCGGGACGCCGGGCAGGTGCGAGAAGCGGAGCGCCTGCTCGCTCACGCGGCTGGAGTCTTCGGTCGTCAGCGGATGCCGCAATCTCGCGCGGAGGCCGAGTTCCACCTCGCCCGATCGCTCCTCGCGCACGACCCGGTCGGTGCGCGACCGATCGCCCGTCATGCGGCTCGCCGATTCCGCGGTCTGGGAAGCGCGTCGTGGGCCCTGCGTGCGGACGCGGTGCGTATGCGCGCCGAGCTCAGCGCGGGGCAGGTGCTGCGCAGCGGACGCCGTGTCGGCGCGACCGGTCCCGTGCCGTCGCGGTCGGAGATCGAGGAGACGGCACGCGGGCTCGCCCGTGTCGGCTTCGCCGGAGAGGCAGCCGCCCTGCGGTTCACGCACGAGGTGTGGAGCGCGCGTCACGAAGCCGTGCAGGACGTGCGGGCGCGTCCGGTGCGGCTCGTGGACGGCGCCCCGATGGAGGCGCGCACCCTCGCCCACCAGGCTCGCGCGACCCGCGCCGAACGTCGGGGCCGGCTCGCGCAGGCTCGTCGGTTCGCCGCCGCAGGGCTGGACGAACTGGCGGAGTGGCTGAGCGATTTCGGCAGCCTCGACCTGCAGACATCGGCGGTGATGCAGGGCAACGGCCTCCTCGGCGTGGGGCTGGCCGCAGCCGTCCGCTCGGGCCGGCCCGAGGCGGTCTTCGAGTGGTCCGAACGCGCGCGCCACATGAGCGCGCAGGTTCTGCCTCTCCGGCCACCGCCGGACCCCCAGCTGGCGGAGGACCTCTCCGAACTGAGGATGCTGCGCGCGGACGGCGGGGACTGGCAGTCACAGCCACGGGCGCGCGAACTTCGTGAACGCATCCGCGACCGCCAATGGTCGACGACCGGCGGTGCAGCCCTCCAGAACCGCGTCGGGCTCGACGACCTGCGCGAGGCGCTGGATGAGGAAACGGCGGTCCTCTCGTTCGTCTTCTCCGGGGACTCTTTGCACGTGCTGGTGACGCGGCGTTCCGATGTCGCCCTCGTCGACGTCGCGGAGTGGCCACGCGTCCGCGATGCGTTGCCGGGCTTGCGCTCGGATCTGGACATGGCGGCGTCCGTGCGCGGCCGGATGGGGGAGATCGTCCGCCGCTCGCTCGATGATCGCCTGGCGGCGCTGTCGGCGGTGCTGATCGATCCCGTCCTTGCGCGACACTCTGCCCAGCGCTGCGTGATCACCGTGCCTGGGGTGCTGAGCGGCATCCCGTGGTCGATGCTCCCGGGTCTGCGCGGCTCGGCCGTCACTCTCGCCGGTTCGGCGTCGCGATGGATCCATCAGCGCGGACAGGAGACTCGGCTCGAGACGGCTGCGTTCGTCGCCGGTCCGCGCGTGTCGCGGGCTCAGGAGGAGATCGCCGCGGCGTCCGTGACCTGGCGCTCGCCGGTGATTCCGGATCCCGCGACCGTCGATGTCGTGACCGACCTCTCGTCGAGCGTCGACGTCCTGCATGTCGCCGCCCACGGCCGTCATTCCGCCGACACCCCGATGCTCTCGGGCCTGGACCTCACTGACGGCACGCTGTTCGGCTACGACATCGACCGGATGGCGAAGGTGCCGTCGCTCGTTGTGCTCTCGGCGTGCGAGGCGGGTCGCTCGTCCGTACGGTGGGGGGAGGAGGCGATCGGCATGACGCGTGCGTGGCTCCACGCAGGCACCCGGTGCGTGATCGCCGCGCCGGTGGTCGTCGCCGACGACGACGCGTGCGAACTGCTGGCGGCGATGCACGAAGGGCTGGCTGCGGGTGAGGAGCCGGCAGTGGCCCTGGCGGCGGCATCCGCGCGCACGGGCATCGTCGCGCCGTTCCAGGCCCACGGATCCGGCTTCTGAGAAAAGTCAGCCGGGGATGTATCAGACCTGAGCGGTTGCGCTCCTTCATCGTGGAGCGGCCCTGCAGTCCGGAACCGGGGGGTAACGGATATTGGGGGCGCAGGATCCATGGGGCGCGATGGGGGCGCGAGGATCCTGTCGGGCTGCTCCGCGGGGGATGTCGCGGAAACCCAACTCGGCGACATCCCCCGCTTCACGTCCGCGACGAGTTCGCGCTGCGTCCGCGCACGATCCCGATGAAGGTCTCCACGGCCGGCGTGGTCCGATCGGTCGGCCAGGCCAGCGCGACGGTGGACGTCGGCGCCTCCCGCAACGGGCGCGACGCGACGTCCTTGCGGCGATGCAGCCGTGCGAGCGACATCGGCGCGATCACGATCCCGACGCCGGTCGCGACGACGGCGACCGCCTGCTCGGTGTCCTCCGGGGCGTCGAACGCCGGCGCGACCGTGCCGGCAACGCGGATGCCGAGCGCGTCGTCGCGCGGCACGATGAGCACTTCGCCCGCGAGGTCCTCCGGCGCGAGCTCGTCGACCGTGGTCAGGTGCGAGTCGGAGGGGCAGATCACGACGGTCACCTCGTCGTACAGCGGGATGACGCTGAGCCCGTCGCGCTCGATCGGCAGCCGGACCAGCGCCGCGTCCAGATCGCCCGCCAGGAGCCGCGACCGCTGATCCGCCACGGAGATCGGCTCGAGCTCGAGCGGGGAGAGCGGCATCCGCTCGCGCCACGCGTCGATCCAGCCGCCCGGCGTCGCCCCGGGGATCGCGCCGAGCACGAAACGCTCCGGGGGCGGAGGCGGTGCGATCGGCTCAGGGGTCTTCGCCGGTGTCTTCGCGCGCTTGTTCACGGGCGCTTTGTGCGCCGACGGGCGGGGCTTTCCAGACCGGGACCCGCCGCCTTTCGCCACGGACTCAGCGTAGCCGGGGCGATAGTGTTCGCTCATGATCGCCGTCATCGCCTCGGTCTTCGCGGGCCTCGCCGCCCTGCTGCACGTCTACATCTTCATCCTCGAGAGCGTGCGCTGGCGCACGCCGCGGGTCTGGAAGACGTTCGGCGTCGCCGACCAGGCCGCCGCCGACATCACGCGGCCGATGGCGTACAACCAGGGCTTCTACAACCTGTTCCTCGCGATCGGAGCGGCGTTGGGGCTCGTCCTCTACTGGGTCGGCGCTCCCGACTCGGGCCTGCGCATCGCCGGATTCACCCTCGTGCTGTTCAGTGTCGGCTCGATGCTCGCGGCATCGCTCGTGCTCATCTCGTCCGGCAAGCGCTACCTGCGGCCCGCGGCGATCCAGGGGACGCTGCCGCTCCTGGCGTTCGTGCTGTTCCTGCTCGCCTGAACTCTGCCCCTCGAGTGCACGGGCTCCACGTGAGCACGCCGTGCGCTCGGCGCGAAAGCCGTGCGCTCGGCGCAACCCGCGCCGGGACTCAGGCGGCCAGGCGCAGGCCGCGGCGGTCCGTGGCGACGCGCTCGCCGTCTCCGACGGTCTCGTCGTCGCCGATGAGCGAGTTCACGGCGACCCGGGCTCCCGTGCCGATGTGCGTCCGCACGCCGATCTTCGCGCCGGCGCCGATCGCGGCACCCGACCCGATGTGGGCGTGGGGGGCGATGTCGGCCTCCGGGCCGATCACGGCGTCCGCTTCGACCCAGACCCCGCGGCCGACGTGAGCGCCCGCGGCGATCTGGACGCCCGGCTCGACGTACGCGCCGGCCTCCACGATCGCGCTCGGGTGCACCTTGGCGCCGTGCGCGACGAGCCCGCGGCCGTTCGTGTGCTTGCGATACCGCAGCGACTCACCACGGTCGTTCTCGATGTCGACGTAGTTCTTACCCACGATCCCCTCCAGCGGCCCAGTTGTGCCGAGTACAGGAATAACCTGTCCCACTGCTTATTCATTCCCGCGCATCGGTCCATTCGGATGCATTCACGCGCAAGAAATATTCGCCGCGGAGCCCAGAACGGATTCCCCTGCGGGACCTCTTCTCGCGGATGCCGTCACGTCTGGCACGTCGGACACCAGAAGGTGTTGCGCTCCCGGGTCGGATCCGCTCCGAGCGACCCCTCCCTGATGACCGTTCCGCAGCGTCGGCAGGGCCGGCCCTCGCGTCGATAGACCCAGGTGGAGCGCCCCGGTCGGTCGTCGCCGGTGAACGTGCGCCCCTGCCGATCGCGGTTCGCGCGGATCATGCGCGCGCCGAGATCCAGGATGCCGGCGACGTCGGTCTCGGTCGCCGGACGGGTGGGCAGCACCCCGCGGACGAAGAGGATCTCGTTCGCGTACTCGTTGCCGAAACCCGCGACATTGCGCTGGTCCAGGAGCGCGACGTGCACCGCGCGCTCGTCGGCGCCGAGCCGCCGGGCGGCCTCCGCGGGGTCCCACGCGTCGCTGAGCGGATCGGGACCGAGATGACCCACGATCTGCTCTTCGTCGCGGGTGGGGATGACTTTGATATCGGCCAGGTCGAACCCGACGGTGTCCCACTCCGCGTTCGCGAGCACGGCGCGCGCCGTGTAGCCCGGCCGACGCCAGCGCCCGCCGTGCGGGTAGACGTCCCACCGGCCCTCCATCTTCAGATGGCTGTGCAGGGTCCACTCACCGATGTGGTGGAGGAGGTGCTTGCCCCGAGGGACGACCTCGTGCACGGTCATGCCGCGCAGGTCGATCGTCGCGGCCTGCGGCACGCGCAGATCGAAGCGTGTGAGGACGGTGCCCGCCAGAGCCTCATGCAGGCGGTGCGCCGCGCGGTAGACGGTGTCGCCCTCAGGCACGCGCGGCCTCGCGGAGCGTGTCGCCCGCAGTCAGGCGGCGGAGCGTGAGTCCTCGCGGGGACTCGACGAAACCCGCGTCCCGCAGTGCCCGCGCGATTCCGGTGCCGTACACGAACTCGCCGTTGACCTGCTCGATCGTGAGGGTGGCGAGTCTGCGCGCCCGTGCGGTCGCCGCCAGGTCGCCGGCGGCGGCGGTCAGGACGGCCTCGTCGTCGGTGAAGGCGAGCGCCGACTTGCCGCCGCGCTCGAGGTACAGCGCAAGCGACCCGTCGACGATCACCACGAGCCCGCCCGCCTTGCGTCCGGGACGGTGGGTGACGCCCTCGATCGTCGGCCAGGCCAGGGCGGCTCCGTAGGGATTCGCCGGATCCGTCGCGGCGAGCGTGTACGCGCGCAGCGGCGGCGGGTCGGCGAGACCGGCGAACTCGCGCAGCCGGTCGACCGTCGCGGAGGCGGCGAACTGGGCGGCGCCGAGCTTCTCGATCACATAGCCGCGGCGGCAGTGCCCCGCCTGCTCGAAGCCCGCGAGCACGCGGTAGGCCTGCGCGAATCCGCCGGGCAGGCCCTCGGACTGCACGGAGCCCCGCGTGACCACGCCATACCGGTCCAGCAGCAGACTCGCCGCCGCGGTCGCCCGCAGCGTCGCGTCCTCCTCGGCCCCGGGCAGCAGCGACCACCGCCCGCCGATCGCCGGCGGGCGCGGCGGAGTGCTGGATCTGCCGACCGACGCACCGCGGTACATCCGGGCGCGCGGAGCCTTGCGCGCGGTGCGGTGCGCCTGCGAGCCGCCCCCGAGCAGCATCCGCACCGGGGTGAACGTGTCGTTCGTCACCCGGCCTGCCCACGTCAGATTCCAGAGCGCGTCGATCACGGACTGCTCGTTCGGCGCCCCGACCTGCTGCCGGAGCTGCGCGGCGAAGAACGCGCCGCCGCCGGAGAGCGCCGTGAGGATCTGCTCCTCGATCGAGCCGCTCGCGATGTCCTCCTCGATCCTCTGCAGGGTGAGGGGCGCGGCATCCGCCGGGTGCAGGGCGATCCAGCCGTCCCGGCCCGGAAGCGACCCGTGCCCCGACCAGACGACTTCGCCCGTTGCGGTGAGCTCGTCGAGCATCGCCGGGCTGTAATCGATCACGCGGGAGGGGAGGACGAGCGATTCCCAGGCGCTCGCCGGGATCGGCACGCCCGCGAGCTGCTCGATGACCGCCGCGACCCCGTCGATGCCCTCGAGCGGACGCGCGACGTGCTGCCAGACGGGCAGGAACCGCGCGAACGCCTCGGGAGCCACCGGCTCGACGCTGCCGCGGATCGCCGCGAGCGAGCGCATCCGCAGGCGCCGCAGCACCTCGACGTCGCACCACTCGGTCTCCTCCGACGAGCCCGAGCCCGCGGGGAGGAAGAATCCGCTCGACAGGCGCCCCTGTCCTTCCAGCCGCTGCAGCGTGAGGCGGGCGACCGCGATTCCCACGCCGAGCCGCTCGGCGACCGCGGTGCTCGTGAACGGACCGTGTGTGCGGGCGAAACGGGCGACGAGATCGCCCAGCGGGTCGGCGAGCGGCTCGAGGAACGCATTCGGGATGCCGACCGGCAGGGCTGCTCCGAGCGCATCGCGCAGGCGTCCGGCGTCCTCGATCGCGGCCACCCGCGAGACCCCGGCGACCGTCACCGGGATCGCCCGTCGCGTGTCGATCAGGGCGTCCAGGTGCGCGCGGGCATTCTCGGGGTCGGTCAGACGCTCGGCGACCTCGGCCGCATCCAGCGGTCCGAGGACGCGCAGCAGGTCGGCGACGCCCTCGACGCCATGCGCACGTCGGTCGGGGTCCAGGCGCTGCGCTTCCCGCTCGAACTGCGCCATGATCTCGGGATCGAGGAGCTCGCGCATCTCGACCTTGCCGAGCAGCTCGGAAAGCAGCGCCGGGTCGACCGAGAGCGCCGCGGCCCGACGTTCGGCCAGTGGCGAGTCGCCTTCGTACATGAAGGCACCGACGTACCCGAACAAGAGGTCGCGGGCGAACGGCGAGGGGGAAGTCGTGGTCGTCTCGATCAGGCGGATGCTGCGATCGCCGATGCTGCGGGCGATCCGCAGCAGTGCGGGCACGTCGTAGACGTCTTGCAGGACCTCGCGGAGGGTCTCGAGGATGATCGGGAACGTCGGGTACCGGCGGGCCACCTCCAGCAGCTGCGCGGAGCGCTGTCGCTGCTGCCAGAGCGGGGAGCGGCGGTTCGGGTTCATCCGCGGCATGAGCAGCGCCCGTGCGGCGCACTCGCGGAACCGGGAGGCGAACAGTGCGGAACCGCCCACCTCGTCGATCACGATCTGCTCGAGCTCGTCGGGCTCGAAGACGAACAGCTCGGCGCCCGGCGGTTCTGCGGTGGCGTCGGGCACCCGGGCGATGATGCCGTCGTCGCTCGCGACGGCCGAGCCCTCGACGCCCAGGCGCTCGCGGATGCGGGCGTTCACGGCCAGCGCCCACGGGCCGTGGACCTTCATGCCGTACGGGGAATGCAGGATCACCCGCCAGTCGCCGACCTCGTCGCGGCCGCGCTCGACCGTCAGTGTGCGGTCGGTGGGGAGGGTGCCGGTGGCCTCGCGCTGTTCGGCGAGGTAGGACAGGAGGTTGACCGAGGCGTTGTCGTCGAGGCCGGCATCCCGGAGTCTGTCCCGTGCCTTCTCGGGACTCGCCGCCGACACCTCGCGGGAGAACCTGCCGAGCGCCTCGCCGAGTTCGGCGGGCCGGCCGAGGCCGTCGCCGTGCCAGAACGGGAGCTTGCCCGGCTGGCCGTACGCCGGGAGGACGTTCACGCGGTCGTGCGTGATCTCGACGATCCGCCAACTCGTCGTGCCGAGGGTGAACACGTCGTTGATGCGCGACTCGTAGACCATCTCCTCGTCGAGCTCGCCCACGCGCGCGTTCTGCGATTCGCCGGCGATGAACACACCGAACAGCCCCCGGTCGGGGATCGTCCCGCCGCTCGTGACCGCGATGCGCTGCGCGCCCGGGCGGCCCGTGAGCGTGCCGAGGTCGCGGTCCCACACGACGCGCGGCCGCAGCTCGGCGAACTCGTCGGAGGGGAAGCGGCCGGCCAGGAGGTCGAGGGTCGCCTCGTACGCCGAGCGAGGCAGGGTGCGGAACGGGGCGCTCGCGCGCACAGTGTCGTACCAGCCCTCGACGTCGATCGGCCCGAGCGCGCACGCGGCCACGGTCTGCTGCGCGAGGATGTCGAGCGGGTTCTGCGGCACCGCGATCGCCTCGATCTGCCCGGCCAGCATGCGCTCGGTGACGATTGCGGTGTGCAGCACGTCGCCGCGGTGCTTGGGGAACAGGGCCGCCCGGCTCACCTCGCCGACCTGGTGGCCGGCGCGGCCGATGCGCTGCAGACCGGAGGCGGCACTCGGCGGCGCCTCGACCTGGATCACGAGGTCGACCGCACCCATGTCGATCCCGAGCTCGAGACTGCTCGTCGCGACGACGCAGCGCAGGGTTCCGGACTTCAGCTCCTCCTCGACCTGGGCGCGCTGCTCTTTCGAGACCGAGCCATGGTGGGCCTTCGCGAGCACCGGCTCGGCGCCGCCCGAGATGCCGGCCTGAGCCATGGTCTGGGCCGGGATGGCGGCATCCGGCACGTCGAGTCCCAGGCGCTCGGTGTAGATCTCGTTCAAGCGTCCGGTCAGACGCTCGGCGAGCCGACGGGAGTTGGAGAACACGATCGTCGAGCGATGCTCGAGGATGCGATCGACGATCGCCTCCTCGACGTGCGGCCACAGCGACCCCGTCACCTCGGTCGATTCGGGACGCTTGCCGCCGCCGTCGCCGAACCAGTCCTCGTCGATCGGCGCGTCGGCCGCCGCCGTCGGTGCGGGGGACGCGGGACCGGATGCCGGCGGCGGAGGCGGATTGAGCATGTCGTCGACCGGCACCACGACCGACAGGTCGAACGTCTTGGTCGCGCGCGGGGCGACGATCTCGACGGGCGCCGAGCCGCCGAGAAAGCGCGCCACCTCGTCGATCGGACGGACTGTGGCGGACAGGCCGATGCGCTGGGCGGGAGCGGCCTCGGCATCCGCCGACCGGCGCAACGCGTCGAGGCGCTCGAGGCTCACCGCCAGGTGGGCCCCGCGCTTGGTCGCCGCGACCGCGTGCACCTCGTCGATGATGACGGTGTGCACGCCGGTCAGGGTGTCGCCCGCCTGGCTCGTGAGCATGAGGTAGAGCGACTCGGGCGTCGTGATCAGGATGTCGGGCGGTGCGGTGACGAGCTTGCGGCGGTCGGAGGAGGTCGTGTCCCCCGACCGCACGCCCACGCTCACGTTCGGCACGCGGATCCCCAGCCGCCGGGCCGACTGGCCGATGCCGACGAGCGGCGAACGGAGGTTGCGCTCGACGTCCACACCGAGGGCCTTCAGCGGCGAGATGTAGAGGATGCGGGTCGGGGACGGCGCGGGCGGGCGGGAGCCCCGGCGCGGGGTCGGTTCGGGTGCCGGTGCCTCGGCATCCTTCTCGCGGAACACGCGGTCGATCGCCCATAGGAACGCCGACAGCGTCTTGCCCGAACCTGTGGGGGCCACCACGAGCGCGTGCTTGCCGTGCGAGATCGCATCCCACGCCCCGAGCTGCGCGGAGGTCGGGGCGGCGAACGCGCCGCGGAACCAGTCCTGCGTGGCAGGACCGAACCGCTCGAGCACATCACTCACGCGTCCATCTTCCTCGCTGGGTCCGACATGGGGGCGGGCTTGATTTCGAGCGCCGACGTCAGGCGCGCTCCCGCAGACCGTCGGGCAACATCTCCAGGGTGACGTCGATGCCGAGTCTGCTCAGGAAGTGCTCGTCGTGGCTGACCACGAGCACCGCACCCCGGTAGGCGCCGAGGGCGTCGACGAGCTGGTCGGCGGTATCCAGGTCGAGGTTGTTGGTGGGCTCGTCGAGCACGAGCAGCTGCGGCGGGGGATCTGCCAGCAGCACGCGCGCGAGCGCCACCCGGAACCGCTCGCCGCCGGACAAGGTCGACACCGCCCGGTCCATCGCGTCCCCGCGGAGCAGGAACCGCGCGAGCCTGTTCCGCAGTTCGCGATCGGGCATCGCCGTCGCGGCATCGCGGATGTTCTCGAACACCGACGCGTGCTCGGCGAGTCCGTCCACCCGCTGCGGCAGGTAGCCGATGCGGTCGGTGTGCGCGATCGCGGCGATGTCCGCCGCCGGCGTCTGCCGAGCCACGAGGTGCTCGAGCAGCGTGGTCTTGCCCACCCCGTTCGGCCCGACCAGCGCGACGCGCTCGGGCCCCTGGATCACCCACGAGCGTTCCCCGTCGCCGAGCGTCGCGATGCGCCGCCCCGCCGCGACGTCCGGATCCGGCAGATCGATCCGGATCGCCTCATCGTCGCGGACGCGCCGTTCGGCGGCATCCAGCCGCGCCCGCGCCGCCGTCTCGCGGTCGCGCATGTCCGTACGCATCTTGCCCGCCGACACTTCGGCCGCCCGCTTCAGACCCCCGGCGAGGATCGGCGGAACCCGCTTCTCCAGCTGCGCCTTGCGCCCCATGGCCGCTCGGCGCGAGATCTTGATCTCCGCCTCGATCCGGTCGCGCTTCTCGCGCTTGACGACCTGCGCCGCCGCGCGCTCGGCACGCAGCGCGGCGCCCTGCTCGGCATCCCGCAGCGCCTGCCAGTGGGAGAACGGACCGCCGACGAGGGTCAGCGCGCTCCCGTACAGCTCGGCGGTGTCGTCCATGAGCTCGAGCAGCTCGACGTCGTGGCTGACGACGATCAGCGCGCCGCGCCACCCGCGCACGATCTCGGCGAGCCGCGCCCGCGCCGGGCCGTCGAGGTTGTTCGTCGGCTCGTCCAGCAGGGTGACGCCCGCGCCCCGCAGCCGGATGCCGGCGATCGCGGTCAGCACGGCCTCACCGCCGGACAGCTCGCCGACCCGTCGGTCGAGCATGCCAGGCTCGAGTCCGGCCTCGGCCAGTGCGACGTGCGCGCGAGCCTCGACGTCCCACTGGTCGCCGACCTCGTCGAAGCGGGCGGGATCCACGTCGCCCGCCTCGATGGCACGCACCGCGCGCAGCGGGACGCCCACGCCGAGCAGGTCGGCGACCGGCGTCTGCACGTCCAGCGTGAGTCGCTGGGGCAGATACGCGGGCGGCGCGGACGCCGTCACCGTCCCGCCGGTCGGAGTGAGGTCACCGGTGATCAGGCGCAGAAGAGTGGACTTGCCGGAGCCGTTGCGTCCGACCAGGCCGGTCCGCCCGGCGCCGAACGCCCCCGAGACCTCGCGGAGCGCGACGGAGCCGTCCGGCCAGGAGAACGAGACACGGTCCAGGACGACCGTGGAGTGGAGAGAAGAGTGAGCAGGCATGAGGGCCTCCAGATGTCATGCGCTGACACCGGGTGCCTGCTCGAAGAGACGAGCGGCAGAGCTCTGTGGAACGGGAGCGTCGGCGGTTCAGCGCGCGGATGCGGGCGCGGAAGCGTCGAGAGTTCTCACCGGAGGTTCCTCACGTGGGGGACAGGAGTGACCAGAATAGCGGATGCCGCACGCTCAGTCTTCGGCGGTCTTCGCTTCGAGCTGCTTCTCGAGGAACACCCGCACGTCATCCAGTTCACCCTCGGACACGCTGTGGGTGAGACCCGGGTAGACCCGACCGCTCAGCTCGGCGTGCTCGGGAAGCCACGCGACGGTGTGTTCGACGAGGAACGCGGGGATCACGTCGTCCCGCGTTCCGCGCCCCCAGAACACCGGCGGTCGCCGCTCGGCCAGGGCGGTGTCGCCGGGCAGCTCGCCCGGCGTCACGTAGCCGCTGAGGGTGACGGCGAAGGCGAAGCGCTCGGGCTGCAGGCGCATCGCCTGGAGCGCCACCGCGGCACCCTGCGAGAAGCCGAGCAGACCGACGTCGACGCCGGGAGCGGTCGCGTCGAGCCAGGCGATGAGTGCGGACGCGGCATCCGTCACGTGCCGGGGGTCCCGGTTCTGCAGTCCTTCGATCGGGTACCAGGAGTGGCCGGGCGCCGGGAACGGCGGAGTCAGCGGAGCGCGGACGGCCGCGACCGCGAAAGCGGGCGGCAGATAGGGGACGAGGCCGAACAGGTCGCGCTCGTCGGCGCCGTAGCCGTGCAGGAGCACCAGGAGCGGGCGGCCGGCGCGGTCGGCGGCGTCGGCGGACCAGAGGACGGCGTCGGGGTCGAGATCGGCCATCTGCCCATCTTCTCAGCACGGTCCGACCCGAGTCCGCTTCACAACTCCTGCATTCCGGGCGACGTGCGGCGCGGCATCCGCGGATTCCGCGGCTCCGCCCGCGCCGGGCACCCGGATTGCGGGAGTTGTGCGCACCGCCTGAGGTATACAGGAGGCATGCCGGTCAGAACCCCCGACCCCGACCCGAACGATCGCGACGACGAGGGCGTGCCGCGCGATCCGCTCGGCGGCGAGGGCTTCGGCCCCGGCGGCCAGGCCGGGCGCAGCGGGCGTGACGGGCGGCCCCTCGGCGACGGGACGTTCGGCTCGCCGACCCCGAGCAGCGCCGCCAATCCGGGCTGGCTCTCCGAGATCGAGCTGGCTGAGGCGCGGCGGCGACTGCCGATCCTGTACGTGGAGGCGGTGCCGGTGCGCACCGACGGCGTGGGCAACGTCACCGAGGTCGGCATCCTCCTGCGCGCGACGCCGCTCGGCGAGATGACCCGCACGATCGTGAGCGGCCGCGTGCGGTACGGCGAGACGGTGCGCGACGCGCTCTTCCGTCACCTCGAGAACGACCTCGGCCCCATGGCCTTCCCGCTCCTGCCCCCGCAGCCGGTGCCGTTCACGGTCGCGGAGTACTTCCCGATGCCGGGCGTCTCGGCGTTCCACGACGACCGCCAGCACGCGGTCTCTCTCGCGTTCGTCGTGCCGGTGACGGGCACGTGCCAGCCGCGGCAGGACGCGCTCGAGGTGACGTGGATGCCGCCCGCCGAAGCCGCGAGCGATGCGCTGTCGGCCGAGATGGAGGGTGGACGGGGGAGTCTGATCCGCCTCGCGCTGGCGAGCGTCGGCGCTCTGCGCTGACCTGCCGCTCGCGAGAGGGCAGTTCTGGCTGCCGCGTACGGCGTGTCGCCCTACATTCCTGCCCTCTCGCGAGCGGCAGGCGGCGGGCCTGAGTGTTTCCCCCTGACCGGGTCCGGGATGCCGCCACCGGCGTAGCCTGAAGCCATGAGCCCCGAAGCCCGAGTGACACGTCGCCGCGCCCTCACGTGGAGCGCCGCACTCGGCGTGCCGGTGCTGGTCGGAGCGGCGATCCTCGTGCCCGTGGCCGCGAGCGGCGCGGTCGACCTTCCCGACAAGACCCCCGCCGAGCTCATCGCGTTCGCCGCGGACAGCGAGGTCGACGCGCTCAGCGGCACGATCGAGCAGACCTCCGATCTCGGTCTGCCCGACCTCGGCGCGCTGGCCGGGGGAGCGGCATCCGGCGACGAGGCGACCGCGGCGAAGCTCGACGATCTGCTGTCGCTCGTCACCGGATCGCACACCGCGAAGGTGTACCTCGACGGCGCCGACGCCCGTCTGCAGGTGCTGGATCGGCTGGGTGAGCGCAACGTCTACGTCGACGGCGCCGCCGGGACCGCCTGGTTCGTGGACAGCGAGTCGAAGACCGCGACCGCGCTGCCCCTGCCGGACGGCGAGGCGCCGGACGTCGCGCCGACACCCGAAGACATGCTCGACCAGGCGCTCGCGAAGCTCGACGAGAGCACCGAGGTGACCGTCGGGACCGATGGCCGGGTCGCGGGCCGGGACGTGTACGAGCTGATCTTCACGCCGCGCACGGACGACACGCTCGTCGGTGAGCTGCGCTTCGCGATCGACGGCGAGAACGGCGCGGCGCTCGCCGCGTCCGTCACCGCGCGCGGCGCGCCCCAGCCGGCGTGGCAGGTCTCGTTCACGCAGGTGGATTTCACGGCGCCCGACCCGTCGGTGTTCGCTTTCACTCCCGGCGACGGCGTGCAGGTCGAGCAGCTCGCGCTCCCCGACCGTGCCCCGACCGCCCCGGACTCCGACGCACCCCGGCCCACCGTCATCGGCGAGGGCTGGTCGAGTGTGGTCGAGCTGCCGATGGACGCAGGGAAGACTCTGGACGCCGAGCAGCTCGCGCTCCTCGACTCCCTCACGACGCCCGTCGACGGCGGCCGGGTGCTGCAGACCGCGCTCGTGTCGGTGCTGCTGACCGACGACGGCAGGGTGCTCGCCGGCGCGGTCCCCGTCGACGTCCTGGTCGCCGCGGGTCGCTGACGCGTCCGTGAGCGACCTCGCGATCCGCACCGCCGGGCTCACGAAGCGCTTCGGGGCGCAGACGGCCGTCGACGGCCTCGACCTCGCCGTGCCGCGCGGGTCGGTCTTCGGTTTCCTCGGGCCGAACGGCTCGGGCAAGACGACGACGATCCGGATGCTGCTCGGACTGATCCGGCCGAGCGGCGGCGAATCGCACGTCCTCGGCGAACGGATGCCGGCCTCCGGCGACACTGTCCTCCCACGCGTCGGCGCGCTGGTCGAGGGCCCCGCGTTCTCGCCTTTCCTGACCGGAGAGCAGAACCTCCGCCGCTTCGACGCCGCCGACCGCCACTCCGATCCTCGGACGCGGGCCACGCGCGTCGCCGCCGCACTGGACCGTGTGGGCCTCGGTCATGCGGCGCGCAAGAAGGCTCATGCGTACTCGCTCGGCATGAAGCAGCGGCTGGGCCTGGCGAACGCCCTCCTGATGCCCCGCGAGCTGCTCGTGCTGGACGAGCCGACGAACGGGCTCGATCCGCAGGGGACGCGTGAGGTGCGCGCGCTGATCCGCTCCTTCGCCGCCGACGGGACGACCGTGTTCGTCTCCAGCCACCTGCTGGCCGAGGTCGAGCAGCTGTGCAGCCACGTCGGGGTCATGAGCGGCGGGCGCCTGGTCGCGCAGGGGACGCTCGAGGACTTCCGCCGGACGGGTGCGCACCCGCGGGTGCGCGTGAAGACGCCGCAGACGGATGCCGCCGCCGCGGTCCTCGCCCGGCTCGGCGTCGCCGCGGTGGCGCGGGATGCCGCCTCAGATCGGGACGCCGTGACCGGCATCCTGCCGCCGGACGGTCCCGCGCCGGAGGCGATCGTCGCCGCACTCGTCGCGGCCGGAGTGCCGGTACGCGGCTTCGAGGTCGTGGGCGAGAGCCTGGAGCAGCGCTTCGTCGAGCTCACCGGGGAGGGCTTCGATGTCGTCGCGTGAGGAGGTCGTGGCGCGGGGAGGCACTGTGCGCCTGTTCGCGAACGAACTGGCCACGCAGTTCCGCCGCTGGCGCACGTGGGCGATGCTCGCTGCCCTTGCGCTCATCCCGGTGCTGATCGGCATCGCGGTGCGGCTGGTGGGCGGGTCGAGCCCCGGCCGGGGCCCGGCGTTCCTGGACCAGATCACCGACAACGGACTGTTCGTCGCGCTCGCCGCGCTCACGGTCGCGATCCCGCTGTTCCTGCCGCTCACGGTGAGCGTCGCCGCCGGCGATGCGATCGCGGGGGAGGCGAGCCACGGCACGCTCCGCTACCTCCTGATCGCCCCGGCGGGACGCGCGCGGCTCCTGATCGTGAAGTACCTGTCGGCGGCTGTCTTCTGCCTCGCCGGAACCGTCGCCGTGGTGACGGTAGGGACGATCGTCGGGATGGTGCTCTTTCCGATCGGGCCGGTCACTCTGCTCTCCGGCGCGCAGGTGAGCGTGGGTGAGGGGATCCTCCGCCTCCTCGCCGTCGCCGCGTACGTCGCGGTCTCGCTTCTCGGGCTCGCCGCGATCGGGCTGTTCTTCTCGACGCTGACGAACGTCCCGATCGGGGCGATGGCGGCCACGGCGATCCTCGCGGTCACGGCGCAGATCGTCGGCGCGATCCCGCAGCTGGACGCGCTGCATCCATGGCTCTTCACCGATCGATGGCTGGACTTCGGCGATCTGCTGCGCGCCCCGATCGTGTGGGACTCGTTCGGCGCGAACGCCGTTCTGCAGGGCGGCTACATCCTGGTGTTCGGTGCCGCCGCGCTCGCGCGTTTCCTCACGCGCGACGTGCTGTCCTGACCCTGGCGGCAGGTCAGGCGGCGGTCTCGCGCGCGATCGCGGCGATGAAGGCGTCGATGTCCTGCTCGGTCGTGTCGAACGAGCACATCCACCGCACCTCGTTCTTGGACGCGTCCCAGTCATAGAAGCGGAAGGACTCCCGCAGCCGGTCGGCCACACCGTCGGGCAGAGTCGCGAACACGCCGTTCGCCTGGGTCGGCTGCGTGAACTCCACGCCGCGGATCGACCCGTCGGCGAGGCCGGCCTCCACCCCCGCACGTAGACGTGCGGCCATCGCGTTCGAGTGCGACGCGTTGCGCAGCCACAGGTCGCCCTCCAGCAGCGCGATCAGCTGCGCCGAGACGAACCGCATCTTGGACGAGAGCTGCATGTTGAGCTTGCGCAGGAACGTGAGCCCCGCCGACGCGTCCGGGTCGAGAACGACGATCGCCTCGCCGAGCATCGCGCCGTTCTTCGTGCCGCCGAAGCTCAGCACGTCCACCCCGACGTCGCGCGTGAACGCGCGGAAGGGCGCACCGAGCGACGCCGCCGCGTTCGAGATGCGCGCGCCGTCCAGGTGGAGCTTCATCCCGAGCGCGTGCGTGTGGTCGGCGATCGCGCGGATTTCATCGATCGAGTACAGCGTACCGAGCTCGGTGGACTGGGTGATCGAGACCACGAGCGGCTGCGCGCGGTGCTCGTCGCCCCAGCCCCAGGCCTCGCGGTCGATGAGCTCGGGGGTGAGCTTGCCGTCGTCGGTCGGTACCGTCAGGAGCTTGATGCCGGCGACCCGCTCGGGGGCGCCGCCCTCGTCGACGTTGATGTGCGCGGTGGAGGCGGCGATGACGGCGCCCCAACGCGGCAGCATCGACTGCAGCCCGACGACGTTCGCGCCGGTGCCGTTGAAGACCGGGAAGGCCTCGACGCCGTCGCCGAAATGCCCCGCGAAGACCTCCTGCAGGCGGGCGGTGTACGCGTCCTCGCCGTAGGCCACCTGGTGGCCGTCGTTCGCCGCGGCGATCGCCTGGATCACTTCGGGGTGGATGCCGGAGTAGTTGTCGGACGCGAAGCCGCGCAGGGCGGTGTCATGGAGCGGGGTCACCGCTCCATTCTCCCACCTCGCGCCGCGTCACATCTTGGCGTAGCGGGCCCGCGCGAAGCAGAACAGGCCGTACAGCACGAGGCCCGCGCCGACGACCCACAGGATCACCGGCCCGAACGGAAGACCGGCCAGGGCGTGCAGCGCGGCATCCAATCCGCCGGCCTGGGCGGGGTCGTGTGCGATCGCGGCGATCACGAACAGCACGCCGGTCACGGCGACCGCGATGCCCTTCGCGACGTAGCCGACGACGCCGAAGATCACGATGCCCTGCCGGGCTCCCTTCTTCGCCGCCGCGGCCGCTTCGCTCTCGGCCGCGGTCGAAGGAAGGTCCAGGTTCTTCCTGAAGGCCTGAGTGATGCCGCGATAGATGAACGCGATGCCGATACCGCCGACGATCAGCCCGACGAGCACGAGAAGGAAGACGCCGGCGGGTGTGGCGAGCAGCTGCGCGCTCATGGTCTGCGACGACTCGGACGAGTCCGACTGGCCGCCCACCGCGTACACGAGCGCGGTGATCGCGATCGCGATGTAGGCCACGGCCGTGCCGATGTACTTGACCCGGTAACCCCACTTCTTCTTCGTGTCGGGGTTGCGCTCCAGGAACGCCTCGGCGATCTGCCAGATCGCGAGGGCGGACAGGCCCAGGAAGATGGCCCAGAGGAGGGCGATTCCGGCGGGCGAGTTGCGGATCTGCTCCATCGCGCCGCCCTGATCCGCCTCTCCGCTCCCGCCGGTGGCGACGGCGATGGCGATCAGGCCGATCACGATGTGGACGATGCCCAGGACGACGTAGCCGATCCGGGCGATCGTGCGGAAAACGGTGGAATCTTGCGCCGCTCGGGCAGCGGCTTGGGGACCGGTCATACGCGAATGCTAGCGATCCGGGGATACCCCGCGGGAGTACTTGACTACAGGGGGATGATCGTGCCGTTCACGGATGCAGCATCCTCGGCCCACAGTGCGGTGAAGCGTGCCGCGAGTTCGGCTTCCAGGCCCTCGAGGCTCTTCACCCGGAAGACCGTCGCCGCTGCGGTGAGCGGGGCGCCGGCATCCCTCGCCGCCTTCGCGAAGCCCTGCGCGACCGCGCGCGTCCACGCCTCGCTCGCGGCCTTCACCGCCGCGTAGTTCGCTCCGCCCGCGAGGGGCTTGTCCACTGCGGTCGAGGAGACGATCGCCAGGCGCGCGCGGCCGGCGGCCCTCAGATCAGCGTCGAACTCCCGCGACACCACCCGCAGCGCGGTGAACGACAGTTCGAGGAACCGGTAGTCCGCCTCGCTTTGCCCGGCCAGGCCTCCGCCGCCTCGCCAGCCACCGACGAGGTGCAGCACGCCGTCCACCGCGCCGACGCGATCGTGCAGGGCGTGCACGGCGGCTTCGTCGGTGAGGTCGGCGACCTCGACCCGGATGCCGGGCACGGCCTGAGCGAGTTCCGCCAGCCGGTCCTCGTCTCGGCCGACCGCGACGACCCGCGCCCCGGCCTCGGCGAGGGCGCGAGCCGCCGCCAGGCCGCTCGCGCTGGTCGCGCCGGCGATGAGCACGACGCGACCGGCGACGGGGTTCTCAGACATCGGTCGCGCGGATGCCGACGGTCGAGGAGATCACCGGGCGCATCTTCTTCTCGAGCGCCTCGAAGAACATCGACAGCGGGAACTCGTCGTCCAGCACTTCGTCCGTGTAGCCCTTCGCGGGACCGGCGAGGATCTCGCGCGGGAGTCCCTGTGCCCACACCGACGCCGGGTGCGGGGTGAGGGTGCCGCGCACCAGCTCGTACGCGGCGAGCCAGTGCGCCATCTTCGGACGGTCGATCGAGCGCCAGTAGAGCTCGTCGATCGCGTCACCGAGTTCGACCACTGCCGCGGGCACGGCATCCCAGTCGAAGGCGAGCGACGTGTCGGTCCAGTGCAGTACGCCGCGCTGGTGCAGCCACGCGAACAGCAGCTGACCGCCGACCGCGTCGTAATTGCGCACGCGCGTACCGGTGATCGCGAAGCGGAAGATGCGGTCGAAGATCACCGCGTACTGCACGAGCCCGGCGTGCTCGAGCATCTCGTGCTCGGCATCCGTCAGGCTCGCGCCGGAGTCGCGTCGCTCGCTCAGGCGCTTCTGGATCGACACGCACTCGCGGAACGCGGTGAGGTCGCAGCGCATCTCCTCGAGCGAGTACAGGAAGAACGGCATCCGCTGCTTGATCATGAACGGATCGAACGGCAGGTCGCCGCGCATGTGCGTGCGGTCGTGGATGATGTCCCACATCACGAACGTCTTCTCGGTGAGCCGCTGGTCATCCAGCATGGCGGCCGCATCGGCCGGAAGGTCGAGCTTGGTGATGTCGGCGGCGGCGCGCACGACGCGGCGATAGCGCGCGGCTTCGCGGTCCTGGAAGATCGCGCCCCACGTGAAGGTCGGGATCTCGCGCATCGCGACCGTCTCCGGGAACAGCACCGCGCTGTTCGTGTCGTAGCCGGGCGTGAAGTCGATCAGGCGCAGGCTCACGAACAGCCGGTTGACGTACTCGGTCTCCAGCTGAGCGATGAACTCCGGCCAGATGACTTCGACGAGCAGCGCCTCGACGAAGCGGTTGCGCGAGCCGTTCTGCGTGTACATCGGGAAGACGACGAGATGACGGATGCCGTCCTCCCGGTGCAGCTGCGGCTGGAAGGCCACGAGCGAGTCGTAGAAGTCGGGTACGCCGAAGCCCCCGTCGACCCAGCGCTGGAAGTCGTGCACGTTCGCGGCGAGGTAGTCCGCATCGTGCGGGAAGAGCGGTGCGAGTGCGCGGATCGAGTCGATGATCGCCTCGACGTGGCCGCGTGCGTCGGCGTGGTCGCTGCTCTCGGGAACGGAGCCGTCCTGGGCCTGGATCGCCTGCAGGGCGATCGCGGCGTCCTTGAGGGTGCGCCACGCGGCGGTGCGCTCGGCGGAGGTCGCGTCCTCGACGACCTCGGGTTCGCCGACGACGGCCTGGAGCGCACCTGCGGGGTGGGTCTGGCTGAGGGACATGGAAACCTCCGATCGTAAGAGAACGCCGGAAATATTCCGGCTCCCGGTGACTATCCCCGGTATTCTTCCATGTCATGGATGACCGTGTCGACCTGTCGATCCTCGCCGAGGTCTCCCGCGACCCCCGCGCGACCCTCGCTCAGCTCTCCGAGCGCGTCGGGCTCGGGGTTTCCGCCGTGCAGGCGCGCCTGCGTCGGCTGGAGAGCGAGGGAACGATCGCCGGATACCGCGCGGTGCTCGACCCGGAGGCGGTCGGGCGCCCGCTCTCGGCGTTCATCGAGATCACGCCGCTCGATCCTTCGCAGCCCGACAACGCGCCCGAGCTTCTCGAGCACCTGAGCGAGATCGAGGCGTGTCACTCGATCGCCGGCGACGCGGCGTACATCCTGTTCGTGCGGGTCGCGGGACCGAGGGACCTGGAAGCCCTCATCCGCGAGATCCGGCTCTCGGCATCCGTCAGCACGCGCACCACGGTCGTGCTGCAGACGTTCTACGAGAACCGTCCGATCGCGCTCTGACCGCCGGGCCGCCCCGACTCCCGCCGCCCCGGTGGTCCCTTTCCCGCCGAGATGGTCCCCTTCCCGCCGAGATGGTCCCTTTCCCGCCGAGATGGTGTGCACCATTTCGGCGGAAAACCCACCATCTCGGCGGAGAACCCACCATCTCGGCGGAGGGGCCACCATCTCGGCGGAGGGGCCGGGGAGGGCCGGGATGCCGGGCTCAGGTGTGCTGCGGGAAGCCCAGGTTCAGACCGCCGTGCGACGGGTCGAGCCAGCGGCTCGTCACGGCCTTCTCCTGCGTGAAGAAGTCGAACCCGTGCGGGCCATAGGCCTTCGCATCGCCGAACAGGCTCGCCTTCCAGCCGCCGAACGAGTGGTAGGCCACCGGCACCGGGATCGGCACGTTGATGCCGACCATGCCGACCTGCACTTCGCGCTGGAAGCGCCGCGCGGCGCCGCCGTCGTTCGTGAAGATCGCGGTGCCGTTCCCGTAGCGACCGGCGTTGATGATGCCGAGGCCCTCTTCGTAGCCGTCCACCCGCACGACGGAGAGCACGGGGCCGAAGATCTCGTCGGTGTACACGGTCGACGACGTCGGAACCCGGTCGATCAGGGTCGGGCCGAGCCAGAAGCCGTTCGGGTCGCCGTCGACCTCGACGTCGCGGCCGTCGACGACCACGGACGCACCGTCGGATGCCGCCACGTCGATGTACGAGGCGACCTTGTCGCGGTGCACCTCCGTGATGAGCGGGCCCATGTCGCAGCCGCGCGTTCCGTCGCCGGTGCGCAGCGTCCCCATCCGCTCGGAGACCTTCGCCACGAACGCTTCGGCGACGGAGTCGACCGCGAGCACGACCGAGATCGCCATGCAGCGCTCACCGGCCGAACCGAAGCCCGCGTTGACCGCGGCGTCGGCGGCGAGATCGAGGTCGGCATCCGGAAGCACGAGCATGTGGTTCTTGGCCCCACCGAGCGCCTGCACGCGCTTGCCGTGCGAGGTCGCGGTCTCGTAGACGTACTTCGCGATCGGCGTCGAGCCGACGAACGAGATCGCCCGCACGTCGGGGTGCTCGAGCAGCGCGTCGACGGACTCCTTGTCGCCGTGCACGACGTTGAGGACGCCGTCGGGCAGGCCCGCCTCCTTCAGCAGAGCGGCCATCCAGTTCGCGGCGCTCGGGTCCTTCTCGGAGGGCTTGAGGATCACGGCGTTGCCGGCGGCCAGCGCGATCGAGAAGAACCACAGCGGCACCATCGCCGGGAAGTTGAACGGGCTGATGATCCCGACGACGCCGAGGGGCTGCTTGAGCGTGTAGACGTCCACGCCGGTCGAGACGTTCTCGGAGTAGGCGCCCTTCGTGAGGTGGCCGAGTCCGCACGCGAACTCGACGACCTCCATGCCGCGGGCGATCTCGCCGAGCGCGTCGGAGATGACCTTGCCGTGCTCGGCGGTGAGGATCTCGGCGAGTTCCTGCTTGCGCTCGTTCAGCAGCTCGCGGAAGGCGAACATCACGGTCTGGCGCTTCGCGATCGACGCGTCGCGCCACTGCGCCCACGCCGCGTTCGCCGAGGCGACGGCGTGGTCTACGTCGGCGGTCGAGGCCAGCCGCACCTCGCGCTGCACGCGACCGAGCGCGGGGTTGAACACCGGCGCGGTGCGGGCGGAGGCGCCGCTCCAGGGGGCGCCGTCGACCCAGTGGTCGAGGACGGCGGTGGTGGCGGACGGCGTCTCTTCGGTGAGGGTTGCCGAGTCGGTCATGGTCTCTTCTCTCTGTCGGAGCCTCGTGGGCACGTGTCTTCCAGCGTAGGTCGCGGCACTGCTCCCCGCGAGAGGGCAGAAATGGCTGCCGTCAGCGGCGTGTCGCCCTACATATCTGCCCTCTCGCGAAGGAGCAGTCAGCGCACCGCGCTGAAGGCCTCGTCGTAGATCGCGAGGGCGCGGGCGACCTCGTCGTCGGTCACCACGCACGGCGGCACGACATGGATGCGGTTGTCGGCCGAGAACGGCAGGAGCCCCCGGGCGAGGAGCTCTTTCTTCAGCTGCCCGATCAGCGCCGGAGCGACGGGCTCGCGGGTCCCGCGGTCGGCGACGAGCTCGAGCGCCCAGAAGACCCCCTCGCCGCGGACCTCGCCGATGAGCGGATGCTTCTCCTGCAGCTCCGCCAGCCCGGGCGCGAGCGCCTCGGCGCCGACGCGGCGGGCGTTCTCGACGATCCCCTCGGACTCCATCGCGTCGAGGGCTCCGATGATGGATGCCGCCGCCAGTGGGTGACCGCTGTAGGTCAGGCCGCCGGGGAACACGTTCTCGTCGAAGTCCGCGGCGATCTCGGCCGAGATCGCGACGCCGCCGACCGGCACGTACCCGGAGTTCACGCCCTTCGCGAACGTGATGAGGTCGGGGACGACGTCGTAGCCCTCGAACGCGAACCAGCGCCCCGTGCGCCCGAACCCGCACATGACCTCGTCGAGGATCAGCACGATGCCGTACTTGTCAGCCAGGGCGCGGACACCGGCCAGGTAGCCCGGCGGCGGGATCATGATGCCCGCCGTCCCGGGCACGGTCTCGAGCAGGATCGCCGCGATCGTCGCCGGGCCCTCCGACTGGATCACGCGCTCGAGGTGGTGCAGGGCGCGCGCCGACTCCTCCTCGGGCGTGCTCGCCCAGAATTCGCTGCGGTAGAGGTAGGGGCCGAAGAAGTGGACGTGTCCGCGGGCGTACTGGTTCGGCATCCGGCGCCAGTCGCCCGTCGCGACGATCGCCGCCCCCGTGTTGCCGTGATACGACCGGTAGGTCGAGAGCACCGTGTCGCGACCGGTGTGCAGGCGCGCCATGCGGATCGCGTTTTCGTTCGCGTCGGCGCCGCCGTTCGTGAAGAACACTTTCGAGAACGGCTCGCCCGCGCGCGCGAGGATGCGCTCGGCGGCCTCGCCGCGCGTCAGGTTCGCGGCGGCCGGGGCGACGGTGGCGAGCGTCGCGGCCTGATCCTGAATCGCCTTCACCACCGCCGGATGCTGATGGCCGATGTTCACGTTGACGAGCTGGCTCGAGAAATCCAGGTAGCGGTTGCCCTCGAAGTCCCAGACCTCGGATCCGGAGCCGCCCGCGATCACGAGCGGATCCAGCGCCGCCTGCGCCGACCAGGAGTGGAAGACGTACTGCCGGTCGAGGTCGTGCGCGCGCTGGTTGGTGCTCATATGCGGTTCCTTGCCGTCGGGTGTTCAGGGGTCGGGCGACCCGCTCGCGCGGGCCGCCCGACCGGGGAGTGCTACTGGCCGCCCTCGGTGAGGACCACGTCGATGGGGGTGTACTCGCCACCCACCTCGACGCCCTCGTCCTTGAGTTCTGCCAGCGCCTTCTCGATGTACTCGTTCGAGTATGCCGATTCGGCGGGCTCCGTGGTGATGAGCTCGATGCCGTCCTGGTTCTTCGCCGACAGGGCGCCGGCGACCGTCTTGTCCCACGCGGCGTTGTCGACCAGACCGAAGTCGCCGCCGGCCCAGATGAGCTTGTTGACCTCGTTCATCTGCCACAGCTGGTGCACGGGTCCGACCGGGAAGGCGGCTTCGGCGTTGATCGCGGCGTCGTACGTGATCTGGGCGGCTTCCTCGGGGTTGTCCCGGGCGAAGATCCAGCCCTTCGTCACGGCCTTCAGGAACCGCACGGCGGCATCCGCGTAGGCCGGGTCGTCCGCCAGGCGCTGGGTGTCGGCCCAGATCGCGTCCTGCAGCATCGCGCCGTCGGTGTCCTCGTAGCTGATGACGTCGAAGTCCTCCGGCTGGTACAGCTCGCCGGTCTCGGGGTTGACCACCTCGAGGATCTGGGCCCACTCGTTGTAGGTCATCGCCTGCGCGGCATCGACATCGCGGTCCAGCAGGGCGTTCATCGAGAAGTCCTGCGTCGTGATCGATACGGTGCTCGCGTCGAGGTCTTCCGCGGCCATCGCCGCGAAGATCTCCCACTCGTTGCCGAAGCCCCACGAGCCGATGCGCTTGCCTTCGAAGTCGGCGACGGATTCGATGCCGTCGCCGGCCCACGAGACCTGCAGCGTGCCGGATTTCTGGTACACCTGCGCGATGTCGGTGAGCTCGACGCCGGTGGCCTCGAGGGTGCCCAGCACCTTCGGGACCCAGGCGATCGCGAAGTCGACGTCGCCGGCGACCAGGGCGTCCTGAGGCACGATGTCGCCGCCGGAGGGGAGGATCTCGACCGAGTCGAAGCCCTCCTCCTCGAAGTAGCCCTGGTCCAGCGCCACGTAGTACCCCGCGAACTGCGCCTGCGGCAGCCACTGCAGCTGCAGGCTGATCTCGGTGAGCGGTTCGAAGTCGGCCGATCCACCGTCGGAGGTGTCGGGGGCGGCGGAGCCGGAGCATCCCGCGAGGGCGAGGGCGGTGACGACACCGGCGGAGGCGACCGCGAGGCCGCGTCTGGTGTTGCTTCTCATGCTGTGTTCCTTTCGGGTTCGGTGGTGCAGGTCGTGCAGGTGGTGCGGTGGTGCTGCCTTTCTGTGGTGCAGGTGGTGCGGTCGGCCGTCACACCGACGAGTGCCGCGTCACGAGACGCTCCAGGAGCGACGTGACGAGGAAGAACACGAGGCCGATCAGGATGCCGCCCACGACGTACGCCCACGCGAGGGCCGCGCGGCCCGACTTCGCGTAGGTCGCGATCGCGGTGCCGATGCCGTCGGCGGGGCCCCCGAAGTACTCCGCGACGAGCGCCGCGATCACGGCGAGCGACGCGGCGATGCGGATGCCGGTCATCAGGTACGGCAGCGCGGTGGGCAGCGTCAGCAGGCGGAACGTCTGCGCCGGGGTCGCCGCGGCGGCCCGCAGCACGTCGCGGTGCACCGGTCGGGTCTGGCGCAGCCCCCGGAGCACGTTCACGAACACCGGGATGAACGCGGCGATCGTGGCGACCGCGATGCGTCCGAATTGACTGGACGCCCCGAACATCGTGTTCAGGATCGGGGTGATCGCCACGATCGGGATCACCGCCAGCGCGGCGACGAGGGGGGTCAGCATCCCGTCCACGGGTCGGGCGGCGGCGGCAAGGCCCGCCAGGAACAGCGCGAGGAGGGAGCCGACGACGAGACCGATCAGGGCGTTCGTCGCGGTGATGAGCATGTCTTGGAAGATGATGTCCCAGCGCAGCACGAGCTCCGCGCCGATCGCGACCGGGCTCGGCAGCATGCGCGGTGCGGCGGCGAACACGTCGACGTACAGGATCCACAGCGCGAGCATCAGGATGCCGACGACGATCGGCGCGACGACCCGGAGCCAGCCGGGCAGTGCTCGCTCGCCGATCGGCGCCCGCACCGTGCTCATCGTTCGTTCGCCCGCTCGATCGGCGCCCCGTGCAGCGCTTCGCGGACGGCCGTGACTCGCTCGAAGTACGCGGGCGATTCGCGCAGGCCCTCGTCGCGGGTCTCGCCGAGGTCGGTGACGATCACGTCCGTGATGCGGCCGGGACGCGGGCTCATCACGACGACCCGGTCGGAGAGGAAGACCGCCTCCGGAATCGAGTGCGTGACGAAGACGACGGCGGCGCCGGTCTCGGCGGTGATGCGGGTCAGCTCGCTCTGCAGGTACTCGCGGGTCATCTCATCCAGCGCGCCGAAGGGCTCGTCCATCAGGAGCAGCCGCGGCCGGGTCGCCAGGGCACGCGCGATCGCGACGCGCTGCTGCATTCCACCCGAGAGCTGGTCGGGATATCGGTCGGTGAACTCGGTGAGCCCGACGAGCTCCGCGAGTTCGGCGACGCGCGCCGTCCGCTCGGGGCGGCCGGTGCCGTTCAGCTCGAGGGGAAGGGAGATGTTGGCGCCGACGGTCCGCCAGGGGAGGAGCCCGGACTGCTGGAACGCGATCCCGTAGTCCTGGTCGATCCGCGCCTTCCGGGCGGGCTTGCCGAAGATCTCGAGCGTGCCGCTCGTGGCCTGGTCGAGGTCCGCGATCAGGCGCAGGAGCGTGGATTTGCCGCATCCGGACGGGCCGATCAGTGACACGAACTCGCCCGCCGCGACGTCGAGGTCGGCGCCGGCGAGGGCCGTGACATCGCCGCCTTTCGTCGGGAAGATCTTGCCGACACCGGTGGCGCGCACCGCGAGTTCGGGGGCCTTCGGGCTCGAGTCCGTCATGCGGTGGCTTCTCCTCGTCGGTAGTTGCGCAGCCAGAGGCCGATGAGCGCGACCGAGCCGGCGGCGACGAGGCCGAGCGCGATCGCTCCGAAGGTCGGGCCCCAGGGGGCGGCGGGGTCGCTGGAGGCCTGCCCCGCGAGCTGGATGAGCATGCGTCCGATGCCGCCGCGCATGCCGATCGAGACCTCGGCGACGACGGCGCCGAGCACGGCGTTCGCCGCGGCGAGGCGGAGCGCGGGCAGCAGGTACGGCACGGCGGCGGGAAGGCGGAGGCGCAGGAGGGTGGGCCAGTATCCCGCCGCGTACGTGCGCATGAGGTCGACGTGGATGCGGTCGGGGGCGGCCAGCCCGCGCAGGACGCCGATCGCCACGGGGAAGAACGCGAGGTAGGACGCGATCACCGCGACCGAGAGCCACTGCGGCCAGGGCGTGCCACCGCGGTCGATCTGGTTGCCGATCGCGTTGATCACGGGTGCGAACGCGATGAGCGGGACGATCTGACTCACGACGATCCAGGGGAGGAGCCCCCACTCCACGAGCCGCCAGCGCTGCATCGCCAGGCCGAGCAGCGCGCCGACGGCGACCCCGATGAGCCAGCCGACCGCGGCGATCCCGAGGGTGACGAGGGCCGCCGAGGCGACCGAGACCCACAGCGGCGGGGTGTCGCCGCCGCTCGTCGGGGCGAACAGGCGCGCGACCATGTCCCAGATGTGCGGCATCGCGCGGTCGTGCGTCCGCGGCAGGATCATGACGCCCGAGCCCGAGGCGCCGGTCCCGCCGATCACGACCCCCTCGGGGGGCCCCAGGAACTTGTACAGCTCCCACAGCAGCAGCACCGCGACGACGCCGACCACGCCCCAGCCGACCGCGTACCAGCGCTGCGGCCCCGACCCCACGCGATACCGCGCGAGCCCCTTCCGCTGAGACGCCATCTGGGCGTCGAGACCGTGGGTTTCCCCCGCGGTCTCGACCTGCAGTTGTCGTTTCACGGACTAGGACTTCGCCGTCACGTGCTCGGAGAGCGCCGGGATCACGGTTTCGCCGTAGACCCGCATCGTCTCCTCCTTGTTGTCGTGCTGGAGGTAGCCGGCGAACTGCGTGACCCCGATCTCACGCAGCTTCTGCAGCTTCGCGATGTGCTCCTCGGCGGTGCCGAGGATGCAGAACCGGTCGACGATCTCGTCGGGCACGAAGTCGACGTGGTCGTTGTCGGCCTTGCCGTGCGTGTTGTAGTCGTAGCCCGTCCGCCCGGCGATGTAGTCCGTGAGCGCCTCGGGGACGTCCCCGTGGTGGCCGTACTTCGCGACGATATCGGCGACGTGGTTGCCGACCATGCCGCCGAACCACCGGCACTGGTCGCGCATGTGCGCCACGTCCGTGCCGATGTACATCGGCGCGGCCACGCAGAACGCGATCGAGTCGGGGTCGCGGCCGACGTTGGCCGCGGCATCCCGCACCGTCTTGATCATCCACGCGGCGATGTCGAGGTCGGCCAACTGCAGGATGAACCCGTCCCCCACCTCGCCGGTGAGCTTGAGCGCGAGCGGTCCGTACGCCGCGACCCACACCTCGAGCTCGGACCCGCGGCTCCACGGGAACTGCAGCGTCGCGCCGTGGTACTCCACGGGACGGGAGTTGCCGAGCTCGCGGATCACATGGATGGACTCGCGCAGCTCGCTCATCGACACCGGCTTGCCGTTCGTGACCCGAACGGCCGAGTCGCCGCGGCCGATCCCGCAGATCGTGCGGTTGCCGTACATCTCGTTGAGCGTGGCGAAGACGGATGCCGTGACGGTCCAGTCGCGGGTCGCCGGGTTCGTCACGAACGGGCCGACCGTCACGCGCTTGGTCTCCGCGAGGATCGCGGAGTGGATCACGTACGGCTCCTGCCAGAGCAGGTGCGAGTCGAACGTCCACACGTGGCTGAAGCCGTGCGCCTCGGCGAGCTTCGCGAGCTGCACGGTGCGTGCGGCGGGCGGGTTGGTCTGCAGGACGACTCCGAAATCCATGGCTGCGCCTCTCACGTCAGGTACTGGCTGAGGCCGCGCTTGAGGAAGCGCCCGTCGCCCTTGGCGCCCAGGTAGGCGTTGTCATCGACGATGACCTTGCCTCGCGAGAGCACGGTGTCCACGTGACCGTCGATCTCGTAGCCCTCCCACGCGGAGTGGTCCATGTTCATGTGGTGGGTCTTGCCCACCCCGATCGACGTGTGCCCGTTCGGGTCGTAGACGACGATGTCGGCATCCGCCCCCGGCTGGATCACGCCCTTGCGTCCGTAGAGGCCGAACATGCGCGCCGGAGTGGTGGAGGTGAGCTCGACCCACCGCTCGAGCGTGATCTTGCCGGTCACCACGCCCTGGTACATGAGGTCCATGCGGTGCTCGACCGAGCCGATCCCGTTCGGGATCTTGCGGAAGTCGCCGAGCCCGAGCTCCTTCTGGTCCTTCATGCAGAACGGGCAGTGATCGGTCGAGACCATCTGCAGGTCGTTCGTGCGCAGCGCCTGCCACATGTGGTCCTGGTGACCTTCGGCGCGCGAGCGCAGCGGCGTCGAGCACACCCACTTCGCGCCTTCGAACCGACCCCACTCGTCGCTCTGCGCACCCAGCTGTTCTTCGAGCGAGAGGTACAGGTACTGCGGGCACGTCTCGCCGAACACGTTCTGCCCGCGATCTCGCGCGGCGGCGAGCTGCTCGACCGCCTGCTTCGCGCTCACGTGCACGACGTACAGCGGCGCGCCGGTGAGGTTCGCGATCATGATCGCGCGGTGGGTGGCCTCCTCCTCCATCTGCCATGCGCGGGCGATGCCGTGGAAGTAGGGGTCGGTCTTGCCCTCCTCGATCAGCTGCGCGGCCAGGACGTCGATCACCGGTCCGTTCTCGGCGTGCATCATCGTCAGCATCCCGGTGTCACGGCTGACCTGCATGGCCTTGAGGATCTGCGCATCGTCGGAGTAGAAGACGCCCGGGTAGGCCATGAAGAGCTTGAAGCTCGTGATGCCCTCGTCGACCAGGCCGGGCATCGCCGCGAGGGAGTCCTCGTCGACGCCGCCGATGATCTGGTGGAAGCCGTAGTCGATCGCGCAGTTGCCCGCGGCCTTCTCGTGCCACGCGGCCAGGCCGTCCTGGATGCGCTCGCCGTAAGTCTGCACGGCGAAGTCGATGATGCTGGTCGTGCCGCCCCACGCCGCGGCACGCGTGCCGGTCTCGAACGTGTCGATCGCGGCGGTGCCGCCGAACGGCAGCTGCATGTGGGTGTGCGCGTCGATGCCGCCGGGGATCACGTACTTGCCGGTCGCGTCGATCACGGTGTCCACGGATGCCGCGACATCGGTGCCGAGAAGCTCGGAGCCCGGCTGGAGGACCGCGACGATCCGCTCGCCGTCGATCAGCACGTCCGCGGCGCTGCGCCCGGTCGCCGAGACGACGGTGCCGCCGGTGATGAGGGTGGTGCTCATGTCCCTGTTCCTTACGGCTTCGCGATCCGGGTGTACGAGTCGGGCCGGCGGTCCCGGTAGAACTGCCAGTCGTCGCGCATCTGCAGCACCATGTCCATGTCCAGGTCCCGCACGAGCACCTCCTCCTCCGTGCCCGAGCCGCGCTCGCCGACGAAGTTCCCCCGCGGGTCGATCACCTGGCTCGTGCCGTAGAAGTCCACGGCGAGCTCGCCGTACTCGTTGTCCTCGCGACCCACGCGGTTGGGCTGCAGCACGAAGTAGCCGTTCGCGACGGCGGCCGCCGGACCCTCGACCTCCCAGAGCCGGTTGGACAGACCGGGCTTGGTCGCGTTCGGGTTGAAGACCATGTGCGCGTCGGCCAGGCCGAGTTCCCGCCAGCCCTCGGGGAAGTGCCGGTCGTAGCAGATGTACATCCCGACGCGGCCGACCGCGGTGTCGAACACGGGGTAGCCGAGGTTGCCGGGCCGGAAGTAGAACTTCTCCCAGAACCGGTCCAGGTGCGGCAGGTGGTGCTTGCGGTACTTCCCGAGCACCGTGCCGTCGGCATCCACGAGCACGGACGTGTTGTAGTAGACCCCGGTTTCGGCCTCTTCGTAGATCGGGAGCACCATGACCGTGCCGAGCTCTTTCGCGAGGGCGGCGAACCGCTGGACGATCGGGCCGTCCGCCTGCTCGGCGTAGCGGTAGTACTTCTTGTCCTGCGTGATGCCGAAGTACGGGCCGTAGAACAGCTCCTGGAAGCACACCACCTGGGCGCCCTGACCGGCGGCATCCCGGGCGAATCCCTCGTGCTTGTCCAGCATCGAGTCCTTGTCGCCCGTCCAGGTGGTCTGGGTGATCGCTGCGCGCACCGTCGTCATGCCCGTCTCCATTCGTCTTCATTGATCCTGTCGACCCGACGTTTCCCGTCGGTTTCAGCCTGTGTCCGGACAGTAAAGCCTCACGACGCCGGGCGGCAAGGGGGGGACCCGGATACATCGGAAGACGGATGCCGCGACACCGCGTCTCACGTAGCGTGAAACGGTGTTCCGCCCTCTGCTCCCCGTTCAGCTGACGGTGGACGTCCTCTTCGCCGTCGTCTTCGGCCTCATCGCGCTCGGCTCCGAACTGGGCAGCGGCGTCGCCGAGGCCCCGGTCGCGAGCGCGCTCACCTGCGTCCTGATGGCGTCCGCTGTCGCGGTGCGGCGGCTCTCGCCCGGCCTGGCCCTCGGGGTCGCGTGGGCCGGGGCGGTCGTGCAGATGTCGTTCGGGCGCCCGCCGATCCTGGCCGATGTCGCCGTCTTCGCAGTGCTGTACGCCACGGCCGCCTACGGGTCGCGGCTGGTCTACTGGCTGGGCTTCGCGTCCTCCGTCGGCGGGGCGATCGTGATCACGGCCTATCTGTTCGCGATCCCGCAGTTCGCCGGCGGTCGGCTGACCCTGGCCAGCCTGCCGCTCGCGTTCGCGGTGCTCGTCGCCGCGGGCTTCGCCCTTCTGCTGTCCTGGACGATCGGCGCGCTCGTGCGCAGCTCGGCCCGCGCCCGTGCGAATCGCGCGGCGCAGGTGCAGGCCGAAGCGGACGCCGCCGCCGAGCACGAGCGCGCCCGCATCGCCCGGGACATGCACGATGTCGTCGCGCACTCGCTCGCGGTCGTGATCGCCCAGGCCGACGGTGCGCGCTACGCCGCAGGCACCGACCCGACCGCTGCGGCCGCGGCGCTCGGCACGATCTCCACGACCGCCCGCGCGGCGCTGGCCGACGTGCGGCTGCTGCTGACCCAGCTGCGTCATCAGCAGGGCGACGGCCCGCAGCCGACGCTCGCCGATCTCGAGGAACTGTACGCCCAGGTGCGCGCGGCCGGGGTGGAGCTGCTCATCGACATCGACCCCGCCCCCGCGGGCGAGCCGTCGGCGGCCGTGCAGCTCGCGCTGTACCGCATCCTCCAGGAGGCGCTGACGAACGCGCTGCGCCACGGGGGCGGCGGCGCTGTGCACGTGACGCTCTCGTGGCGCCCGGATGGGGTGGAGTTCGCGGTGCGCAACCCTATCGGCACCGCGGAGCCGGTCGGAGGAGCCGCCGGGCACGGGCTCATCGGCATGACCGAGCGGGCGGGCCTGGTCGGCGGCCGGGTCACCGCCGCCCGCGACGGGGAGGACTTCGTCGTGAGCGGGGTCCTGCCGATGGCGGTGACCGCGTGAGCGGCATCCGGGTCGTCCTGGTCGATGATCAGGCGCTCTTCCGCGCCGGCATCCGCATGCTGATCGACTCCCAGCCCGACCTCGAGGTGGTGGGCGAGGCGGCTGACGGTGCCGAAGCGCTGAGCGTCGTGCGGGACGCGCGGCCCGATGTCGTCCTGATGGACATCCGGATGCCGGTCATGGACGGCCTGGCGGCGACGGCGGCGCTGCTCGCCGACCCCGACCCGCCGCGGATCGTCATGCTCACCACTTTCGACCTCGACGAAGCGGCCGCGCGCGCGATCCGGCAGGGCGCGAGCGGGTTCCTGCTGAAGGACGCCGAGCCGGAGTTCCTGCTGGCCGCGATCCGCACCGTGCACGCCGGGTCGGCGGTGATCGCCGCCGCGGCCACGCGCGACCTGTTCGCGCACTTCGGCGGCACGGCGCACCCCGTTCCGCCGGCGTACGCGGCACTGACCGAGCGCGAACGGGAGATCTTCGCGCTGGCCGCGCGGGGGCTCTCCAACGCCGAGATCGCCGGGCGGGAGTTCCTGTCCGAGGCGACGGTGAAGACGCACATCAGCCGCATCCTCGCCAAGCTTGCGCTCCGCGATCGGGTGCAGCTGGTCGTCTTCGCGTTCGAGCACGGTCTGACCTGAGGAGCGAACTACCCTCGGCATATGCGTCCCCCTTCCTCCCGGCGTCCGATCGCCCGCCTCGAGCGCGCCCGCACGATGCCGCGGTGGGTGCGCGGGCTCGATGCGGCGGCCGCGCGGCGCATCAACCGCCGCGCAGCGCCGGACGCGCTGCTCACGGGGCTGAGTCGCGCCGCGGACGGCGGCCTGATCTGGGCGGCGATCGCCGCCACGATGGTCGTCTTCGGCGCGCACCGGGCGGCGCTGCGCGGCGTCGGATCCATGCTCGTCGCGGGCGTCGTCTCGGACGTCGTGGTCAAGCGCTTCTTCGACGGCCCCCGACCGGGGTGGGATGCCGTGCCCCACGCGCGGCGCCTGCGGGCCTACCCGCGCACGACGTCGTTCCCGTCCGGGCACTCCGCGAGTGCCGCGGGCTTCGCGGCCGGTGTGGCGTGGGAGTCTCCGGCCGCGGGCGCCGCCCTCGCCCCGCTGGCGGCGGGCGTCGCGTACTCGCGCCTGCACGTGGGGGCGCACTGGCTCTCGGACGTCGTCGCCGGCGTCGCGATCGGTGCCGTCGTCGCGAGCGTCGGACGCCTGGTCGTCCCCGCTCGGCGGCGGTCGTCGCCGCCCGAACCCGAGGTCGCCCAGGTGATCGAGCGGATCGACCTCCCGGCGTCGGCGGACGGTGCGGGGGTGCTGATCGTGATGAACAGCGGAGCGGGGACATCGGTCATCCACCTCGACCCGCGTCCGGTGATCGCCGAGCGCCTGCCGAAGGCGCGCGTGCGCGAGCTCGAGGCGCACGAGGCGATGGCTGACATCGTGCGCGAGATCATGGCGGGCGAGCATCCGCCCGAGATCCTCGGCGTGTACGGCGGCGACGGGTCCGTCTCGCGCATGGCGCACCTCGCTCTGGAGTTCGACCGGCCGTTCCTCGCCCTTCCCGGCGGCACGTTCAACCACTTCGCGCGGACGGCGGGACTCGACTCGGTCGAACTCGCGCTGGACGCACTGGAAGCGGGAACCGGCATCGCGGCGAGCGTCGGGGAGCTGCGCGCCGGCGACCGCACGACCACCGTGCTCAATTCGGCATCCATCGGCGTCTATCCGGAGTTCGTCGCGGAGCGCACGAAGCGCAAGGCCCGGCTCGGCAAATGGGTGGGTGGCGTCGTCGCCGCGTGGCGGGGCCTGCGCGATGCGGAGCCGATCGAGATCTCGATCGGCGGCAAGCGGGCCCGGGTCTGGTCGGTCTTCGCGAGCATCGGGCGCAACACCCCGGGGCAGGTCGCGACGTTCCAGCGGCGGACGCTGTCGGACGACGTGCTCGACGTGCGCGTGCAGCACGCCCGCGGGTCACGGCTCCAGGCGGTGGCCGCCCTATCGTTCGGGGCGGCCAGCCGCGCGGTTCTGCGGGCGCTGCGCCTGCTTCCGCCCGCGTCGGACATCGAGCACATCACCGCGACCGAGATCACGATCTCGGTGCGCCCGAGCCCGGGCGATGCGCCGTTCTACGCGCACGACGGCGAGCTCCAGCGTCGCCCGGCGGTCGGGCCGGACGGTCGGTACGCGATGACGTGCCGGATCCTGCCGCGCGCGCTGCGCGTCTACGCGCCCGCGTCGACGCGGTGAAAGCCCGGGGCGAATCCGGGCCGCCACGCCTCCGGGAGGCCTGGAGAGGCTGATTCGGCTCCGCGCTTTCACGCCGGGGCGCGCAGCATCATCCTGGCGATGTACGCAGATGGCCCCCGCGACCGACGCGGCGCCGCCTGCCCGCTTCCTAGCGTCGAGGACATGAACCTCTCCTCCGCAGACCTCGGGCTCGCCGCCCGCGTGCACAACCTGACCAGGACCTACGGCGCGGGCGAAAGCGCCGTGCGTGCCCTGGATGACGTGAGCGTCGGGATCCGCCGCGGTCAGTTCACCGCGATCATGGGACCCTCCGGCTCGGGCAAGTCCACCCTCATGCACATCATGGCGGGCCTGGATGCGGCCACCTCCGGGCACGCGTGGGTCGGCGACACCGACATCACGGCGCTGTCCGATCTCGAGCTGACGATCCTGCGCCGCCGGCGGGTGGGTTTCGTCTTCCAGGCGTTCAACCTCGTGCCGACCTTGGACGCGCACGCGAACATCCTCCTGCCCTTCGACCTCGACGGACGCCGACCGAGCGCGCTCGAACGTGCCCGCATCGACGCGCTGATCGAGACCCTCGGGCTCGCCTCGCGTCTGGGTCACCGTCCGCACCAGCTGAGCGGCGGACAGCAGCAGCGCGTGGCGATCGCCCGCGCGCTCGCCACCGCCCCCGACCTCGTCTTCGCCGACGAGCCCACCGGCAACCTCGATTCGCGCAGCGGCCGCGAAGTGCTGCAGCTCCTGCAGACCGCCAGTCGCGACCACGGCCAATCGATCGCGATGGTCACTCACGATCCGATGGCGGCCGCGCACGCCGACCGGGTGATCTTCCTCGCGGACGGACGCGTGGTGGCCGACAAGCCGCGTCAGAGCGCCGAGGAGATCTCGGCGTACATGCTCGCGGCCGAGCTCGGCGCGCAGGCATCGGTCACGCAGGCGGTCCGCGCGTGAGCGCCCTGACCGCGGAGCGGCCGATCGTGGCGGGCCGCCGGGCAGCGGCATCCGCTCCGCCGGCCTGGTTGCGCGAGCGGGGGATGGGCGCGAGCATCCTCGTCGCGGCGATCTCGAGCGCGTTCGGTGTCGTGCTGATCAGCACCACGGACTACATCGCCGCGTTCCTGCGCGCCGACCCCTTCGTCGGCGACAGCGACACCCTCGCGTTCGTCCTGAGCTTCCTCACCGTCCTCCTCGTCGGCGTCGCCGTCTATGTCGCGGCGATCGTGACGGCCAACACGTTCGCGACGGTGATCGCCGGGCGCACCCGGCGCATCGCACTGCTCCGCCTCATCGGCGCATCCGCCCGTGGGCAGCGCGCCGAGGTGGCCCGGCAAGGCCTGATCGTCGGCGCGCTCGGCGCGATGCTGGGTCTGGTCGGCGGCACCGCGATCGCGGCGATCGGGCTCGGGGCCGCCGACGCCGCCTGGGGCCTGTCCGTGCCGGACTTCGCGCTCGTCCAGCCGGTTCTCCTCGTGCCGGCCGTGATCGTCGCGCTCACGACCTGGGCCGCAGCCTGGGCGGGCTCGCGCCGCGTCCTGGCCGTCACCCCGCTGCAGGCGCTCGGCGGCGCAGTCGAGGCCTCGCGTGAGCAGATCACCGCCCGCACGGGGCGCAATGTCGGCGCCGCGGTGCTCCTGGTTTCGGGCGCGGCCCTGCTCGCCGCGGGCGTTGCGATCGGACTGGTGATCCCGCTCGGCGTGATCGTGGCGTTCGTCGGCGGCATCCTGTCCTTCACGGGTCTCGCGCTCGGCGCGACCCTGGTCATGCCGCCCGTGCTCCGCCTGGTCGGCCGTCTGTTCGGACGCTCGGCGACCGCAAGACTGGCAGCCGAGAACGCGCTGCGCTACCCGGAGCGCTCGTCGCGCATGGCGATCGGCGTCGTGATGGGGGTCACCCTCGTGACGATGTTCGCCGTCGCGATCGAGTCGGTGAAGGTGCTCCTGACACGGGCGGGTGGAGGCTCGCTGCCGGTCGAGCTGGCGAGCGTGCTCGACTCGTTCTCGGCGATCATGATGGGGCTCGTCGCGGTCTCGGCCGTGATCGCCGGGGTCGGACTGGTGAATCTGCTCACGATCGGGGTCGTGCAGCGACGCCGCGAGCTCGGCCTGCTGCGCGCGCTCGGGGTCTCGAACGCGCAGGTGCGGCGCATGGTGCTGCTCGAGGCCGCCCACGTCACGATCGCAGCTCTGGGCACCGGGCTCGTGCTCGGGATCGCATACGGGTGGGCAGGCGCCCAGTCGCTGCTCGGGTCGGTCCGGGTCGATCCGGACCAGACGACGTCGATGACCCTGGTCTGGCCGGCGGTTCCGCCGGGGCCGCTGGTCGCGGTCGTGGCCGCGACCACCGTGCTGACCCTGGTCGCGGCGGTCGTCCCCACGCGCCTGGCGACCCGGGTCGCGCCGGTGGAGGCTCTCGCGGAGTGACGCTCAGCCCGCGACGGGCGCCGGGTCGGGTTCCGGATCGTGCGCCCACGTCGGGGCCATCGCGGCGATCCGGGCACCCCGCCACTGCCACGTCGCCCACAGCATGGGCCAGAGGGCGAGGGCGGTCGGTCCGCCGATCGTGAGGCGGTCGCGCCACAGGGTCTTCGTCGGGTCGCCGGGGGCGGCGGAGATCGCCATCTGGTGATCCCAGACATCCAGGCTCGCGAGGGGACCGGTGAGGGGGATCCCGCTGTCGCGGAAGATCCGCACCGGTCCGTTCGCGTCCTGCACGGTGCGCTCGCTCACGTGGATGAGCTGCCGCCCGACCGGGAGGAGACCGGCGACAGAGAGCTGCACCGGGGCATCCGTGCCCGACTCCCACGCGGTGGGCAGGCCCGCGGGATCGAGCGGCGACAGCTGCATGAGGGGTCCGTACAGCTCGGCGACGGCGCGGGGGGAGTGCACCGCGCGCCAGGCGGCATCCGCGTCGCAGTCGATCACGAGCTTCAGGAGGATGCGCATCGTCCCAGTCTCGCACCCGCTCGGCCCGCCGTACGCTGGAGCGGTGTCTCCGTTCGACCAGTCCACGTATCAGGTGCGGATGGAGTGGGGTGTCGCGGGCCTGAACCGCCTCGCCTCGGCCGACATCGTCGTGGTCGTCGATGTGCTCCGCTTCAGCTCCACCGTGATCGCCGCGCTCGAGCGGGGCGGGTCATACCCGCTGGATGCCGCCGCCCATGCCGTCTCGGCGAACGGCGCCGCCGTCGCCGAGACCGCCGGCGCGGGTGACGCGGTCGTCCTGCTCGGCGGCCTCCGCAACGCCACCGCCGTCGCGCGCGCGGTGCTCGCCGAGCAGCAGCGCCGCGGCGCGCGAACGAGCGTCGCCGTGATCGCGGCGGGCGAGCAGGCGGATGCCGGGCTCCGCTTCGCGGTCGAAGACCAGCTCGGCGCCGGTGCGGTCATCGCCGCGCTCGGCGCACTCGGGATCGATCACACTTCTCCCGACGCCGCGGTGGCGGCCGAAGCGGACCGCGCCCTCGGGCGTGCGAGCACGCATCTGCTGACCGCGAGCGGGTCGGGGCTCGAGCTCATCGCTCAGGGCAGGCGGGACGAGGTGCTCGCCGCGGCCGCGAGGGATGCGGCATCCGTCGTCCCCGTGCTGAGGGGCGGGCTCTTCGTCGCGTTCTGAACGGCGGGCGCCGCGTTCGGCGGGCCGCTCAGCGCGGGGTCATCGCGGCGAGCCGGGTCGCCGGGCTGATCTCGCGTCGGACCCACGTGAAGACGAACCTGTCGTCGAAGCGCGGCGCGCATTTCGCGCACGACGTCGGTCGGGTCACCCGCCGGTGACGGTACGCGAGGTGGCCCGCCGGACACACGCCGACCCACGGCGCGAGCTCGGTCGCCGTCTCGCCGTGATGCGTCGTGCCGCCGACGTAGCCGAGGTCACGGGCGATCTTCTTCCACCGGGCGCCGTGGCCCGCGGTCGGACCGGCGAGCGCGTGGGCGACCTCGTGCAGCAGCGTCTGGTGGTTCGTGTCGTCGTCGTAGCGTGCCGTGAGGTAGCGCGAGACCGTGATGCGCTTGTGTGTGAAGTCGCACTGGCCGGCGCGGCGCTTGGCGTTGTCGAACCCGAACGACCAGGAGCCGTCGAGGTGGGAGGCGATCAGCGCGTCAGCCCAGACGCGCACACGGTGAAGATCCGACATGCGGGGAGACTAGAACATCCCTACGACACGGATCTCAGCTGGCCACGACCGCGCCGGCACGGCGGCGGTCCGCGGCGTCGATCGCGAGCAGGGTCGCCTCGAGCTGGTCGTCCGTCGCGCCGGACTCCTGACGCAGGAACAGCGCCTGCTTGAAGTCCGCGCGGGCCGAGACGAAGTCCTCGCTGTCGTAGAAGACCTTGCCGCGATGCTGCAGCGCGAACGCGGCGATCGCATTCCAGCCCTGCCCCTCGGCCTCGTACGCGCACGAGGTGAGCTCCTGCTCGGCGGCGGCGTACGCGCCGCGGAAGTGCAGGACCGACGCGTGCAGGATGCGGGCCCGGAGCAGATCCTTGCGCGTGCCGGCCATCCGGGCGACCCGCACCGACTGCTCGGACAGCACGAGGGAGTCCTCCAGGCGACCGAGCACCTTCAGCAGCCACACCCGCTCGAGCAGGGCCGGCAGCGAGCGCTGCTCGCCGATCTCGTCGAGGCGCTCGGCGCAGGCCCGAGGGTCGACCTGCTCACGCAGCGTGATCGGGTCATACCCGAGGATGTAGCTCACTGTCGACTCCTCTCCGCGCGATGCGATTCGCCTCTCCAGTGTGCCCCGGGGCGCGATCAGCCCTCGGCGGACGCGCCGCGGTCGCGCGGGAAGTCAGCGACCTCTTTCGAAGACGGATGCCGCGGGCCGCGGCGACGGCGTGGAATCGGCATCCGTCGCCACGCGCGCCCCGCGCGCGAACTCCTCGAGCTCGCGCCCTTCGGCCACTTTCGCCGGATGCGGCCCCGCCGCCATCAGGCGCGGCAGCCAGGCCGAGGGCAAGGGCGCGGGGGAGGCGGCGATCACCAGGTTGCCGAACCGGCGGCCCTTGAGCACCTGCACCTCGGCGAGGACGATCACGTGCGCGAACACCGCCTGGACGGTCGCGACCTGGCGCCGTGCGAACGCGAGTCCCGCGCCGTCGGCGACGTTGACCAGCAGCACGCCCTCGGGCGCGAGGAGTCCCGCGGCGGCCGCGTAGAACTCGCGTGTGGTCAGGTGCGCCGGTGTCTGCGAGCCCGCGTACACGTCCGACACGAGCAGGTCGACCTGTCCGGTCAGCGCCGCGGGCAGGCGCCGGAGGCCCTCGCGGGCGTCGCCGATGCGGACCCGGATCGCGGCGCCCTTCGGCAGCGGCAGCTCGCTGCGCACGAGGTCCACGAGGGCCGGCTCGAGCTCGATGACCTGCTGGCGCGAGCCCGGCCGGGTGGCGTCGACGTAGCGGGGGAGGGTCAGCGCGCCGGCGCCGAGGTGCACGGCGGTCAGCGGCTGGCGCGGCATCCGCAGCAGGTCGATCACGGCGCCCATCCGGGCGACGTACTCGAAGTGCAGGTGGGTCGGGTCGTCGAGGTCGACGTGGGACTGCGGGGTGCCGTCGACCTGCAGCTCCCATCCGCCCGCGTACTCGGAGCGCCTGACCTCCGCGAGGGTGCCGTCGGACAGCCGCGCGGATGCGGGCGTGTCCTCGAAGCGGGCGCGGGCCATGGGTCCACGCTATCCGGCCGGCTGGCAGGCCCCGGTCGGTAGCGTGGACGCATGGGTGCGATCGACCTCAACGCAGACCTCGGCGAGACCGTCGACGGCGTGCCCACGGCCGACGACGAAGCGATGTTCGCGGTGATCTCGAGCGCGAGCATCGCGTGCGGCGGACATGCGGGGGATGCCGTGTCCCTGCGCACCGCCGTGGACCGGGCGGCCCGGCACGGGGTGGCCGTCGGGGCGCACCCGTCGTACCCGGACCGAGCCGGATTCGGTCGCCTGCCGATGGCGATGCCCGACGACGACCTGACCGCGAGCATCACGGCGCAGCTCGAGGCGCTGATCGCCGCGGGCGGTGACGTCCGCTACGTCAAGCCGCACGGCGCGCTGTACCACGCCGTCTCGGCCGACCCCGCGGTGGCCGCAGCGGTCGTGCGCGCCGTCGCCGCCCTCTCCGACCGGCTCGGACGCGCGGTGCCGCTCCTCGGGCTCGGCGGTGCGGGAGAGCGGTCCGCCCGCGCCGCCGGCATCGGCTTCGTCGCGGAGGCGTTCCTGGACCGGGGCTACCTCCCCGACGGCACCCTCGTGCCCCGGGGGTCGGCGGGGGCGCTGCTCGCCGACCCCGACCTCGTCGCGCGCCGGGCGGTGCGCCTGGTGACCGAGGGCGTGGTGCAGGCGACCGACGGCACGACGGTGCCGGCGGAGGCGGCATCCCTGTGCCTGCACGGCGACTCGCCCTCGGCCGTCGCGATGGCGCGGGCGGTGCGCGCCGCGCTGGATGATGCCGGCATCGCGGTGAAGGCGCCGTGGTGAGCACGCGGATCCTCCCGCTCGGTCAGCGCGCCCTGCTGGCAGAAGTGCCCGATCTCGCGGACGTCCTCGCGCTGCACGCGCGCCTCGAGGCCTCCCGGCCGGCAGGGGTCATCGATCTCGTGCCGGCGGCGCGGACCGTGATGGTGCGGGTCGACCCGCGCGTTCTGCTCCTGTCGGCGGCGCGCGCGTGGATCGAGGCGGCGTCGACGGATGCCGCTCCCCTTCTCGCCGCGGACACCCGCGAGGTCGAGATCGGCGTGCGGTACGGCGGCGCGGATCTCGCCGAGACCGCTCAGCTGCTCGGTGTCTCCGCGGACGAGCTCGTCGCCCGGCACACCGCCGCACGCTGGACGGTCGCGTTCACCGGCTTCGCGCCGGGGTTCGGCTATCTGGTGAGCCCGGACTGGCCGTTCGACGTCCCGCGCCTGGCCGCGCCACGCACCCGGGTCCCGGCGGGCGCGGTGGGCCTGGCCGGGGAGTTCACGGGTGCGTATCCCCGCGCGACTCCCGGCGGCTGGCGACTGATCGGGACGACGGATGCCGCGCTGTTCGATCCGGATGCGGCATCCCCCGCCCTGCTCGCCCCCGGAACCCGCGTGCGCTTCCGCCCCGCCCGCCCCCGCCCAGACGCTGAGACGACTTCTGCACGTCGAGACCATGGTGTTCACCCACCGTCTCGACGTGCAGAAGTCGTCTCACGGTCTGGAGGGATCGAGGTCGTGGAGCCGGGGCTGCTCGCCACGGTGCAGGACCTCGGACGCGGGGGAGCCGCGGCGCTCGGGGTCGCGCGGTCCGGAGCGCTGGACCGGGGCTCCGCCCGCACGGCGAACCGGCTCGTCGGCAACCCCGAGTCCGCCGCCGTCATCGAGGTCACGATGGGCGGATTCCGTGCGGTCGCCCGCCGCGACCTGTGGTTCGCGGTGGCCGGAGCGTGGGGACCGATCCGCCTCGCCGGGCACGAGCTCGACCCCTACGAAGCGCACGCGTGGCCGGCCGGCGAGGAGCTTCACCTGGACTGGTTCGCGCACGGCGCGCGCGGCTACCTCGCCGTCCGCGGAGGCATTCGGGGCCCGAAGGCCCTCGGCTCGCACGCGACCGACGTCCTGTCCGGCCTCGGCCCGCCGCGCCTGGACGCCGGCGCCGTGCTCGAGGTCGGTGCGACCCCGGACGCCCCGATACCCGTCGCGGACCTCGCCCCGTGGGGCGCCCCGCACGATGACGAGCTCGAGATCGAGCTCGCCCCCGGCCCGCGGGCCGAGTGGTTCACGGCATCCGCCCGCGATGCGCTCTTCGAGGCGGTGTGGACGGTCACGAACGACGCCGACCGCGTCGGCATGCGCCTGGACGGACCCGAACTGCAGCGCGAACGCGCCGGCGAGCTGCCGAGCGAGGCGATGGTGGCCGGCGCTCTCCAGGTGCCGCCGAGCGGGCGTCCCACGATCCTGCTCGCCGATGGTCCGGTCACCGGTGGCTACCCCGTGATCGCCGTGGCGACGGATGCCGCGCTCGACCTGCTCGCCCAGGCGAGGCCCGGCACGCGCATCCGCTTCCGCCACGCGCGGCAGGTCTGACCGGAGCCGGTGCCTCACCAGTGCGCGACGGCATGCGCCACGGAGGCATCGGCGTCGGGCAGCGCGAGGGCGACCGCCTCGGCCACACTCAGCTCGGCGCCCGTGCGCTCGCCGTCCGCGACGGCGTCCGGCTGGGCCCGCCGGACGGCGTCCAGCGAGATCTCGTGCACGGTGAAGGCCTCGACGTCGAACACCCCGATCCGGTGGCGGATCGCCGCGGCCGCCGCCGAGAGCGCCCCCGCGCGGTGCGCGTCGCCGTGGGCCGCGGCGATCGCGCACATGCCCTCCAGCCCGTACGCGACGCCCTCGTCGTGGTGCAGCGTGATCGAATCCACGAGCGTCCGGCGGAAGAAGTCCTCCGCCTCGGAGGTCTTGCCGCCCACGAGCAGAAGCCGGCCGATCTGGTTGCCGGCGACCGAGCGGGTGAACAGGTCGCCGCCGGACTCGGCGACTTCGCTGGCCCGGCGGAAGTGCGCCAGGGCCGCCTCCGGCTCGCCGCGCAGCCACGCCACCCGGCCGAGGGAGACCCGGGTGATCGCCTCGCCCCAGCCGTTGCCCAGGCGATGCAGGCGCTCGACGGCATCGTCCAGCTCCCGCGACGCGGTCTCGATGTCCGGTCGAGGCAGTTGCACACGCGCGGTCGCCCGCGCGGCCAGCGCCATGGCCGCAGCATCCTCGTCGCCGCTCTCGGTGAACAGCCGCACGCACTCGGCGAGCCCGGCGACCACCTCTTCGGACGGGTGCTGCCACATCTCGCCCCACAGCGCGTAGAACCAGGCGACGGCGCGCGAATGCGGGCGGATCGGCTGCTCCTTGCCGAGGAGTTCGAGCATCCACACGCGGACGCCGCCGAAGAGGCCCATGATCCACCAGTAGATGAGCAGGCTCCACGCGAAATCCGCCGCATCGTCCAGGCGATCGGTGTAGATGAGGTGGCGGACCGCGGCGCGCAGGTTCGCCAGCTCGATGCTCAGCGCGGCGAGGGTGCTCGCCTGGCTCGCGCTGCGCAGTTCGCCGGCATCCCGACGCACCAGCGCGGTGTAATAGTCGGCGTGTGCCGCCCGCATGTGATCGGCGTCACCGCGCTCCTTCAGCCGTCCGAGTGCGTACTCGCGGACGATCGCCAGGAGCGAGAGCACCGTCCGCCCGCCGACCTCGGTCTGTTTGACCAGCGAGCCGTCGATCAGTGCGGTCAGCCCGTCGATCGCGCGCCCGTCCCAGACCCTGCCCGACCCGAGGGCTTCGACCGCCTCGACCGAGAATCGTTCGGCGAACACGCTCAGGTCCTCCAGGAGTGCCCTGTCCTCGGCGCTGAGCAGGCTCACGCTCCAATCCAGCGTGGCCCGCATGGTGCGGTGGCGCTCCGGGAGGTCGCGCACCGCCGCAGTGAGGAGCGGCAGCGTGGTCCGCAGGCGCTCAGCGATGCCGACGGGGGTGAGCATGCGTACTTTCGCGGCGGCGAGCTCGATCGCCAGCGGAAGCCCCTCCAGGCGTCGGCAGATGTCCATGACGGCGCCGGCGTTCTCCTCCGTCAGTGCGAAGGAGGGCTTCGCGGCCTGCGCGCGGTCCACGAACAGATCCACCGCCGCCGATCCAGCGGCCCGGTCCAGAGTGCCGGGCGCTTCTCGGGCGGGGACGGAGAGCGGTCGGACGTCGTAGACCTGCTCGCCGCGAATCCTCAGCACGACCCGGCTCGTGACCAGGAAGGTCGCACTCGGCGCCACGGTGTAGAGCCGCACCAGAACGGGAGCGGCATCCACGATCTGCTCGAAGTTGTCGAGGACGAGCAGCACGTCGCGGTCCTCGAGGGCGCGCGAGATGCGCTCTTCGAGCACGGCTTCGCCGTTGTCGCGGATGCCGAGCGTGTAGGCGATCGTCGGCAGCAGCAATCCGGGCTCGAGCACGTTCTCCAGGGCCACGAAGTACGTGCCGTCCGGGAACAGGCGGCGCGCCGCGATCGCCGACTCGATCGCCAGGCGGCTCTTGCCGATGCCGCCCGGGCCGATGAGGCTGATCACGCGGTGCTCGCCGCGCTGGAGCAGCCCGCACAGATCGGCGATGTCCCGCTCCCGCCCGATCGTGGTCGAATAAGGAACCGGAACACGGGCGATCAGCGACGAGGTCGCGTCCTCCTCCGCCGTGACGTCGCGCGACTCGTCGAACCGCTCGGCGAGCAGCGTCGCCAGGTCAGCCGCGACCTGCTCGCCCAGCTGCGCGGGGTCCTCGAACGGGAGGTACGCGGCAGTGTCGTCCTCCTGGATGCGGTGGATGAGCTCCTGGAGGCGTTCGTCGCGTGTGTGCGTGCTCTTGACATAGATGAGCTTGGGCATCGCACGCGGAGCCAACCGGTACTCGTCCTCCAGTCCCGAGATCTCCTCGCCCGGCGCGACCCAGCCGTAGCTGTCGCCGTAGATGCCCACGAAGACGTCGCTCTGCGCGAGGTAGGAGCGGTACAGCTCGCGAGGAGGGTGCGGGCGGGCGCCGAGCTCGAACATGACCGGCGCGAGATGCATGCCCTCCACCGCGGAGCGCACGCTTCTGCGCTCCTCGGCCATCTCTCGCAGCGTCGAGGAGACGAACACGCGCAGGCGCTGATCGGGCGTGCGGATAGGCCCGGAACGCGCGTCGGGTACAGCCCCCATCCGCCCATTGTGGGCAGTGCGGACCTCCGCCGTAAAGAGTCCGACGGATGCCGACCGACCGCGGGGCGCGCGGTTATACCGCACGATTCAGAACTTTTCAAGAACCCGGCTGGACACGGCGTGCCACGACGCGTATAGTTGTTCCTTGCGCTCTTGGATTCCCCCTGCCCTCATATGGTGGTCGGTGGTGCCTGCGTGCCCCCGCTTCTTCACGGATGCGGAGTGTGGCGCCCAGGTTTCGGGGACAGATGAGCACTCCACCCTGACGACAAGGAAACGAGCCCTCACCCGGGCCCACGGAGGTAATCCCCTTGGCTGCTGCGATCAACGCATCTTCCACCACCACCAAGAACGGCCGCGGGGCTTCCCGTCTCTCGTTCGCCAAGATCACCGACACGCTGACGGTCCCTGACCTTCTCGCGCTGCAGACGGAGTCCTTCGACTGGCTCGTCGGCAACGACGCGTGGAAGGCGCGCGTCGCCGAGGCGCAGGCCGCCGGCCGCACCGACGTGCCCGAGGTCTCAGGCCTCGAGGAGATCTTCGAGGAGATCTCGCCGATCGAGGATCTGAGCGAGACGATGCAGCTCTCGTTCACGAACCCGTACCTGGAGCCGGAGAAGTACTCGATCGACGAGTGCAAGGAGCGCGGCAAGACCTACGCCGCCCCGCTGTACGTCGAGGCCGAGTTCATGAACCACCAGACGGGTGAGATCAAGACCCAGACGGTCTTCATGGGCGACTTCCCGCTCCAGACCGACAAGGGAACCTTCATCATCAACGGCACCGAGCGTGTCGTGGTCTCCCAGCTCGTGCGTTCGCCCGGCGTCTACTTCGACAAGACGCCCGACAAGACCAGCGACAAGGACATCGTCTCGGCACGCGTCATCCCGAGCCGCGGCGCGTGGCTCGAGTTCGAGATCGACAAGCGCGACCAGGTGGGCGTGCGCATCGACCGCAAGCGCAAGCAGTCCGTCACCGTGTTCCTGAAGGCCCTCGGCCTTTCCAGCGAGGAGATCCTCGAGGAGTTCGCCGGCTTCGACTCGATCGAGGAGACGCTGTCCAAGGACACGATCCTCACAAAGGAAGACGCGCTCCGCGACATCTACCGCAAGCTCCGTCCGGGTGAGCAGGTCGCCGCCGAGGCTGCCCGCGCGCTGCTGGACAACTTCTACTTCAACGCCAAGCGCTACGACCTGGCGAAGGTGGGCCGCTACAAGATCAACCAGAAGCTGGGTCTGGACGCGCCGCTGACCGACTCGGTGCTGACGGTTCAGGACATCGTCGCGACGATCAAGTACCTCGTGCGCCTGCACCGCGGCGACACGACGTTCGACGGCATCCGCGGCGGCAAGCCCGCCGAGATCCGCCTGGACACCGACGACATCGACAACTTCGGCAACCGTCGCATCCGCGCGGTCGGCGAGCTTATCCAGAACCAGGTCCGCACGGGGCTGTCGCGCATGGAGCGCGTCGTCCGCGAGCGCATGACCACGCAGGACATCGAGGCGATCACGCCGCAGACCCTGATCAACGTGCGCCCCGTCGTCGCCGCGATCAAGGAGTTCTTCGGGACCTCGCAGCTCTCGCAGTTCATGGACCAGAACAACCCGCTCGCGGGGCTCACGCACAAGCGTCGCCTCTCGGCGCTCGGCCCGGGTGGTCTCTCGCGTGAGCGCGCCGGTGTCGAGGTCCGTGACGTCCACCCGTCGCACTACGGCCGCATGTGCCCGATCGAGACCCCGGAAGGCCCGAACATCGGCCTGATCGGCTCGCTCGCGTCCTTCGCGCGCATCAACTCGTTCGGCTTCATCGAGACGCCGTACCGCAAGGTCGTGAACGGCAAGGTCACCGACCAGATCGACTACCTCACGGCTTCCGAGGAGAGCGACTACATCGTCGCTCAGGCCGGTGTCGAGCTGAAGGCCGACGGCCAGTTCGCCCAGGACCGCGTGCTCGCACGTCGCGGCCAGGGTGGCGAGGTCGACCTGTTCCACGCCGAGGAGATCGGCTACATGGACGTCTCGCCGCGCCAGATGGTGTCGGTCGCGACCTCGCTCATCCCGTTCCTCGAGCACGACGACGCGAACCGCGCCCTCATGGGTGCGAACATGCAGCGTCAGGCCGTACCGCTGCTGCGCTCGGAGTCCCCGGTCGTCGGCACCGGTATGGAGGGCTTCGCCGCGATCGACGCGGGCGATGTCATCACCGCCGAGAAGGCCGGTGTCGTGCTGGAGGTCTCGGCCGACGTCGTGACCCTGCAGCTCGACGAGGGCGGCACGCAGCAGTACTTCCTCCGCAAGTTCGACCGCTCCAACCAGGGCACGAGCTACAACCAGCGCGTCGTGGTCTCGGCCGGCGAGCGCGTCGAGGCGGGAGAGGTCATCGCGGATGGCCCGGCGACGGAGAACGGCGAGCTCGCGCTCGGCAAGAACCTCCTCGTCGCGTTCATGACGTGGGAAGGCCACAACTTCGAGGACGCGATCATCCTCAGCCAGGACCTGGTGAAGGACGACACCCTCTCCTCGATCCACATCGAGGAGTACGAGGTCGACTCGCGCGACACGAAGCTCGGCAAGGAGGAGATCACGCGTGATCTCCCCAACGTGAGCCCCGATCTGCTCAAGGACCTCGACGAGCGCGGCATCATCCGCATCGGCGCCGAGGTGCGTCCCGGCGACATCCTCGTCGGCAAGGTCACGCCCAAGGGCGAGACCGAGCTGTCGGCCGAGGAGCGTCTGCTCCGCGCGATCTTCAACGAGAAGAGCCGCGAGGTCCGCGACACGTCGCTGAAGGTGCCCCACGGTGAGCAGGGCACGATCATCGCGGTCAAGGAGTTCAACGCCGAGGACGGTGACGACGAGCTCGGCTCGGGCGTGAACCGTCGCGTCGTGGTCTACATCGCCCAGAAGCGCAAGATCACCGAGGGCGACAAGCTCGCCGGCCGCCACGGCAACAAGGGTGTCATCGCGAAGATCCTGCCCGTCGAGGACATGCCGTTCCTCGCGGACGGCACGCCGGTCCAGGTCATCCTGAACCCGCTCGGCATCCCTGGTCGAATGAACTTCGGTCAGGTCCTCGAGCTGCACCTCGGCTGGATCGCCCAGCAGGGCTGGAAGGTCGAAGGCAACCCGGACTGGGCGAAGAGCCTGCCGGCGCAGGCTTTCGAGGCCGCCCCCGGCACGAAGGTCGCGACCCCGGTGTTCGACGGCGCGTTCGAGGAGGAGATCGCGGGTCTGCTGGACTCCACGCTCCCCACACGCGACGGCGAGCGCCTGATCGACCGCACCGGAAAGACCCAGCTGTTCGACGGCCGCTCCGGCGAGCCGTTCCCGGCGCCCATCTCGGTCGGCTACATGTACATCCTGAAGCTGCACCACCTCGTCGACGACAAGATCCACGCACGGTCCACGGGTCCGTACTCGATGATCACGCAGCAGCCGCTGGGTGGTAAGGCGCAGTTCGGTGGACAGCGCTTCGGTGAGATGGAGGTGTGGGCCCTCGAGGCCTACGGCGCGGCGTACGCCCTCCAGGAGCTCCTCACGATCAAGTCCGACGACATCCTCGGCCGCGTGAAGGTCTACGAGGCGATCGTCAAGGGCGAGAACATCCAGGAGCCCGGCATCCCCGAGTCGTTCAAGGTCCTCATGAAGGAGATGCAGTCGCTGTGCCTGAACGTCGAGGTCCTCTCGGCCGACGGCACCGCGGTCAACCTCCGCGACACGGATGACGACGCGTTCCGCGCAGCGGAAGAGCTCGGCATCAACATCTCCAGCCGCTTCGAGTCCTCGTCGATCGACGAGATCTAAGCCGCCGGGTCCGAAACAGAATTCCCCACAGGAGAACTGAGAACTAGTGCTCGAATCAACTACTTTCGATCAGCTTCGCATCGGCCTGGCCACCGCTGACGACATCCGTCGTTGGTCCTTCGGCGAGGTCAAGAAGCCCGAGACGATCAACTACCGCACGCTCAAGCCCGAGAAGGACGGTCTCTTCGGAGAGCAGATCTTCGGGCCGTCGCGTGACTGGGAGTGTGCGTGCGGCAAGTACAAGCGCGTCCGCTTCAAGGGCATCGTGTGCGAGCGCTGCGGCGTGGAGGTCACCAAGTCCTCCGTGCGTCGCGAGCGCATGGGCCACATCGAGCTCGCCGCGCCCGTCACCCACATCTGGTACTTCAAGGGCGTCCCGTCGCGCCTGGGGTACCTCCTGGACATGGCGCCGAAGGACCTCGAGAAGGTCATCTACTTCGCCGCCTACATGGTGATCTCCGTCGACGAGGAGGCACGTCACCGTGACCTCGCGACGCAGGAGAACAACATCCGTCTCGAGCTGAAGACGCTCGGCGACCGTCGCGACTCGCGCATCGCCACGCGTCTGGCGAAGCTGGAGGAGGAACTCGCGGCGCTCGAGGAAGAGGGCGCCAAGGCCGACCAGAAGAAGAAGGTCAAGGACGCCGCCGAGAAGGACATGGCGGGTATCCGCAAGTCCTTCGACGATCAGATCATCCGCCTGGAGAAGGTGTGGGAGGACTTCCGCACGCTCGAGGTGGGCGCCCTGAAGGGCGAGGACGAGATCTTCCACGAGCTCCAGGACCGCTTCGGCCAGTACTTCGAGGCGTACATGGGCGCGGAGTCGATCAAGCGTCGCCTCGAGGCGTTCGACCTCGCCGCCGAGTCGGAGTCGCTGCGCCTGCAGATCTCCGAGGGCAAGGGCCAGCGCAAGATCCGTGCGATCAAGCGCCTGAAGGTCGTCAACTCGTTCCTGCAGACGGGCATGAGCCCGGCATCCATGGTCCTGGACGTCGTCCCGGTGATCCCGCCGGAGCTGCGCCCGATGGTGCAGCTGGACGGTGGCCGCTTCGCGACCAGCGACCTGAACGACCTGTACCGCCGCGTGATCAACCGCAACAACCGCCTCCGTCGCCTGATCGACCTCGGTGCCCCCGAGATCATCGTCAACAACGAGAAGCGGATGCTGCAGGAGGCCGTCGACGCGCTGTTCGACAACGGCCGCCGCGGTCGCCCCGTCACGGGTACCGGCAACCGGGCCCTGAAGTCCCTGAGCGACATGCTCAAGGGAAAGCAGGGACGCTTCCGCCAGAACCTGCTCGGAAAGCGCGTGGACTACTCGGGCCGTTCGGTCATCGTCGTCGGTCCGCAGCTCAAGCTGCACCAGTGCGGCCTGCCCAAGCAGATGGCGCTCGAGCTGTTCAAGCCGTTCGTGATCAAGCGCCTGATCGACCTCGGTCACTCGCAGAACATCAAGGCCGCCAAGCGCGCCGTCGAGCGCACGCGTCCCGAGGTGTGGGACGTGCTCGAGGAGATCATCCGCGAGCGCCCCGTGCTGCTGAACCGCGCGCCCACCCTGCACCGCCTCGGCATCCAGGCGTTCGAGCCGCAGCTCGTGGAGGGCAAGGCCATCCAGCTGCACCCGCTCGTGTGCGCGGCGTTCAACGCCGACTTCGACGGTGACCAGATGGCCGTGCACCTGCCGCTGTCGGTCGAGGCCCAGGCCGAGGCCCGCATCCTCATGCTCGCCTCGAACAACATCCTGAAGCCGTCGGACGGTCGCCCGGTGACCCTGCCCTCGCAGGACATGATCATCGGTCTGCACCACCTGACCACCGTGATCGAGGGCGCTGCCGGCGAGGGTCGCGCGTTCGGCTCGGTCGGCGAGGCGATCCTGGCGAAGGACGAGGGCACCCTCGACCTGCAGGCCAAGGTCCGCATCCGCATCCCGGGACTCACGTTCCTCGAGTCCGAGGGCGACACCCAGTCCTCGATCGAGGCGTACGAGCGCACCGGCCTCGTGGAGACCTCGCTCGGACAGGCGATCTTCAACGACACGCTGCCCAAGGGCTACCCGTTCGTGCGGACGCAGGCCGACAAGGGCAAGCTGTCGGAGATCGTGAACAAGCTGGCCGAGGAGTACCCCAAGGTCGAGGTCGCAGCGACGCTGGACCGCATCAAGGACGCCGGCTTCTACTGGGCCACGCGTTCGGGCGTCACCGTCGCGCTGAGCGACATCCTGACCCCGCCGGACAAGCCGGAGATCGTGGCCCGCCACGAGAAGGCCGCCGCCAAGGTGCAGTCCCAGTACGAGAAGGGCCTCACGACCGACGCCGAGCGTCGTCAGGAGCTCATCAAGATCTGGACCGAGGCGACCGACGAGGTGCAGGCCGCGATGCGGGCCAACTTCCCGCAGGAGAACACGATCAACCGCATGGTGTCCTCGGGCGCCCGTGGTAACTGGCTGCAGATCCGCAACATCGCGGGTATGCGCGGCCTCGTGAACAACCCCAAGGGTGAGATCATCCCGCGTCCGATCATCTCGTCGTACCGCGAGGGTCTGTCGGTGGCGGAGTACTTCATCGCCACGCACGGTGCCCGCAAGGGTCTGGCCGACACGGCTCTGCGTACCGCCGACTCGGGTTACCTCACGCGTCGACTCGTGGACGTCTCGCAGGACGTCATCATCCGCGAGGACGACTGCGGCACGACGAAGGGTCTCGAGCTGCCGATCGCGGCCGCCGGCTCCGACGGCGCGCTGGTCAAGGACGCGAACGTCGAGAACTCGGTGTTCTCGCGCACCCTGGCCTCGGACGCGGTCGACGCGAAGGGCAACGTCCTGGCGTCTGCCGGCGACGACGTGGGCGACGTGCTGATCAACACGCTGATCGAGGCGGGGGTGGAGAGCATCAAGGTGCGCTCGGTCCTCACGTGCGATTCGGCCGTGGGTGTCTGCGCGCAGTGCTACGGTCGCTCGCTCGCCACCGGAAAGCTCGTCGACATCGGTGAGGCCGTGGGCATCATTGCGGCGCAGTCGATCGGTGAGCCCGGTACGCAGCTCACGATGCGCACCTTCCACACGGGTGGTTCGGCCTCGGCTGATGACATCACCCAGGGTCTGCCGCGCGTGCAGGAGCTCTTCGAGGCACGTACCCCCAAGGGTGCGTCGCCGATCGCCGAGTCCGACGGTCGCATCACGATCGAGGAGAACGATCGCGCGAAGAAGGTCATCCTGACGCCCGACAACGGCGACGAGCCGATCGTCTACCCGGTGCTGCGCCGCGCGACGCTCCTGGTCGAGGACGGCCAGCACGTCACGGTCGGTCAGCCGATCCTGGTGGGCACGCTCGACCCCAAGGAGGTCATGCGTGTCATGGGCGCCCGCGAGGTGCAGCGCTACCTCGTGAACGGCGTCCAGGGCGTGTACCGCTCGCAGGGTGTGCCGATCCACGACAAGCACATCGAGGTCATCGTGCGCCAGATGCTGCGGAAGGTCACCGTGGTCGACCACGGCGAGACGACGCTGCTGCCCGGTGAGCTGGTGGACTTCAAGAAGTACCAGAGCATGAACCGCGAGGCCGTGGCCGAGGGCAAGCGCCCCGCGTCCGGTCGCCCGGAGCTCATGGGTATCACGAAGGCGTCGCTTGCGACCGAGTCGTGGCTGTCGGCGGCGTCGTTCCAGGAGACGACGCGCGTGCTGACGCAGGCCGCGATGGAGGGCAAGAGCGACCCGCTCGTGGGCCTGAAGGAGAACGTCATCATCGGAAAGCTCATCCCCGCCGGAACCGGACTTGCGAAGTATCGCAACGTCACGGTCGAGGCGACGGAGGAGGCCAAGAGCGAGCGGTACCCCAACCGCATCTTCGCTTCCGACGGTGCGTACAGCGACGCCGACCTGAGCTACGTCGACTTCGACAGCTTCTCGACGGACGACTTCACTCCCGGCACCTACAACTAGGCGCAGATCAGAAACGCCCCGGTCCTGACGGACCGGGGCGTTTCCGCGTCTTAACGTGGGAGAGGGGAGGTGGGTGTGGCGCGGATCGGTGGACGCAGCGCGTGGATCGCGTGGCCGGCGGCTCTGCTGTGCGTGGGCGTGGTCGGCGCACTCGGGTGGCTCGCGCTGCCGATGGTGCCGGTGTCGGTCGCGTGGGCCGGCGACATGCTGCGCGCCGCCACGACGCCGCAGCCGCCCAAGCCCGCCGCCAGGGGTACTCATGCGCGACGGATGCCGGTGCCCTGGTGTGCACGCGGACAACCGGCGGCCTCCTCGAGGAGCACACCCTGCGGGACGGCCTCTGGCTCGCGTCGGCCGAGAGCGACTGGCAACCCGAGGGCTACGCCGGACTCCTCGCCCATCAGGTGTGGGGTTGAATCAGCCGAAGACGCTGCCGACGATCGCGGCGGTGTAGCCGCTGGGCGCGAGGTTCGTGAAGCTCGAGTCGATCAGCACGTCGTCGCGCCAGAAGAGCGTGCGGCCCTCCGGGATCAGATCCGGCTCGCTGAACCAGGTCTTCTCGCACCGCGTCCCGCCGTCGGGCGTGTAGCACGCGTAGCCTTCCGCGAGCAGCCCGTTGAGCATGTCCAGCGCGGGTCCGCGCGACATCATCGAGATCGTCGTGCGCAGGACCGAAGCGGAAGAGGCGCCCCATACGCACACGAGGCTCCCGTCGCCCTGAACTCCGGACGCGCCGAGAGCCGGATCGTTCAGCGGAACGGCGGCCAGCTGGTCGAGCACGGCGGGTGTGAGCATCGCCCGGCAGTCCGTCGGCACGCGCGCCGCTTCGGCCGTCGGAGTCGGCGCCGGCGTCCGCGTCGCGGCCGCGGTCGGCGAGGCGGTGGGCGATGGCCCCGCGGCGTCGGGCTCGGGCACGCACGCCGTGAGGGCGAGGGCCAGAAGCAGGGCGGTTGCCGCCGCGGTCGCGGAGCGCCGGAGTGCCATGCGCCCACGAAACCACGCGCGGAGCGCTTCGCACCGCGCCACGCCCGCGAATCCCCGGCACGCCTCCCGGGAGCGGCGGCGGCTGCGGGTTACTCTCGCAGGGCAGGGACGTGCCCTGCGTGAGGAGTGCATCCGATGAGTGACTCGAAGTCGTCCTACGGCGACCCGGTCGAAGAGCCGCGTCCGGTCGATGATGTCGTCAGCAGCGCCAACGACACGATCGCAGACGCCGAGGCCGCGCGTCGCGATGCCGTCGTGACGGATGAGCCCTCGCCGTACGCAGCGCCCGCGGATGCCGCATCCGATGCCCGCTCCGACGTCGACACGGCTCGTACCCCGCGCGCCGTCCACGAGCCCCTCGTCGACGAGGACCCGTCCTTCGACAGTGCGATGTACGAAGCGCACGCCGACGACGCCACGACCGCCTCCGCGACCACCCCGGCCGCGACGAGCGCCTCGACCGTGACGGCGAGCGAGCCGGTCGCCGAGACCGCCTACGTGCCTCCCGCCGCGGATTCCGCCTACGTCGCCCCGGCCGCCGGCGCGGCGGCAGCGGGCGCTGCGGCCACGACCGCGTACGCGCCCCAGCCGATCTTCGTCCAGGCGCCCGAGTCGCCGCGCCCCCGCGGCAACCGCGGCGCGGCCGGCGCGATCGGCCTGCTGGCCGCGCTCTCGTTCGGTGTGCTCTACCTCGCGGTGTGGCTCGGCATCGGCCTGTTGAACGGCGAGGTCACGGTCGACACGATCGGCTCCGCGGCCCTCGCCGCCCTCGGCACGTTCACGCTCTGGGTGCCGGTCGTCGTCTTCTTCTTCGCCTTCTGGCTGCTCGGGGCCATCATCAACCGCGGCCGCTGGGGCGCGTGGGTGATCTTCGGTCTGCTCGTCGGTGTCGCCGCGTACGCGGGCCACATCCTCGGCGCGCTGTTCCAGGCGCCGTTCTGGATGCTCACCGCACGCGAGGGCGCCGCCGTCGTCGAGGAGCAGCTGCTCGCGCCGCTCGCGATCGCCGCGTTCATCATCGGCCGTGAGCTGACGATCTGGTTCGGATCGTGGGTCGCCAAGCGCGGCGCGAAGGTCACCGAGCTCAACATCGAGGCGCAGCGCGAGTACGAGCGCACGCTCGAGGCCGGGCCCCAGCTCACCCGCGTGTGAGATGACCGGTCCCGCGGGCGCGTCCGGCGGGCCGGTGCGCCCGGCTGTGGCGTGGGGGCTGGCGACGGTCACCTTCGTCGCCCTGCTCATCTTCGGGCTGGGGATGACGAGCCTCGTGCTGAACGCCGACATCGTCGCGACGCCGGGGCTCGGTCAGCTGCCCGGGGTCTTCGCCACGACGGCGGCGACCGCCGCGTTCGGGCTGTCGCTGTGGCTCACGCTGCGCGCCGCCCCGCCGAGCTACCTCGGAGCGCTGTGGGCGGCGATCGCCTGCGTCGTGGCCTATGTGATCGCGATCTGGCTCGGCGTTCTGGTCGCGAGTTCCGAGCTCGCCACTGCGACCGAAGTCGCGGGGCGCATCGCGACGAGCTGGTTCGGCCTGGTCGTCGCCCTCACCGGCGCCGTGGCGGCGGCTGGCGGCATCGCGCTGGCCCGCACCCGCTCGCAGCGTCCGCGGTGGCCGTGGGAGGACGAGTTCGACGAGTGAGCCGGACTCTTCACGGCGTGCTGTGCGCGGAAAGCCGCCGATCGCGCGGCGTGTCGGACTAGCGTGTATCCCGTGGAGCGGTCGCTCGAAACCCAGGTCAGTCAGGCCGTCGATGCCTGGCTGCGGTGGCTTCCGCGCTGGGAGCCGGCGACGCACCGCGGACGGGTGGCGCCGTGCCGCCGGTGCTTCGGCTCGCCCGTGCTCTCCGCGGCGGGTCTCGGCTCCGACGTCCCGCACGGCGTGCAGCACGGCCTGTCCACGCGCATCAAGACGATCGTCGATCACGCGGTGGCCGAGTACACCGCGCTGAACCTCCCGATGCTGCAGACCGAGCTCGACCACCAGGCGGCCCGCAACCGGGCGCGCACCTACCGCCCCGCCGAGGGCCTCGAGCCGGAGTTCGAGGGGCTGCCGCTGGACCCCGAGCCGCAGCCGGGCGCGCCCTTCCTGTTCACGATCTCGGGGCTCGCCGAACAGGCGGATGCCGGCATCCCGGCCCTGCCCCCGCTGAGCGACGAGGCCAAGGCGGCGCTCCGGCAGGAGGTGGGACTCGCCGACGACTACGCGAACATGATCGGCCGCGAAGTGTGCACGATCCTGCTGCACCATCGCCTGCGCATCCAGGCGGCGATCGCGCAGTACGTCGAGCCGCAGATCGAGGCGATGCTGGAGGAGCTGACCCGCTCGCTGGACGCGCCGTTCGACCCGAACGAGCCGCCCCTCCTGTGATCTCCGCCTCCATACTCGTCCGTCGGGACGCGAGGTCGGTTTTGTTAGCATGAGCGGGTTTGCAGTTGGACTGAGAACCGCGCGTGGACGCGCGGCCCGCCGGATCTGAGCGGGAGACCCCGGGGAGGCTTCGGTGGCCACACGCCTGCCTTCCGCGCCCCCGATCCTGCCGGGGCTCGCCTACATCCGCCCGCTCGGCTCCGGAGGCTTCGCCGACGTCTTCCTCTACGAACAGGACATGCCGCGTCGCGACGTCGCGGTGAAGGTCCTGCCGAGCGACGTGCGCGACCCCGATCTGCGCCGCATGTTCAACGCGGAGGCCGATGTCCTGGCCCACCTGTCCGCGCACCCCTCGATCGTCACGGTGTACCAGGCGGGGATCTCCGCCGACGGGCGGCCGTACATCGTGATGGAGTTCTGCCCCGGCTCCCTCGCGCAGCGCTACCGGCTCGAGCGCATCCCCGTTCCCGAAGTCCTCGCGATCGGCGTGAAGATGGCGAGCGCCCTCGAGGCCGCGCACCGGGCGGGCCTCGTGCACCGCGACGTGAAGCCCAGCAACATCCTCGTGACGACTTTCGGCGCGCCGGTGCTCGCCGACTTCGGCATCTCCTCGTCGCTCGCCCGTGCGACCGCCGACGAGGTCCTGGCGATGTCGATCCCGTGGAGCGCGCCGGAGGTCATCGCGGAGGACACCGCGGGAACCGTGGCGAGCGAGGTGTGGAGCCTCGGCGCGACGGTGTACTCGCTCCTGGCAGGACACAGCCCGTTCGAGCGCCGCGACCGCGCACAGAACACGAAGGAGCAGCTGCGTCGGCGGATCGCGAAGGCCTCGTACACCGAGATCGCCCGCGCCGATGTGCCGGCATCCCTGCAGCGCGTCCTCGCCCGCGCGATGAGTCGCGATCCGCGGCAGCGTCACGCGTCGGCGCTGCAGTTCGCCGAGGCGCTGCGCGACGTGCAGGCCGAGCTCGGCATCTCACCGTCCGCACTCGAGGTCGCCTCGTCCGAGTGGGCCGCTCCGGCGTCGCCGGTCGATTTCGGCGACACCGAGCTGCGCGGACCCGCCCGCAGTCGCATCGAGCGCACCGAGCGGCGCAAGCACGCACCGGGCGCCGGTGTCGCCGGGCTCGCGCGCGACGAGGACACGGATCTGACGGGAGCGGCCGGGTCCCGACCGGTCCTGCCGTGGGTGTTCGGCGCCGCGATCGGCGCGGTGGTCGTCGCGGGCGGCATCCTCACCGCGCTCTTCGCGACGGGGGTGCTCTGAGTGCGTCGGCGCACGATCGCGGGGCTCGCGGCGGCGACCGCGGCGATCGCCCTCGTGGTGGGTGTCAGTGCGGTGTGGCCGGGGCTCGACGCGCAGGAGGCCGACCGCACCGATACCGCGCTGTGGGCACTGCAGACGGCGGACGGCCGTCGCTACGCCCGGGTGAACACCGCGATCGGCGAACTCGACACCGTCCGCGAGATCAGCAACCCGAGCCAGGTCGTGCAGGCGCCGGGGGCCGCGTACGTCTTCTCCGACAGCTACTCGCGCATCACCCGCATCGACGCGGCCCTGCCGATCGACCTCGACGAGCAGACCCTGCGCTCTTCACCCGCCACGCCCGCCGGCACGACGGATGTCGTCGCCGCGGAGGACTTCGTCGCTTATCGCACCGACGCGGGGGCGGTGTTCGCAGGTCGCCTCTCGACGGGGGAGTCCACGCAACTGGATCCCTTCCCCCGTGAGGACGAGGATGCGCCGCAGTACACCGCGGACGCGATCGCCCTCGACGAGCGCGGGATGCTGTTCGCCTACTCCTCCGCGGACGGCTCGGTCCTGCGCTACGACGTGCCCGCCGCCGCGGTGCGGAGTCGCGATGAGGTCGCGGCCGAGGACTTCACGGCGCCGGCGCTGTCCGCCGCGGGCGACGCATGGGTGCTCGTGGACACCACGGACGGAGATCTGCTCGTGCGGGGGGCGGATGCCGTCACCTCGGCGCCGACGACGGGCGCGATCGTGCTCAGCCAGCCCGATCCGGACGGCACCGCCGTCCACCTCGCCGACGAGACCGCGCTCGTGCGCGTGCCCGTGGACGGGTCCGAGGTCACCGTCGAGGCCGGGGGCGGCGCCGGGGTCCTGGGGACTCCCGCGCGCCCCGTCGTGCACGACGGCGAGGTGTTCGCCGCGTGGCTGCCGCCGAGCACCGAGGGCCGCGGCGGATCCGGAATCCTGTGGAGCTCGCGCACGGGGCAGGTGCCGCTGGATTACGCCGCGGGATCGCTCGGCGACCAGCGCCGTCCGGTGTTCGTCGCGAGCGACGACGCGATCATCCTGAACGAGACGCGGTCGGGCTGGGTGTGGACCGTGCCGGACGGCGCCCTCGTGCCTTCGAGCCAGAACTGGTCGCTCGATGACCGCACCGATCCGGATGCCGCCCCGAGCCAGGAGCAGCTGAGCGTCGTGCTCGACCCCGAGCCGCCCGTGGCCGTGCCCGACGCGTTCGGCGTGCGCGCGGCGAGCCTGGTGACCCTGCCCGTGCTCATGAACGACCACGATCCGAACGAGGACGTGCTGAGCATCGATCCCGCCTCGGTCACGGGCCTGGATCCCGGATTCGGGACGCTGTCCCTCACGGACGACGCGCAGCGGCTCACGGTCGCGGTCGCGCCCGGAGCGTCGGGCAGCGCGACCTTCTCGTACGCGGTGACGGACGGCACGAGCGAAGGCGGCCTGCTGTCGCCCCCGACGACCGTCACGCTGACCGTGTCAGCGACGGATGCCGCGCCCCAGTGGTGCGGCGTCGAGGGCTGCCTCGTGCCGTGGCCGACGCCGGAGGTCGCCCGCGGCGGGACGATCTCCGTCCCGGTGCTGCCCGGCTGGGTCGACCCGGACGGCGATCCGCTGCTCCTGCTGTCGGTGTCCAACCAGTCGGGTGTCGGCACGGTCGCCGCGACTCCGACCGGCGACGTCGTCTACCAGCACAGCGACGCCGGCGCCGGCTCAGGGGAGGAGCTCATCGAGCTGGAGGTGACGGTCGCGGACACCACGGGTCAGGTCTCGACCAAGGCGCTGCTCGTGCGGGTGTCGCCGCAACCCGCGCTCGCGGTGCAGTCCTTCGCCGTGATCGACACGATCGACGCCGGGCTCACGGTCGACGTCACCCCGCACGTCACCGGCACGGCCGGGGCGGTCTCGCTCGAGTCGGTGCGTGTGCTCGACGACGCGGCCGCGAGTGCGACCGTGATCGGAGGGTCGGCATCCTTCGACTTCACCGCCCGCACCCCGGGGACGTTCCGCGTCGATTTCACCGTGACGGACGGAACGTCGCCCGCGACGGGAACGGCGCGCATCACGATCCTCCCGTCCGACGCGCCGCCCGAGTTGGCGACCTCGCCGGTCGTCGCGTTCGTGCACCCGCAGGAGGACGCCACGCTCGACGTGTTCGCCGCGGTCGCCAACCCGACGCGGCGCGTGCTGCTGCTGAGCGACGTCGAGGGCCACGCGGATGCCGGAGCATCGCTCTCCGTCGACGCGGTGGGGCAGAACCACCTCAGGGTGTCCGGAACGACCGCCTCCGGCGCCGCCGGGCGGCTCGGCACCGTGAGCTACACCGTCAGCGACGGCACGGACGATCAGGGCGCGAGCGTGCGCGGCGAGGCGACCGTGTACCTGCTGCCGCCGGCCCCCGAGCTCGCCCCGATCGCGGTGGATGACACCGTGGTGGTCCGGGCGGGGTCGCAGGTGGACATCCCGGTGCTGGAGAACGACATCGCCCCTGCGGGCGGTCAGCCGATCCTGAACCCCGCGGCGGTGACCTCCTCCACCCCCGATGCGCTCGCGTTCGCGGGCGGTGACGTGGTGCGCTACCTCGCGCCCACCGAGCCGGGCTCCTACACGGTCGAGTACTCGGTGTACACGACGGGGGCGCCCGCCCTCGCGGACACCGCGACGATCCGCGTGCAGGTTCTGCCCGCGGAGTCGAACCGCGCGCCGGTGCCCGAGCGGCTGGAGGGCCGCGTCCTCAGCGGCCAGTCCACCGTGGTCGCGTTCGATGGATTCGGGATGGATCCCGACGGCGATGTGGTGAGCCTGGATCGCATCGTCGCTCAGCCCGAGATCGGGGCGGCGACGATCTCGGCCGACGGCGCGTCGATCGTGTACACGAGCGTCGCGGGCCATCGCGGACAGGTGAGCTTCCGGTACCGGGTCGTGGACGCCGCGGGGGCCGCGGGGGAGGGCGTGGTGCGCATCGGCGTGCTGGACGCGCAGTCCAACCCGAGCCCGGTCACATACACCGACTACGTGCAGGTGCAGGCCGGCGCGTCCCGTTCCATCCGGGTGAGTCCGCTCGCGAACGACGTGGATCCGACGCGCGGCACCCTGAGCGTCACGGGCGTCCGCCCGGACGTGCCGGTCTCGCTCGCCGACGGCTCCGAGAACCCCGAGTACGCCCGCCTCGCCGGCCTCGTGACCTCCACGGGCGAGCGGACGGTCCTCATCCAGGCGGGCACCGAGCCCGGGACGATGTCGTTCCTGTACGACGTGGAATCCAGTTCGGGCAACACCGGCCGGGGCCTGATCGTCGTCCGCGTCGTCCGGGAGGCGGTGCCGGACTACCCCCTGATCGAGGACACCGTCCTCACGGCCGAGACGCGCGAGGACTTCCAGGCCGGTGTGGACGTGCTGAGCGGGCGTGCGACGTGGTCCGGGGGAGATGTCGACGACCTCGAGGTGAGCCTGTGGGGGGAGCCGTCGGGAGTGAGCGTGCGCGGACGCGAACTGCGCGGCCCGCTGCCCGAGAGCACCCGGCTCATCCCGTTCGCCGTGACCGGCGAGGGCCCCGACAGCCCGGTCACGACGTACGCGTTCCTGCGGGTGCCCGGCTCGGACGACCTCTCGCTCGCGCTCCGCGCGAGCGCCGCGCCGCCGCAGGTCACCGAACTGCAATCCGTCGCGTTCGACATGGCCGCGATCGTCGCGGCACCCCGGGGCAGCACGCTGGAGGTCGGGCCCGACGTCCGTGCGTCCGGCGCCCGCCCGCAGGCGACGTGCGCGGTCGAGTCCGGGACGATCATCCGCTACGACTCCGGGTCCGGCGCGCCGTGGACGGATGCGTGCCAGGTGCCGGTGCGGATCTCGGGGCAGGACGAATGGACGTACCTGTCCGTGCCGATCATCATCAACGCACTCGACCCCCAGCCGGTGCTGCGGGCGGGGTCGATGACGGTCGGTCCGGGCGAGACGGCGACGTTCGACCTGCGCAACATGACCACCTGGCAGCTGCGGGAGGACTGGAGCGGCATCCGCTACGGGGTGGACTACGCCGGTTCCGCGTTCGAGGTCGCGCTGGAGGGATCCCTCGTGACCGTGACCGGCGCGGATCGCGCCGTGCCCGGAGCGGAGGACGCCGCGGTGGTCTCGGTGACCAGTCACGCCGCCGTCGCGCCGGTGCGCCTCATCCTCCGGGTCGGGGCCGCGCCGTCGACGCTGCCGCGCGGCGGCGCGGTGACGCAGCAGTGCTCGCAAGCGGCGGGGTCCTCGTGCACGATCGCGGTGATCGGCGCCTCCGGCGAGGTCAACCCGCTGCCGCGCACGCCGCTCACCGTGATCGACGCCCGCACGAGCGGCGCGTGCGTCGGCGTGAGCGTCCAGGTCGCCTCGCCGACGTCCGTGGTCGCGTCGTGGTCCGAGGACGCGCCGGGCGCCACGTGCTCCGCGACCTTCTCGGTGCAGGACGCGCAGGGACGGCGCACGAACGCCGAACGCGACGGACGCATCCTGCTCGACCTGCAGGGCTTCCCGAAGACGCCCGCGAGCGTGTCGCAGGCGGCCTTCGGCGACGGGTCGGTCACGCTCCGCGTCGACCCGGGCCAGGCGCGGCAGGCCTACCCGGGGCTCAGCGGCTTCGTGATCCGCTCGAACGGCCAGGAGGTCGCGCAGTGTGCGCCCGACGGCACATGTCCGCCGATCGCCGCGCCCAACGGCGAGCGCCGCACGTACGAGGCGCTCGCCCGCAACGCGGTCGGTCTCTCCCGTGGCAGCGTGCAGACCGTCGCGTGGGCCTACCAGGCGCCCGGTGCGCCGAGCGGGGTCCAGGTCGCCCCCGTCCTCACGTCGGGCGCGGGCGGTGTGGTGTCGCTGCGGATCGCCGGGATCGATCCCGAGCGCACCGGAACGCTGCAGATCACGAGTCCCGCGGGGGAGACCCAGAACGTATCGGTGCGGCGTGGTCAGACCGAACTCGAGGTGCGGGAGTACCGCGTCGGAGCGAACACCGCCGGTCCCATCACGATCACGCCGTTCTCGCGCTTCGACCTGCCCCCCGGTCTCGGGGGGAGCCCCTCGGGCGCTGCGGTCACGGTGACCGGCAACGGCATCGGCGCGCCGCTGAACCCGACGCTCACCCTCACATCGAGCTCCAACGGCGACGGCACCTCGACGGTGACCGCCCGCGGGGTCGCGAGCCTGAACGGCGACGGCTCGGAGCTGCGCTACGGGATCGTCCGCGAGGGCCAGCGGTGCACGCCGACGGCGGGCGGCGACACCGCGACGTTCGCCGGACTCGCCGACGGAGACGAATACGCCTTCACGCTGTGCGCCGACTCGTTCTTCGACGGCCGCTCGTACGGCACGGCATCCGTCACGCAGACCGTGCGGGCGCAGCAGACCGGTCGGGCGCCGCAGGGCTACACGTTCGTCGTCGACGCGTCACCGAACGTCGGCGGGGGCCGAGCCGATTGGATCGTCCGCGCGCAGCCCGAATCGACCGAGCGGGTTCCCAACCGCAACCGCGTCGAGATATCGGGGATGCCGAGCACGGTGTTCGGGCGCGACCCGGGTATCCAGGTGCGCTACGTCCACGAGATCTGGGGCACCGCGACCGCATGGGCGACAGCCACGCCGCGCGCGGGCAGTGCGCCGTACCAGGTGCAGGCGAGCTGGAGCGTGCAGCGCTGCGTCGGCGGCTCCGATCTCGTGCCGGCGGGCGACTCCTCGACGGCGCCCTCCGGAGCCAAGGCCGCGATCACGTTCGGCAACGCCGGGCTCCGCTTCTACGACGCCGCCGGCGCGGTCCTGCCCCGGACGCCGGATACGTGGGCGGTGCCGGTCGGCGCGGTCCGCGTGGAGGGCGTCTCCGTATCGGTCGACTGGAGCGCCCAAGGCTGGGGCCTGAACGGTGCGAGCACCGAGTTCTCGGCATCCTGCGACCCCGGCACGCCCCCGACCCCCTGACCCCCCCCCGAGAGCGGAGACCGCATGAGCATCACGCAGGAGCAGGCGACCTGGTTCGCGCAGACGTTCGGCCAGATCGCCGACAACGTCGAGCGCGCCGTGCTCGGCAAGAGGCACGTCGTCGAACTCGTGCTCACCGCGATGCTCAGCGACGGGCACGTGCTCCTGGAGGACGTGCCGGGAACCGGCAAGACCTCGCTCGCCCGGGCGATCGCGCAGTCGGTGCAGGGGACGAACACCCGCATCCAGTTCACCCCCGACCTGCTGCCGGGCGACATCACCGGCATCACGGTGTACGACCAGAAGACCGGGGCGTTCGAGTTCCACGCGGGGCCCGTGTTCGCCAACATCGTGCTCGCCGACGAGATCAATCGCGCGAGCCCGAAGACGCAGGCCGCCCTCCTGGAGGTCATGGAGGAGGGCAGGGTCACGATCGACGGCATCACGCGGCCGGTCGGCTCCCCGTTCCTCGTGCTCGCGACGCAGAACCCCGTCGAGCAGGCAGGGACCTACCGCCTTCCCGAGGCGCAACTGGACCGCTTCATGATGCGCACGTCGCTCGGATACCCCGATCACGCGGCCACCGTGCGGATCCTCGACGGTGCGGCCGTCGCGACGGCGGAGCTCACGCCGGTGCTGAATCCGCAGACCATGGCGGGCATGGCCGACCTCGCGGCGACCGTGTACGTCGACGCGCTCGTGCTCGACTACATCGCCCGACTCGTGGACGGCACGCGCTCGGCCGACGACGTGCGCCTGGGGGTCAGCATCCGCGGCGCCCTCGCCCTCACGAAGGCGACCCGCACGCGCGCCGCGTCGCAAGGGCGCACGTACGCGACCCCCGATGACGTGAAGGCGCTCGCCGTCGCCGTGCTCTCGCACCGTCTCATCCTGCACCCCGAGGCGGAGTTCGACGGCGTGACCGCCGAGGCCGTCGTCGGGCAGGTCCTGCTGGATGTCGCCCCGCCGACCCGCCGCGAGACCGTATGAGCCCGACCGATCCGCGACTGACCCGCACCGCCGCCGTCTCCGCGGCGGCGACGGGCGTGCCCGGCACGACGACCCAGCGCACGAGCACGCCGCGCGCGCGGGGACTCGTGCGGGCCGTCATGGGGGCGACGCGGATCCGGCGCGCCGCGGCGGCGGGCCTGAGGGCAGCCGCGGCCTGGAGCGCACGCACGGTGCGCCCGGCCGGGGCCCTCGTCGTGATCGTCGCGACCGCGGGACTGGGTCTCGGTCTGGTGTTCGGCTGGGTGGAATGGATGGTCGCCGGTGCGATCGCCGTCGGGCTCATCCTCATGAGCGTGCCGTTCCTGTTCGGGGCGCGGGCGTACGACGTCGCCCTCACGCTCGCGCACGAGCGCGTCGTCGCCGGCGACGGCATCTCGGGCGAGATCGTCGTGCGCAACGACGGGCGGCGCACGACGCTGCCGGGGAGCCTGGACATCCCGGTCGGGGCGGGGCTGGTCGAGTTCGGCGTCCCGCTGCTGCGGCCCGGGAGCCGTATCGCGCAGCCGCTGGAGATCCCCGCGCTGCGGCGCGGGATCGTCACGGTAGGCCCCGCGACGACGGTGCGCAGCGACCCGATCGGGCTCCTGCGCCGCGAGCACGCGTTCGAGGACGTGCACGAGCTGTACGTGCACCCCCGGACGGTCGTCCTCCCCTCCACGAGCGCCGGCCTGATCCGCGATCTCGAGGGCAGCCCGACGCGCCGCCTCGTGGATGCCGACATGTCCTTCCACGCGATCCGTGAGTACGCGCCCGGCGACTCGCAGCGGCAGGTGCACTGGAAATCCACCGCGAAGACGGGCCGGCTCATGGTGCGCCAGTACGAGGAGACGCGACGATCGCGGATGGCGGTCGTGCTGTCGGCGGCGCGCGAGGAGTACGCCGACGCGGACGAGTTCGAACTCGCGGTCGGGGCTGCCGCCTCGCTCGGCCTGCGCGCGGTGCACGACGCGCGGGACGTCGCTGTCGTGACCGGTGCCGAGATCCCCCGGGCCGTGCGCGGCCGGCTGCGCGCGATCCACCACATCCCCGCGCGCTCCCGCCGCACCCTGCTCGACGGCTTCAGCGCGGTCGAGCTCCTGGAGGACACGATGCCCGTCGGCGAGGTCTGCCGCCTGGCCGCGGAGGAGAACGAACGCCTTTCGGTCGCTTTCGTCGTCGCCGGCTCCCCCGTGCCGCTTCCGCGACTGCGTCAGGCGGCGCTCGCGTTCAGCGGAGACACTGCGGTCGTCGCGGTCGTGTGCGATGAGCGTGCCCACCCCCGCATGCGGGCGCTGCCGGGACTCACGGTCCTCACGATCGGCACTCTCGACGATCTGTCCGGCCTCCTCGCGCGGGGAGCGGCCTCGTGAGCACCGAACGGCCCGAACGCGGCAGGGTCCTCGTCCCGCGCATCGTCGCGGGCACGCTCTTCGTCGCGGTGGGCGTCGTGATCGCCGCCGTCGCCGCGTGGCCGATCTACCGCGATCCGGCTTTCGTGCTCCTGGTCGGCGCGTCCTCGCTCACGGCGGCCGGCATCGCCGCGCTCGCCGCCGCGCGCGGCTGGGGCGGGTGGTCGGTGGCCGCGCTCCTGCTCGGCGCGTTCGTCGTGCTCGGCATCCCGCTCGCCGTGCCCACCCGTCTCGGCAGCGTGCCCGATGCGGCCCGCGGACTCGCCGATCTGGGCCTCGGCGTTCTGTTCGCCTGGAAGGACCTCCTCACGGTCGACCTGCCCGTCGGCACGTACCGCAATCTCCTGGTGCCGGCGCTGATCGTCTTCCTCGTCGGCACGTGCGTCGCCCTTCTCCTGTCCTGGAGCGCCGGTCGATCGGCGTACGCCGCGGTGGCCGTCGTGGGCGCGATGATCTCGTTCGGGCTGTTCTTCGGCCGCCCGACCGTGAGCGCGCCGCTCGTGCTCGGGCCGCTGCGCCTTCCCGCGCCGGTCGAGACGGCCCTCGGGGTCGCAGGTCTCGTGGCCGCGCTCGGGTGGCTCGCGTGGCGCAGCCGTGATGAACGCGTGCGAGCGCTGCGCCGCGCCGCCGATTCCAGCGGCGTGCGCCTCTCGCGTCGGCCGTCGCTCGCGGACCGCCGCCGCTTCGCGCTCGGAGCGGGCATGCTCGTGGTCGCGGTGACGGCATCGGCGCTCGTCGTACCGTTCGCGGCGCAGGGTGCCTCCCGAGAGGTGCTGCGTGCGGGGGCGGGTCCCGAACTCGCGATCGCCGCGGCGGTGAGTCCGCTCGCCGAGTACCGCGGGCTGTTCCGCGACGATCGCGCGGAGGACGTGCTGTTCACCGTGACCTCCGACGGCGTCCTGCCCGAGCGCGTGCGCCTGGCAACGCTGGACAGCTACGACGGGGAGCTCTACCGCACCGCAGGCGCGGGTGCGTCTTCGCCGTTCGTGCGCGTGCCCGCCACGCGCGACGCCGGCGAGGGCACCCCGTCCCGGACGCGGATCGAGATCGGAGAGCTCGACGGGATCTGGATGCCGAGCATCGGCCGGCTCGTGTCGGCCGAGTTCGAGGGTCCCCGGGCGGCGCAGCTCGCGGACCGCTTCTACTACCGTGCGGATGCCGGCGCCGCGGTGCAGACCGTGCCGGGCGGCTGGGTCGCCGGCGACGCCTACGCGCTGACCGGTGTCACTCCGCCGGCGGCGGATCTCGCTCTCGCGGAGGCGCCGGGCGGGCCCGTCGCCGAAGTCGCCGCCCCGGAGAGCCTGCGCACCTGGGTGCAGGAGCACGCGTCGGGCTCGGGCGGGGCCGCGCTCGAGGGGCTGGTGCGTCTGCTGCGCGAGCGCGGCTACCTGAGTCACGCGCTCGAGATCGACGAGGGCCGGCCGCCCGCGTGGATGCAGGCGCTCCCCGACTACCGCTTCCAGCCGAGCACGGCGGGCCACTCCCTCGCCCGTGTCGACGCGATGTTCGCGCGGCTGCTCGAGCGCGAAGCCGACCCCCGGGCGCGCGCGAACGACAACTACGTCGCCGCGGTGGGCGACGACGAGCAGTTCGCGACCGCGACGGCCCTGATCGCGAACGAGCTCGGATTCCCGGCGCGCGTGGTGGTCGGTGCGCGACTGCAGAGCGCGGATCCGCAGCTGTCGACGTGCGAGGCGGGGGTGTGCCGCGCGGAGGACGTCGCCGTCTGGACGGAGGTGCTCACCGCCCGGGGTGAGTGGGTGCCGATCGATGCGACCCCGCAGTACGCGCAATCGCCGAGCCTCGAGGTCACCGAGCAGCGCAACCCCGAGAACGTCACGGAGGTGCGGCCCGACCCCGTCGAGGACGTGCTGCCGCCGGATCCCGTGCAGGAGGACACCGGATCCGATGAGGCCGCCGACGAGCCGGCGGGGCTGGACCTCGCATGGCTGTGGCCGGTGCTGCGCGTGGGCGGGATCGTGCTGCTCGCTCTGCTCCTCGTGCTGGGTCCGTTCGCGGTGATCCTCGCGGCGAAGGCGAGCCGCCGTCGCGGCCGCCGCACGCAGGGTTCGCCCGCTATGCGGATCGCCGGCGGGTGGGACGAGTACGTCGACGCCGTCGTGGACACCGGGCACGACGCGCCCGGTGATCTCACGCGCACCGAGCTCGCGAGCGGGGTGTCGGGGGCGGCGGGGCTCGCGCTGGCGACGGATGCCGACCGCGCGGTCTTCTCCGACGAGACGCTCACCGATGACGACGCGGCGGCCTACTGGCGGCTCGTGGACGCCCGGCGGCGGGAGCTGCGCCGCGGGCGTGGTTTCTGGCGCGGGACCTGGGCGACCGTATCGTTGAGATCATTCGTCCGCCACCTGGCGCCCTCGGGCTCCCGGTCGCGCAGGTCCGAAAGGGGGAAGCGCCGGTCCGTCAGGCCGCTGCGCGTCACGTCATGAGTACCGCCGACGACTCCACGGGCATCGCCTTCGGGCTGATCACCGCCCTCCTGTCCCTCGCGCTGTACATCTGGACCGCGCTGGCGCTGTCCGCGGTGTTCCGCAAGTCCGGCGAGGAGGCCTGGAAGGCGTGGGTGCCGTTCCTGAACCTCGCGGTGCTGCTGCGCCTGGGCGGGATGTCACCGTGGTTCCTCCTGCTCCTGATCGTCCCCGTCGTCGGTCAGCTCGCCGTGTGGGTGGTCATCGTGATCGCGTGCTTCCGGGTGAACGTCGCGTTCGGGCACGGTACGGGGCTCACGGTCGTCGCGGCGCTGCTCTTCCCGGTGTGGGCCTCGATCCTGGGGTTCGGTCCCGCCCGGTGGCTCGGCTCCGACCGCCCTCCCGCGCACGGCCCGCGCCGGAGCGGCGTCGCCGACGCCGCGGCGGACGGCCCCGCGTACCGCCACGACGGGGCGCCCGCCTACACGCCGCTGCTGGATGCCGCGCCCAGGTCGTCGGGCTTCGAGGACCTCGGGCTCGGTGACGATGGCGATCGCAGCGTCCCGTCTGCGCCCGCGGTCGCCGCCCCGCCCTCGTCCTGGGCGGCGTGGGCGCCCGAAGTGACGGGGGAGGTCACCGGCGCCGAGGCCGACGCCCCCGCTCCGATCTCGGCGGTGCCGGTGCGGCCGGCATCCGCAGAGCCGCCGCTCACCCCGCCGATGACGCTCCCCTCGGCAGGCGACGCACCGGCCACGACGCGACCGCCGGTCGCGCGGGTCCCCGTGGGTCCGGAGCAGGACGACGAGCCGTGGGCCCCCGCCCGCTCGCCGCTGCCCGATCCCGGCGCCGTTTCCGAGACGTCGGCCGAGGTCTCGGCGATCGCAGCCGGTCCGGAGTCGCCGCGTTCCGCGCGCGCGGCCGTCTCCGCCCAGCACGCGCGCCCGGCGCTGCCCGACGATCCGATCGACGAGACGATCATCACGCGACGACGGCGCACGGCGTGGGAGCTGCTCCCTCCGGGCGGTGCTCCTATCCCGCTGACCTCCGAGACCGTGATCCTCGGGCGCAAGCCCGTGCCCGACCGCTCGCGTCCGAAGGCGCAGCTCGTGTCGATTCCCGACGGCACGGTCTCCAAGACCCACGCCCTCCTGGTCCTCCGCGACGACCACTGGTACGTGACCGACCTCGGCTCGACGAACGGCGTGCTCTTCGCGACCGTGATGGGCACCGAGGTCGAAGCGCCCGCGGGTGAGGAGATGGAGGCGGGTGAGCGCTTCTACCTCGGGGATGCCGAGATCCGGCTGCGGCGGACCGACGGATGACCGAACCCGACCCCCTCGAGGAGGACACGGTCCTCGCCGAGCGCACGAGAAGAGCTGCGCGTCGGGACCCCCCGCCGGAGGACACCGTCGACGGTTCGACGATGGTCGCCCGGCGCGAATCGCGCCGGCGCGGTGAGCGTCGGGCTTCGCCCCCCGAGCCCGTGGCACCCGTCCAGCCGATGCCCGCCGAGCGCGCTCCGACCGCTCCCGCCGACACGTATCGCGCCCGCGCCGCCGCGCCCGTGATCTCGGCCCGCACACCTCCGCCCTTCACGGTCCCGCAGGCCCCTGTCGACGGGCATGGGATGGCGTCGGTGCGCCGGCGCGCGGGGCGCAGAACCGCGATGATCGTGGTCGTCTCGGCATCCGCTCTCGCCGTGATCGCCGCCGCGTCGCTCCTGCTGATCGCCCTCTCTCCGTGGTAGTCGCCCGCGTTTGACCGCCCCCTCCCGCAGCGCGTATCATTGGAGGGTGTGCGCTCGCGCGCGCTTCGTGCTGTGCCTCGGCCCGGCGGGAGGACGACGGACGCCGCATCTTCGGGAATCGCCTGCGAACAGGCGGCCCCCACGGCATATCCACCACACCAATCGCCCGGGATCCGGCGCGCCGGTGGATCTGTGGTGAAAACACCATCGCTGTCACCGTGCAGCATTACAAGGAGAGAACGTGCCAACCATTCAGCAGTTGGTTCGCAAGGGACGCTCGCCCAAGGTCGCCAAGACCAAGGCCCCCGCCCTGAAGTCGAACCCCCAGCAGGCGGGCGTCTGCACCCGCGTGTACACGACCACGCCGAAGAAGCCGAACTCGGCGATGCGCAAGGTCGCCCGTGTCAAGCTCCGCAACGGCACCGAGGTCACCGCGTACATCCCCGGCGAGGGCCACAACCTCCAGGAGCACTCGCTCGTGCTCGTCCGTGGTGGTCGTGTGAAGGACCTCCCCGGCGTCCGCTACAAGATCGTCCGCGGCGCCCTGGACACCCAGGCCGTCAAGAACCGTAAGCAGGCTCGCAGCCGCTACGGCGCGAAGAAGGGTTAAGGAACATGCCTCGCAAGGGACCCGCCCCGAAGCGCCCCGTCGTCAACGACCCGGTCTACGGCGCACCGATCGTCAGCCAGCTGGTGAACAAGATCCTCGTCGACGGCAAGAAGTCGCTCGCCGAGTCGATCGTCTACAACGCCCTCCAGGGCGTGGAGGCCAAGAACGGCCAGGACGCGGTCGCCACCCTCAAGAAGGCGCTCGACAACGTGCGCCCGACCCTCGAGGTCAAGAGCCGCCGCGTCGGTGGCTCGACCTACCAGGTGCCGGTCGAGGTCAAGCCTCACCGCGCCAACACGCTGGCGCTGCGCTGGCTCGTGAGCTACGCGAAGGGCCGTCGTGAGAAGACGATGACCGAGCGTCTGCAGAACGAGATCCTCGACGCCTCGAACGGCCTGGGAGCCGCGGTCAAGCGCCGCGAGGACACCCACAAGATGGCCGAGTCGAACCGCGCCTTCGCGCACTACCGCTGGTAATCAGCATCCGAATGTGCGGGGACCGCGACCCGGTCCCCGCACTTCACCCCTGATCTCGGTCGGGCGCACGAGCGTCCGGTCGATCACCCGAGAGGAAACCCCGTGGCACAAGACGTGCTCACCGACCTCAACAAGGTCCGCAACATCGGCATCATGGCGCACATCGATGCCGGCAAGACGACGACGACCGAGCGCATCCTGTTCTACACGGGCGTCAACCACAAGATCGGCGAGACGCACGATGGTGCGGCGACCACCGACTGGATGGAGCAGGAGCAGGAGCGCGGCATCACGATCACGTCCGCCGCTGTGACGTGCTTCTGGAACAAGAACCAGATCAACATCATCGACACGCCCGGTCACGTCGACTTCACCGTCGAGGTCGAGCGTTCGCTCCGCGTCCTCGACGGCGCCGTCGCCGTCTTCGACGGCAAGGAGGGCGTCGAGCCCCAGTCCGAGACCGTGTGGCGTCAGGCTGACAAGTACGACGTCCCCCGCATCTGCTTCGTCAACAAGATGGACAAGCTCGGCGCGGACTTCTACTTCACGGTCGACACGATCATCAACCGCCTGAAGGCCAAGCCCCTCGTCATCCAGCTGCCCATCGGCGCCGAGAACGACTTCGTCGGCGTGATCGACCTCGTCGAGATGCGCGCGCTGGTGTGGCCCGGCGACGCCAAGGGTGATGTCACCATGGGTGCGAAGTACGAGATCCAGGAGATCCCGGCCGACCTCGTCGACAAGGCCGCCGAGTACCGCGAGCAGCTGCTCGAGACGGTCGCCGAGTCCGACGAGGAGCTCCTCGAGAAGCACTTCTCGGGCGAGGGCCTCACGGTGCAGGAGATCAAGGCCGCGATCCGCAAGCTCACGATCGCCTCCGAGGTCTACCCGGTCCTCTGCGGCTCGGCGTTCAAGAACCGCGGCGTGCAGCCCATGCTCGACGCGGTCGTGGACTACCTGCCCTCGCCGCTGGACGTCCCGGCGATCGAGGCCAAGGACCCCAAGAACGAAGAGATCATCATCGAGCGCCACGCCGACCGCGAGGAGCCCTTCGCGGCCCTGGCGTTCAAGATCGTGACGCACCCGTTCTTCGGTCGCCTGACCTACATCCGCGTGTACTCCGGTCACCTGGACTCCGGTGCCCAGGTCGTCAACGCGACCAAGGGCAAGAAGGAGCGCATCGGGAAGATCTTCCAGATGCACGCCAACAAGGAGATGCCGGTCGACTCCGTCACCGCAGGTCACATCTACGCCGTGATCGGCCTGAAGGACACCACGACCGGTGACACGCTGTCCGACAGCGCCAACCAGGTCGTCCTCGAGTCGATGACGTTCCCGGAGCCGGTGATCGAGGTCGCGATCGAGCCCAAGACCAAGGCCGACCAGGAGAAGCTGGGTCTCGCGATCCAGAAGCTCGCCGAAGAGGACCCGACGTTCCGCGTCGAGCAGAACTCCGAGACGGGCCAGACGGTCATCAAGGGCATGGGCGAGCTGCACCTGGACATCCTGGTCGACCGCATGAAGCGGGAGTTCAAGGTCGAGGCCAACGTCGGAAAGCCCCAGGTGGCCTACCGCGAGACGATCAAGAAGGCCGTCGAGCGTCACGACTACACGCACAAGAAGCAGACCGGTGGTTCCGGCCAGTTCGCGAAGATCCAGTTCGGCCTGGAGCCCCTCGAGGTCACGGCCGACAAGACCTACGAGTTCGAGAACAAGGTCACCGGTGGTCGTATCCCGCGCGAGTACATCGCGCCGGTCGACCAGGGCTTCCAGGACGCGATGAACGTCGGCGTGCTCGCGGGCTACCCGATGGTCGGCGTGAAGGCGATCCTGATCGACGGTGCCTCGCACGACGTCGACTCGTCGGAGATGGCGTTCAAGATCGCGGGCTCGATGGGCTTCAAGGAGGCCGTCCGCAAGGCGAACCCGGTCATCCTCGAGCCGATCATGGCCGTCGAGGTCCGTACGCCCGAGGAGTACATGGGCGACGTCATCGGCGACCTGAACTCGCGTCGCGGCCAGATCCAGTCCATGGAGGACGCCGCCGGCGTCAAGGTCGTGCGCGCCCAGGTGCCGCTGTCCGAGATGTTCGGCTACATCGGCGACCTGCGCTCGAAGACCTCCGGCCGCGCCGTCTACTCCATGGAGTTCGACAGCTACGCCGAGGTTCCGCGCAACGTCGCGGACGAGATCGTCCAGAAGAACAAGGGCGAATAGCCCGGTGGATGCCGGGGCTCAGGCCCCGGCATCCCACCCCTTCCACAACTTCACAGACTCGCACGACCCCTCTCCACTAATGTGGAATCAATCCCCGTAGAAAACCGGTCGCAATCCAGCGCCCGGACGATCTACACGAATGTCCTAGGAGGACCCAGTGGCTAAGGCCAAGTTCGAGCGGACCAAGCCGCACGTAAACATCGGAACGATCGGTCACGTCGACCACGGCAAGACCACGCTCACCGCTGCCATCTCGAAGGTGCTCGCCGACAAGTACCCGTCGGCCACCAACGTGCAGCGTGACTTCGCGTCGATCGACTCCGCTCCCGAAGAGCGTCAGCGCGGTATCACGATCAACATCTCCCACGTCGAGTACGAGACGCCGAAGCGCCACTACGCGCACGTCGACGCTCCCGGTCACGCCGACTACATCAAGAACATGATCACCGGTGCCGCCCAGATGGACGGCGCGATCCTCGTGGTCGCCGCGACCGACGGCCCGATGGCCCAGACGCGCGAGCACGTGCTGCTGGCCAAGCAGGTCGGCGTGCCGTACCTGCTGGTGGCGCTGAACAAGAGCGACATGGTCGACGACGAGGAGATCCTGGAGCTCGTCGAGCTCGAGGTCCGCGAGCTGCTGTCGTCGCAGGACTTCGACGGCGACAACGCCCCCGTCGTCCGCGTCTCGGGCCTGAAGGCGCTCGAGGGCGACGCCGAGTGGACCGAGAAGATCGTCGAGCTCATGGAGGCCGTCGACGCGTCCATCCCCGACCCGGTGCGTGACAAGGACAAGCCGTTCCTCATGCCCATCGAGGACGTCTTCACGATCACCGGTCGTGGCACGGTCGTCACGGGCCGCGCCGAGCGTGGCACGCTCGCGATCAACTCCGAGGTCGAGATCGTGGGTCTGCGCCCGACGCAGAAGACGATCGTCACCGGTATCGAGATGTTCCACAAGCAGCTCGACGAGGCGTGGGCCGGCGAGAACTGTGGTCTGCTCCTTCGCGGCACCAAGCGTGACGACGTCGAGCGCGGCCAGGTCGTCGTCAAGCCCGGTTCGGTCACCCCGCACACCAACTTCGAGGGCACGGCGTACATCCTGTCCAAGGAGGAGGGCGGCCGTCACAACCCGTTCTTCACGAACTACCGCCCGCAGTTCTACTTCCGCACCACCGACGTCACCGGCGTCATCACGCTGCCCGAGGGCACCGAGATGGTCATGCCCGGCGACACCACCGACATGACGGTCGAGCTGATCCAGCCCATCGCCATGGAAGAGGGCCTCGGCTACGCGATCCGTGAGGGTGGCCGCACCGTCGGCGCCGGCACGGTCACGAAGATCCTGAAGTAATACTCGCGACACGCGATCGGAAGAGGGTCGGGCCTTCGGGCCCGGCCCTCTTCTGCGTCGTTCTCGGTGATTTCCGGGCCGCCCGCGTTACAGTTCCCCCGTGCCCGAAACACCGTCGAACGACGTGCTCATCGACGAGCCCGCTCCCCGTCGTCGTCGTCGGATCTGGCCGTGGGTGCTCGGATTCTTCGGGCTCATCGTCATCGTCCTGGTGGCCGCCGGCATCCTCGGTGCCCGCCTCTTCAGCGAGGCGATGGATGTGCGCGACGACCTCGAGGCGGCGAAGTCGCGCCTGGGCAACGTGACAGAACTCGTTCGCAGCGGGGACGCCGAGCAGTTCTCGGCGGTCGCCGCCGACGTGCTGACCTACACCTCGGATGCCGACCGCATCGTGCAGGGACCCCTCTGGCAGTACGCGTCGTGGGTGCCGTTCGTGGGGCAGAACGTCGCTGCGATCCGCGACACGACCGAGGCGACGCACATCCTCGTCCGCGACGCCCTGCCGGCGAGCTTCACCGTCCTCGGCGCGATGCAGCGCGAGAACATCCGTTTCGAAGGAGGTGGCTTCAACCTCGCGACCTTCCGTGGCGCGCTGGACGCCCTCCCGGCCGTCGATGCGGCGTTCACCGAGGCGAGCGTGAAGATCTCCGACATCGACCGTGACGCGCTCCTGCCGTTCGTCGACGACGCCGTCGGGCAGGTCATCGACGTGATCGAACAGTCCGCGCCGATCGCCCATACGGCGACGGAAGTGCTGCCCACCGCGCTGAAGATGCTCGGCGAGGACGGACCGCGCACCTACCTGGTGATCTTCCAGAACAACGCCGAGATCCGCGCGACCGGGGGTGAGGGTGCTGCGGCCGTCTACGTACGTGCCGACGGTGGCCGGATCACGCTGGAAGGGCTGACCGGCTCGACCACGTTCGAGTCTCCGGGGCTCAGCGGCGTGCAGCACGTCGAGCTGCCCGCCGACACCCTCGCGCTCTACGACGACGAGTTCGCGCGGTTCTCGCAGAACTACACCAAGACACCCAACTTCCCGACGGCGGCGAAGCTGTTCCAGGGGATCGCCGCCAAGACCGGCTTCGCCGTCGACGGAGTGCTCTCCCTCGATCCGGTCGTCCTCGCCGACATCCTCTCCGTCACCGGGCCCGTGACGGTCGACGGCATCGAGATCACCGCCGACAACGCGGTGCAGGTTCTCCTGAGCGACACGTATCTGCGCTTCCCCGGAGACCAGGCTCCGGCCGACGCGTTCTTCGCGGCCACGTCGGCGACGGTCTTCCAGAAGCTCGTCGGAGGCGACTGGAACCTCATGGCGATGCTCGACGTCTTCGGCGCCGCGGGCGAGCAGCAGCGGCTGTACGGGTGGTTCACCCGCCCGGAGGAGGAGGTCGTCGCGCAGGAACTCGGCATCGACGGCGCGATGACCTCGGACAACATCGACACCACCGAGGTGGGCATCTTCTTGAACGATGCCGCGGTCAGCAAGCTCGAGTACTACCTCTCCACGTCCATCGCCGTGACATGCGACGCGACGAATCGCACGGTCACGACGGCGATCACGATGACGAATTCCGTGGACCGCGACGACCTCACTTTCCACATCCTGGCGCGGCGCTCGCCGACCTACGGCGGGTCGGGCACCTCGATGCTCCTGGACGTCCTCTACTTCGCGCCGCCGGGTGCGTCCATCACGAGCGTGAGTCCGGCATCGGGCGACGCGGAGGGCCTGGACCGAGCGAGCACCGAGGACGGCCGCAACGCTCAGAGCATCGCGATCCTGCTCGATCGCGGCCAGACCCGCACCGTGTCGTACACCAGCGTGCTTCCCGAGGGGCCGCTCGGTCCGCTGTCCGTCCGCTACAGCCCGACGGTCACCGACACGCCGATCACGATCGATCAGGGCTGCGCGGCGCTCACGCCGTAGAACGCGGCACTGTCGCCCCGGCGGACGGGGCGACGTGCGGACTCATCCACTCCCGCAGCGCCCGGTCGAAGACCGTCGCGTCGAAGTGCTCGGCGTGGGCGGAGATCGCTTCCGGGCGCAGACCGGCGCACGCGGCGGCGGCCGCCCGGATCTCGGCGGGGGAGGACGGGTCGAACAGCGCGCCGCCCACGCCGGCGCGGACCGACTCGCCGGCGCCGCCGATCCGATTCGCCATCACCGGCGTCCCGGACGCCATCGCCTCCACGGCGACGAGACCGAAGTCCTCGACCGGCGGGAAGACGAACAGGCGCGCGCGCCGCATCAGGGCGAACACGAGCGCGTCGCTCGGCTGAACCAGCAGCCGCACCGGGACGTCCGCGACCGCCGCCATCGCACGCAGCTGCTCTTCGAGCGGGCCGTGACCGGCCAGGACCACCGGCAGCCCCAGCAGCTCTCCCGTCCGCACCACGACATCGAGGCGCTTGTACGGGATGAACCGGGAGACACCCAGGATGAAGTCCGTGGGCAGCGTGTCCAGCGCCCGGCGCTCGGCATCCGTCAGCTCTCGCTCCCACCGCCCGCTGCGGATGTGCGCGACCTCGACCGGCGGGTGGATCACGGTCGCCTCACGCCCCCACGCGCGCTCGATGCGGTCGGCGACGAACCGGCTGTTCGCCGCGAGCCGCGTCGCTTCCTGGGCCGCGCGCCGGTCGATCGCGCGCAGCGGGGGTCCGGCCAGGCGTGCGGCCAGGTTGTCGCCGCGCGCATCGAGCTCCGGAGCCCACAGGTAGCGCGCCGGCGTGTGGACATAGACGTACTTCGGCACGTCGGGTCCGACGTTGACGTGGTGTGCGAACGCGTGCGAGCTCACCAGCGCCCAGTCGTAGCCGTGCCGCGGAACGCGCCACGTCGGCGGCATGAGCGGGAGGGCGAGGGCTTTGCGTCGGCGCAGCGGCGTCCGTGCGAGCCACGTCTCGCGCACCCGCCGGGAGCCGTAGCGCTGCGGCGCATCGTTCCAGAGGCACAGCATGTCGGCATCCGGGTACAGCCCCGCGAGTCGGTCGAGCACGCGCTCGGCGCCGCCGGTCTGCTCGATCCACTCGCTGACGAGCAGGCCCCGGCTCATGCGGCGGTGTTTCCGGGTGCGAGGGCCGCGCGGGCGGTCTTGAACAGGATCACCACGTCGCCGACGAGCGTCCAGTTCTCGACGTAGGAGAGGTCCAGCCGAACCGACTCCTCCCATGACAGGGTCGAGCGGCCGCTGATCTGCCAGAGTCCGGTGATGCCGGGCTTGACCATGAACCGGCGGTGCACGTGATCCGCGTAGCGCTCGACCTCCCGGGGGAGCGAGGGCCGCGGGCCCACGAGCGACATCGAGCCGGCCAGGACGTTGATCAGCTGCGGGAGCTCGTCCAGGCTGTAGCGGCGCAGGAACCTGCCGAGGTTCGTCACGCGCGGATCCTCGACCATCTTGAACAGGACTTCGTTGCCGGCATCCCGCTGCGGTTCGAGCTCCGGCAGCAGGTCCTCGGCGTTCGCGACCATCGTGCGGAACTTCAGCAGTCCGAACTCGCGACCGTCGCGGCCGACGCGGACCTGACGGAACAGGGCGGGGCCGGGGGAGGTCGAACGGATGCCGATCGCGATCGCCAGCAGGAGGGGGCTGAGCACCACCAGTCCGATCGCGGACAGCAGAACGTCCAGACCCCGCTTCGCGAGCCGCTGGCCCTTGCTGTAGCGCGGAGTTTCGACGTGGATGAGCGGCAGACCCGCGACGGGTCGCGTCTGGATGCGGGGGCCGACGACATCGATGATGCTGGGCGCCAGGACGAGGTGCTGGCGCCCCGCCTCGAGCTGCCACGAGATGCGCTTGACCACGGACGGCGGCAGCTCGTCCGTGCTGGAGATCGCCACGGTGTCGGCGTGCACGGCCGTCAGGGCCTCCGAGATCGACAGGACCGAGCCGACGATCGGGATGTCGGTGCCGCGCACCGTCCCGCCGGGGACCGCGAGCGGCACGCACGCCCCCACGACGAGGTAGCCGGCGCTGGGGGAGCGGCGCAGCGCGTCCCCGATCTGCGCGACCGAGCTCTCGGAGCCGACGAGGACCACGCGGGCGCTGAACTCCCCGCGGGCACGCTTGACCACGAGCCACTGACGCCAGAGCCATCGCTCGAGCAGGAGGAACAGCATCCCGAGCGGGAAGGCGATCAGGAGGTAGCCCCGGGCGACGTCCACGCGCAGCAGGAAGGCGAGGATCGCGATGATGCCGAACAGGCGCACGCTCACCGAGATGATGCGGATGTACTCGGTCGAGCCGGTGCCGATCGTGCGGTCGCTGCGCGAGTCCACGAGGCTGAGCGCCCACATCCACGCCACCACGAGCAGCGCGGAGAAGAACCAGTAGGACACGACGCTCAAGCGCGAGTCCTCGCGGATGGAGACCTGTGCGTTGCCCAGGCCGAACCAGGCGATCTGCGTGCCGAACGCGACGACGATGAGCGCCGCCAGATCGCTCAGCCACAACCGCACGGTGTAGCGCGAGCGCCAGTCGGGCGCGGGTGCGCCGACCAGCCCTCCTGGTGCGTGCGTCATGCGCATCGGATTTCGTTCTGCCGTCGGCGACGTCGCCGAACGGACGACAGTGGTCGCCACGATTCCCCTTTCGCGGCGAAGACCGCCCGAAGGAGGTGCGCATCGCGTGCGTCCCCAGAACACACGCGGCGTTCGCCGCAGTGGGGCCATTCTGCCACCGATCGGGGGAATCCGTCCCTCAGGATTCGCATAGGTGCTCCGCTCTTCCCTCAGGCGCGGCGGACGGACAGACTGGGGGCGCGCGACGTGGCGCCGACCGGAAGGGATCAGCATGGGCATCGACGACCTGGTGAATCAGGGCAAGGACTTCCTCGAGCAGAACAAGGACAAGATCGCGGAGGCCCTGGGCAGCGAGCAGGCCGAGAACGTCAGTGACGGAGCCCTCGACGCGGCCGCGGAGTTCGTGAAGAAGGTCGCGCCCGAGAGCGCCCACGGCACGGTCGACGACGTGCGCGACAACATCGACAAGAGCATCGGTACCGAGTAGCCCCGCTTTCTCCCTTTCTCTCTCCCTCCCGTCGAGGTGGTGGGTCTCCCGCCGAGATGGTGGGTTTCCCGTCGAGGTGGTGGGTTTCCCGCCGAGATGGTGGGTTTCCCGTCGAGGCGGTGGGTCTCCCGTCGAGGTGGTGCACGCCATCTCGGCGCGAAGGGGACCACTTCGGGGAAAAGGGGACCATCTCGGCGGGAAGGGGACCATCTCGGCGGTTCCTCCCCAGGGGCCCCCGACGGCGCACTCCCCACAGATCGCGGACGGGGCGCCCCGCGCGACCGCGCTCGCGTCACAGTGTGTGGGTGACCGGCATCCCGAATCGAGCGCTCCTCGTCACCCGCACCCGCGCCGAGCGCGAGCGCGGGCTGGATTACGGCGGGGTCGCGGGGGACGGGCTCATGCGGCTCCGTCCGGGTGTGCGCGTGCACGCGGCGGATTGGGAGCGGCTGTACGGCGAGGCCCGGCTGCGGACGCTCGCTCACGCCGTCGCCCTGCGGACGGAGAGCCCGCGGGCGACGAACTCGCACACGACGGCCGCGGCGATCCACGGCCTTCCCCTGTTCCGCACGCGCGCGGATCGCGTCCACCTGACGATTCCCGGCCCGAGCAGCCGACATGACAGTCCCGACGTCGTCCGCCACCACCTCCCCCTGAGTGAGGCGGATGTCGAGATCATCGACGGACTGCGAGTCACGACCCTCAGCCGGACGGTCTACGACGTCATCCGGATGACCTCGCTGGAGGCGGGCGTGTCCTGCTTCGACGCGGCCCTCCGCCAGGTCGCGTGGGACGACGACACGCGTGAGTACGACGCGGTCGCCGCGGCGGGCTTCCGCCAGGGCGTGCTCGACCGGATCATCGCGCACACCGGTGCCCGCGGCATCCGTCACGCGCGCTTCGTCACCGACTTCGCCGACGGACGCGCGCACCTGCCCGGCGAGAGTGTCAGTCGCCTGTGGATGTGGCAGCTCGGGATGCCGGACCCTGAGCTGCAGCGGAGGGTCGAACTGGACATCGGCGGACTTGCGTTGCTCGATTTCGCGTGGCCCGCCCTCGGCCGGTGGGCGGAATTCGACGGCGCGGTCAAGTACACCGACCCGGGAATGCTCGCAGGCCGGTCCGCGGATGAGGTTCGTCACCTGCAGAACGCGCGGGAGGATGCCGTCCGCCGCGCGACCGGCTGGGAAGTGAGTCGCTGGGGCTGGGATCAGGCGCCGAGCTTCGCGTCCTTCGCCGCGCTCATGCGTCGGCTGCGCTTCACGATCTGACCGCTGTCCCCGCCCCGCCTCGCGCCGAGGTGGTTGCTTCTGCCCCGAGATGGCCATTCTTCCCCCGAGATGGTTGTTCTTCCCCCGAGATGGTCTGCACGATCTCGAGGGGAAACCCACCATCTCGCGGGGAAACCCACCATCTCGGCGAGAAACCCACCATCTCGGCGGGAAACCCACCATCTCGCGAGGGGGGGCGCGGGGTGGAAACGCGACACGCCCGAGTTTGCGACACGCCCGGGGTGCACGTAGACTAGTGAAGTTCCACACTCCGGGCCCCTTCGGGCGTGCCCGGATCACTGCCAGGCAGTGCATAGGCGGCGCGAGAGCGCAGGGTCCTAGGCCGCAGGCAGGAGAACGAAACTTCCCACACCAGCATCCCGGAGACGGGAGCGCATCCGTGCGCGGGCGGGCGGGGGAACCGGAGGCTTCGGCCGTCGGGTTGACAGCAGAACAGTGGTGCAGCATCACCGCCGCAAGACGGTGAGCGAAGTGCCCAGGGCGAGGGAAGAACCCTTCCACGCCTTCGTGCGTCCAATGCGGTTCGGATCCCGAGCACGTAAGACGCGTAAAGAGAGAGAGCAGACAATGGCGGGACAGAAGATCCGCATTCGCCTGAAGTCGTACGATCACGCCGGCCTGGACTCGTCGGCCCGCAAGATCGTCGACACCGTGACCCGTGCCGGTGCCACGGTCGTGGGCCCCGTGCCCCTGCCGACCGAGAAGAACGTGATCTGCGTGATCCGTTCCCCGCACAAGTACAAGGACAGCCGCGAGCACTTCGAGATGCGCACCCACAAGCGTCTGATCGACATCATCGACCCGACGCCCAAGGCCGTCGACTCGCTGATGCGCCTCGATCTGCCGGCTGACGTCAACATCGAGATCAAGCTCTGAGGTCCGACATGGCTGACATCAACTCCAAGATTTCCAAGGGGATGCTGGGCACCAAGCTCGGCATGACCCAGGTCTGGAACGAAAGCGGAAAGCTCGTTCCCGTCACCGTCATCGAGCTCGCGCCGAACGTGGTCACCCAGGTTCGCACCCCCGAGCGCGACGGCTACAACGCGATCCAGATCGCGTACGGCCAGATCGACCCGCGCAAGGTCAACAAGCCGCAGACGGCCCACTTCGAGGCCGCCGGCGTGACCCCGCGTCGCCACCTCACCGAGGTCCGCACCGCTGACGCCTCCGACTACACGCTCGGCCAGGAGATCACGGCAGAGGGCACGTTCGAGGCCGGCCAGCTCGTCGACGTCGTCGGCACGAGCAAGGGCAAGGGCTTCGCCGGTGTCATGAAGCGTCACAACTTCAAGGGCGTCTCGGCATCGCACGGTGCGCACCGCAACCACCGCAAGCCCGGTTCGATCGGCGCGTCGTCGACCCCGAGCCGCGTCTTCAAGGGCATGCGCATGGCCGGCCGTATGGGCGGCGAGCGCGTGACCGTCCTCAACCTCACGGTGCACGCCGTCGACGCCGAGAAGGGTCTGCTGCTCGTCAAGGGCGCCGTCCCCGGTGCTCGTGGCCGCATCGTCTTCGTCCGCAACGCAGTGAAGGGGGCTTGAGTCCATGGCTGACCAGACTCTCGCGCTCGACGTGCGAAGCGCAGACGGCAAGAAGGCAGGCTCGGTCGAGCTGCCCGCCGCGCTCTTCGACGTCAAGACGAACATTCCGCTGATCCACCAGGTCGTCGTCGCCCAGCGCGCCGCCGCCCGTCAGGGAACCCACTCGACCAAGCGTCGCGGTGAGGTCTCGGGTGCCGGCCGCAAGCCCTTCAAGCAGAAGGGCACGGGTAACGCCCGTCAGGGCTCGATCCGCGCGCCGCACATGACCGGTGGTGGCATCGTCCACGGGCCGAAGCCCCGCGACTACGCCCAGCGCACCCCCAAGAAGATGATCGCCGCAGCACTGCTCGGATCGCTCAGCGACCGCGCCCGCGGCGACCGCCTTCACATCGTCGACTCCTTCGGCATCGACGGTGCCCCCTCGACCAAGGCGGCGGCATCCGTCCTCACGGCGTTCGGCGCCGTGAAGAACGTGCTCGTCGTCATCGAGCCCGGTGACGAGATCACGGTCAAGAGCGTGCGCAACCTCGCGTACGTCCACGTGCTCCCCGTCGGCCAGCTCAACGCCTACGACGTGCTCGTCTCGGACGACATCGTCTTCACCAAGGCCGCCTACGACGCGTTCGTCGCTGCGAAGACGGTCACCGAGGAGGTCTCGGCATGAGCACCCTGCAGAACGCCCTGAACAAGGACCCGCGCGACATCATCCTCAAGCCGGTCGTCTCGGAGAAGAGCTACGGGCTCATCGACGAGGGCAAGTACACGTTCCTCGTGGACCCGCGCGCGACCAAGACCGAGATCAAGCTCGCGATCGAGAAGATCTTCGGCGTCAAGGTCGCCGCGGTCAACACGATCAACCGCGTGGGCAAGTCGCGCCGGACCCGCTTCGGCACCGGCAAGCGCAAGGACACCAAGCGCGCGATCGTGACGCTGCGCTCGGGCACCATCGACATCTTCACGGCCGTCGGCTGACGACCGGGACGAAGGACTAACAACAATGGCAATTCGCAAGTACAAGCCCACGACCCCGGGTCGCCGCGGCTCGTCGGTGGCGGACTTCGCTGAGATCACCCGATCGACGCCCGAGAAGTCGCTCCTCCGCCCGCTCGCCAAGACCGGTGGTCGCAACAACCAGGGTCGCATCACGACCCGTCACATCGGTGGTGGCCACAAGCGCCAGTACCGCGTGATCGACTTCCGTCGCAACGACAAGGACGGCATCGACGCGAAGGTCGCGCACATCGAGTACGACCCCAACCGCACGGCGCGCATCGCGCTGCTGCACTACGCGGACGGCGAGAAGCGCTACATCATCGCGCCGAACAAGCTGTCGCAGGGTGACGTCGTCGAGTCCGGCCCCGGTGCCGACATCAAGCCCGGCAACAACCTGCCGCTGCGCAACATCCCGACCGGTACGGTCATCCACGCGATCGAGCTCCGCCCCGGCGGCGGTGCGAAGATGGCCCGCTCCGCGGGTGCGTCGGTGCGTCTGGTCGCCAAGGACGGCCCGTACGCCCAGTTGCGTCTGCCCTCGGGCGAGATCCGCAACGTCGATGCGCGCTGCCGCGCGACCATCGGCGAGGTGGGCAACGCCGAGCAGTCGAACATCAACTGGGGCAAGGCCGGCCGCAACCGCTGGAAGGGCATCCGCCCGACCGTCCGCGGTGTCGCGATGAACCCGGTCGACCACCCGCACGGTGGTGGTGAGGGCAAGACGTCCGGTGGACGTCACCCGGTGACCCCGTGGGGCCAGAAGGAAGGCCGCACGCGTCACGCCAACAAGGAAAGCGACAAGTACATCGTCCGTCGTCGCAACGCCGGCAAGAAGCGCAAGTAGGAGTAGAGGAAGATGCCACGCAGTCTCAAGAAGGGCCCCTTCGTCGACGATCACCTGCTTCGCAAGGTCGTCGCTCAGAACGAAGCGGGAACGAAGAACGTCATCAAGACCTGGTCGCGCCGGTCGATGATCGTGCCGGCCATGCTCGGCCACACGATCGCCGTCCACGACGGTCGCAAGCACATCCCCGTGTTCGTGACCGAGACCCTGGTCGGTCACAAGCTGGGCGAATTCGCGCCCACCCGCACCTTCCGCGGCCACGTGAAGGACGACAAGAAGGGCCGTCGCCGCTAAGGCGGCGCGAGAGGAGAGAGAAATGGTGGAGTCCATCGCACGTGTGCGACACATCCGCGTGACCCCTCAGAAGGCTCGTCGTGTCGTCGCCCTGATCAAGGGCAAGCAGGCTCAGGAGGCCCTGGCCATCCTGAAGTTCGCGCCGCAGAGCGCGAGCGAGCCGATCTACAAGCTCGTCGCCTCGGCGATCGCGAACGCTCGCGTGAAGGCCGACAAGGACGGCGAGTACCTGGACGAGCAGGACCTGTACGTGGCCAACGCGTACGTGGACGAGGGCACGACGCTCAAGCGTTTCCAGCCCCGCGCCCAGGGTCGCGCATTCCAGATCAAGAAGCGCACGAGCCACATCACGGTCGTGCTCGCAACGCCCGAGGTGGCCGAGTCCGCCCCGGCAGCCAAGACCAAGAAGGCGAGCAAGTAATGGGCCAGAAGGTAAACCCGTACGGCTTCCGCCTCGGCATCACCACCGACCACGTGTCGCGCTGGTTCTCCGACTCGACGAAGCCCGGACAGCGCTACGCCGACTACGTGGCCGAGGACATCAAGATCCGCAAGCTCCTGCAGTCGAACCTCGACCGCGCAGGCGTCAGCAACATCGAGATCGAGCGCACGCGTGACCGCGTCCGCGTCGACATCCACACCGCCCGCCCGGGCATCGTGATCGGTCGCCGCGGCGCCGAGGCGGAGCGCATCCGCACCGACCTCGAGAAGCTCACCGGCAAGCAGATCCAGCTGAACATCCTCGAGGTCAAGAACCCCGAGGCCGACGCCCAGCTGGTCGCGCAGGGCATCGCCGAGCAGCTCTCCGCACGTGTGGCGTTCCGCCGCGCGATGCGCAAGGGTCTGCAGGGCGCTCAGCGTGCCGGTGCCAAGGGTGTCCGCATCCAGGTCTCCGGTCGCCTGGGCGGCGCCGAGATGAGCCGGTCGGAGTTCTACCGCGAAGGCCGTGTGCCCCTGCACACCCTGCGCGCGAACATCGACTACGGCTTCTACGAGGCCAAGACCACCTTCGGCCGCATCGGCGTGAAGGTCTGGATCTACAAGGGCGATCTCACCGCCAAGGAACTCGCGCGCGAGCAGGCCAACGCTCCGAAGGCACCCCGTGGTCGCGATGACCGCGGTGGCGACCGTCGTCGTGGGCCTCGTGGCGACGCGCCCGTCGCAGAAGGAGCGTCTGCCTGATGCTTATCCCCCGCAAGGTCAAGTACCGCAAGCAGCACCACCCGGGTCGCTCGGGCCAGGCCACCGGCGGCACCAAGGTGACGTTCGGTGAGTTCGGCATCCAGGCGCTCACGCCCGCTTACGTGACCAACCGTCAGATCGAGTCCGCTCGTATCGCGATGACGCGTCACATCAAGCGTGGTGGAAAGGTGTGGATCAACATCTACCCCGACCGTCCGCTGACCAAGAAGCCCGCTGAGACCCGCATGGGTTCCGGTAAGGGCTCGCCCGAGTGGTGGGTCGCGAACGTCAAGCCGGGTCGCGTCCTCTTCGAGGTCGCCGGCGTCAACGAGGAACTCGCTCGTGAGGCCCTGACCCGTGCCATCCACAAGCTGCCGCTGAAGGCACGCATCATCAAGCGCGAGGAGGGCGACGCGTAATGGCGATCGGCACCAAGCAGCTCGCCACGAGCGAGCTCGACACGTTCGAAGACCAGCGCCTCGTCGAGGAGCTGCGCAAGGCCAAGGAAGAGCTGTTCAACCTGCGCTTCCAGTCGGCCACCGGCCAGCTCGAGAGCCACGGGCGCATCCGCGCCGTCAAGCGCGACATCGCGCGGCTCTACACCGTGATCCGGGAGCGCGAGCTCGGCATCCGTGCCACGCCCGCCCCTGTGGAGGTCGCGACGAAGGCGAAGAAGACGAAGGCCAAGAAGGCGGATGCCGCTGACAAGGCCGAGAAGGAAGAGGCCGAGTAATGGCTGAGACCAAGCCCGCCGCCCCCAAGAAGGCGGCCCCGAAGAAGACCGCTGCCAAGGCCGAGGCCGTCGAGGCTCCGGTCGCGGCCAAGGGTCACGAGTCGGCCGCGCACGACGTGCGCGACGCCGACGCCCGCGGGTACCGCAAGGCGCGCCGCGGTTACGTGACCAGCGACAAGATGGACAAGACCATCGTCGTCGAGGTCGAGGACCGCGTGAAGCACCCGCTGTACGGCAAGGTCATCCGCCGCACCTCCAAGGTGAAGGCGCACGACGAGACCAACTCCGCCGGCATCGGCGACCTCGTCCTCATCAACGAGACCCGCCCGCTGAGCGCCACGAAGCGCTGGCGCCTGGTCGAGATCCTCGAGAAGGCCAAGTAAGCCCCCGGGCCTACTTGGAACCCAAGGAGTAACAAGTGATTCAGCAGGAATCCCGCCTCAAGGTCGCCGACAACACCGGCGCGAAGGAGCTGCTCACCATCCGCGTGCTCGGCGGCTCGAAGCGCCGTTACGCGGGCCTCGGTGACACGATCGTCGCCACGGTCAAGGACGCGATCCCGGGCGGCAACGTCAAGAAGGGCGATGTGGTCAAGGCCGTCATCGTCCGCACCAAGAAGGAGACGCGCCGTCCCGACGGCTCGTACATCAAGTTCGACGAGAACGCCGCCGTGATCCTGAAGAACGACGGGGAGCCCCGCGGCACCCGCATCTTCGGACCCGTCGGTCGCGAGCTTCGTGACAAGAAGTTCATGAAGATCGTCTCGCTGGCGCCGGAGGTCATTTAAGTCATGGCGAAGATCAAGAAGGGCGACCTGGTTCAGGTCACCTCGGGCGCCAAGCCCGAGCGCGGCGGAGACCGCGGCAAGCAGGGCAAGGTCCTCGAGGTCCTGGCCGAGCAGAACCGCGTCATCGTCGAGGGCGTCAACTACGCCACCCGCCACAACCGCGTGGGCCAGACCCAGCGCGGCACCAAGACGGGCGGCATCGAGACCTTCGAAGCCCCCATCCACATTTCCAACGTCGCTCTCGTCGACCCCTCGACCAAGAAGCCGACCCGTGTCGGTCACCGCGTCGAGGAGCAGACGAAGGACGGCGTGAAGCGCACCGTGCGCGTCCGCTACGCGAAGAAGTCAGGCAAGGACCTCTGATGAGCACCACCACTGCCGTGGAGGCTGGCAAGATCCAGCCCCGCCTGAAGCAGAAGTACAACAGCGAGATCAAGAAGGCGCTGCAGGACGAGTTCGGCTACGCCAACGTCAACCAGATCCCGAAGATCGTCAAGGTCGTCGTGAACACCGGTGTCGGCGAGGCCGCTCGCGACAGCAAGGTGATCGACGGCGCCGTGGACGACCTGACCAAGATCACCGGTCAGAAGCCCGTCGTCACCGCCGCCCGCAAGTCGATCGCGCAGTTCAAGCTGCGCGAGGGCCAGGCCATCGGCGCGCACGTCACCCTCCGCGGTGACCGCGCGTGGGAGTTCCTGGACCGTCTCGTCTCGCTCGCGCTGCCCCGCATCCGCGACTTCCGGGGCCTCTCGCCCAAGCAGTTCGACGGCAACGGCAACTACACGTTCGGTCTGCAGGAGCAGTCGGTCTTCCACGAGATCGACCAGGACAAGATCGACCGCGTGCGCGGCTTCGACATCACCGTGGTCACCACGGCGAAGACGGATGCCGAGGGTCGGGCGCTGCTGCGTGCGGTCGGCTTCCCCTTCCGCACCGAAGAGAACCAGTCCTAATCGGGACACTCGCCACCACAGGTCGGCCGTCTTGTAAAGGCGTACGAAACCTGGTGAACAAAGGAACAACCTCATGACAATGACAGACCCGGTCGCAGACATGCTGACCCGTCTGCGCAACGCGAACTCGGCGCACCACGACACCGTGTCGCTGCCGAGCTCCAAGCTCAAGACCAACCTGGCCGAGATCCTCAAGCAGGAGGGCTACATCGCCGACTGGAGCGTCGAGGACGCCCGCGTCGGTCAGACCCTCTCGATGACGCTGAAGTACGGCCCGAACCGCGAGCGGTCGATCGCCGGCATCAAGCGCGTCTCCAAGCCGGGCCTGCGCGTCTACGCGAAGTCGACCGAGATCCCCACGGTCCTCGGCGGCCTCGGCGTCGCGATCCTGTCCACCTCCTCTGGCCTCCTCACGGACCGCCAGGCCGAGCAGAAGGGCGTGGGTGGGGAAGTCCTCGCCTACGTGTGGTGATCTGACATGTCGCGTATTGGACGCCTCCCCATCGACATCCCCGCGGGCGTGACCATCTCGGTCGACGGCCAGGACGTCGCGGTGAAGGGCCCGAAGGGCGAGCTGCTGCTCACCGTTTCGCGCCCGATCGAAGTCAAGGTCGAAGAGAACCAGGTTCTGGTCAGCCGGCCCGACGACGAGCGCGAGTCGCGGTCGCTCCACGGCCTGACCCGCACGCTCATCAACAACAACATCATCGGTGTGACCCAGGGCTACACGAAGGGCCTCGAGGTCGTGGGCACCGGTTACCGCGTCGCGCAGAAGGGCAGCTCGATCGAGTTCGCCCTCGGCTTCTCGCACCCCGTGCTCGTGGACCCGCCCGCGGGTATCACGCTCACGGTCGAGGGCAACAACAAGGTCACCGTGAGCGGCATCGACAAGCAGGCGGTCGGCGAGGCCGCCGCGAACATCCGCAAGATCCGCAAGCCCGAGCCGTACAAGGGCAAGGGTGTGCGGTACGCCGGCGAGGTCGTTCGTCGCAAGGCCGGAAAGAGTGGTAAGTAACCATGGCTGTCAAGACCAAGTCTCAGGCGCGTTCGCGCCGCCACGCCCGTCTTCGCAAGAAGATCGTCGGCACCGAGCAGCGTCCGCGTCTCGTCGTGACCCGCTCGGCCCGTCACGTCTTCGTCCAGGTGGTCGACGACGCGAAGGGTCACACCGTCGCCTCGGCGTCCACTCTCGAAGCGGACCTGCGTTCGTTCGACGGTGACAAGACCGCCAAGGCCCGCAAGGTCGGCGAACTCGTCGCCGAGCGCGCGAAGGCCGCCGGCATCGAGGATGTCGTGTTCGACCGCGGTGGCAACCGCTACGCGGGCCGTGTCGCGGCGATCGCCGACGGCGCCCGCGAAGGGGGACTGAACCTGTGAGTGAAATCAAGGAGACCGAAGTGACCACCGAGCAGACCGCTCCCGAGGCTCAGGCGGCCGCCACCGAGGCGCCCGCCGAGCGCGAGCGCGAGCCGCGCCGCGGTGGCCGCGAGCGCAACGCCAACCAGCGTGACCGTGGTTCGCGCGATGCCGACAAGAGCCAGTTCCTGGAGCGCGTCGTCACGATCAACCGCGTGTCCAAGGTCGTCAAGGGCGGTCGCCGCTTCAGCTTCACGGCGCTGGTCGTCGTGGGCGATGGCAACGGCGTCGTCGGTGTCGGCTACGGCAAGGCGCGCGAGGTTCCCCTCGCGATCTCGAAGGGTGTCGAAGAGGCCAAGCGCAACTTCTTCCGCGTGCCCCGTGTCGGCGTGACGATCCCGCACCCCGTCCAGGGTGAGGCCGCCGCCGGTGTGGTGCTGCTGCGCCCCGCCGCCGCCGGTACCGGTGTCATCGCCGGTGGACCGGTGCGTGCCGTGCTCGAGTGCGCCGGCATCCACGACGTCCTGTCGAAGTCGCTCGGCTCGTCGAACACGATCAACATCGTGCACGCGACGGTCGCGGCCCTGAAGCAGCTCGAGGAGCCCCGTGCGGTCGCCGCGCGTCGCGGCCTCGAGTTCGACCAGGTCGCTCCCGCCCGTCTCGTGCGTGCGGAGGCCGACGCCGCCGCTGCTGCGAAGGTAGGTGCCTGATGGCCGCGCGACTGAAGGTCACGCAGACGAAGTCCAAGGTGAGCGAGAAGCAGAACCAGCGTGACACGCTGCGTTCGCTCGGTCTGAAGCGGATCGGCGACTCCGTCGTCCGTCCCGACGACGCGCAGACGCGCGGTTACGTCAAGACCGTCGCGCACCTCGTCAAGGTTGAGGAGATCGACTAATGGCCGAGAAGGCTGAGAAGGCGACCGAAGAGGTCACCGAGAAGAAGGCGGCCCCCAAGAAGGCCGCTCCCAAGAAGGCTGCTGCGGAGAAGTCCGCCGCGCCGAAGGCCGCCAAGGCTGACTCCGCCGCGAAGGCGGACAAGGCTGAGAAGGCCGCGCCGAAGGCCAAGCCCGCCGCGAAGAAGGCTGACGCTCCGGCGTCGCGCCCCGGCGTGCTGAAGGTGCACCACCTGCGTCCGGTCCCGGGCTCGAACACCGCCAAGACCCGCGTGGGTCGCGGTGAGGGCTCGAAGGGCAAGACCGCCGGTCGTGGCACGAAGGGCCAGAAGGCCCGCTACCAGGTCAAGGCCGGCTTCGAGGGTGGGCAGATGCCCCTCCACATGCGTACGCCCAAGCTGCGCGGGTTCAAGAACCCGTTCCGCGTGGAGTACCAGGTGGTCAACCTCGACAAGCTCGCCGAGCTGTACCCGGCCGGTGGCGATGTCACCGTCGGCGATCTCGTCGCCAAGGGCGCCGTGCGCAAGAACGAGAAGGTCAAGGTGCTCGGCACCGGCGACATCGACGTGAAGCTCACCGTGTCGGTCGACAAGGTCTCGGGTTCTGCCGAGCAGAAGATCGTCGCCGCGGGCGGTTCGGTCAAGTAGTTCACCCAGCGGGGGCCGGAGAGAAGTCTCCGGCCCCCTCTGCGTTACCCTGGAGGTTGATGCGCCTCGTCGCATCGGCATCCCCTCTGGAGGCATCCTCTTGTTCAGCGCCATCGCGCGGGTCTTCCGTACACCCGACCTCCGTCGGAAGATCGGCTTCACTCTGGCGATCATCGCCATCTATCGCTTCGGCGCGCACATCCCGGCGCCGTTCGTCGACTTCCCCAACGTGCAGTCCTGCCTCCGGCAGAGCGCCGGTACCGAGGGGCTGCTGTCGTTGGTCAACCTCTTCTCGGGCGGCGCCCTGCTGCAGCTGTCGATCTTCGCGCTCGGGGTCATGCCCTACATCACCGCGACGATCATCGTGCAGCTGCTGCGCGTGGTCATCCCGCACTTCGAGACCCTCTACAAAGAGGGCCAGGCGGGCCAGTCCAAGCTCACCCAGTACACCCGTTACCTGACGATCGCGCTCGCACTGCTGCAGTCGACGACGCTCGTGACGGTCGCCCGCAGCGGCCAGCTCTTCGGCACCACCGGCATCCCCGAGTGCGAGCAGCTCCTCACGAACGACGTGTGGTGGGCGCAGCTGCTGATGATCATCACGATGACCGCCGGCACCGGCCTGATCATGTGGTTCGCCGAGCTCGTCACCGAGCGCGGCATCGGCAACGGCATGTCGATCCTGATCTTCACCTCGATCGCGGCGGCCTTCCCCGCGTCGATGTGGGCGATCTGGCAGTCGCGTGGGTTCGAGACGTTCCTGCTGGTGCTCGCGGTCGGCATCGTCGTGGTCGCGCTCGTCGTCTTCGTCGAGCAGTCCCAGCGCCGCATCCCGGTGCAGTACGCCAAGCGCATGGTGGGCCGTCGCACGTACGGCGGCACGAACACGTACATCCCGATCAAGGTCAACATGGCCGGCGTCGTGCCCGTGATCTTCGCGTCGTCGCTCCTGTACATCCCCGCGCTGATCGCGCAGTTCAACCAGCCGCAGGCGGGCCAGGCGGCGCAGCCGTGGGTCGCGTGGATCGCGCAGTACCTCACGACCGGCGACAGCCCGCTGTACATGCTCGTGTACTTCCTGCTCATCGTCGGATTCACGTACTTCTACGTCGCGATCACGTTCAACCCGGTCGAGGTCGCCGACAACATGAAGAAGTACGGCGGCTTCATCCCCGGCATCCGAGCGGGTCGTCCCACCGCGGAGTACCTGGACTACGTGCTCACGCGCATCACGCTGCCCGGTTCGCTGTACCTCGGCTTCATCGCCCTGCTCCCGCTCATCGCCCTGGCGGCGGTCGGCGCGAACCAGAACTTCCCGTTCGGCGGCGCCTCGATCCTCATCATCGTCGGTGTCGGTCTCGAGACCGTGAAGCAGATCGACGCGCAGCTCCAGCAGCGCCACTACGAAGGGCTCCTCCGATGACGCGTCTCCTCATCGTCGGCCCGCAGGGCTCGGGCAAGGGCACGCAGGGCGTGCGCATCGCCGAGGCGTACGGCATCCCCGCGATCTCCACGGGCGACATGTTCCGCGCGGCGGTCAAGAGCGGCTCCGAGCTCGGCACGAAGGTGACCGAGATCATCGAGGCCGGCAATCTCGTCCCGGACGAGCTGACGAGCGCCGTCGTGCGCGATCGCCTCTCGCAGTCGGATGCCGAGGGCGGCTTCCTGCTCGACGGCTACCCCCGCAACCTCGGCCAGGTCGCCGACCTCGATGCGTTCCTCGGTGGACGCGGCGAGAAGCTCGACGCCGTGATCGAGCTCGTCGTGCCGCGCGCGGAGAGCATCGAGCGCCTCACGCTGCGCGCGAAGGAGCAGGGGCGCACGGACGACACCGAGCAGGTCATCGAGAACCGCCTGGCGATCTACGAGCGCGAGACCGCTCCGATCCTGGATGTCTACCGCGCGCAGGGCATCGCGCTCGAGGTCGACGGCGTCGGTTCGCTCGATGAGATCACCGCCCGCGTCATCGCCGCCCTCGAGGGTCACGGTCTGACGCGCTCCGCCGCCGCGTGAGTCCGCTGCTGCCGGGGCGCCGGTCGATCTACAAGACGCCGGCGCAGCTGCGCGCGATGATCGAGCCCGGGCTCATCACCGCTGCCGCCCTCGACGCCGCCCGGGCGCTCATCGCCCCGGGGGTCACCACGCTCGAACTGGACGCAGCGGCATCCGAGGTCATCGTCGCCCGCGGCGCGATCTCGAACTTCCAGATGGTGCGCGGCTACCGCCACACCGTGTGCACGTCGGTGAACGAGCAGGTCGTGCACGGTATCCCGTCCGGCCGCGTCCTCGAACCCGGCGACATCGTGTCGGTGGATGCCGGGGCGGAGCTGCGCGGCTGGAACGGCGACTCTGCCTTCACGTTCGTCGTGCCCGATGACACGCGTCCTGAGCTCGTCGCGGAGCGCGAGGAGCTCTCCCGCGTGACCGAGGGGTCGCTGTGGGCGGGGATCGCGGCGCTCGCGACCGCGTCGCACCTCGGCGAGGTGGGCGCCGCCATCCAGGACCACATCGACGCGTCGGGCCACGGGTACGGCATCCTCCGCGAGTACGTCGGCCACGGCATCGGGCGGAAGATGCACGAGTCGCCCTCGGTGTTCAACTACCGCACACCCGACCGCGGCGCCGAAGTGCGCCCCGGCCTCGCGGTCGCGATCGAGCCGATGGTCGTGATCGGCGACCAGGCGACGTTCGTGGAGGACGACGACTGGACCGTGTCGACCCTCGACGGCACAGCCGGCTCACACTGGGAACATAGCGTCGCCGTGCATGATGACGGTATCTGGGTGCTCACCGCGCCCGACGGCGGCGCAGCGGGCCTGGCGCCGTTCGGCATCACCCCGCGCGAGATCGGATAGGAACCTCCATGGCAGCCCCTGCACGCAAGACGAACTGGTTCGCGATCTGGGTGAGTGTCGCCGTGGTCGTGCTGCTGGTCGCGGTCGCCGGTCTCGTGGTGTGGATGAACAACACCGCCACCGCACCCGACCCGGTCAACACACCGGACGCCGCCGTCATCAACCAGGAGACCGGTGCGATCACCGTCGGCGACGGCGCGGGGACGATGGACACGTACATCGACTTCATGTGCCCGGTGTGCAACCAGTTCGAGCAGGCGTACGGCGAGGCGATCCAGTCGCTCGTGGACGACGGCACGATCACCCTGAACATCCACCCGATCTCGATCCTGGACCGCGCGTCGCAGGGCACCGAGTACTCCACGCGCGCGGCGAGCGCGATGTACTGCGTCGCGGCTGCCGACGGATCGGCCGCGGTGCCGTTCATGCAGGCGATGTACGCCAATCAGCCCGCCGAGGGATCGACCGGGCTGACCGACGAGCAGATCCTGGCGATCGCCGCCGGTGTCGGCGTCACGGGCATCGACTCGTGCGTGAACGACGGCACCTATAAGGGCTACGTCACGGCGATGACCGAGAAGACCCCCGTCGCGCCGAGCGCACAGGGGATCGGCACGCCGACCATCGCGATCAACGGTCAGGTCATCGACAACTCCTCGCTGCCGGCGCCCGCCGACCTGGCGACGCTGTTCCAGTAGGGCGGGAACCGCGACACGCCCGGTTTGCCGGGTGCTGCAATATCACGTATGCTTGATCTTTGGTGCGTTATGCCTTATCGGCGTGTCTGCGCACCGACTCCCACCCAAACCGCAGACCGACCGGTCTGCTGAGCGTTAGCGAGTGTATGGCGAAGAAAGACGGTGTCATCGAGATCGAAGGCGTGATCTCCGAGGCCCTGCCCAACGCGATGTTCCGCGTCGAGCTGAGCAACGGGCACAAAGTCCTCGCCACGATCTCGGGCAAGATGCGGCAGAACTACATCCGCATCATTCCGGAGGACCGCGTCGTCGTGGAGCTGAGCCCCTACGACCTCACCCGCGGCCGCATCGTCTACCGCTACCGCTAGGCCGGTCGAGAAGTAACACCCCAGGCTCCGGCCTGCCCGGTGAAGACAGCGAACAGGAAACATCATGAAGGTCAACCCCAGCGTCAAGCCCATCTGCGATCACTGCAAGGTGATCCGCCGTCACGGCGTCGTCATGGTCATCTGCAAGTCGAACCCGCGCCACAAGCAGCGCCAGGGCTAGTCCACAGATTTCGTTCCGGATGCCGGTGCCCCGGCATCCGGAACATCACACAACTGAACACACACTCGGCAGGACCAGAACCTCTTCGGAGGGGACACCTCGGGCTGGAGGCCCGGGCACCGGCTCTGCTCCACACCTCCACTTCACTCTCAGGAGAACCGCATGGCACGTCTTGCCGGCGTTGACATCCCGCGCGACAAGCGCGTGGTGATCGCCCTCACGTACATCTACGGCGTTGGTCCGAACCGCTCGAAGGACATCCTCGCAGCGACCGAGATCAGCCCCGACATCCGGGTCAAGGACCTCACGGACGACCAGCTCATCGCGCTGCGCGACCACATCGAGGGGACCTACAAGGTGGAGGGTGACCTGCGCCGCGAGGTCGCCGCCGACATCCGCCGCAAGGTCGAGATCGGCTCGTACCAGGGCCTGCGTCACCGCCGCGGCCTTCCCGTGCACGGTCAGCGCACGAAGACCAACGCCCGCACCCGCAAGGGACCCAAGCGCACCGTCGCCGGCAAGAAGAAGGCGCGCTAAGCGCGGCCCCGGTTTAGGAGAACCAGAACATGGCACAGGCCAAGACCGCCGCGCGCAAGCCGCGTCGCAAGGAAAAGAAGAACATCGCGCTGGGCCAGGCCCACATCAAGTCGACGTTCAACAACACGATCGTCTCGATCACCGACCCCGCCGGCGCTGTCATCAGCTGGGCGTCCTCGGGCGGCGTGGGCTTCAAGGGCTCGCGCAAGTCGACGCCGTACGCGGCCGGCATGGCTGCGGAGTCCGCCGCCCGCCAGGCGCAGGAGCACGGCGTGAAGAAGGTCGACGTCTTCGTGAAGGGTCCGGGTTCGGGCCGCGAGACCGCGATCCGTTCCCTCCAGGCCGCCGGCCTCGAGGTGGGCTCCATCAACGATGTGACGCCGCAGGCGCACAACGGATGCCGCCCGCCCAAGCGCCGCCGCGTCTGACGCACTCCGCTGCGCCGGTCTGCTCGCGCCCGTTTCGGCTCGAGCAGGCCGCGCAGCGGTCATCATGCACGCCGGATGCCGCGCCGCCTGGCTGACGGCATCCCGAAGACAACTCAACACTCTCACCCATTGCACGTGTCATATAGCGGATACGTGATCGAAAGGAACACATAGTGCTCATCGCACAGCGTCCCACTCTGACCGAGGAGAAGATCGGCGAGTTCCGCAGCCGGTTCATCATCGAGCCGCTGGAGCCCGGTTTCGGTTACACGATCGGCAACGCGCTGCGTCGCAGCCTGCTCTCGTCGATCCCCGGCGCAGCCGTCACCAGCATCCGAATCGACGGCGTCCAGCACGAGTTCAGCACGATCCCCGGCGTGAAGGAAGACGTCACCGAGATCATCCTGAACATCAAGCAGCTCGTCGTCTCGAGCGAGCGCGATGAGCCCATCACCGCGTACCTGCGCAAGACGGGTGCCGGCGAGGTCACGGCCGCCGACATCTCCGCCCCCGCCGGCGTCGAGGTGCACAACCCCGAGCTCGTGATCGCGACCCTGAACGACACCGCGAAGTTCGAGCTCGAGCTCACGATCGAGCGCGGCCGCGGCTACGTCTCGGCGACGCAGAACCGCAACGAGTACGCCGAGTCGGGTCAGATCCCGATCGACTCGATCTACTCGCCGGTCCTCAAGGTCAGCTACCGCGTCGACGCCACCCGTGCCGGTGAGCGCACCGACTTCGACAAGCTCGTCCTGGACGTCGAGACGAAGAACTCGCTCGCCCCGCGCGACGCCGTCGCGTCGGCCGGTCGCACGCTCACCGAGCTGTTCGGCCTCGCCCGCGAGCTGAACGTCGAGGCCGAGGGCATCGAGATCGGCCCCGCGCCGGTCGAGACCGTCCTCTCCAACGAGCTGTCGATGCCGATCGAGGACCTGGACCTGTCGGTCCGCTCCTACAACTGCCTCAAGCGCGAGGGCATCAACACCGTGTCGGAGCTCGTCGCCCTGTCGGAGACGCAGCTGATGAACATCCGCAACTTCGGTCAGAAGTCGGTCGACGAGGTGCGCGACAAGCTCATCTCGCTCGGCCTGTCGCTGAAGGACTCGGTCCCCGGGTTCGACGGTGCGCACTTCTACGGCGGATACGACGACGAGACCGTCTGAGTTTCGGCTTTCGACCTTTAAGACACTGGAGTAACTGAGAATGCCCAAGCCCACGAAGGGTCCCCGCCTCGGCGGCGGTCCGGCCCACGAGCGCCTGCTGCTTGCGAACCTCGCCGCGGCGCTGTTCACGCACAAGTCCATCAAGACGACCGAGACCAAGGCCAAGCGCCTGCGTCCGCTCGCCGAGCGCCTCATCACGTTCGCCAAGCGCGGCGACCTGCACGCCCGTCGCCGGGTGCTGTCGGTCATCGGTGACAAGGAAGTCGTGCACGTCCTGTTCACCGAGATCGCGCCGCTGGTCGCGGACCGTGAGGGCGGCTACACCCGCATCACCAAGGTCGGCAACCGCAAGGGCGACAACGCGCCCATGGCCGTCATCGAGCTCGTGCTCGAGCCGGTGAGCCCGAAGCCGAAGAGCGCGAAGAAGTCGGCTGTCGCCGCTCCTGCTGCTGCTCCGGTCGCGGCGGAGGAGGCTCCGGCCGACGAGGCTGTGGCTTCGGAGGAGGCTCCGGCCGACGAGGCCGCCGCCGATGCCGGTGCAGAGTCGCCCGAGGAGGGCGCGGCGGCCCAGGCTGCCGCCGACGACGCGGTCGTCGAAGAGAAGGCCTGACCCTCTCGCACCTGCTGTTCCCGAGACCCGCGCCCCCGAGGGGCGCGGGTCTCGTGCTTTCGGGCGGCTTGGTCGGCGCCGCCGATCGCTCGCGGCACGTGCTTGAACTCGCGGCCCGCCATGCAGCACGTGCCGCGAGGACGGCGACGGGCCGGGACGCGGGGGTCCGCGCGGTGCAGCACGTGCCGCGAGGCGGCGACGGGCCGGGAAGGAGCATGACGAGCGGGACTCGTCACTACCGTCCGCTTCGGCGCGGCATCCGGTGTTCGCGGAGGTAGCGCTCGAAGCGCTCGCGTGAGATCGCATCGGCCCAGACCCATCTGTCGAACGAGTCGACGAGGGGTCGGAGCGCGTCTTCGCGGAGCTTCTCGCGGACGACGATGTCGGCGGGCGGTGAACCTCCGGTGTACCTCGCGCGCGTGTACTTGTGGATGCCGTCGAACTCGCCGACCTTGCGCATCGAGTGCCAGAAGAAGTCGACGTCGCGGTGGTCGCCGCGCGTGTCGGTGAACGGCACCTGCAGATCGGGCACGACGTAGCCGAGCTCGTGGATCCGCGCGCGCGAGAGCGACTCACCCGCATTCGCCGCCCGGGGGTCGCCGAACTCGATCGTCCGCACCGCCCGCGCTCGGCCGTACCGGGGTGCGGCGGCCTCGAGCGCGGCGAGCAGGTCGGCGTGCACGAGTCCGCGCCGCAGCGCGTCGTCGACCATCGCGACGGCGGCGGGGTAGGTGAGGACCCGGACCATATCGGCGACCGTGCGTGCGAGCGTGGTCACGCGGATGCCGTCCCTCGCCTCGACCGCCGCCTCGGAGAGCGCGCCCCGGTGCGACCGGACCAGGGTCGCGCTGCTTCCGCCGCGGGCATCCGGGTCGATGACATGGAGCGCGTCCGGCCAGCTGCCGATCAAGGGGAGTCCGTGGATCGCGGCAGCGGACCAGTGGGACACGATGCGATCGAGGTCGCCGAGCATCACGGATGCACGCACGAAGAGGCGATAGCGGTCCGACGGGCGGGCAACACTCGCGGTCGGAGCGTAGGCGCCGCGACGGAGCGGCACCAGAGCGCCGCCCCGGACCAGCCTGCCGACCGCGGCGGGCGTCAGGCCCTGCTCCGCGAGGTCGCTGAAGAGGAGGACTCCGTCGCCGCGCAGGGTGGCCGCCGCAAGGCCGTCCTGGATCTGCGTGTCGGAGAGCGCCATGCGCCCGAGCGTCGCGCACCGAGCCGTCGCGGATGCGCCGGCTGACGGCATCCGTGGACGACCGCGACGCCCCGGTCGTTGGGGAGGAGCCGGCACCGCATGGCCGCGCGGCTCTCGCGGCACCTGCTGCGGCCCGCGGCCCGCGGTGCTGCACGTGCCGCGACGACGGCGGCGGGCCGCGAGCGAAAAGGCGGGCCGCGAGCGAAAAGGCGAGCCGCGAGCGCGCGAGCGCGCGCAGAGACATGCGGCGACCCCCGCCCTAGGCTGGAGCGATGAGCCCGACGATCCCGCAGCACCCCGAGGTGACCTTCCGGGCGGCGACCGAGGCGGACATCGACGCGATCCACGCGGCGGTGGCCGCGGCGGACCGGGTGGACCACCCGAGCTGGGTGACACCGCGCGAGGACATCGCGGACATGTTCGAGCTCTCGCACGTGGATCCTGCGCGCGACACACTGCTCGCGGTCCTGCCCGACGGCGAGGTCGTCGCGATGGCCCATGCGATGCTCCACCCGAACACCGCGGAAGAGCGGCATGCCTATCTGCAAGGCACCGTCCGCCCCGACCACCGGCGCCGCGGCATCGGCACCGCACTCATCGCGTGGACCTACACGCGTACGCGCGAGCTGCTCGACGAATCGGGCTCGGACGCGCCCGCCGCGATCTACCAGTATGTCGACGAGGAGAACGCGGATGCCGCCACCCTCGGCGAACGCCTGGGCCTTGTGACCGAGCGCTGGTTCAGCTCGATGCAGCGCGATCTTGCCGAGCCCATCGACGCGCCCGCCAGGCCCGACGGTGTCGAGGTCGTGGCCTACACGCCCGACCGCGCAGAGGATGTCCGCATCGCTCGCAACGACGCGTTCCGCGACCACTGGGGCAGCCTGCCCAGCCCGCCCGAGCGGTGGGAGCAGTTCGTGAACGGACCGTTCCTGCGGCCCGACCTGTCCACCCTCGCCCTGATCGACGGGCGGATCGTGGCGTTCTGCCTGGCTTCGGTGAACGAGGAGGACTGGGTCGCCCTCGGCGCGCCGAACACGTACATCGACCTGATCGGCGTCGTGCGCGATCAGCGCGGTCGGCGGCTCGCTCCGCTCGTGATCGCCGGCACGCTCGAGGCGGCGCGCGCGGCCGGGCTCGAGCAGGCTGTGCTCGACGTCGACACCGAGAGCAAGACCGGCGCGAACACGCTGTACGAGCGCCTCGGGTTCACCTCGACGCACCGCCAGCAGGCGCTGGTGCAGCGGCTCTAGAACCTACTGCGGCAGCGGCAGGTCGGGGTGCGCCCGCCGGTAGGCGCGTATCTCGACCTCGTACTCGGCGAGCGCCCGCTGCAGCTCGGCGGCCTCGAGCCCCTCCTCGACGGCGTCGGCGAAGATCCGCCCGCCCGCCATGCCCGGGTGGATCTGGTCGCCCGCGAGCAGATCGGTGTGCGGGGCGATCGCGCCGGACCAGTCCGCGACCACGACGCCCGGGTGGGACGCGGCGAAGGCCGCGAGGTCGGCGTTCACACCCGGGATCCAGTCGCGCGGCGCGAATGCGTTCACGAGCACGAGCTCGCGGTCGGGACCGACGATCTGCGCCATCTGCTCCATCGCGTCGGGGCTGAGCGGTCCGTTCGTGCCGAGCGCGACGACGACGTAGGGACGCAGCTGTCCGGCCGAGGCGAGGGACTGAAGGATGCCGGGCCCGGCATACGTCGAGCGCGAGACCTCGGCATCCACCTGGATCCCCGGCATCTCCTCCAGCAGCGCCGGCGCCGACGCGAGCATGACCGAATCGCCGACCGCGGTGACCTCGTCGCCCGTCACGGGATCGGGGGAGGGCACGGGCCGGGGGTCGCCGACCGGTGGGGGCGTCGGGGTCTCTGACTCGGCGGGAGCGGCATCCGGAGCATCTTGCACCGCGTCGGCGCCGGCGAGAACCGCCGCCTGACCGGAGGAGACCTCGGGGGCGGCGGCGATCGCGGCCGTGGTCCCGCCGAGCAGCACGACACCGGCGGCGACCGCGCCGAGCGCCCGGACCCGCGCGCGGGGGGAGCCGGACAGGCGCGCGCCCAGGCGCGCGAGGGATCCGCGGAAGCCGTGGCGACGCACGGGGGTCTCCAGCAGCCGGTACGACAGCTCGGCGATGACGAGGGTGAGGCCGAGTGTCAGCACGCCGATCCAGATCGGGATGCCGGTCTCGGGGCCACCGCCGACGAACCCGGCGGTCAGCAGCACGAGCAGCGGCCAGTGCCAGAGGTAGATGCCGTACGACCGATCGCCGACCCAGCGCAGCGGCGCGGCATCCAGCGCCCGTCCGAAGCGGGACCCGGGCCACACACCCGCCACGATCGCGACCGCGCTGCACAGGCTCGCCGCGAGCACGGCGCCCGGGAAGGTCACCGGGGTGGGGCTCGGCGGCACGAGCGCGAGGGCCCCGAGCCCGGCAAGAGCCGCGCCGCCGACCCACGGCGCCCACCGCGGCGCCCGCGCGGGCGCGTGCCCGAGCACGCGCTGCAGCACGAACGCGAGCGCGATGCCGAGCAGGATGCCGAACGCGTGCGTGTCGGTGCCGAAGTAGGCCCTCGTGACGTCGCCGCCGGTCGCGACGAGCGTTCCCATCCACGCGGCCGACGCGCCGGCGAGGAGGAGCGTGGCACCGGCCCGCCCCCAGGCGCGGGGGAGCAGGAGGAACAGCGGCAGCACGATCGGCCACACGAGATAGAACTGCTCCTCGACCGCGAGCGACCAGAAATTGCGGAAGAGCTCCGGCGTCGCCGCCGAGAAGTACCCGCCGCCCGCGGCGATCGAGATCCAGTTGTAGCTGAAGGTCGCGGCCCCCAGCACCTGCGCGCCGAGGTTCACGAGCACGTCGCCTCCGATGACCCATGCCGCGCTCGCACACACCGTGACCACGGCGGCCAGCGCGGGGATCAGGCGCCGAGCACGGCGGCGCCAGAAGTCGCCGAGGGCGATGCGGCCGCCCTCGCGCAGCAGCAGGGTCGTGATCAGGAATCCGCTGATCACGAAGAACACGTCGACCCCGATGAAGCCGCCGCGCACCCAGGACTGCGGGAACAGGTGGTAGATCACGACGAGTGCGACCGCGATCGCGCGCATACCATCCAGACCCGCATAGCGGGCGGCGGGGGCGGCGGCGGTCGTCGAAGTCATCAGGAGTCAGGAAAGGCGACGTCCATTGTAAGCGCGTGTATCAGCGCGGCCCCTTCGGGCCTCTATCCCCGAGAAGCGCCGCGGCGCTATCCTGGGCCCACCTCGCGCCGGGGGTTTTGCGCGCGGGCCTGGGAGTATCCGCGCACACCGGGGGGCGTGTATGGCAGGGGAATGGGTCGGCACTCCGCGCGTCCGTCGCCGCGGCGGTCTGTCGATCTACAGCATCCTGCTCATCATGCTGCTGTCGGTCAGCGTCCTCTCCAGCATCGTCGTCGGCATCATCGGCTACATCAACGGCACCGAGGCGCTGCGGGCGATCGCGTACGAGAAGCTCGTCGAGATCCGCGAGAGCCGCGCGCGCGAGGTCACCCAGCTGTTCACGACGATCGAGAACGCCGTGCGGCTCGGTGCGATGAACGAGACGAGCACGCAGGCGATCGTCGATTTCACGGCCGGGTTCGACGAGCTGCAGCAGACGAGCGTCGACTCGGCGGATGCCGCGGCCCTGGCGACCTATTACCGTGACACGTTCGCCGCCGATCTGTCGGCGGCGACCGGTGAAGAGGTGCAGGGGGCCGCGTTCGCCCCCAGGTCCCCGGCGGCGAAGTACCTGCAGGCCAAGTACGTCGTGCCGTACGACAGCTGGGAGGAGGCGATCCTCACGGATGACGCGGGCGACGGGAGCACCTGGTCGGCCGCGCACGCGAAGTACCACGACTACTTCCGCGCGATGACGCAGCTGCAGGACTTCGAGGACGTCCTGATGATCGACACCGACGGCGACGTGGTCTACAGCGCGTTCAAGGGCGTCGACCTCGGCACGAACCTGCTCGACGGGCCGTACCGGCTCTCGAACCTCGCCGTCGCGTACCGCGAGTCGATGAGCCGCAACATCGTCGGCGATGTCGTGATCGCCGACTTCGCCGCCTACAGCCCGAGCCTCGGCAATCCCGCCGGGTGGGCCGTGACGCCGATCGCGGTGGACGGCGAGGTGAAGGGCGCTCTGGCGATCGAGTTGCCGATCGACCGGATCAACGAGGTCATGACCGCGGACGGCGAGTGGCGCATCAACGGGCTCGGGCAGACCGGCGAGACCTACCTCGTGGGGCGCGACGGGCTCATGCGGTCGATCTCGCGGCAGCTGATCGACGACCCCGACGGGTACGCCGACGCCGCCGTGTCGGCCGGGCTCTCGCCGACCGCGGCCGAGCTCAGCGTGCAGAACGGCAACACCCTGCTGCAGCAGATCGTGAGCGGCGCCGCTGTGACCGCCGCGCTCGCCGGCGACAGCGGCACGATGCTCGAGAGAAGCTACCTGGGCCGGGACTCGCTGACGGCGTTCGCTCCGCTGAACGTCGGCGGGCTCAACTGGGTGATCGTCGCGCAGGAGTCCTCGGCCGAAGCCCTGGTGCCGGTCGAGGACTTCACCCGCAATCTGATCCTCTCCACGGCCGGGATGATCATCTTCGTGTGCCTGCTCTCGCTCGTGCTCGCGCAGGTGTTCGTCCGGCCGCTGCGGCGGCTGAAGACCGCCGCCCGGCGGATCGCCGCGGGCGAGGAGGGCGTGCAGGTGGAGGCCGGATCCTCCGACGAACTGGCCGATGTCGCAAGCGCGTTCAACGACATGAGCCGGAGCCTGCAGGTGAAGTCGAATCTGATCGAAGAGCAGGAGAAGGCGAACGAGCGGCTCATCCTGTCGTTCATGCCGGAGGGGATGGCCGACCGCTACAAGCACGGCGACGAGGCGATCACGCAGGAGAACGAGGATGTCACGGTCATCTTCGCCGACATCGTCGGCTTCGAGGAGATGGCGCTGTCGATGACGTCCGAGGAGGCGGTCGCGAAGCTCAACGACCTGATCCGCACGTTCGACGAGGCTGCCGAGCGGTTCGGGGTCGAGCGGGTGCGCACGACCCGGCAGAGCTATCTCGCGAGCTGCGGGCTGGGCACCCCGCGCGTGGACAACGCCCGTCGCGCGGTGGAGTTCGCGATCGAGCTCGACACGATCCTCGAGCGGTACTCCGCGCAGCAGGGCGTGAAGCTCGACCTGCGCGCGGGGCTGGACTCGGGCCGGGTCACGAGCGGACTGATCGGTCGCGCGCGGGTCGTCTACGACATGTGGGGGGATGCCGTGAACCTGGCGTTCCGGGTGCAGGGCGACTCCGATGAGCCGGGCATCTACATCACGCAGCGCGTCGCGGACCGCATCCCGGACACCGTCCCGATCACGCCGGCCGGTGACGTGTCGACGCAGAGCGGGACGCAGCGGGTGTGGCGGGTGGAGTCGAACGTGCCGGTGCCGGAGGCGTCGTGATGGCCGACATCGTGTCGCAGCCGTGGTTCTGGCCGGCGGTGATCGTCTCGGTCGGACTCCCGCTCGTGCTCATCGCGCTCACCGAGATGCACAACGCGATGGCGCGGCGGGGGTCTCGCGCCGCGCCGATCGTGCTCATGGTCCGCAATTACCTCGTGCCGGTCGCCGGTGTCCTGGTGCTGCTGAGCCAGCCCGGCGCCTGGGAGGGCGAGGGCACATGGCCCAAGGTCATCTGGACGATCTTCGGGCTGCTCGTGATCGTCGTCACGATCAACGCGATCAACCACCTCGTCTTCCACCGCGGGGAGAAGGGGTCGTGGCGCGACCGGTTCCCGTCGATCTTCAGCGACCTCATCCGCTTCGTCTTCATCGTGGTCGGCATCGCGCTGCTGTTCTGGTGGGTGTGGGATGCCGATGTCGCGGGCGTCTTCGCGGCGCTGGGCATCACGTCGATCATCGTCGGACTCGCGCTGCAGAACGCGGTCGGGTCGATCGTGTCCGGACTGTTCCTCATCTTCGAGGCCCCGTTCCAGATCGGCGACTGGCTGGAGACCGGTGGGACGCGCGGGCAGATCATCGAGGTGAACTGGCGGGCCGTGCACCTGGACACCGGCAACGGCATCCTCGTGATGCCGACCGCCGAGCTCGCCGAAGGGTCGTTCACGAACCTGTCGCGCAGCCCCGAGCCGTACGCCGCGTCGGCGGAGTACACGTTCGCGACCGACGACCCGCCCGCGCGGGTGCGGGCGCTGCTGGTGGAGGTCGCCCGTGACATCCCGCTCGTGTCGCCCGACCGCGAGCCGGGCGTCACGACACTCGACGGCGCGCGTTACCAGATCTCGATCCCGCTGACCTCACCGGGCGATCACGGCGGCGTGCTCGACGCGTTCGCGACCCGGCTCTGGTACGCCGCGCGGCGGGCGGGGTTGCACCTGGACGGTGACCTGACCGACGAGTGGAACTCGGCGAGCAGACTGCAGGACGCGCTGCACGAGATCGCGCCGATCCTGAGCCTGCGTCCCGCGGAGGCCGAAGCGCTCGCCAGTACCGCGCGGCTCGAGCGGTACTGCCAGGGCGAGGTGATCCTGCGGCCCGGGATGATCCCGATGGCCACGCGGTTCATCCTCGCCGGGCGCGTGATGCTCGGCATCCCGAGCGACGCGGGGTTCATCCAGGTGACCGAGCTCGGACGGCACGACGCGGTCGGGCTCACGGCGCTGACCCGGACCGAGACGATCTCGCGTGCGATCGCGCTCAGCGAGCTCGAGGTCGTCGCGATCCCGGTGCGGGCGCTCGATGACGTCGTGCGGGCGCACCCGGTGCTCGCGCGCGAGATCGTGCGCGAGAGCGAGAACCGCGTGCGGCTGGCCCGCAGCGCGATGGATGCCGCGGGGGAGCGGCTCGCGCCCGGTCGGAACGTCTTCGGCTGACGTCCCCTGCGTTCCCGCGAGAGGGCAGATATGTAGGGTCCGCGCGGCGTGTTGCCCTACAAAAGTGCCCTCTCGCGAGCGGCAGGGGGGTCAGGGGAGGCCGGCGGAGACCCAGGACTGGAGTTCGGAGACGAAGCGTGCGCGCGAGAACGCGAGCGTGCGCGGACGGAACGCCGCGGGGTCGAGCGCCGTCGCCCGTTCGACGAGGGTCAGCCAGTCGGTGCCGCGATGCAGATCCGCGGTGACGCCGCCGCCGACGAGCGAGATGCTCTCGTGCACGCCGCCGGCGCTGTGCCCGATCACCGGCGTGCCCACCGCCATCGCCTCGACCGGCATGATGCCGAAGTCCTCGACGGCGGGGAAGACGAACGCGAGTGCGCGGGCGTACAGGGCGCGGACGAGGGCGTCCGAGGGGGCGATCACGAACGTGACGTCGACCCGCCCGGACGCCGCGCGGGCGCGGAGCGCGGCTTCGTCCGGCCCCTGACCGGCGATCACGACGGGCAGACCGGTGGCCTCGCCGGCGGCGATCACCCGGTCCAGGCGCTTGTACGGCACGAACCTCGACGCGCCGAGGAGGAAGTCGGCGGGCAGGGACTCGACGAGCCGGCGCTCGGCATCCGTCAGCGGTGTGAGCCAGTCCGTGATCGAGGTGAGCGTCTCGGTGTCCACCGGCGGGTGGATCACGGTCGACGGCTGCTGCCACGCGGCCTCGACGCGCTCCGCGGTGAATGCGCTGTTGACCGCGATGTGCGAGGCTTCGGCCGCACGGCGGCGGTCGATCGGCTTCAGCAGCGCGCTCGCCGCGCGGGCCGCGGGTCCGCTGCCGCGCCCGTCGCGATCGGGCTCCCAGATGTACCGGGCGGGCGTGTGCGCGTAGACGAACTTCACGGCGTCGGCGGGGGTGCGCACGTGGTGGGCGAACAGGTGCGAGCTGACCAGGACCCAGTCCGGGTCGCCGGGCAGCGGCATCCGCCAGGTCGGCAGCATCGCCGGCAGTGCGAGCGGCTTGCTGTGCCGCAGCGGCGTGCGGGCGAGCCAGGATTCACCGACCGGGCGGTCGAGCAGATCGGGGGCGTCGTTCCACAGCACCCGCACCTCGGCCGCAGGGAAGGCGTCACTCATCGCCTCGAGCACGCGCTCCGCCCCGCCCCAGCGCTCGACCCACTCGTGGACGATGACACCGGATGCCTCTCCCTGCGTGCGCGGCGCTCGCGCAGGTGTGTGCGTGGACGTGGTGATGGCAGACTCCGGACCCCCGGATGGACGCGCGACGAGTCGGCGAGCACGCGGCTTCGGGTGCCGCGCGTCGTTCGTCCATCGGTGCACCGCTCCCCCAGGACCGGGTGCACGTCGGGCCAGGCTATCGTGCGCGAGCGCTCGATGGGTAGTCGGGCGCTGGTCGGCATAGGCTTCGGGTGTGCCTGCAACCCTCCTTGTCGACGCCGTCGGCTCGTGCATCGCGATCGACCTGAGCGCCCTGTCGCCCGAGGACGCCGATGCGGTGCGGGAGGCGTGGGCTGACGCGCCCGCGCCCGACGGCGCGCAGCCGGTGCAGACGATCACGCCGCTGATCGCGGACCGGGTGGACATGCTCTCGGCGCTGTCGCAGCAGGTGACGCTCGCCGCGATCGAGGCGGCGCGCGGACGCGCGTGGATGCTGCACGCGGCGGGCGTCGCGACGCCGGACGGGCAGGTCGTGGTGCTCGTGGGTCCGTCCGGGCGGGGGAAGACCACCGCGTCCCGCGCGCTCGGTGCGGTGTACGGGTACGTCTCGGACGAGACGATCGCGATCGACGCCGACGGGCGGGTGTGGCCCTACCGCAAGCCGCTGTCGGTCATCGAGGACCCGGCGGCGCCGAAGACCCAGCTCGCGCCGTCGGCGGTGGGGCTGAAGCCGCTGCCGGATGCCGATCTCCGCGTCGCGGCGATCGTGCTGCTGGACCGCGACCCCGAGCATCCGGAGGAGCCGGAGGTCGAGGTCGCCGATCTCGGCGACGCGCTCGAGGATCTCGTGTCGCAGACGAGCTTCCTGCACCACCAGACCGCCGGGCTGCGCTTCATCGCGGGCCTTGCGGAGGCGACCGGCGGCATCCGGAGCGTGCGGTATCGGGAGGCCGCGACGCTGCCGGCGCTCATCCCCGCGCTCGCGCAGGAGGCTGGGCCGATCGTGGTTCCGGAGCCGGGCGTGAAAGCCCGGGGTGATTCCGACGTTTCCGGGGTGCAGGAGGGCCCGGAAGGCCCGAATCTCCCCAGATTTTCACGCGCCGCCGCCGAGGACGAGGTCGCGCTCACCGATCCGGACCGGATCGCCGTGCTCACGATCGTCCATGAGCAGGGACATGTGACGGTTCTGGGCGGGATCGCGCCCGCCGTCTGGCGCGCGGCCGATCACGCGACGCTCGCGGAGCTCGTGGCGGCTGCGGTCGACGCGTACGGCGAGCCCGACGGCGTCGACGCGGGCCCCGCCGTGCTGATGGCGGTCGGTCAGCTGATGGATGCCGGGCTGCTCACCTCGGACGAACCGCGGCTCGCGCGCCGCGAGGATGTCGCCTGGGTGGACAGCGGTGAGCGGATCGTCGCCCTCGCGCTGAGCCCCGAAGAGGACCAGACCCTCGCGCAGCCGGCGGCGCTCACGGGCTCGGCGGCGCTCATCTGGGAGTGGTTGGAGGAGCCGGTGGCCCTCACGCAGCTGATCGCACGCACGCTCGAGGTCGCCGGGACGGATGCCGCGGCCGAGGTCCCCGCGCAGGTGGAGGCGTTCGTGACCGATCTGACGGCATCCCGGCTCATCGAGACGCTGTGAGCATCCCCGGCGCGGCGGAGCGGCTCCGGGTCCGCCTCGACATCGCCTACGACGGCACGCACTTCCGCGGATGGGCTCTGCAGCCGGGGCTCCGGACGGTCCAGGGCACGCTCGAGGAAGCGCTCGCGCGGATCCTCGGTGGCACGCCCCGCCTCGTCGTCGCGGGGCGGACGGATGCCGGCGTGCACGCCTCCGGTCAGGTGGCGCACGTCGATCTCGACGACGAGCAGGCCGCGCGGCTGCGCGGCGGGCGCAGCGCTGCCCCCGAGGATCCGACGGGGGCGACCCGGCTCGCGGCGCGCGTACGCGGTGTGCTCGGCGGATACGCGGATGTCACGGTCCACCGCACCGCGGTCGCGCCGGATGGCTTCGACGCCCGGTTCTCCGCGGTGTGGCGCCGCTACGCGTACCGCATCGCAGACGACGCCGCCGGATACGATCCGCTCGAGCGTCATCGCACGACCCGCGTGCGGGGGGTCCTCGACGCGGAGGCGATGGACGCGGCATCCCGTTCGCTCATCGGCCTGCACGACTTCGCCGCCTACTGCAAGCCGCGCGAGGAGGGAACGACGATCCGGACGCTGCTCGAGTTCGACTGGCACCGCGACGCCGAGGGCGTGCTCGTCGCGAACGTGAAGGCGGATGCGTTCTGCCACAGCATGGTGCGGGCGCTCGTCGGGGGGTGCGTCGCGGTCGGACTCGGGCGGCTGCGCGCCGAGCACCTCGCGGTGATCCGCGACGAGGCCGAGCGGACGAACGAGTTCGCGGTCCTCGCAGCACGGGGCCTCACGCTGACGGCGGTGGGCTACCCGGACGACGGACTGCTCGGAGCGCGCGCGGAGCAGACCCGCAACCGCCGCGACCGCGAATGATGCGGAACGCGTGGAGTGGCATCCTCGCGATCGTCGGCGGTCTCTGGCTGATCGTCCTCGCGGGGCTTCCGCTCTACGTGTTCCCCGCCGTCGACGATGTCGCGCCGAGCGATGTCGCACTCGTGCTCGGACCACCGATGGAGGAGCGGCTCGCGCTCGCCGCGCAGTTGCGCGACGACGGGGTCGTGCAGCGCATCGTGGTGTCGGTGCAGCCGGCGGGCGGGCAGACGGCAGATGACATCCCGCTGTGCGACGAGGCGTCGGTCACGTGCGCGGTGGCTGATCCCTATTCCACGCGTGGCGAGACCCAGCTCGTGGATGCCGGGGAGTCGGTCATCGTGATCACGAGCACGCCGCACGTGACGCGGGCGCGCTACCTGTTCGACAAGTGCCACGCGGGCGGGGTCGCGGTGGTCGCGGCCGGGGGACCGGAGACGTTCTCGGCGTGGGCGTCGCAATACGCGTACCAGTCGGCGGCGTTCGTGAAGGCGATCGCGCAGCCCTGCCCGTAGGGGGTCCTTCGGCCCTACCCGGGCGGGCTGTGCGGAGCGAGGCTGGATGCGAGAGATCGGAGCATCATGACCAGCACCCTCCTCGTCGCCGTGACCGAGGCGCCCGTCGCCCGTCGTGCGATCGACTGGGCCGCGCAGCGCGCGGCCGACCGTCACCAGGGCGTCGAGCTGATGTCGGTGATCGGCGGAGCCGTCGGCGCGGTCGGCGAGCACGCTGTGATCGAGGCCGCGATGGCCGCCCGGCAGTCCGTGCTCGAGGCCGAAGCGGAGCGGATCGCAGCGCGCGGCATCCCGGTGCGTGTGCGGGTGGAGCGGGGCAACCCGGTCGCGCGGCTGGTGGACGCGTCGACGGATGCCGCGCTCCTGGTGATCGGGAGCGATGACCGCGGGCCGGGCACGGGCTACGAGCGGGGCGTGCACGGCGTGCGGATCGCGGCCGGGGCGCACTGCCCGGTGGTCGTCGTGCCGGATCGCGATCTCGACGGCCGCACCGGAGTCGTGGTCGGGGTGGACGGGTCGGAAGTGTCCGAGCACGCGCTCGCGTTCGCGGAGGCGGAGGCGGATCGGCTCGGTGAGCCGCTCACGGTGGTCACGGCGTGGTCGCCGATCGTGACGCCGCACAACCCGGGCGTGTATCCGCCGGAATACCTGACGAACATGCAGGCCCTGTCCGAGGAGGCCATGGCGCTCGCGGTGGCGGGGCTGAGCTCGGACTACCCCGACCTGCAGGTCGTCCGGCACGTGGAGCAGGGGTATCCATCGGCCGTGCTGAACCGGCTCGGCGCGCACGCGCGGCTCGTCGTCGTGGGCTCGCACGGGCGCGGAGCGATCGCGCGGTTCCTGTTGGGGTCGATCAGCGAGGAGGTGCTCGCGCACCTCGCGACGGTCACTGCGATCGTGCGGTGAGCGTGCGACGCGTCTGCTCGTGCTCGAGTTCGGCGCGGAGCAGGTCGTGCTCGGCCCGCCGGAGGGCGGCATCCGTGAGGTCTTCGGCCGCGATGGTGGGTTCGGCGTGCGCGGTGGCGGGTTCGGCGTGGGTGGTCATGCTGAGAGGAGGGCGTGACCCGCAATTTCGTACATCGGGTCAGAGGCCGGTCCAGCGCGTGAAGGGCCAGAACAGCAGGACGGCCTTGCCGATGAGGTCTTGTCTGGTCGCCCAGCGCCAGCAGTCGCCGGCGGGTGCGTCGCCCCGGCAGAATGCGGCGGAGTCGGACGAGTTCGCGCGGTTGTCGCCGAGCATGAGGTAGGAGTCGGCGGGCACCTCGACGGCGTCGAAGCATCGCTGCGAGCGCGGGGTCGAGGTGCAGTCGAGGGTGCCGGGTTCGAACGCGTAGTCGTTGAAGACGTAGGCTTCGGCGAGCGGTTCGTCGTCGATCGTGAGCTGTCCGTCGGCGGTGCAGCACGCGACGCTCTCGCCGGGGGTGCCGATCACGCGTTTGATGAGCGTGTGGGCGCTGGAGGGTCCGAAGCCGGTGACTTCGCCGATCCAACGGAGTGCGGCCTTCAGAGGATTGGTCTCGGGGACCGCCTCGGTGTCCCATTCGTCGCCGGCGTCGAAGACGACGATGTCGCCCGTGCCGGGGTTCGCTCCCGTGTAGGCGAGCCGGTTGACCAGGACCCGGTCGCCGGGCTGGAGGGTGTTCTCCATGGATCCGGACGGCACCCAGTACGGCTTCGCGACGAAGCTCAGGATGAGTCCGGTGATCACGAGGGCGGCGGCGAAGTGGAACCACGTGCTGCCGGTGATGCGGCGCCAGGTGGGTTTCCGTGCGGGGGTTGCCGCCTCGGCGGGGGCGGCCGCCGCCTCGGCGGAGGTGGTTGCGGGCGTGGCGGTGGTGGTGGCGGTTGCCCGTTCGCCGGGGGCGTCTGCGGGCTCGCCGGTTGTATCGCCGGTTTCGCTCGTGTCGGTCACGCCCTCACGCTACCGGTGCGCGGGGGCGATGCTGTTCGCGCCCTCGACTCGTATCCGGGCGCCGGTGCTTCGCGCCGTCACGTCGCGCCCTCGAGTCCGTGCGCCCTCGAATCCGGGCCTCCTCGAATCCGGGCCCCCTTGTATCCGCGCCCTCGAATCCGCGCCCCCTTGAATCCGGGCCTCCTCGAATCCGGGCCCCCTTGTATCCGCGCCCTCGAATCCGCGCCCCCTTGAATCCGGGCCCCCTTGAATCCACGCCCTCGCGCCTCGTGCCCCGCGCCGGTCATGCCGCGTAGTCGTATCTGGCGCGTCCGCCGAGTCGTGGGGTGCGGGCGGGGTCGACGTGTGGTGGGGGGAGGAACCATACTTTCGCGCGGACGCCGATCCCGTCGATGCGGATCTCCCATCCGTTGTCGTGGATGCGGTGGTGGCAGCTTTCGCAGAGGCAGATGCCGTTCGCGAGGTCTGTGGGTCCGGCATCCCGGGCCCACCAGCGGATGTGATGGACCTTGACCTGTCCGGGTGGAGCGCCGCACATCGCGCATCCGCCGTCGCGTTCGAGGAGGGCGAGGCGCTGGTTGCGGGAGAAGAGCCGTCGGGTACGGCCCCAGTCGAGGATCTGCCCGTTGCCGTCGAGGACGCAGGAGATGATCTCGCCCGCGGCGGCCATCCGGCGGGCGGTGGCGACCGAGATCGGGGCGGTGATGCCGTCGATCGTGGCGAACCCGGTGTCGTTGACCAGGTTCTCGTGGTCGATACGCACCACCACAGTGGCGCCCTGCAGCGGGAGGTCGGTGCGGTCGCACCCGAGCGCGTGCTCGCACAGTCGCACGAGCGCGTCGGCCTGCATCTGCACGACGGAGCGGCGGGGGACGTCGGGGTCGGCGGTCCCGTCCCGCGCGGCATCCCGCGTCGCCCGCATCTCGGCCGACACCATCGCTTCGATCGCGACCTTCAGCGGCGCGCCGTGCTCCGGAGTGAGTCGGCCGGCGAACTCGAACATGCCGTCGACCTCACGCATCGTGAGCTGTTCGGCGCCGCGCTTCTCGTCTTCGCGGATCGCGACCCCGTCCGGGTCGAGCCACGCCTCGGCACGGACGAGCACGCGGGCGAGCTGGTCCATCGACAGGCCGGGCGCTTGCTCGACGAGCGTCTTCTCGGCGACCTCGATCGCCTCCAGCCCGGCGCGGAACGCCACGCGGTCGAGAAGTGCCACGATCGCGGCAGCCGCTCGTTCGGTGATCGTCGCGCGGGCCATCGCCTCGGCGACGTGCGGGTGCCGGGCGGGTGCGCGTTCGCCCGACAGCAGCTGCCGCGGAGCGATCGCCTCGCCCACCTTGACCAGGCGGGCGGCGTCACCGGTGGACCCGCCGCTCGTCGCCGCGATCAGCGCTGTCGGATTGCGGAACCCCTGGGTCTTCGCCAGGCTCTCGGGACCCAGCTCGGGGCGCGAACGACGAGCGATCTCGGCGGCGAACCGGGCCTGATCGGCGGCGAGCATGCGCTGCATGCGGCAATACCGCTCGTTCGCGGCGACGAGATCGGCATCCGTCAGCGTCTCGACCTCGTCGTCCGGCCAGATCGCGCGCACGGCCTCGACCTCCGCGGGGAGGAGATCGAGGGTTCTGCTCAGGCCCCAACACCCGCGCGGACGCCCCCGCTCAGCGCCAGGGTGACGGCGCCACATCCCTGCAATGGCCCTACGAAACCTCAGGCGCCAACGCAGAACGGTGTCGCCAACGTGCCAACCGGACCCTGGGAGGTTGACAAGGGATCCGGGGAAAGACACCCGCGCGAAACCCGGCGGTTCTAGGCTGGGGTCGCTATGAAGGTCATCTCGTACAACCTGCGCAAGCACCGCGCCGTCGGAGAGCTGAGCGCCCTGGTCGACCGGCACGCCCCCGATGTGCTCTGTCTGCAAGAGCTCGACACGACCGACATGCCGGCATTCATCGGCGATCTGCGTCTGGCCGACGCGACCTCCCGCAACCGGCTCGGACTCGCGGTCTACTACCGCGAGAACACGTTCCGCCTCGAAGAGGTGCGGGCGCTCGCGCTGAAGAAGTCGATGCACGACCGGGTGCTCAAGCCCGCTGAAGAGCGGATGCTGGGAGTCAGACTCCACGACATCGACGCGAACCGCGCGCTCATCGTGGCCTCGTTCCACGCCGCTCCGCTGACCGCGCTGAATTCGCTGCGGAGGCACCAGATCCGGACCGCTCTCACCGAGCTGCAGCGCCTGGGCGAGGGGTTGCCGGTGCTCATGGTCGGGGACTACAACTATCCGGTCTTCAAGGAGAACCTGAGCCAGAAGGTCCGCGAGCACGGTTACGAGCTCAACCTCAGCGATGCGCGGACGTACACGCGGTACCGGTTCTTCCGCGGGCACTACGACTTCGCGACGTCGGTGGGGCTGCAGATCGACAAGGTGCGCACGCTGCCGCAGGGCCGCAGCGATCACCTGCCGATACTGGTGACCGCGACGGTCTCGGCGCCGGCGAAGGCTCGCGCGGCCTGACAGCCATCTCGCTGGATCGCGGGGCCGGATGCCGCGCGTCACGCCCCGTGAGTGCGGGTTCGCCGTGCACAGCGGACGAACGAGACCGGGGAAAGCGTCAGGCGCCGCTCGGTGGACGGTTTTCGCTGAATCTCCAGGCGGATGCCGCGCTTGGCGCCCACTGAACCGGTAAGTCCTCGCGCGGGAGTACCGACACGTGGGCTCGGTCGGCGTGAGCGCGCGCGTGCGGGGTGCCGGCATCCATCGTCGCGCACTCCGCCGAGGTGGTGCACTTTGCGCCGAGGTGGTGCACTTTGCGCCGAGATGGCCCCACCATCTCGGCGGGGAACCCACCATCTCGCCGGGAAACACACCATCTCGGCGCACAAACCACCATCTCGGCGGGGAACCCACCATCTCGGCGGGGAACCCACCACCTCGGCGGGGAAACCACCACCTCGGTGCACAAACCACCAGCTCGGCGGAAGAGCCACCACCTCGGCGGAGGACCCAGGGTCCGATACCCCCCGCCGCGCGGACTAAGCCCCGGCGCCGACCCAGTCCTGCAGCTCGGCGATGAAACGGGAGCGCGAGAACATGTGGGTGCGCGGTCGGAACTGCGCGGGATCCAGCGAGATCGCCTGGTGGAGAATCTCGTCCCAGTCGTTCCAGCGCTCGATCTCGCACGTCACGCCGCCGCCGACGGCTTCGACCGTCTCGCGGACGCCGCCGACCGAGTTCGCGATGATCGGGGTGCCGCAGGCCATCGCCTCGACGGGCATGATGCCGAAGTCCTCGACGGCCGGGAACACGTACGCGCTCGCGTGGGCGTACAGCGCGCGCAGCATCGCGTCGGAGGGCGCCAGGATGAACGTCACCTCACCGCCGGAGGCTGCGGCGGCGGAGCGGAGCGCGACGTGGCTGGGTCCGGTCCCGGCGATCACGACGGGCACCTTGACCTGCGCGCCGATCTGGATGACCCGGTCGAGGCGCTTGTAGTCGACCATGCGCGACGCGCCGAGCAGGAATGTCGAGGGCAGCGCGTCGAGCTGGCGCTGCTCGTCGTCGGTGAGATCGCGTCGCCAGTCGGTGGTGGCGACCATCGTCTCGGTGTCGACGGGCGGGTACATGACCCGCGACTCCTGCTCCCACGCGCGAGCGACGCGCTCGCCGGTGAACTTGCTGTTCACGGCGATCGAGGTGGCCTCGGCGGCGCGGCGGCGGTCGATCGGCTTCAGCACGGCGCTCGCAGCGCGCGCCCAGCCGGAGGCGCCGCGGTTGTCGCGCTCGGGCTCCCAGATGTAGCGGGCGGGCGTGTGCGCGTAGACGAACTTCTTGACCCCGGCCGGAGCCTTCACGTGGTGGGCGAACAGGTGCGAGCTGACCAGCATCCACTCGGGCGTCGAGGCCATCGGCATCCGCCACGTCGGGATCATCGCCGGCAGCGCGAGCATCTTGTTGTTGCGCAGCGGGGTCTTCGAGATCCAGGTCTCGTGCACGTCGCGCCCGTCGAGCAGACGCGTGTCGTCCCACAGGACCCGCACGCCGGCATCCGGGAACGCGTCGACCATCGCCTCGAGCACGCGCTCCGCGCCGCCCCACCGCTCGACCCACTCGTGAACGATCAGGCCGGATGCCGTCGTCTTCGCTTGCCGCGAATCGACGCCCGTTGTCGCAAAACTGGTCATCAATGACCCCCCAGGTCAGTGCGCACACATGGCGGACCCCCGTCCGCCCAGAGCCCTCGCGAATTCGGGTTTCGCGAGGGCCCTGCTGCAGCCCCCAGAGCTGCACGGTGCACATCCGACGCTACTCGTCGGCGGGCCGCTGACAACCCCCGTCGTGCGATCCGGTGGAAAACTTGACGCTCCCTTGCGCTAACGCGAAGGGTGCCATCCGACCCCGATCAGTCGGCGGTCGGAGCCCGCCGCGCGGAGCGCCGACCGCCCGCGAACTCTTGCTCGGCATCCGCGGTCCCCGCACCGGAACCGGCGTCAGAGGAGCGGCGCGGACCGGGCTCCGGCTCGGTCGGCTGCCCCTTCGGCGCCTTCTTGTCGGCGGCCTGATACGACTGATATTGGTATCCGTAGTACCCGCCGCCCACACCCCGCTTGGGCACCTTGTTCAGCACGACGCCGAGCGTGTGCGCGTGCGCCTTCTCGAGATTCTCCAGAGCCTTCTGGAGCATGTCGTAGGTCGTCCGCCCGGCCGACGTCACGATGAGGGCTCCATCGGCGCGTGCCGCGAGGATCGCGGCATCCGTCACGGGCAGCAGCGGCGGGCTGTCGATGATCACGAGCGCGGTCTGCGACAGCTGGGCGACGAGATCGCGCATGCGCTGCGACCCGAGCAGCTCGCTCGGGTTCGGTGGGATGCGCCCGGCGCCGACGACGACGAGGTTCTCGCCCACCTGGTGGGACACGTCGTCGATCGCCGCGCGCCCCGCGATCACGTCGGTCAGGCCGGCGCCCTCGGGCAGCGCGAACAGGGTCGAGATCACCGGGCGGCGAAGGTCCGCGTCGATCAGCATGACCGGCTCGCCGGCAGCGGCGAGGCTCACCGCGAGGTTGGCGGCGGTCGTCGACTTGCCGTCGCCGGGAACGGGGCTAGTCACGACGATCGCGCGTGGCGGGTTGTCGACGCTCATGAACTGCAGGTTCGTCCGCAGTTCGCGCAGGGCCTCGGCGACGATCACGCTGCCGCTGTCGCCGAGCGACTCGTCGAACGAGAGAACCTTTCGGGATGCCGAGAGCTCTTTGTCCAGCGGGATGGTTCCGACGACCGCCACCCCGGTCTCGCGCTCGATGTCGCGCGGGTCGCGCAGCCGCCGGTCGAGCACGTGCCGCACGACGGCGTACCCGATACCCAGTGCGAGGCCGATGAGGGCGCCGAGGATCACATTCAGGCGCGTGTTCGGCGAGGAGGGGGACGTGGGCAGGCGCGCGGAGTCACCGGCGACCACGGTGACCGCGGACGAACCGGTGGTGCCGTCGCCCTCGAGGTCGTCGATCTGCAGGATCATGCCGCGGATCCACGCCTCGGCGAGATCGCGCGCCTCTTCGGGGGTTCCCGCGGAGGCGTTCACCGAGATGACCGTCGTGTCGAGCGGGTTCGTGACATCCACGCGGCCGACGAGGGATTCGGGTGAACTCTGCAGGCCGAGCTCGTCGATCGCGTACTCCGCGACCGCACGCCAGGAGCCGACCGCGACGAACGACTTGACCTTCGCCTGCGCGAGCTGGTTGCCGACGAGGGCGGCGCCGACATCCGTGCTGCCATCGGCCGTCGTCACGTAGCCGGTCGCCTCCGCGGTGTACACGCGGGGCTGCAGGGCGCTGTAGCCGAACGCGACCGCCGCGCCGAGCAGCGTGAGCAGCACGATCGCGATCCAGCGGGCCCGCAGGATGCGCAGGTAGTCACGTAGTTCCATGGTTCTCCTCGACGTGTCCCGGTCACACTACCGGCCGCATGTTTCGCGAAAATGCCTCGCGACCCGCCCGAAGGCGGGCCGCGAGGCGGGGTGCTGTGTGCAGGTCAGAAGCTTGCGCCGCCCTTGAACGTCTTGGTCGAGTTCGCGACAATCCAGTCGATCGGAGCCGTTATGGTCGCAGTCGCAGTTTTGCCGGTGGACTGGTTCGCGGTTGTTGCAGAGATCGTGCCGGACGAGGGCTGAGCGATCGACCCGTTAGCGGGCACCAGAAGATTGATGAAGCTCGCGGGCGTCGGACCCGTGGCAAAGCCCGACCCGGAAAGCGCGACAGACACGGTGACGGGTACAGGGTTCGGGTTCGAGACGGTGAAGCTCAGAGCATAGGAGGTATCGGACCCCTTGCCCGGTGTCGCGACGCCTGAGAAGGCGCTCACACTGACCGTATAGACGATCGAGTAAGACGAGGCAGCGGTCGCGTCACCGTCGCTCGACGCGAGAACGGTGATCGTGTAACGCCCGGGGGGCAGCGCATTAGATCCATAGTTACCAGCGGCAAAGTCGATCGATCCGCCGGGTGCGAGGTTGGTGGAGCTGGTGTACAACGTCTGCGAAGCAAAGCCCGCCGGGCCGCTCAGAATAACGCTGTAGCTCACCATCGCAGCCGTCGTGGTTGAGCCCGATGCCGGCGTCCAAAGAATCTTTCCACCGGCCCAGTGCAGCGGTGTCGCGGCCACGCCGCTTGCGGTGAGCGCGCCGGACGTAACCGTCAACTCGTTCGACGGCACGACGTTCGTGGATGCTGCCGCAGCCGGGATGGCGGTCGTGAGGAGCACGACCGGCGCGGCCCAGGCGCCTGCCTTCAGAAGCGTGCGACGGTCGACGCTCTTCGAAGCAGTGGACGCGGTGTCACGGATCGGTGTGTCGATGCTCACAAGAAACCCCCGGGGACTAGGGGCGACTGACCCGGCGCGCACCGAACCCGTCGCACGAAAAAGGGAGCTGGTCGCTCCCTTGACTAGCCACAGCAAATCGGCGCGACGGGGCGAATTCAGGAACTTCGGTCAATCCTGGGATTTCCTTCGCGGCGCGTTCGGACCGCGTAACAGGAGCTTCAGGAACGAGCTATTTCACGGGTACCGTGACCGGACCGAGCGAACTCGGTGTCACCGTCCACCCGGCGGCCGCGCTGAGCGCGAACGCGATCGTCCCGGCCGTCTTGCCGGTCGAGTTGCAGACGCCCGACACGGTCGCCGATCCGGAGGCGGGGATCGTGATCGACGTCGGGAACGCGGTGGAGATCATCACGTTCACAGGCGTGGTCGTGATGGTGACCTGCGCGCCCGCGGGGCCGGTGAGCACGAAGGCCACCGTGTGCTTGTTTCCCTGCGCCGGCGTCACGGTCGGCGCGCTCGCCGTCACTGCGGACGCGATTGTGATCGTGTTGGAGGTCGCGCTCTTCGTGCCGTCGGAGCCGATGGCCGTGAGCGTGACCGTGTAGCTGCCCGAGGCGAGCGGCTTCGTGCCCCATTGGATCGCGGGAACCTCGAAGGAGCCGTACTTGGTGAGGTTCGTCGCGCTCGTCGCGAGCGTGACGCTGAGCCCACCGGGCCCGGAGAGAGTGACGGTGTACGAAACCGATGCGGTCGTGGGCTGACCGCTGCCCGGCGAGGTCCAGGCGATCTGCCCGCCGTTCCAGAGCAGAGGCCCAGGCGAGCCGCCGTTCGTCAGGTTCGAGAGCGAGTAGCTCTGCACGCTCAGCTGCGCAACCGGCACCGACGAGACGGATGCCGCCATCGCGGGCGCGGCGGTCGTGAGGACCAGAACGGGAGCGGCCCACGCTCCGGCCTTCAGCAGGGTGCGGCGGTCGACGTTCTTCGACGCGATGGGCGCGATGACAGTGCTCGGCAGCTCAGTGGCCACGGGAACCCCCCAAGGTTCTCGACAGACCTCACCACCGCTCGCACGGAACCGAGGTCACACAAAAGAGGAAGCGTGACCGCTTCCTCGACGTGGCATCAGCAAACAGCTGCGGGGCGCCGAATTCGGGCAGTTGGGCGAACTCTGGCGGATCCTTCGGGTGTCATCGCACCCGCGAAACCGCGCCTTGAGGAAGTTGAGCGAATCCGGAGGGTCAGGCGCGCTGCCAGCGGTCGCCGCCGGCGGCGACCGCGCCGTCGGCCTGGGCGGCCGCCGTCGCGAGCAGAGCGTCGACATCGAACGCGCACCGCGTCGCATCGGCCCAGCCGACGCTCACCGAGAGCTGGAGCATGACCGGCGCTTCGGTATCGGCGACGGCGAGCGATTCCATCAGGCGGCGCACGTGCGACCGCACCACCGTCTCGGTCCGCGCGAGCAGCACGACTGCCCTCGTCTCGCTGAAGGCGGCGACATCCGCCTCTGCAGGAAAAGCGGCGCGCACGAGCTCGTGGAATCGTGCACTGAGCCCGGCGAACGCGCCGTCCCCGCTCGCGCCGCGCAGGTCGACGGGGTCATCGAGCCGGATGTCCAGGAGCGTCCAGGTGTTCTCCTCCGCGGCGCGCGCCCGCGCGAGACGATCGGCAGCCACGACCCGGAAAGCCGCGCCGTCACCGACGACCGCGCCCGTACCGTCGCCACGGATGAAGAAGAGGAGGCTCACCAGAGCGCAGATCATGTAGATGCTCAATCCGACCGAGTTCGTCTGGGTGAGCAGCTCGTAGTTCTCGGTCAGGTTGAGGATGGCTGCGATCACCCCGACGACGCTCAGCAGCATCCACAGCGCCGTGGCGAGCAGCAGCGGCACCGCTGCTCCCCGCCCGCGCTCGGGCCTGCGCAGGAGTTCCCCCAGCACGACGATGTTCACGGTGGCGGCGAGCAGCATGCTCACTCGGCCGATGATCGGAAAGCCGGGGCGTCCGGCACCGATCACGAAGATCACGATGAGCACGACCCCGACCACGGCCGCGACCCAGGCGTAGCTGTACCGCGCACCGCGGTGGGCACGCAGGCCCGACCAGAGCAGGAACGGGACGGTCAGGACGAGTGACATCGAGATGAGCCAGAAGGCTCGCGATTCCAGTGCTGCCGAGGTGAGCGCGCCGAAGGAGCCGGCCATCGCGACGACGAACATCGTCGACCACAGCACGGTGGAGCGTTGGGGGCGCGCCAGAAAGCCGAGACCGATCATGAGCGCGGTGCACACCGTGGCGATGGCCAGGTGCAAGACCGTGAGGCTGGGACCGAGCATCAGTTCTCCTCCTGCGATCGGCGACGCGGCAGGGTCATCGTCACGGTGGTGCCGAGCCCGGGGGTGGATGCGACGCCGACGCTGCCGCCGTGCTCCTCCACGATCTCCTTCACCACGGCCATCCCGAGTCCGCTGCCGGTGACGCCGCTCTCGCGTGCCGCCTGGCCGCGGAAGTAGGGCTCGAAGATGTGCGGGAGTTCGACGGCGTCGATCCCCATCCCGGTGTCGGCGATCGCCACGCGCGCCTCAGCCGCGTCTTCCTCGGCGACGATGCTCACGCGGTCGTCGGCGCCGCTGTACTTCACCGCGTTGGTGAGCAGGTTGTCGATCACCTGGCGGAGACGGAAGGCATCGGCATCCACGATCACCTCGTCGGGGGCATCGACCGTGAGCGTCACGCCCGCTGCCGTCACTGCCGGTGTGAACGACTCGACCGAGGCGTCGAGAATGCGTCGCAGGTCCACCGTGGAGTACCCCGGGCATTCGCTGCCGGCGGCCACGGTGCCTTCGATCGTCTGGGTCACCAGGTGCAGCATCCGTTCACCGGCGGCCTCGATCAACGCGATCTGCTCACGCGCGCGGGCGGGGAGATCGTCGCGCTCGAGCAGGAGCTCGGTGTGTGCGAGCGCTGCCGTCAGCGGATTGCGCAGCTCGTGGGACACGGTGGCGGCGAGCGTGCGGCGCTCCTGCTCGGCGCGATGCAGCTCGGAGACGTCCTGGACGATGAGCACCGCGCTGTCGACGCCGTCCTCGGCCGGGAGCGGTCGGGTGGAGACGGTCAGCACGTGCCAGCTGCCCTCGGGATCGAACAGCCACACCCGCTCGCCGTCCGTCAGTTCGCCGCGGGTTGCGCGGGCAAGGGGGCGTTCGGATGCCGCGAGGGCGTCTCCGCGCTCGCTGTCGTACTCGACCGAGCCGCCGGGGAGGTTGAGGTCGTCGGGGTCGAGGGCGTACAACTCTCTATACGCCTCGTTCACGGCGAGGATCTCGCCGGTCGAGCTGATGCGGGCGACGGCCACGTCGAGGCTGTCGAACATCTGTGTCGTGCGGGCAGCCTGCTTGCGCGTGCGCTCGAGGGTCTGGCGCAATCGGTCGGCCTGGCGCGAGAGCAGGTTGCGCAGCGATCTCGCGTTGCGGGCCACGTTGTGGATGCACATCCCGAGGAAGCTGAGGCTCAGCACGATCACCAAGAGTCGCTGGACCGTCATCGGTGCCGCTGCGAAGGTCAGCGCATCGATGGCGAGGAGCACCGTGACGGTGCCGATCGCGGCGACCAGCCAGCGCGCGGAGTAATAGGTCGCGACCCAGGCGATCGGAAAGACCCACAGGTAGCTCAGGCGGTACACGCCGCCGTAGCTGATGAACCCGATCGCGATGATGTCGAGCAGCGGAATGATGAGCACCGCACGAGCCGGCAGTCGCCGCCAGGGGAGGCCGATCGTCACGATCGTGATTGCGGCGATCATGAGGCTGCCGATCACGAACGGGACGTAGGAGTAGATGTCGGGCAGGATCACGGCGCCGACGAGCGAGATCGTGATCACGCCCGCGGCGAGCGACAGCTGCCACAGCCAGATGGAACGGGACCGGGCCCGGTTGCGCGAGGGGCGCCGCAGGGCGGGGGAGCGTTCGGCGGAGCTCAGCTCGGCGTCCGGAGCTGCGGTGATCATCTGGTCGGGGTGGCGGTGAGGCGGTATCCGACGCCGCGGACCGTCTCGATGTAGCGCGGGCTGCCGATGGAGTCTCCGAGCTTGCGGCGCAGGTTGGCGACGTGGGCCTCGATTGCGCGCTTGTCGAGCTCGCTCACGTATGTCCCGCCGGGTTCGTCTCCGCGCACCACCAGAGCGAGGTCCTCCTTCGCGCGGGCGCGCCGGTTGGATTCGAGGAGCGTCTGGATCAGGTCGAACTCGGTGCGCGTCAACGAGACCTCGACACCGTCGCGGTGCACGGTGCGGGCGAGTCGGTCCAGCCGCAGATCGCGGTGGGTGAGGACGTTGCCGGATGCCGGTTCGACGGGCGCCGCCGCGGGGATGGCCGAGCTCTCGGGCGAGGCCGCCTCCACACGCCGGGGTCGGCGCAGCATCGCCTCGACCCGCGCGCGGAACTCGCGCAGCCGGAACGGCTTGGTCACGTAGTCGTCGGCGCCGACGCTGAGTCCGAGGACGGCATCCGATTCGTCGGCGCGCGCCGTCACGAGGACGATGTAGGTCTCGCTGATCGCGCGGATCCGCTTGACCGTCTCGAACCCGTCGATGCCGGGCATGTTGATGTCGACGGTGGTGATGCGCGGGGCGTGCGCCTGCACGGCCGCGACGCCGTCGATGCCGTTCGTCGCGCCGATCGCGATGAAGCCGGCCGACTCGAAGACCTCGATGAGGATGTCGCGCACGGCGACGTCGTCTTCGATCACGACCGCGGTCGGGTTCGGGATGGGCATGGTGGGGCTCGGCGTGCTCATGGCTCCTCGCTCGCGTGCTCCTTGTGACTGACCTCTCCCGGGATAGAGCGTAGGGGGTGCGTGCTACGGGGGTGTTTCGTGTGTCGGTGGATTGCCATGCGGGTGCCTCACCGCCGACGAAGTGCAGGGACCACGCGGCGGAGTTGACGGATGCCGCCACCCAGGCGTGCGATGCGTGCCCAGATTTTGGCCCAGAAGCGGTCGGGCACGTCCGGGTGCTCGGCAAGGAGATCGTGGTCGGTCGGCCACACACCGTGACGGAGGACGACAGCTTTGCGCCGCCAGGGTGCGCGCTGCAACTCGATGAGCCACGACGCTGTGCGTCCCTGGGCATGAGCAACTTTGCGTTGCCACTCCTTATATATGGGGGTCTGCCGCTCGGACGGATCGACGTCGACCCTCACGCCGAGGTCAGTGAGGAAGTCTTGAAGCGGCGCCGCGCTGCCCGTCACGCGCGCCAGCGTTGCGAGATCCTGGCGGTCCTCGTCGGAGATCCGGATCCGACGTAGCCCGTCCAACTCGCGTTCGTGCCGCGGTTGAGATGTCGTCCCGCGAAGCGAGTGAAGGGCCAGCAGCAGCAGGTTCGCGTTCCGATCGGGGACCTCGCAGCTCGTATGCGCGAGCTCGACCGCAGCGCGCCGCTCCCACAGAACCTCAAAGACGTCTTCATCAGAGGCAAGAAACCCGGGCCACGAGGAGTGGACGTCGAGTGAGTTCGGCCAGCCCGCGCGACGGAAGGTCCGCGAATGGGTCACGAACTGCTCGCTCGCGAAGGTCTCTGTGAACTCGGTCCAGCCTGTTGTCGTGAGAATCTCGACGAATTCGTCGAATCGCGCCGGCTCGACGAGCAGATCGACGTCCGAGGAGACGTGGTGACCCCTCAGGCCCTGCTCCTGCAGAGTGGGCCCTTTCAGCACAAGCGAGCGGATCGATTGAGAGCGAGCGTTGCGCTGCAGCCATGCCGTCGAGAGTGCGACCGCCTCGACGATCGTGAGAACGGTCGGGCTTGCGGTCGACGCAGCCCCCGTCAAACCGCGAGCTTGCGCTGCTTGCGCACCGAGGTGGCCACCGCGATCGCGCCGCCCCCGAAGAGAGCGAGGCCGGTGAAACCCCACGCCGTGATGAGCGGGCTGAGGCCGCCCGCGTTCTCTCGGAGAGCCGCGGTGCTGGCGTCGGAGACGTCGGTGTTCTGGCTCGCCTCGACGACACCGGCCACCGTGGTGGTGTTCGACGCCGAACGAGCGTAAGCCAGATACTCGGAGCCGCTCGCAACAGCCGGGACGGCCAGGATGCTGATGGAAATGAGACACGCGGCGGCGATACCGGCAGCGAGGGGGGTTCTCATAGTCACACCTTTCAGTTCATCGTCAGCGTCTGGGGGTGGATCCGTGATCAGGCGCCATTGAACTGATCGGTGGAGCTTTGCCGAGCCGAATTACCGAACTCTGCGTCTCTCCAAGCTACAAGCGTCAGGTTTCGTCTGCGTGAACGCTTGTCACAATCATGAGAGCCGCATGAGAAAGACTACGGACCCCGCCCGCGGCTGTCTGTCGGCATTTCGGAGGACACCGCGAGCGGGAAACAGGGTGTTTGTCCACCCTTCGGCGGACAAACACCCTGCAGATATCAGGGGCGGCCCATGCCGTAGTAGGTCCACCCGGCACCGCGCCAGGCGGCGGCATCCAGGCAGTTGCGGCCGTCGATGACGACGTGCCCGTTTGTCAGCGACGCGGCGTGGCCGGGGTCGAGTTCGCGACGGTATTCGTCCCACTCGGTCACCACGATGACGGCGTCCGCACCGCGCAGAGCTTCGTCGCGGTCCGCGACGTAGTTCAACTGCGGGTGGATGCGCTCCGCATTGGCGAGGGCTTCGGGATCGGTGACCGTGACCCAGGCGCCGAGACCGTGAAGCTGCACGGCGACGTCGAGGGCGGGGGAGTCGCGGATGTCGTCCGAGTGGGGCTTGAAGGCCGCGCCGAGGACCGTGACGTTCTTCTTGAAGACCGAGCCGCCGAGCCCTTCGACGACGAGCTGCACGGCCCGGTCGCGACGACGCAGGTTGATCGCGTCGACCTCGCGGAGGAACGAAACGGACTCGCTACGGCCGAGTTCTTCGGCGCGCGCCGAGAAGGCACGGATGTCCTTCGGGAGGCAGCCGCCACCGAATCCGATACCCGCACCGAGGAAGCGCCGACCGATGCGTGCATCGTGCCCGATGGCGTCCGCCAGCTGTGTGACGTCGGCTCCGGTCACCTCGGCGATCTCGGCCATCGCGTTGATGAACGAGATCTTCGTCGCGAGGAAGGCGTTGGCCGCGACCTTCACGAGCTCTGCCGTCGCGTAGTCGGTGACGAGGAACGGCGTGCCCTTGTCGATCGCCGGGTGGTAAACCTCGCGGAGGATAGAGGTCGCCGCGTCACCCGCCTCACCGGCAGGGATGCCGGCCACAAGACGGTCGGGGTCGATCGTGTCCTTTACCGCGAATCCCTCGCGGAGGAACTCGGGGTTCCAGACGAGGGTCGCCCCGGTGGGTGTCACCCGTTCTGCCAGAGTGGCGGCCGTACCCACCGGCACGGTCGACTTGCCGGCCACGATGTCGCCATCGCTGAGGTAAGGCAGGAGCCCGTCGACCGCAGCGTTGACATACGTCAGATCGGCGGCGTAACCGTCCTTCACCTGAGGGGTTCCGACGCCGACGAAGTGCACTTTGGCGCCCTTAGCCTCGCTCATGTCGGTCGTGAACCTCAGCCTGCCTGAGGAGATGCCTTCGCTGAGGATCTCGGGCAGTCCGGGCTCGAAAAAGGGCGCTTCGCCCTTCGACAGTGAGGCGATCTTCCGTTCGTCGACGTCGATTCCGACGACGTCGTGGCCGATGGATGCCATGGCGGCCGCATGGACGGCGCCGAGGTATCCACAACCGATAACTGAGAGTCTCATCAGCAGCTCCTCACTCGTACTTCCTGTATTGGGCGCCGTGTGCCAGGGGAAACCGGCGCCGCGCTTGTGTCGAATCCATGAAGGGTCGTCATCTCACCTAGTTGCGTGTCTCGGTTCGCTTGCGGGTAAGGGCTGCTGGCGGAACGAATAGCCAGGACAGAGCGCGCGTCCTCATCGCGATTGCATAGAAGAGCAAGGAGACACTCGCAGCCGCTGCCGTGATGACGATCGGATAAACCCAACTTGCGGCAGCTGCATCGGCGATTGCTGGAAGTTGTCCGAGGCGTCCCCAGGCAAGACTGAGCACGGAGATGAAGAAGAACTGCAGTACGTACACCGGTAGTGTGCGTTGGCCGATGTACCGGATACCACGGATTACTCCGTGATCGCCGCTCAAGCCAGAAGTGAGCATGATGCCGACGGCGATGCCTAGGATGCTCGCCAAGGGCAAGACAATGACCGTGATCTTCGCGAGCATCGCGGTGAGCTGGACGATCGAGTACACCGCCACGGTACCGAGAACCCACAGCGCCCCTCGACCTGCGAACACGTGAACGATCTGTTTGCCGTAGCGAGCCCCGAGCCAGAAGAAGATGCCGTTAGCGAAGACGCTTCCTAAAAGGCTTGCGCTGTCCATCGTCGAATAGCCGATCGATGTTGTCCACTCCGTGAGGGGTTCGCGAGCCACGAGGAGGGCCACCAAGGGAACACTTGCAATCCAACCTTTCCATGAACGCGTCAAGTGCGTGTAGAGGAAGTAGAGCGGTAGCGCGTAGAGATACCAGTAGCCGCTGCCTGCCAACAGAAGGTTGCCAAGCAGATTGCTTGCGAAGGTGTGCTCGGACGAAGCTGCCGGAAGCAGTAGACGGAGTGTCAGCAGAGTGCTCCAGATGACATAGAGGTATGCGGGGACTAGCCAGGGCTTGCGGTTCTGTCGCAGGCTCCCCTGGATCGCACGGGCGACCAGGAATCCCGAGATGAAGAAGAAGAAGGGAATGCGTATTGGAGTCAGGAACTGGTCAGCTGCGCTCCAGGCGTCAGCCGCATTCATCCAGGTAGAGGGTGCCTGCGCCTCCATCTGTCGGACTACGTGGTGCAATACGACGAGAAGCACTGATGCACCGCGCGCGATGTCCGGCCAAGCGAGTCGCTGACTCATGAACTGGACCTGCTGAACATCTTCCGTCGTTCTTTGTCCTCGGGCAGCTTGTCGGCCAGATGGTTCGCGTGGGTCATCTGACCCCTCGCGGCCGCAATGCCAACGACCGCGAAGAACAGAGCGAATGTCGGAACCGCCGTGTAGACCGCGCCGGCGACAGATTCGACGAGAAGCTGAACTGACCATGCCACTCCGACGAGGCCCAGCCAACGATCCCAATCCGCCGTTTGCTTTGTGAGCCGAAAGAACAGTCTGAAGATCGTGGCGAGGATTGCAATGAAGAAGATTGTTCCGAGCAGTCCGGTCTCACCGATGATTGCTGGCCAGAACGTGTCCGTGAGGAACGTCCCCGACTCCTCTGTGTTTCCCAGGCCCCATACATTCGGGTAACCGAGCTGATAGTAGAGCGGACTGTAGTTTTGACGTGCCACGGCACTACCGAACCGGCCGAAACCGGCGCCGAAGGGCAACGCGTTTGCGGCGATGCCTACCGAGTCAATCGTTAGGCGGACGCGGGCGACTGCGTCGGGGTTTACGAAGTACTCGGCGTACGTATAGACCACAATATTGGCGACGGCGCCCCAAGCAACGATCAGCAGGATCGGCAGGCCAACTAGTGCGATCACCAGCAGTGGAGTCCACCGCAGCCTGATGCCCAGGGTGGCTACTGCTGCCGCTAGGCCGACAAAGATCTTGCGTCGAGCCGACCAGAAAGCTGCGACCAGGCTGCCGACAATGATGAACATCGTCGTCTTCGAAACTCTGAACACGGACGCGTGGGCGAGAGCGGCCAGGCACGAGAGTGCCATAACTGTGCCGAAGTAGCCAGGGTGCTGGAAGAAGGACGTCACTGGAGTCAGGCCGAATCTGCCACCGTATCCCTGTCCGGCCAGGACGATCGACGACCACGGGCCTGGGAACAGGAAATTGACGACGGCGCCGAGAATCAGGGTGATCGCCACTGCCGCAGATTGCTTAGCGAGTCGGCGCAGATCCTCGTGGAGCCAGTCCAACTGTGCGACGCCCCAGGCGAGGATGAACCCCTTCGCGATGAGGAGCATCCCCTGGCCGGCGACGCCGAACGGCACAGCGTTGATTATGCTGCTCGCGACCCCGGCGAGGAGGAACGCGGTCATAGGTATCTGTCCGGGTAGACCGCGAAGTGCTTTCTTCCTAGCCAGGCGGTGGAGCGGAAACAAAACCGCGCAAGCCGCAACGAAGATTTCGTCGAGATAGTCGACCGCGCCGCCGGGAACGTGGAGCGCAAGAGTGCGCTCGAGAAGCATGACAAGCATGCCCAACGCAAAGAACGACTTCGGCCGCATCACCCCGAAGAGCCCCAGCCCAAGGGCCGCCACAAGCGCGAAGCCTAAGACGGGCGCCACACACGCGAGCAGAACTAGGGCTACAACTAACGGAACGCTGACCGCCAGCCAGCGCGCATCTCGAAGCGTCCCTGAGCGGGCGCCGGGCTCCCGGCGAGTTTGGGCAAGGCGCACGTTGGAGTCTCTCGATTGGGGGCTTTGCAGGCCCTCACTCCATCGTGACTCTGTTTGTCGAACCTGATCGCGGTTGCCGTGTGGTGGCTCGATCGGTCGCGCCCACGGGCCTACGGAGAGTGGGTGCCGTCGAGAGTCTACGCAGGTCAAGTGTCGAGCGTGTTGCGCGAGGTAACGAGTTGGCGACGCCATTTGCAACGGGAGAGGTCGCGTGTACGGTTCGAGTAAGGGAGGGCTGAGCTGATGCACATCGAATCTTTGAGGAGATCAGATGCGATTCCGTCGCATGCGCTGTCTAGCCCTAGTCGTAGTTCTTCTTGCAGTACTTCTGCCGTCGCCCGCACGTGCGGACGAGGCAACATGGCCGATATATAAAGCTACGTATTCGGGATTGATGTACGAACTGGTGGACAACACCACGCCCGTCCCATTGTCGAGCACGCGATGGAAGGCCGTGTACGGAAGTGCCACGCCTATCCCGACCGACACTGAGTACGTCAAGTACGACTGGTCCCCGACCCTCTACGCAGTGACTCGCTGGCCGGGCGGAGAGTCCAAATGGCAGTGGGACCGCATGACGTACGACTTTCAGCGCCGCGCGGGCTTCCCCGCGGGCGTGCCCATAGCGTGGGTCGCTGGCACTTCCGTCTATCGATGGGCCACATCGGACGAAATCTTTTTTCTCGCTCCAGATGGACGGCGTCATCGAGTCAGTGCCGACGAGTGGCAGCGCGCGGGCTCACCAGCGGCGCAAACCCTTTCTGACGAGGGCTTCATTAAGTTGCCGTGGGCTGGCGAGGTATTTCGGATGACAAGTCTCTCCAGCTGGACCGGTTACCAGGCCGCGTGGGACGAGCAGAAGAGGGAGGACTTTCCAACCCCCTCTGTTGTGCAACACATCCCTGGAGAGTCCTTTACTTCGGTGGAGGGTACGTCAGACATCAAATACACGAGCAGTCTCCTGAATCGAACGATCACGTACTCGCAGTGGCGTGCGGCTGGGTTCCCTCTCGATCCGACGAGTGTCGGACCGCTTGTGCTGGCGAATCCCGGGCAACTCGTCGGTGTCGGTGGTCGGACTTACAGAGCTCAGTCTGCGTCGACGAGCTACTCCATAAAGGTTGGGCCCAACTACTCGAGGTTCGAAGTTCGTGGCGGTGACCAGTGGGTGGCGAGCGACGGCGAGATGGAGCGAGCTGAACTCGCTCGAGTGGGCTACTACCCGCGCGACACTGACCTGTGGGGTGCGTTCGATGTTCGGGTAACGGGTGACGTGTCCAAGACCTGGGACGGTGGTGGACCGAACATCAGTCAGATCTTCACAAACGTGGAGCCGGGTGAGAAGAACAAGCCACCGGCGATCGCATTCAAGATCACGCCGGCAGGAGCCCTCGAGGTGCACACGAGGGGCGACAAGAATGCGATCACGGTTACTACCCCCCGCACTGTGGTGAGAACGAGTATCCCGAACGCTAACGATGGAAGGGTTATCCACGTCGTATACCGGACTCGTTTGAATGCGTTCGGCGGTGAGCTTGATGTCTGGATCGATGGCACACGAGTTGTCCGATCCCGGGACGCTTCTATCGGGTACAACGACACGACCGACGATTCGTTGCCTCAGTTCAAGTTCGGTCAGTACCGGAGTGCTACCTCGGAAACGATCGTCACGGAGTTCGCGAACGTCGATTTCGGAACCGCAAATCTGCTCGGACGTGTTGCCAATCCACTGCCCTGGCCGGAGGGTTACTGACAGCTGGACGAGACAACCAACCGCGCGGCCGGCGGGTCATTTTCGGACTGCAGGCCGTAACTTCGCCGTAATCGGCTCAAGGTAGGCTTAGCGCGAACCAAAGACGGGCTCAGTCCCCGCCTTGGGTGCTGCGCCTCACTAAGCGGAAGGCGCGCAGTGTCAGCACACAACGACACACGACTGACCGAAGGTCCATGGCTCGATGCGTCCGGGGACTTGGAGAAAATCGTCCATGCGCGTACGCCGAGCAAGTTGCTGCTAGTCGCCTCGACCGGCGGGCACCTAGCGCAACTGGTGAAATTCTCACGGCGGTGGAATCTCTCAGAAGACTCGGTGTGGATCACGTTCGACAGCCCACAGAGCCGCTCGTTGCTGGAGGGGAGGAGAGTCGAGTACGTGCCTTATGTGCCTCCTCGGGGTTTCCGCGAGGCGCTGGTTGCATCGCGGCGCGCGAGCGAAATCCTTGAGCGGGAGAGATTCGATTGGGCGGTGAGCACGGGAGCGGCGCTCGCTCTTGGCGTGCTGCCAGCTGTTCGCGCGAAGGGTTTGCGGTCTACCTACATTGAGAGTGTTTCCCGAGTCAACGGTCCGTCTCTCACCGGAAAGCTGCTCCACGCCAGTCGCCTGACCGGCCTGCGCAGCCAGCACGCCTGGGCGAACGGCCGGTGGAAGCCGATCCCGAGCGTCTTGTCACACTACGAACCCGTTGCGAAAACTCGGGACATCGGTGGAGAACTGAAGATGTTCGTAACGCTGGGGACTATACGCCCCTACAGATTCGACTCGCTGGTCGATGGAGTTCTTGGGACTGGCCTGGCGTCGGAACGCACGGTCTGGCAACTCGGAGTGACCGAACGCGACGATCTGCCTGGCAGCGTGCATCAACAAATGGCGGCCGAGGCGTTCAAGGAAGCCGCGCTTAACGCCGATGTCGTCGTAACGCACGCCGGCGTGGGAACGATTCTTGAGTTACTCGAGTGGGGGATCCATCCCGTTGTTGTCGCGCGAAAGTCCGAGCGCGGCGAGCACGTCGACAATCATCAGGCTCAGATCACCGCCCTCGTTCAATCGCTTGGAGTGGCCACTGTTGCCGACTCGCAAGAGTTGACCGCGGCTGATCTCGTCCGTGCAACACAGTTTTCGACCACCGAGCGACGCGCATAGCGCGTCGTAGGTTGACCCTCGACCGAAGGAACTCGCGCCCCCGTGAATGTTGTCGTTCTAAATACCGTTCTCAGCAACACTGGAGACGCGGCAATCTACCAGGCAATCGTGGAAGCTCTCGAAACTGAAGGCATAGCCACGCCTGGCGAGGTTTCCGCCCTGGACAGTTCCGCGCGCGACACAGCAGTCCTATACCCGAACTGGAATGTCCTCCAGCAGCCAACTCGTTCTGCCGCGCGAAGCAAGTGGAGTCGACGAGCTTCGAACGCCTGGCGTCGAGTCCTGACAGGAAGCCTCTTGAGATCGCGGCTCCTCCGGACAGCATTGAAGAGGGCGCCGCTATCGAGCACGTCTTTTGCGCGCGCTGTCAACGCGATCTCGAGTGCGGATCTGGTTCTCAGTAGTGGAGGGACCTACCTCGTCGACCACTACAACTTTCGTCATCGTGTACAGGAACTTGAACTCGCCCGTGTCATGGGGAAGCCGATCTACCTCTGGACCCAGTCGGCCGGCCCCTTCAAAGACGCCCGTGCTCGCGCCCTTATCGAGCGACTCACGCCTCAGCTGGACGGAATCTTCTTTCGCGACGAACGGTCGCGGGCTGCCTGGTCGTCCATCTCAGCACTGCCGAGCAGCGAATCCGTCGCCCCGGATTGCGTGTTCGGTCTCCACGACGGCTCAGCGCAGGTGCCCCTGCAACGCGACGCGGACTCACCGCTCGCGCTTATCTCTGTGCGGTCGTGGGGTCAGGGAGCCGAGGGTGGGCAGCTTGACTTCACCGCTTATCGGGCGGCGATGCGTCGAATAGCTGTCAATTTGATGTCGCAGGGCTGGCGATGTGTCGCCGTATCAACGTGTCAGGGTGTGGCTGGCTACAACGTCGATGATGCCAACACAGCTCGTAGCATCTTCGACGGACTCGATGTGGCGATCGACTCCGACTTCCACACTCCAGACCAACTGGTGCAGAGGATTCGGAGCGCTCAACTGGTAGTGGCTACTCGAATGCACCTGGCGATTCTGAGTTTGATATCCCAGACGCCCGTGATTGCAATTGCATACGAGCCGAAGTCGTTGGAGCTCTTTCGATCCCTTGGTCGTGGGGATGCCGTGATCGAGATCGAGAAAACATCAGAGAATTGGGCGGACTCGCTGTTCGTAGACGGCGATGTCATTTCTCACGCCGCGAAGCTATCGCTGACCGAGTTGGAGGCGTTGAGTGAGCGCGCGCGGATTCCGGCTCGTCTCATCCGTGATCGGCTTCATGCGCGCATCGGCTAGCCAGTGAGACTCAGAAGAGTTTTCTGGTCATCTGTCGACCAGGGCATCTCGAGCGTCTCAAACCTATTGCTGTCAATCCTGGCAGCGCGGGTGGCTGGCCCGGACGCATTCGGCGCCTTCGCGATTGCATTCACGATCTATCAATTCGGCCTTGGTTCGTCGCGCGCATTCATCGGTGAGCCCACGCTGATACGGGCGTCAGCCGAGAACGAGGACGCGACTCCGCTCAGAGGGATGCTGGGGTCGTCGATCCTCCTTGGTGCCATTGGCCTCCTCGTCAACCTCGTGGCAGCACTGTTTGCGGGACCGTACTGGCAGATCTTCGTCGTGATGGGTGCCGCGTTCCCGATATTGATGGTTGCCGATGGCGCTCGTTACTGGGAGTTCGCGAGAGGCCGGGCGAACGTCGCTGTGATCTTGGACTCAACATGGCTGGCGGGTCAGCTGGCGCTGTACGGCCTGGTCGTCCTCGCCGGTGGTTCGAGTGTGATCGCCGTAGTAGTCACCTGGGCATTGGGGGCTCTCGCAGCGGCGATAGTGTTCTTCGTGCTGCGACGGACCTATCCGTCTGTTTTGCAAGCACAGTCATGGGTCCGTGCTCACCAAGGATTGTCATTTCGATTCTTCGGTGAGTACCTGGCCGTGTCCGGCGTCCAGCAGAGCGTCGTCTATGTGTCAGTGATCTTCGCTGGCCTAGCAGCCGCTGGCGCGATCAGAGGCGGGCAGGTCATCCTCGGCCCTCTGAGCATGCTGACGATGGGCGTAGCAGTAGTCGCTCTGCCGGCGCTCTCCCGGCGCGCCAAGAAGTCGCATCGTGGGCCGCTCCTCAAGACATCAGTGCTGATCTCATTGATGCTTCTACTCAGCACCCTTCTCTATGGGGCTATATTGACGGTCTTGCCTCCCAGCTGGGGGGAATTCCTGTTGGGAGACACATGGAGTGCTGGGATTGCTCTTGTCCCGCTTCTTCTCCTGCAGTTAGCGGTAAGCAATATTTCGTATGGGGCGACCGCTGGGCTTCGAGCAATGGAAGCGGCGAAGCTGAGTCTCCGATTGCGGATTGGCACGGTTCCATTCGTACTCGGACTCGTGATCCTCGGTGCCTACCTGCAAGGGGCGAGTGGCGCAATCCTCGGTGCCGCTGTCGGCGGCGCGATACAGGCTGTCTTCTGGTGGGTTGCAGTAGTCGTCACCTCACGAAACATAGGAAAGACGGATGATAATCGGGAGGATCGTCGTGAGTGAAAAAGCCCCACTAGCACGAGTTGTACATGTCGGCCCGAGCGTGGCTCAGGTTGGGGGCATGGAAACGGTCCTGCAGACTTACGACCAACGTGACTGGACCGGATTATCGACGAGTGTTGTCGCATCATCCGCCCGGGTCGGGCTCATTGATCAAGCCCGAATTTTCGTCGCAGCTCTACGCGCATGCCGCGCGTTGCCTTCTACAGTCGCGATTCATTGTCACCTGAGCCAGAAGGGGTCCTTCATCCGGGAGGGGATGATCGCTGTTCGCGAGGCGCGACGCCGCAAGGTCTTTGCGACCATCCACGGATCCAGCTTTGTGGGGACCGCGCAATCGCGATTCTGGTCGAAGGTGTATGCGTTCGTCCTGCGACGGTTGAGTGCAATCGGAGTCCTAAACAACGCGTCTCTGCAAGAAGCTCAACGCCTTGCGCCCGAGGTGCCAGTTGTTGTTCTGCCGAATCCTGGTCCGGTTCGCAGTTGGGATCGCGGCACGAGCGTGGTGGGGAATGACGCCGCTCGCCCACGAGTTGTCTTCGCAGGTCGACTCGGATTTCGAAAGGGAATTGATGTTCTTGTGGCCGCTTGGCCGTCGGTAGTAAAGGCAATTCCTGACGCCGAACTTGTGCTCCTCGGACCGGTCGATGCCGACCTACCCGAATCGCTGGCACGAACCGTTAACGCTCATCATGCGGGCGCTGTGCCCTCGAGTGAGGTCGGACGATTTCTTAATGGCGCGGCTTGTGCCGTCTTGCCATCGAGGGCCGAGGGGCAGCCCATGTTCCTTATCGAAGCAATGGGCCGGGGCGTCCCTATGGTCGTGACCAATGTGGGGGGTATGCCGGGCCTAGCCGACGGCACGGGTCTTGTCGTAGAGGTCGACGATCCAGATGCGCTCGCCCATGCCATCGTTTCAATTCTTCGTTCGCCTACCGCGATGAACGAGATGAGAGCAACGGCACTCGCGCGATACGGTCGAGAGTTTTCTGACGAGACTCACGAACGGAATCTAATAGCGTTCTATTCGCTCGGCTAGGGATACGGCAACGGATACTGAGATGTGCGTTGTCGCTTCAGCGGATTCCGTCGCCGGACAGGTCGCCGGGATCCTCGAGTCAGCGGTCTGAGACAAGAGCGCCCCCTTCCATCTTCGGGTGGGAGGGGGCACCTTGTTCGTTCTAGGGCGCTTGCGGGAAGCCGATTCCGGCAGCCGTCAGGTACTCACGAATGACCGGCGCAATCCGATCGGCGTACTCCGCGGTCATATGCCCGCTGTCGATCTTCATTGGGATCGTGCCAACGAACGGGGGGCACTTGCCGAAGGCACAGAACCACGGACGAGTGTCGACCAAGGTGCCGACGTCTTCAAGCTTCCGCTCAGTCGCCGCCCAGTCGGCAGGAACAGTGCTTACGCAGGCCGTCGGCGTGCTCGTTGGTGTGTAGCAGTCCTGAGGGTTCTCGGTCGTCGGGGGCCCTGGAGTGAAAAGGATTCGTGGGGACGTCGTGATCTTGCTGAGCTGGGCGCGTGCTCCCTCTTCGCTCAAGAGACCGCTTACGACGACGACGTCGGGCGCCATCGAGTTAATGGCATCTACCGCCTGGTTATGTCGGTCGTCGCAGCCACTCGGCCGTTGCCTGTCCTCATTGATGTTGTCCACCGCCCAGTCGGTGAACGGGCACCCGAACATGCCCCAGGAAACTATTCGCCATCCTGTGTCGGTTCCGATAGCGGAACGGATAGCTTGCACATAGGTCATGCTGATCGAGTTGCCGACGAGGACGATTGAGTGAGCCGCATTCGGATCACCCCAGGTGCACCCCGCTTCGTCACGATTGACGAAACCGCACCCGTAGATGTCGGCCGGTGCCTGGTCCTCTGCGATCGCGTCATCCATAGTGGGCGTCAGATTGGTCGGCCACGTCACGGTGTTGAGAGCCGCAGAGATCTCGCCTTGTAGGGCATCGAGCTCGGGGGTTGTGGATGCGGCGTCCGCCGTCGGGGTCGGGCTCTCGGTGGTGTCGCGTTTGTACGACGAAGCGGAGGCGGGAGGCTCGACGCTCACGAACGCAGTGGCACTCATGATGGCGACGATGACGGCCAGTGCGCCGACGCCGATGATGCCTTCCTGGCGCGTCCAGACGCCGTCGGGGAAGAGGCGCTTCTTGGATCGGCGGTGGGCACTGCGGCCGCCATACCACCGAGCGCGGCGAAGGGGATCCTCGACGAGTACGTAGGACACCCACGCCACCGCGAACGTGAGAACGAAAATGGACCCGAGCACGAGAGGGTCATCGCCGAAGAGTGCGATGCCGAAGATGATCAGGGGGAAGTGCCAGATGTACAGGCTGTACGAGATGTCGCCGATCCACGAGGTGACGGGGTTCATGATCGGCCAGAGGTAACGCTGCTTACCGCCGGTTCCTGCGGCGATGACGAGCGCGGTCGACAGCACGGGAAGCGCCGCCCATGGAGCGGGGAATCCGCCGTTCGCGTCGTTTACGACGAAGAGCGAGGCGGCGATGCCGACGAGTCCGATCCATCCCAGAAAGGGGCGTGCAAGAGATGGGATGCGCGCCAGCGAACCGGCGATGACGGCGAGGAGAGCGCCGATTCCGAGTTCCCACGCTCGGGTGAACAGGGAGAAGTAGGCCCAGGTCGGATTAGTGGAGGTCTCGTAGAGGGCCCAGGCAAAGGATCCCACGACAATGACGGCCATCGCGATGCCGACTGCGCGGTGCGCGAGGAGGACGTCGGAGCTGCGACGCTTGCCGACGATCCAGAAGATGAGCAGCATCAGCCAGGGCCAGATGAAGTAGAACTGCTCCTCGACCGCGAGCGACCAGTAGTGCTGCAGGGGTGAGATTGCGGAGCCGGCGTTGAAGTAGTCGGTGCCCTGGATGGCGTAGTGCCAGTTGGCGGCGAAGAGCGTCGCCCAGATCCCGTCCCACAGCGTCTGAGCGGCGCGAAGGGAGTTGAAGAACAGGTAGCCGGCGCCGACCGTGACGATGATCACGAGCAGCGCGGCGGGCATGATGCGCTTGACCCGGCGGATGTAGAAGCCGCCAAAGGAGATGGTCCCCGTTTTGTCGTGCTCGCGGAGCAGTAGGCCGGTGATCAGAAATCCGCTGATGACGAAGAAAACGTCGACGCCGACGAACCCGCCGACGGGCCACCCGAAGAGGTGGTCGAGGATCACCGCGACGACGGCGACCGTCCTGAGTCCCTGAATATCGGGGCGGAAGAATGACTTCTTCGCACCCTCGGGAGCGATCTGACCGACTGCGGCTCCGGTAGGCATGTCCACAATCCTCACACGGCGAAGTTTCGCGCCCGTGAACACGACTGTCCTCCTTTAGGGGGACAGATTCGGATATCCGCCTCGTGCCCGGACGGATGTATTCGCTCGAAGCCGGCGACTCCTGTACAACGCTTCCGGCGGCTTGCCTCTACTCATGGAAGACGATGAAGCCATCCCGAACCTCGTGTGGTCGATACCTCGAATTCGTGTTGAGTGGGGATCCCGCTCGCGCTGGCGGGCGAGCGGTGTCGGCGTAGCTAGGAGTCCTAATGTCGGCCGTTCGCGACAGAGGTCGAGTCGGCGCTCAGCGTCCTTTGGAGCGAGGCAAATGACGTGCCGAGCGCGCGGAGGCGCGCGCGACTGATGCCAGCGCGAAGAACACAGTGAGCACTGCTGCGGCGATAGTCATGGTCGTCGCCGCGAACAGAATTGGAATCAGCGCGGAGCAGTTCTTGGCCCGGGCTCTCCGGAATCTAGCCGCACCTCAAGGGGGCTGAACCAACTCAAACGTCACCCGCGGCGCCGAAATGCGCGCTCTCGGGCGAGACGAACCAGGTGCAGAATCGTCGAGAAAGGCATGGCGCCCGAGATTCGCGCAGTGGGAGAGTAAGACCATCGGCTGCCAAGCATCGCCCGAAGAGCGATTGTCAGCGACGTCCCTTTTCCCTTGGACGAGCCGACGTGCAAAGTCGCCGAGGCTTAGAACGCCCCGTCGCTAGCCAGGACGGCCTTGACGGTCTTCGCCAGGATGACGACGTCGCCGGTCAGTGACCAGTTCTCGACGTAGTAGAGGTCGAGGCGCACCGTGTCGTCCCACGACAGGTTGCTGCGGCCGCTCACCTGCCAGAGGCCGGTGATGCCGGGCTTGGCGAGGAAGCGGCGGTGCACGTGCGGGTCATACAGTTCGACCTCGTGCACGAGCGGCGGGCGGGGGCCGATGAGGGACATGCTGCCGCCGAAGACGTTGAACAGCTGGGGCAGTTCGTCGAGGCTGAATCGGCGCATGAATCCGCCGATCCGCGTGATGCGCGGGTCGTCCTTCATCTTGAACATGACGTCGTTGCCGGCATCCCGAGCCTGATCACGCAGCGCCTGCAGACGTGCCTCGGCGTCGATGACCATCGAGCGGTACTTCAGCATCGTGAAGGTCTCGCCGCGCAGACCCACGCGCGTCTGGCGGAACAGCACCGGACCGGGGGAGTCGGCTCGCACAAGCAGGGCGAGTACGAGCAGAACGGGAGAGAGGAGGACGATGCCGATTCCCGAGAGAACGAGGTCCACCGTGCGCTTGACGATCCGCTGACCGAGGGTGAATCGCGGTGTCTCCACGTGGATGAGAGGGAGACCGGCGACCGGACGCGTCATGAGCCGAGGGCCGGCGATGTCGACGATGCTCGGGGTGAGAACGAGGTGCTGGCGACCCGGCTGCAGGTTCCAGCTGATCTGCTTCACCTTGTCGGCGGGCAGGTCGTCGGTGCTGGTCACCGCGACAGTGTCGGCACCACAGGCGCGCATGGCGCGATCGACCGCATCGACGCTGCCCATGACCGGGATGTCGGTGCCCTCGATCGTGTCGGCGATGCGGCCCGAAGGCACACACGCACCGACCACGTGATAGCCGGCACCCGAGCTACGGGCGAGTTCGCGAGCGATCGTCGCGACCGACTGCTCCGAGCCGACGAGGAGGACTCGAGCAACCCATTCGCCGTTCGCGCGCTTGGCGATGAGCCACTTGCGCCACAGCCACCGGCTGACGCAGAGCGCGGCGACCCCGAGCGGGAACGAGATCAGGAGGTAGCCACGGGCGACATCGACGCGGAGGAGGAACGCGAGGATCGCGATGGCCCCGAAGAGGCGCACGCTGAGTTCGAAGATGCGCTTGTACTCGATCGAACCGGCGCCTATCACGCGATAGCCGCGGGTGTCGAAGGTCGCCAGCAGGATCATCCAGACCGCGATGAGGCCCGTCGAGAAGGTCCAATAGCTGATGTCGCTGAGTCGTGAATCCTCGCGGATCGACACCTCGGCGCTGCCGAGCCCGAACCACACCAGCTGCGTGCCGAAGACCGCCCAGATCAGAACGATCAGGTCAGTGATGGCTACCTGGCGGGCATACTGCCGACGCCAGTCGAAGGTGCGAGAGCTCGTCGCCGTTGTCGAGACCGCGGGGCGAATAGTCGCTCCGGCCGTCAAGTCACTCCTCCTCGGTGTGTAAATCCCTCTGCTCACACCATCGGAGCTTTGGGGGCAGTCGGCTCCCTTAGAAACAACCCTACCCGGGGTGTGTGTCGGGAATGTGAACGGAACGTCGCGAAACGACACGCGATGTGCGGGTGGTTATCAGAAAGTGACCAGGGTGTCCCCGCTCCACAGCGACACCACTCCTCGCGGGTCGGCGGCGAGCACGGCCGGCGCAGACGCGTCGAGATCGGGCTGGCACGACGTCGTGAAGGTGGAGCGGTCGGATGCGGCCGTCGAGCTGATCGCGAGCCCTGAGCACTCGGCACTCGCCCGTGCGATCGTGAGGGTGTCGTTGGAGACGAGCACCGCGCGCGCCGGCGAGGCGGCAGCGACCCCGGCCCATGACTCACCGAGCTCGGCGCTCCAGACGTACGGCTGCTGGTCGCAGAGAAGGGCGGCGTATGACCCCGAGACGGAGAGCGAGGTCGGCTCCGCGCACGGCGCCGGGGGAGCGCCGATGGGCGTCACGAGGGCGACGGGGTCGGCAATCGGCAGATAGGTCGCGCCGGTCAGAACCTCGGGATACGGCTCCCAGAAGACACCCTGCGTGTATGTCCGCAGACCCAGCGTGGTGCACGCGGCGTCCGTCGCGGCAACCAGCTGCGCCTCGCCCGCGGTCAGCGGCAGGATGCCGGCGATCTGGCGGATGCCGAGATACGCCGGCGTGACGTCGGCCCAGGTGGAGCCGCCGTCGGCCGAGCGCTCGACCTGCGGCGCGGTACCGGCTGCGCAGGAGCCGGCGACGCCGCGCCAGGCCGTGCCCGATGCGTCGATCATCAGGAAGCGCTCGTCTGCCCGCGCGAGCGGGGCCAGCGTAAGCGTAGGCGGGGTCGGCGAGGCGGTCGGCGACGGCGTGCCGGTCGGAGTCGCGGTAGTAGCGGGCACGGGGGATGCGGCATCCGCCTCGTCGGGGTTGCCGTGCGCGACGGCCGCGACCGTGAGGGCGACGGTGCCCGCCGCGAGCGCGACGAGCCCCGCGATCGCCCAACCGGGCGTGGTCAGGCGATACCGGGCGCGCGCCTTCTGCGATCGCGTTCTGGGCGACACGGGGGACCTTCCAGCGGGACTGTCGATCGGACCACCGGGGTGTCGGTGGTGAGGGACAGGTGCGATCTACTCGACCGACGTCGGCTCGGCCGAAGCCTGCGCGAACGGTGCCTCGGGGCGTGCGCGCAACTGCGCCGGCTGTACGCGCGGAGCGGCGGTGGCCAGACGCGCGGCCTCCGCGGCGGCCTCGGCCTCGGCGCGGCGAGCCTTGCGGCCACGCGCCCGGGGCAGGGGCTCCTGAACGTACCCGTATCCGTAGCCGTAGCCGTATCCGTACGAATCCGGACCCTTGGTCGGCGTCATCGTCATCACGAGACCGGCCACGCGCGCGCCGACGGTGTCGAGCGCGTCGATCGCGGAGCTCAGCTGGTGGGTCGTGGTGCGTCCGGTCGAGACGATCACGATCGCGCCGCTGGTCTGCTTCGCGAGGATCGCGGCATCCGTCACCGGCAGGAGGGGCGGTGCGTCGCAGATGACGATGTCGAAGGCGCGCTCGAGATCGGCGAGCAGGGTCTGCATGTGCTGCGACCCGAGTAGCTCGCTGGGGTTCGGGGGAATGCGTCCCGAGGGCAGCACGTAGAGGCTGCGGTCGCCCCAGCCCTGCATGACGTCCTCGACCTTGGCGCGTCCGATGAGCACGTCGGTGAGACCGGCGCCGCCCTCGATACCGAGGTACTCGGCGACCTTCGGCTTGCGCAGGTCGGCATCCAGCAGGGCGACGTTCTTGCCGGCATCCGCCAGCGCGAGCGCGAGGTTGAGCGCCGTCGTCGACTTGCCCTCGGAGGGAAGGCTGCTCGTGATGACGAAGCTGTGGCCGCCGTCCATGTCGAGGAACTGCAGGTTGGTGCGCAGGGCCCGGAACGCCTCGGAGCGCGGGCTCAGCGGGTCATCGTGCACGATGAGCGCCCGATCCTTCGCGCGGGGGTCGAACGGGATCGCGCCGATGAGCGGACGGTCGGTGACCGACGCGACGTCGCGCTGGGTGCGCACACGGGTGTCGAGCACCTCGCGCAGCACGGCGATGCCGATGCCGAGTGCGAGGCCGATCAGGCCACCGAGCACGAGGTTCATCGGAACATTGGGGCTGACGGGTGAGAGGCCGGGCTGTGCTTCGGTGACCGAGGTGAGGCGGACCGGGCTGACGTCGGTGCCGGCGGGCGTCTCGATCTGCTCGACCGTCGTGGTGAGACTGGTGCTCACGGCATTGGCGATCTCGGCAGCGAGAGCGGGGTCGGCATCCTTCGCGGCGATCGAGATGATCGTCGTGTTCACCGCGTTCGACGCGCTGACCTGGTTAGCCAGTTCGGCGGGCGTGAGGTCGAGACCGAGCTCGTCGATCACCGGCTGCAGGACGAGCGGGGTGGTCGCGAGGTTCGTGTACGTCGTCACGCGCGCCTGTGAGAACGTGTTGCCCTGCTGCAGCTCGCCGATCGTGCCGGCGCCCTGCGTAGAGACGAACACCTGGCTCTCGGACGAGTAGATCGGGGTGCGCGTGAGCGAGTACGCGGCGGCCGCGGCGACGCCGACGAGAGCCGCGGCGACGATGATCAGCCAGCTCTTGCGCAGGACTCGGATGTAGTCGCTGAGTTCCATGTGGAGCCTTCCGAGGGGTGTGGTTGGGGGACGTTCGACACCCTCGTCGCCATCTATGGTGCCATGTCTGTGTTTCGTCCGCTTTTCGCGGGCATGGCCGGCAGGTGGCTTTCTGCGCTCGTGCGGCGCTGCGTCTCGGCGGAATTCAGCGGCCGGGTCGGGCGAGTTCGACCACCCGAGCGACTTCGTCGACGGCCGGAACCAGCTGTGCCGCAGACAGCTGGTAGGTGTTCCACGAGCGGCCGAACGGGTCGACGACATCGTCCTCCGCGGCGTCCCGCGGCGGCGTCACCCGGCCGCGCAGGCTGGACAGATGACGGAGTATGCCGCGCAGCCGCGTCTTCGCATCGGGACCTTGGGCCGCCGCCTCGAGGTCGAGCGGGTCGGCCGCCTGCGCGAGACGCGCGAGCTCGCGCACCGTGAACGTCACCTGCACCTTCGCCGGCACGAGCTCGGCGATCGCCCGCCGATGCTCGCGTGCCATGCCGAGAATCAGATCCTGAGAGGCCAGCATCCGCTCGGTCAAGTAGCGCGCCCGATGCTCTTCGGCATCGCCCGGCAGGGCGCCGTGCATCTCGGCGAGACGCTTCGCGTCGGGCGTCATCGCCGCCGGCCGCCCTCGGGTTCCCGCGCTCTCGACCACCACGGGATAGTCGGCCAGACGCGCGCGCAGCAGCTGCGCCGCGAGAGGGGAGCGGCAGATGTTGCCGGTGCAGACGGCGAAGATCTCGATCATGGACCTGTCACGGGGGAGGGCGCTGGGGGCGCAGTTCGGCGAGGCGAGGAGCCTCGCTCACTCTAGCGACGGTGTGTGACGGGAAGATGTCGTGTTTCGTCGCTGCGTCGCGCTCAGCCGACGGCCGAGCCGAACATCGCCTGGCAGGACGCGTCGATCGTCACCGGGGTCGCCTGAGCGGTCGGCGTGTGGCGCACGACAAGGGGGCCAAGCGGGCCCTCGGGGAATGCGACCGTCGAGGACACCGTGACCGTCTCGTCCTTCGGTACGAACACCGTGTGGCTGACCGCGGTGTTGCCCTTCTCGACACCGGTGCGCTCCCAGTCGCCGACTTCGCCGACCGCCGGAACCGTGTTCACGATCGACGCGCCGGGAGGGGCGAAGGTCAGCACGTCGAGCATCATCGTCGTGTCCGGGATGCCGAAGCGCCCGTTTCTGGCGCCGAGCGTGTAGGGGCTCTGGATGTCATCGGTGATCCCGTTGTGCAGAGTCAGGGTCGTGGTGACCGTGCGTGCGTTCGCGTCGCAGGTCGCAGCCACCGTCTGCGTCAAGTGGTACTCGAGCTTGCTCACCGACGAGTTGTTCAGGTACATGCCGACCTGCGTTTTCGTCGTCGAGTCGGCAGGCAGAGCGCCGTCGACGCCGAGCTCGGTGCTCAGTGCCTGCGCGTCGGGATTCGTGAACGAGAGGTTGACCCGCTGCTCCTTCGCCGAGGTTTCGAGTGCGCCGAGCATCGCGATCGGGTCCCAGCTCGAGCTCGTCAGGTGGGCGAACACGCTCTGCGAGACGTCGGCGAAGAACGCGTCCGAATCGCGGCCGTTCGGGAAGCGCTCGTACGCGTCGCTCAGCAGCACCTTCACCGCGTTCTCGGCGGTGATCTGCTCGCCCGAGGCGAGGGTCACGGGGCCGGCGACCTCGAGCATGTGCGAGAGCACAGTCGGGTCGATCGAGATCACGCCGTCGAACTGCGCGCCCGAAGTCTGCCGCCACAGATCCTGGAACAGCTGCGCCGTCGTCGGGAAGTCGGGGGTCATCGTGTAGTCCTGCGAATACCGCGTGAAGCCCGACAGGTAGAGGCCGGTCGTCTCCTCGGGGATCGACGAGTAGACGTTGCCGGCCGTGCCCGCGTCGTAGAACGTCTGCGAACTGGCCTGGTCCGCGAAGCCCAGCCGGCCGTCGGTCACCGTGAGGATCATGCTCGCGGCCGGGTTGCCCCCGGTCGCGCGAATCTCGGCGTTGTTCTGGAAGATCACGAGGTAGGTCTTCGTGCCGCCGGAACCCGCCATGTCGAGCAGGGTCGGCATGTACCGGTTCACGACGTCGAGGGTCGGCGCCGCCTGCTGGATGATCGAGAGGATGTCGTCGATCGGCTCGGCCACGATCGGCAACAGCTGGCTGCGGTCGATCGGCGCGACCTGAGCCTCGGCCGCCGTGAACGCCTCGGAGATCGCGGGCAGCGCTCCCTGTGCCTGCCGGAACGGCTCGAGGTTGATGCCGCCGCCCTCGACCGTGATCTTGTCGAAGTCCATCGCGGTCATGACCTGCATGCCCGGCGGAAGAGCCTGCTGCACGAGCGTGTCGACCGCGCGGGTCACCCGCTGCACGGCATCCACGTTCTGCCCGACGAACGGCACGCGTGCCGCGACGTCCCACAGGGGGCCGTCGACGATGTCGGCGGCCTCGGTCGTGCTCGCCGTGATCTGCTGCGCGGTCGCGGCGACCGCGGCCTCGTCGCCGTCCTTGAGCTGCGTGCTGAGCGTGGCGAGTTGCTTCTTCGCGTCGTTCAGCGCGGCGCGGGCGTCGGAGGCCTGCCCGAAGAAGATCACCGCGAAGACTCCGGCGACCGCGACGATGAGGATGAGAGCGAGCAGGATGCCGAGCACCCACGGCCAGATCCGGCGTCGGCGCTTGGGCTTGTCGGGTTCGGCGTTTTCGGGGGCGATGAGGTCGTCGAGGGTCTGAGTCTTCGCGGTCTCGCGTGTGCTCTCGGTGTCGGCTGCGGGGGTGCGGCGCTCGCGCCGCGTGGCGGGCGGGCCGTCTACGGGGGCGGTCTCGTCGTCAGGCAGCATCCGTCAATCGTAGGAGAGCGTTGTTTCGAGTTTGCTTCGAGGGGCTGGTGGCTCGATTCGAGGGGCTGGTGGCTCGATTGGTCACGCGGCGGCCGGGTACGTAGGCTCGTCCTGTCGGTTCCCCCGCCGACCCGGCCCCGGCCGGACCTCGCAACACCGGAAGCCTGCCCCCCTCGTGCTCCGACGGCTGATTCTGACGCTGGCGTGCGTCGCCGTGATCGTTCCGATCGCGCTGTACGCGCTGCTCGTCGTCGGCTCGCGCGATGCGGTGGAGTACTACTACGGGCGGTGAGCCCTCGGGGTTCTACCTCGCGAGCCATGCCTCGAATCCCGCGTGGTCGCGCGCGGTCGTGAGTTCGGGGTCCGTCCGCGCGAAATCCCGCTGCTGCGGATCGCGGATGCCGGCGGCCAGGAGCCGGCGTGCATCGGCGTCGGCGAACGGCACGTCGGCCCACCGCACGAGGTAGCAGCCCAGCGAGTAGCCCAGGGACGGAGTCACCGCGACGGCCGGATCCGCGAGAAAGCGTCCGTGCGGGCGCGCGCGTCCGCGGGCAGCATCGAGGGCCAGCAGGTCGATCTCGGCCCGCGCCCGGCGCACCCGGTTCGTCGACGAACGCTCGGCCAGCGACATCCAGTCGGAGAGGAGGCTGCTCGCGGTGTCGAGTCGAGCCCGGTTGGGCCTCTTCGCCGCGCCGTTGCGAGACATCGCGGCGAGGGTCATGAGCGTCGACGCGTAGAAGGCGTCGCCGGCGGCCGCGCGGAGCCCGAGCTCCGAACGCCGATCGCGGAGCCGCGCGATCAGTCGGTCGCAGAAGGCGTCGATCTCATCGGGGTCGGTGCAGGAACGGCTCTGCACCCAATCCTGAGTGGAGTGCGCGAGGCGGTTGAACGGGTCGAGCTCGATCGCCTTCGTCAGGATCTCCTCCGCCTCCGTCCGGTCGTTCAGGAACCACGTCGCCGCGATCGTGCGCAGGCCGATGCTCGGGGCCGACGTCGCCCCCATCAGTGCCCGATCGACGTCATACGTCTCGGTGTCGCGCAGTGCGACCACCACGCGCGCGGCGATCGCGGTCGCGAGCAGATCCCGCGTCGCGGGCTTCGGCGTCGGCGCGGGCTCCGGTGGCTCGGGCGCACTGCGGATCACGGTCGGGTCGGGCGCGGCGCCCCTCTGAGCAGTCTCGGACTTCTTGCGGCGCTTCTTTCCCGGCTTCGCGCTTCCGCGCGTCGCGCTGTGCTTCGCGCCGCGGGCGGAGGGGACTGTCTCGGGACCGTGCGGAGCGGCATCCGGTGCCGTCGTCGGCGGATCAGGCGGGGGTGACGTGATCGCGCGCAGGGGGGCGACGTCGTAGGGAGAGGCCGCGACCGATAGGCGCTCTTCGGCCTGGACCCGGCCGTGCCGAACGATCTGCACCGTCGCCTCGGTGGCGGAGAGCTGCGTCACCGACACCTTCCACGGCACGACGCCGATCACGAAGAGCACGATGCCCTGCACGGCCTTCGCGAGCGGGTGATCCGAGAGAGCGCCGAGTCCCGTGGCGACGCCGGCGAGGTCCATTCCCGACGGCACCTCGAGGAGTCGTGACGACGGCACTGAAAGCGCGCGGATCCGCGTGATCACATCGGCGCGGTCCATGACCGACGCATCCTTCTTGTCGGCCGTCTCGCCGCCCGCCGCGACGCTCACGTCCAGACGCAGGCGCGCACCGAGCCACATCGCCAGTGCGACCGAGCCCAGCATCCCGAACGCGGCCAGTGTGAGGAGGACCCACAGCGGGTTCGTCGCGGTGCTGCTTATCGTGAGCTGGATGCCGATCACGACGGCCCCGACCGCGGCGGTGATCACGACCAGCCAGCCGGTCCAGCCGAGGAGGGCGCGCTCGGCTGTCGATGACCGGCGCCGGCGAATGATCGGCGACTCGACCATCAGCCGCGCCAGGACGAAGAACAAGAGGACGACCCCGAGCGCGAATGCGAGCGCGCCCGCGAAGGGGAGAAGCGAGTCGGTCCAGAAGGTGTCCCATGCGGAGCCGAGGCGTTCGGGGACGGCGGGGGTCTGGGTAGGGGTCGGGGTCGGGGTCGGGGTCGGGGTCGGGGTCGGGGTCGGGGTCGGGGTCGGCTGCGGGGTTTGTGGCGTCTGTGCGCTCGTGGCCGTCTGCGCCCAGAGAACGAGGGTGAGGATGCCGAGCGCCGCCGCCCCGAGGGTCACGGCGACCGCTCCGAAGGCGATGCGCGCCGCGGGCCGCTCAGGCGCCGCGATGGACTCCGTCGTGCGTGGTCCTGCCATGGCAGCCCCCCTGCTGCGTGCGGACGGTGGCCTCCATGCTCGTGGCGGGGCGTGGTGGCGTCAAGCGCCGCTCCTCCCCAGACGGGCGGGCACGGGATGTTATCCACAGGTCTTCGCACATGTGTATGAATGTCGGCGGTTGGTGCAACGATGAGTCATGGGCATCCTCAGCGACATGAAGCAGCGCGTCACCGCGCTGGAATCGTGTGGCGGGACGGATGCCGAGGGGCGAGCTCTGCTCGACGCGATCCGGGTGCTGAGCACGGATGACGTCGTCGACCTGGTCTCGATCGCGTCGGGCATCAAGCATGATGCCGACCGCCTGATCGCTGTCGGTGCCGCGATCGTCGCCGAGAGATCCACTCGCGAGCTCGGCCAGTCCGGCGCGGCGGCGGTGCGCGGGTATCCCACTCCCGTCTCCTTGGTGCAGTCGATCTCGGGTGGTACGCGAGCGGATGCCGTGCGCGCGGTGCGGGTGGGCGAGGCGTTGCTCGAAAATGCGGATGTATCGAACATAGAGTCGGATGTGGCGGCTGATTCGTGCTGGCACGACTGTCTCGACCGGGCTCTGCTCGCCGGGTCGCTGACCTCCGCACAGCACGATGCGATCCGCCGCGGGTTGGGAGAGCCGCAGAGCGAGCTCGACGAGGTCTGGGCGCTCGCCGCAGCGCAGCTGGTCGCAGAATCCGACGGCATCGATGTCGAAGAGCTCGCCCGGCGCGCACGGCAGGTGCGCGACGCGCTGGATCCGGCGGGGTTGGAGGAGCGACAGTCGCGGCGATTCGCGGCGCGCTCGCTGCGGACCTGGACCGACGCGGACGGCGGGCACCACGCACGCATCGACTTCGCCGACGAGGACGCCGCTTTCTGGAACTCCGTGATCTCGTCCGCGCTGCGACCCCGCCGCGGAGGACCCCGGTTCATGACCGACGCCGAGCGCGCGGCCGCCGACGACCTCATCGCCGATCCGCGAACCAACGAGCAGTTGACGTACGACCTGATCACGGACGTGTTCCGTGCCGGGGCCCTGGCGTCGGCATCCGATGTCTTCGGCGTCCGCCGGCCGGGCGTCCGCATGGTCGTCGTGAAAGATGCCATCGGGCCGCGTGATGCGCTCGGACGCATGCTCGCGACCGGTCATCTCGAGGACGGTGGCGACGCCCTGGCGGGCTCGGTGATCGACCGAGCGCTGTGCGAGGTGGGCGCCGTCGAGGTCACCGTCGACTCGTGCGGCAACCCGCTCGATGTGGGCCGCGAGCAGCGGCTGTTCACTCCGCGGCAGAAGCTCGCGCTCGCCGTGCGCGACGGAGGGTGTGTGTGGCCCGGATGCCGCGTCACCGCGTCGTATTGCGAGGCTCACCATTCGGAGCACTGGGCGACGGGCGGCAAGACCGATATCGACGCGGGAATCCTGCTCTGCCGGTTCCACCACATGCTTCTGCACAACGCGGGATGGCGGATTCTGCGGGTCGGCAAAGGACCGTTTCTTCTGCATCGGCCACCTGGTGGGGCGGGGGAGCCCATCCCGCTGCAGTCGAAGTCCGCGGTGAGGTGGGCGTGGGATCCGCCACCGTCCGGCGGTCGCACGGGGTGGCGGGCGGCCTGAGTCGTCGGGTGGTTTTACGGCGGGCGGTGTCAGTCGGCGGGGTGAACGGCCCGGGGTGAACGGCGCGCGGCGGGCGGTGCGGGGCGGGGTAGACGGCCGGGCGGGCGGCGCGGGTGGGCAGTGCGGGTGGGCGGCGCGGGTGGGCGGTGCGGGGTGGGTAAACACCATCTCATCCGCTCACGTCGTGACTGAGGGGTGCGGGATCGAGCTGCGGTGTAGGCTGGCGCCGCTCCGACCCGTGGAGCAAGGCAATACGCGTGACAGCACCCGAACCGCCCGACTCGCACCACGGCGGACCGCAGCGCGACGACGCCCGGTTCGACGGCGATGCCGCGCGCGCGGACGACCTCGCGGCGCTCTTCGGCGGTCTCGACGAGGACGCGGATTCGGGTGAGGCGAGGGACGCCGACTCGGAGGCCCGCCGGGCGAGCCTGGCGGCGTTGTTCGGCGGCGCCGCAGCCAGGGTCGATGCGGATTCGACGGAAGAGCAGCCGTCGCGAGCGACGGCCGAACCATTGCCGGAGCCGGTCTCGGCGTGGGGCTCGGCGCCGGAGCCGTCATCGGACCGATTCGGCGACGGTGCAGAGGACTTGCCGCAGTTCGCGTGGGATCCGGCGGCGGTGCCCGCACCGCGTGACGCGGTCCCGGCCATGCCCGAGGCGATGGCGGAGACTTCGGCCCTGGAACCGGACGTGCCGGATGGCATGGTGCGGGACGCCGACGTGCCGACCACCCTGTTGTCGGGGGTGGCGGTGCCGTCATCGCCGGAGGAATCGGCGGGGGATCCGACCGTGCCCGCGGAGGTGGTGCGGCGCCCGGTCGTGTCCGAGGCGGGGATGCCGGAGGGGGAGGATCCGGTCGCGCCGGTCTCGGTGTCCGCGGCGGGGACGCGGGATCCGGTCGCGCCCGAGGCGGGGATGCCGGAGGGGGAGGATCCGGTCGCGCCGGTGTCGGAACCGGGAGCCCGGGGGGCGGCGACCCGGGGTGTCTTCGGCAGACCCGTCACAGAGAAGCGCAGGCTTCGGACGTCGAGCACGAAGGCGAGATGGGCGGCGGTCGCCGCGATCGTCCTGCTCGCCGGAGTGGTCGGCGCATCGGCCCTCGTCGCGCAGAGAGTGGCGGCGAGCAACCTCGCGGCGGCGCAGCTCGCGACCGCGATCGCGCTGTGGGAAGAGGCGGAGAACGCGGCGACCGAACCTCAGACGCTCCTCGATGCGGCCGTCGACGACTACACGGAGACCGTCGACGCGGCGAACATCGCCGCGTCGAGCGCGGCATCTGCATTCGCGGCGGTCGCGGGGATGGTGCCGCAGGCTCCGCTCGATGAGGCGAACGCCGCATTGACCGCGCTCACCGACGAACTCGACCGGGGCGGCCCGACCGGCATCCCGGAGGCGTACGTGCGGGCAGACATCGACGAAACCGATATCGAACAGATCACAGACGCCACCGGCCGCGCCCAAGAGCACCTCGCTTCGGTCGCTGCCGCGGTCCGCGCGCTCACCGCGGCGCAGGCTTCGGTGCAGAAAAAGAGCGAAGCGCTGCGAGCAGCGCAGGTCGCGCTCGGGGTCGCAGTGCCCGACGCGGCACTCGTCATCGTCGAGGAGAATCGGCGGGCACAGCAGAGGTTCCGCGATGCGGTGGTCGCAGCATCCGTCGCCGTGCCGGCCGCGCAGAATGCCGGCGGATCCGGAGACGCCGAACTGCTCGCCTACGCGGCCGCGGTCACGGCGCTCAGAGAAGACCAGAAACGCGCCGAGGGCGTCGTCGAGCCCGTCACACCGCCGGTGACGGTACCCGATCCGGCACCAGCACCCGATCCCGCGCCGGCACCCGATCCGGTGCCCCAGCCGACCCCGGAACCCACACCCACACCCACTCCGACGCCCACGGAGCCGCCACCGCCCGTGCCCACGCCGTAGCGACGAAAAGCCCCGACGAGGGTCACCCCGGAAGGGTCGGCGCGATGACGACCCGGATCACTCCGGGAGGGTCGGTGCGATCTCCTTGATGAAGCCGGCGAGACCCGGACCGAGGTCCTCACGGTCCAGAGCGAGGAGGATGCTCGACTTCAGGTAGTCCAGGCGATCACCGGTGTCGTAGCGACGACCCGAGAAGATCACGCCCAGCACGGGACCCGCGATCGACTCGTCGGCGGCCAGCTCCTCCAGAGCGTCCGTCAGCTGGATCTCGCCGCCCTTGCCGGGCTCCGTGTTCTCGAGCACCTCGAAGATCTCGGGCTTGAGCACATAGCGACCGATGATCGCGAGGTTGCTCGGCGCCTCTTCGGCGGACGGCTTCTCGACGAGCGCCTTGATCTTCACGACGTCGGACTCGTCGGTCGTGTCCACGTCAGCACACCCGTACAGGTGGATCTGCGACGGGTCGACCTCCATGAGCGCGACGACCGTCGCCGAACGACCGAGCGACACCTCGATCATCCGAGACAGCAGCGGGTCGCGCGCGTCGATCAGGTCATCACCCAGCATCACGGCGAACGTCTCGTTGCCGACGTGCTTCTTCGCGCGGAGCACCGCGTGACCGAGACCCTTCGGGTCGCCCTGCCGCACGAAGTGGATGTCGGCGAGCGAACTCGGCTCCATCACGCGGGCCAGCTTGCCGTGGTCACCTTTCGCCTCGAGCGTGTGCTCCAGCTCCGTCACGCGGTCGAAGTGGTTCGCCAGCGCGTTCTTGTTGCGGCCGATGATCACGAGGATGTCGTCGATCCCGGCGGCGACCGCCTCCTCGACGACGTACTGGATGGCCGGCTTGTCGACGACCGGCAGCATCTCCTTCGGCATGGCCTTCGTCGCGGGAAGGAAACGGGTGCCGAGACCGGCTGCGGGGATCACGGCCTTGATGGTGGGGGAGGTCATGGAAGAACCGTACCGATTCCGCGTGAATGCCATGTTTCCGGGTGGTGACACCGAAAAGCGGCCTCACCAGGGAGAAGCCCCAATCGTGTCCCCCGAAGAGGGGACACCGGTCTCGACCCCACCCCCGCATAGACTGGCCGGACCCGGTCGCAGGTGCCTGGTGACGCAACATTCCGCTGACATCACCCCGTTCGGGGGACTCGGGCACAGAGGGGCCGCACATGCGCTTTCCACGACGAACGACCGCGCTCGCCGCGGCTGCTGCACTTGCCGTCGCGCTGGCCGGATGCAGCTCGCCCCCGTGGGAGACCCCGACCGCCTCGCCGACTCCCACGCCCACCTCCACTGAGGTGCCTCAGCCCGTCCCGAACGACCTGTCGTCGGGATCCACCGAGCGCGGACTCACCGCGGGGCCGCTCACGATCACGATCGACTACTGGTCCACCCTCACGATGGACAAGTGGACCGCCGACGCCCTCAAGCCGGTCAGCCTCTCGATGATCACGCAGATCACGCCCAACGACGGCCAGAAGGTCTACCTCCAGCGCGCGACCATGATCGCCACCCCGATGGCGGCGACCGAGACCTTCGATCCGCTCAGCGCCCAGGTCGACAGCGCGACGACGAACCCGGGCTATCTGGTCCTCGACCCGTACAGCTACTCGCAGACCTTCACGGTCGGACCGACGCCGGCGGACGCGACCTACGTCTCGCTCGAGTTCACCTACGAATACCTCGTGCAGTCCACGCCGACCTCGAGCGACTACGCGAAGCAGACTGCGACCGACACGATCACCGTCGCGATCGCGCAGAAGTAATCCCGATCAGGATGCCGAGAGATCGGCATCCGCTCGGCGCCAGCGATCGCCCCCGGCCTCCTGTGCCGCGGCCGTCTGCGCAGCGGCGGCAGCAACGAGGGTCTCGTACCGGTCGGACGCGGTGTCCACGGTCACGATCCCGGCGCTCGCCGTGATGCGCAGACTCGTCGGCGCCTGCTCGTGCGGAACCGACACATCGTTGAGGATCGCCCGCACGTATTCGCGGACGGCCCCGGACGGCTGGGATGCGAACGCGGTGACGTGACCGGGCGAGACGCGGCACAGGTCGGCCTCCGCCGGGAAGGTCGCCGCGACGATCTCCTCGAAGCGGCGGGTCATCGCGGCGTACCCCGCCTCACCGGTCGCTTCGCGCAGGTCGTTCGCGTCGTCGAGCTGCAGGTCCACGAACGACCACGAGTGCTCGCCGCGGGCGCGGGCCCGCACGAGCCGCTCGCGGACCACGGCGCGCATCGCCGGCTCGGGCAGGAAGGCGTCCAATGCCTCGAGCACATCGCGGGCACCGGGACGTCGGTTCGCGAGGAACAGCAGGCTCACGGTCGCGCAGATCGCGTAGATCGTCACGGCGATCACGATGCCGCGCACGAAGAACAGATCCGTGGCCGTGCTGGAGCCCGCGACCGTCCCGGCCGCACCGACCGACGCGAGAAGAAGCAGGGTACCCGCGGCCACGACGAGCGGCATCCCGAATCGAGACCCTTGGAACGCGCCGCGCAGCACTTCGACCGCGGCGAGTGCCGCTCCGATCGCCGACGCCAGGAACAGCCAGCGGAACACGGCGAAGCCGGCTTCCGCGTTCGTCGTCGCCCAGAGGATCCCGACCGACAGCGCGGACTGCGCGAATCCGATCCACGCGTGCGGGCGCTTGCCCTGGGCGGCTCGCAGCCCCGACCAGATCACCGTCGGCATGCCGCACAGGAATCCCAGGCCCACCGGATGCAGGAGCACGTCCGTGCCCATCGCCGCCGAGGCCAGGGAGCCGTAGGCGGCGAGGAGTCCCAGCAGGAAAGCGAAGGTCCACAGGAGCGTCGCGCGGCTGGCGCGACCGAGGAGGCCCACCCAGATCATGAGAGCCACGCACGTGGTCATCGTCACGGTCAGGCCGACCACCAGGTCTCCGGTGGCGATCGTCGTGGTCACGGGATCAAGCATCGGTGCGGGCCCTCCACGATCCATCGGCCAGGACGCCGGCATCCGGCGCGTCTTCGGCGGGCAGGCTCACCGTCGCCACGGTCCCTCGGCCGACCGCGCTCTCGATGCTCAGCTCGCCCTTGTGCTCGGCCACGAGCGAGCGGACGATGCCCATACCCAGGCCCGTACCGGCGATCGTGCTCGCCTCGGCGGCGGCGCTGCGGAAGTACGGCTCGTAGATGCGCTCGAGGTCCTCCGGCGACATGCCCATTCCGGTGTCGGTGATCACCAGCACGGCCTGGTCGTTCGCCCGCGAGGCGCCTTCGGTGCCGGAGCGGAACACCTCGACGGTGACCCGGCCGCCCTTCGGGGTGTACTTGATCGCGTTGCTCAGCAGGTTGTCGCACACCTGGCGCAGGCGGAACGCGTCGCCCATGACGCTCACATGATCGGACACGGCGAGCACTACGCGGATGCCGCCCGATTCCGCGGCCGGCGTGAACGACTCGACCGAGTCGGCGACGACCTTCGCCAGGTCGGTGCTCGTGACGGTCGCCTCGGCCTTCTGCGCCTGCTTGCCCGACGCGAGGATCTCGTTCGCGAGCGTGAGCATGCGTTCCGCCGCCGACGTGATCGCCTCGACTCGCACGCGGGTCGGTTCGGGGAGCGTCGTGTCCTCGAGCAGCAGATCGGAGAACCCGAGGATCGTGGTGAGCGGATTGCGCAGCTCGTGGGAGACGCGCGTCGCGAGGTTGGCCCGGGCGCGCTCGGCGCTGATCATCGCGGTGATGTCGTGGACGATCATCAGGCGGTCGCCACTGGCGACGCCTTGATCGTTCGGGAGACGGATCGAGGTCACCGCGAGCGCCCGCCACGTGAGATCCGTCGTGAACAGCCAGGTGCGCTCGTCCTCGAACTGCTCGCCGCTGCGGGCGCGGTTGATGGGGCGGCGGCTGGGGCTGAGCGGTGAGCCCTCGAAGCCGTCGTACTCGACCGAGCGTGGGGCGAAGGTCAGATCGTCGGGCACGATGTCGTACAGCGCCAGGTAGGTCGCGTTCGCCTCCACGATCTCTCCGTCGGCGGAAAGGCGGACGACGCCGACATCGAGCGAACCCAGCACGCGCGAGAGCTCGCGCTCCTGCCGCGTCGAGCGCGACAGCGTCTCGTTGAGCTTGGTGGCCTCACGGCGCAGCAGCCGCTTGAATGCCCGGGTTTGACGCGCGGCGCTCTGCGTGCTGATCGCGATGAAGGTCAGCGAGAGGGTGATGATGATCAGGCGCAGGGTCCCGTTGGGGTTCTCGGGGTGGTTGAGCTCCTCCAGGAGCACGAGCACCGCCACCGTCCCGAGAGCCGTGCCGGTCGCCCAGAGCGGGAAGTGCGACGCGATCCAGGTCACCGGGAAGACCCAGAGAAACGCGAAGTCGATCGGGGTGTCCCGGGTCATGAGACCGACCGCGATGATGTCCAGCAGCGGCACGGCCAACACGGCCCAGCGGGGCAGCTTCTGCCACGGCACGGCGAGAGCGAGTCCGGTCAGGATCACGATCATCGAGACGCCGACCGTGAAGGTCCACATGCCCAGCGTCTCGGGGGCGAGCGCCTGCACGAGCAGCACGATGACGACCACGACGATCGACAGCAGCAGCTGCGACAGCCAGATCGAGTACGTGCGCGTGCCGACGGGCAGGGACGCGGGCGTGGTCATACGCTCACACTCCCTGAGAGGTCAGCACCCGTCGCGCCGCCGAGCGGGCGTGTCGGGCGAACCGGCGGACGTCGGAGGTCGAGGTGATGTTGAGCTGCGCCACCTCGAGGTCGGGCGGGTCGGTCGGGGAGGGATCGGGCAGCAGGCTCTCGAAGGTCTGCTGCAGCGTCGCGCGGATCGCGTCGAGGTCGAAGTTCGTGCCGAACTGCAGCGCCACGAGCGACCCCGGGGCGGCACGCCCGATCACGCTGCCGGTGGGGAGCACGTCCGCCGATGCGCGGGTCACCGCCGTCGCGATCGCCTGCGCCCAGGCCCGGCCGAACGCCGCACGGTGCAGCGGCAGCGCCGGAACCGTCACCGTGATCGCCAGCACGACGTTGCGCTGCGCCAGAAGCGCCTCGATCCAGTTCGTCAGGGTCTCGTTGCTCACGATCGCCGTCGGATCGGGCCCCTGAGCGCGCCGGATGATCACGATCATGCCCCACGCCACCATCCCGACCGCGGTCGCCGCGACGATCGTCGCGACTCCGCGCGAGAAGCCGAGCACGACCCAGCGGTTCAGCTCGATCTGCAGCAGCGGTGCGACGAACCGGGCCACGCAGTACGTGCCGTAGACGGCGAGCGTCCCCCCGACGAGCCACGCACCGAGCTCGGGGAGCTTCCCGCGCACGCAGGAGGCGACCGTCAGGAAGCTGAGGAGCGCCAGCGCGACCAGCTTCACGGCCTGCCCGGTCTCGGGGGAGAGCAGGAGGGTCGTCGCACCCACCGCGACCGAGACCGTACCGGAGAGGATCAGCCAGGTCCGCGGCATCCCGCCGGCGACTCTGACGGCGGCCAGGATCAACCCGATCGACAGCGGCATCGAGATGTCGCCGATCAGGAGTGGGATCAGGTGCTCGTCGTCGGGCCCCGACATCGCGTATGCGAGCGTCGAGAGCGTCGCGCTGCTGGCCCCGAGGACGGACAGCGTGGATGCCGACGCCCACGGCCCGTCGGTGGAGCGGGCGCGGCGCTCGGAAACGATCACCAGAGCCACGGCCACGCAGCACGCCACCGTGAGGGTGACCGTGTACAGGGTGATCATCCATTCACCTGTCGTCTGGTCCGCACCCGGCGTCCCGGAGGGGCTTCGGGGGCGTTGCGCAAACCTTGCGGATTCGTTGTGGTCGCCTGGACGAACCACGGGTGCTACGTGGAGTTGAGCATAACAAGCTGGTCTCCAACGAGGTGCTCCGGCCCCCGTCCCCCCTTCGGGGGACACGCGGTACCTCGAGAAGGACACGGACATGACCACGATCACCACCCCGGCTTCCTCCCGCAGCGAGCTGGCCCTGCGCGCCCACCACCGCGCCCCGGTCGTCGTGCCCTCCGAGCCCGTGTTCGACCACGCCTTCCCCGAGGACTTCGACTCGGTCTTCGAGGGCTCGACCACGCAGCGCTCCACGATCGGATGCGTCATCCCCGCGTACAACGAGGAGGAGTCGATCGCGGCCGTGATCGAGGGGCTCCTCGCGCAGACCCGCGTCCCCGACGTCATCCACGTCGTCGTGAACAACACGACCGACAAGACGGTGCAGATCGCGTCCCAGTACGCCGGTGCCCACGAGATCACGACCGAGCTCGGCGAGCAGTTCACCGAGGTGTTCGTCCACGACATCGGCAAGAACCCCGACAAGAAGGTCGGCGCGCTCAACTACGGCTACGCCCTTGTCGAGGGCTACGACTACCTCCTCGGCGTCGACGGCGACACGATCGCCGAAGAGCACGCCGTGGAGTACCTCGAGACCGAGATCATCGGCGACAGCCGCATCGGCGGCATCTCGGCGATCTACTCGATCGACAACAAGCCCTTCAAGGGGCTCGCCTCGTTCCTCATCAGCGGCCAGCGCTCGCAGTTCGCCGCCTTCAACCTGCAGAACCTGCTGCGCGGCCGCAACATGGCCGTGCTCGGCGGACAGTTCTCGGTGTTCTCCACCCATGCCTTGCGCGAGGTCATGGAACAGAACCACCAGTCCACGCCGTGGGTCAAGGACAGCGAGGTGGAGGACTCGCTGCTCTCTCTGCAGATCAAGAGCGCCGGGTACCTGACGAAGATCAGCCCGGCCGCCCGCGCCGACGTCGGTGGGATGACGACGCTGCGGGCGCTGGACGCGCAGCAGGTCAAGTGGACCTACGGCGCGATCGAGCTGATGTGGCCGGGACAGCGGGGCGACACGAAGGGGCAGCCGCTGCACCCGAACCTGCGGATCCGGTGGGCGGAGAACTTCGGCATGCTCACGAACCTGTTCGTGCGCGTGGCGTTCCTCCTCCTGCTCGCGGCGTCGCTGTCGATCGGCGCGTTCGTGTTCTCGCCCGTCTGGCTGATCCCGATCGGCATGGCGGTGATGCTGAACCTGCGCATGGCGATGACGATGGCGAACCGCACCCGCAAGGACGTGCTCTTCGCGCTGCTCATCGTGCCCGCCGAGGTCTACATGTGGATCCGGCTGTCGCACTTCACCCGCGCCTGGTCGAGCTTCCTCTCCAAGAAGAAGGTCGACAACTGGGCGGCGCAGGCGAAGGCGGAGAAGGGCGGCGGCGGCCACGGACACTGGGTGCCCCTCATCGTCGCGATCGCCGTCATGGTCGCCGTCGCGGTGATCTGGATGATGCTCGGCCCGGTCGTGCAGTCCACGATCCTCTGGATCGGCTGGCCGATCGTCGGCGTCGTGACCGTCCTGCAGACGCTCCTGATGTTCACCAAGCTCATCCGTCGCCAGCACGGATACAAGGTCTGAGTCGCCCGAACGGCTCAGGACCCCTCACTCACTCGGATACGCAGCTGGGGAGCGCGATCCGAAGGTCACGCCGGGGGAGGAGTGACCTCTGAGGTGAGGCGGTACCCGACACCCCGCACGGTCTCGATGAATCGAGGCTGTGCGGGGTTGTCGCCGATCTTGCGGCGGAGGTTCGTCATATGCGCCTCGACCGCCCGCTTGTCGGCATCTCCGACGAAGTACGTCGTGACGTACGACTCGCCGCGCAGGAGCAGCGTGAGGTCGGCCTTGCTGCGCACGCGCCGGCGGGATTCCAGCAGTGCGGCCAGCAGGTCGAACTCGGTTCGGGTCAGGTCGACCTCGGTGTCGTCGATCAGGACGATGCGGCTGTCGAGGTCGAGCCGGAGGTTGCGGTGCGCGAGCCACTGGCCCTCGCCGTTGTGCAGCTCGAGCGCGCCGGTGCCGGTGGCTCCCGCCTCGTGCACGATGACCTCCTGCGGTGCGGCGGGGGCCGCCGCGGGTGCCGGGGCCGCCACGGGCGCGGCGGCGGGGCGAGCCGACGGGAACGACGGGCCCGCGCTCTCCTGCGTGCGCACCGGCGCCGGCGCCGCCACCCGCCCGCGGCGCAGCATCGCGTCGATGCGCGCGCGGAACTCGCGGGGACGGAAGGGCTTCGTGATGTACTCGTCGGCCCCGGCGGTGAGTCCGAGGACGACATCCGCCTCCTCGCCCATCGCGGTGATCATGACGATGTACGTGTCGCTGTGGGCGCGGATGCGCCGCGCCGCCTCGATGCCGTCGATGCCGGGCATGTTGACATCCAGCGTCGTGATCATCGGCTGATACGACAGCACCGCCTGGATGCCGTCGATGCCGTTGCCCACCGAGACGGTGGAGAAACCGGCTGCTTCCAGGACGTCCACCAGCAGGTGCCTGAGCTCGGCATCGTCTTCGACGATGACCGCCGTGCGTCCGCTGTCGGTGGTTTCGGTCATTCACTTACTCCAGTCGTGCCGAGTTCGGTACGGGTGCTCCGGATGCCGTGTGGCGTCGCAGGGAAACGACCGTCCGAAGACGACTGGAGTGGTGCTGGAGAGGCGATTCTTTCACACGCATATGTCACTCAAGCGACGCGCGTGTCAACTCGATCGCACTCTGCGGCCACCACTGCCCGGCGGCGGGTCCGCCGTTGCATTCGCCGTCGCTCTCGCCGGGCGGCTTGATCCACAGGTTCACATCGACCACGTCGTCGCCGAACGTGCCGCCGACATCGCCGACCAGCCGCTTCGGCGGGTTGCACCACTGCCCGTCCGACCCCGCTCCGTTGCGGGACGTGTCGATAACCGCGTGCGATCCGCCGAGCGCGTCGGCGAGGCGATGGGCGTAGTCGATCTCGGCATCCGAGTCGTAGTAATTCGACACATTCGTCGCGAATCCGCGCGCGTCCTGCACGCCCGCCTGCCGCAGCAGGTCGGCCATCTGGTCGACGGGGAGCCAGTTCGAGTGCCCGGCGTCGAGGTAGACCCAGACGCCGTCGGCCTGCAGGTCCTCGATCGCCGCGCGCAGCTGCGCGGTGCGCTCGTCGACGTTGCCGCACTCCGGCGCGAGGGCGAGCGAGTCGGGCTCGAGGACGACGATCGCGTGCACATCGGATGCCGCGCGCAGCGCCTCGCCGATCTCGGTCGTCCAGACCGGGTAGTCCGCGGGCGGCAGCCCGCCCGCCGAGTACTGCCCGCAGTCGCGCTCGGGCAGGCCGTAGACCACGAGCGTGAGGATCGCGGACTGCTGCCGCGCCTCGTCGGCGAGGGCGGTGACGGCAGGGCCCACCTCACCGACGCCGAACTCCTCGGGGGTCAGCCACACCGCGGTCGGCTGCGCGGCCAGGTACGCGGCGGCCTCGCGGGCGGCGGCGGAGCCGGAATCGGATGCCGCGGCCGCGGCGGTGTCGGCGGCGACGAGCAGCGTCGTCCCGGGTGCCGGGCCTGCGGCCGCGGGCTTGGGCAGGACCGCGATGACGACGGCGACCACCGCGACGATGAGGAGGACCGCCCCCACCGCGATGCCGGCGATGAGCACGCCGCGGCGCCTGTCGGTTCGGGTGCGCGGGCGCGTCGCGGACACGGGGACTCCTCCGGGGGTAGGACGTTGCTGTCATCTCTAGCACGGGCGGGCCCGGGTATCATGCCGTGAATCAGTCCGGTGCCGGTCGGCGCGGACATTCTTCAGCGGCAGCGACGCGGCGTCCGAGGGTGAGGAGTCGCGTGAACGCACAGCCGAACACACCGGCGGGGTCGATCCCGCCGCGGCCGCCGTTGCCCGGTGCGCCGGTCGTTCCCGGTGCTTCGGGTGCCCCGGTGCCGGCGCCTGCCGCCGCGGATGTGCCGGCGCCTGCCGCCGCGGGCCGGCACATCAATAGCGGTCGGCTCGGCGTCGCCGCGGCGCCGGTGGCGCGGCATCCGTCGATCCCTCCCCGCCCCCCGCGGCCCGCACCTCTGACGCGTCCCTCGCGGCTGCGCTCCGCGGTGCGGAACCCGCGTGTGCTGCTGGCCGCGTACCTCGTCGTGCTCACGCTCATCGCGGTGTGGCCGGTGCCGGTCGACAGCGGTGCGGGCGGGCTGCTGCGCCGCATCACGCGGGTCTTCCCGTTCGCCACGTACGCGCGCATCGAGTTCGGGGCCAACATCCTGCTGTTCGTGCCGCTCGGCATCCTGCTCGCCCTCATCCTGCGGCAGCGCTACCTGATCCTGCCGATCGCCCTCGTGTCGACGGTCGCGATCGAGTCGTTTCAAGCGCTGATGCTCGACAAGCGCACGCCCAGCGTGATGGACATCGTCGCGAACCTCACCGGGGCGGCGCTGGGCCTGCTGATCGTCGCGTTCGTACAGTGGCGACGCGGTCGAGGCCGGGCCCCAGCGGCCCCTTGACATCAGCGCCCCGGTTCGGCGGGTTCGCGCGCCGGCTGCAGACCGTGTGCGGTGCGGGTTCCGGGCCACTTCGCCAGCCGGTGCGACGGCGCTTCGACGTACGACGCGAACAGCTGCGCGACCAGCAAGGCGAGCGGCACGGAGATCGCGATGCCCGCGCATGGTCCTCGTCAGATGCTCCCATTCGAGGCGACGGGGTTGCCGCCGGCGGTGGCGTAGTACGCGTCGGCGAGCGACGGGAACGTCAGGAGCGAATGGTGAAATGACGACCACGGCGGCCGCGACTCCGCGCAGACCGCCGAGCGATCGCAATCTCTCAGACGTCGGCACGGTCGGCGAAGCCAGCACGCCGACTTTCCGGTGCCGCCGGGCTCGCACACCGCGGGAATGTGCGGTATGCGCGCGCCTCGGGGACGCGGGATGGGCGCGGATCAGGGGGACGCGAGATCCGCGCGGAGAGCACGGCGTTCAGTCCACGCCGACCAGGACGTCGTCACCCTCCCGCACGTCCCCGCGCCCATCGCGGTTGCTGGTGACGAAGAGCGCCGACCCGTCCGGCGCGCGCACGACGTCGCGGATACGCCCGTACTCGCCGACGAACCGGTCGGTCGATGCGCTCAGGTCATCCAGCGGCACACTCCGCAGTCGCTCTCCACGCAGGTTCGCGATCAGAAGATCGTCGCCGACGACCGCGATGCCGCTCGGCGAGGCGTCGGCGGGCTTCCACTGCTGGACCGGATCGACAAATCGGTCATCGTCCGCGATGCCCTCCACGATCGGCCATCCGTAGTTCTGGCCGGGTTCGATCACGTTGAGCTCGTCCCAGGTGTCCTGACCGAATTCGGCGGCGTAGAGGGTGCCCTCGGCATCCCAGGCGATCCCCTGCGGATTGCGGTGGCCGAGGCTGTAGACGAGCGACCCAGGCAGGGGGTTGTCGGCGGGCACCGCGCCGTCGGGGGTCATCCGCAGGATCTTCCCCGCGAGCGAGGCCGGATCCTGCGCGGCGGCCCGCTCCCCGGCATCGCCGACCGTGGCGTACAGCATCCCGTCCGGGCCGAACGCGATACGCCCGCCGTTGTGCGTGCGCGCCGAGGGCAGTCCGTCCAGCACCGTCTCGGGCTTGCCGAGGCGCAGCGGCGAGCCCGACAGCCGGAACCGCTGGATGCGGTTGCCACTCGCCGCGGTGGAGTAGGCGTAAAGGCGCTCCTCCGCATCGACGGCGAGGCCCAGCAGGCCGCCCTCGCCACCGGGAGTGACGCCCTCGACCGTGCCGACGACCCGCGTGGTGCCGTCGGGCAGCAGTTCGAGGATGCGCGCGGTGTCCCGCTCGCTGATGAGCGCGGTTCCGTCCGCGAGGAACGCCACGGACCACGGTGCCGCGAGGTCGGTGGCGATGATCTCGCTCTCGGCCGCAGCGCCGCGCGGCTCGGCCGATGCTGCGCAGCCGCCGATCATGAGCGCCGCGAGGGCGAGAGTCGAAACGATGAGGGGCTGCCGCATGCTCGACAGCCTTGCCGGTCGAGGTGCGAGTCGCCTGAGTGGTGTAAGCTGATCCATTGGTGCCTGCGCCCTGCTGGCCCTGCACCGCGAACGTGAGCCCTCCACTGGCGTGTTCCGCCGGCCTTCTGGTCGGAGAACCACCCCGGAGCGGGATTCACGAACATCTCCGTTCGAACAAGAAAGCAGCACTACTGTGACGCGCACGTACACCCCCAAGGCTGGCGAAGCCCAGCGCGAGTGGCTGGTCATCGACGCCACCGACGTCGTTCTCGGCCGCCTCGCCTCGCACGCGGCAGCACTCCTCCGCGGGAAGCACAAGGCGACCTTCGCCCCCCACATGGACATGGGCGACTTCGTCATCATCATCAATGCCGAGAAGGTGGCCCTCACCGGCCAGAAGCTCCAGAACAAGAAGGCCTACCGCCACTCGGGCTACCCGGGCGGCCTGAAGTCGGTCACGTACGACGAGCTCCTCTCCAAGAACCCCGAGCGGGCCGTCGAGAAGGCCGTGCGCGGCATGCTCCCCAAGAACAGCCTGGGTGCGCAGCAGCTCACCAAGCTCAAGGTCTACCGCGGCGCCGAGCACCCCCACGGTGCGCAGCAGCCCAAGACCTTCACCCTCGACCAGGTCGCCCAGTAAGCGCCGCCCAGACTGACGAAGGACATACTCGTGGCGAACATCGAAGAATCCACCGAAACCTCCTACTCGACCGAGACCGCGGTCGACCAGGCAGCCGTTGCTGCTGAGCGCCCCGTGCTCAGCGTCCCCGGCGCCGCGGTCGGTCGTCGCAAGCAGGCCATCGCCCGCGTGCGCATCGTCCCCGGTACGGGTGTCATCACGGTCAACGGCCGCACGTTCGAGGACTACTTCCCGAACAAGCTGCACCAGCAGCTCGTGAAGGATCCGTTCACCGTGCTCAACCTCACTGACGCGTACGACGTGATCGCGCGCATCTCCGGTGGCGGCCCCTCCGGTCAGGCCGGGGCGCTGCGCCTGGGCATCGCCCGTTCGCTGAACGGTGTCGACGTCGAGAACAACCGCGCCACCCTGAAGAAGGCCGGCTTCCTCTCGCGCGACGCTCGCGTGAAGGAGCGCAAGAAGGCCGGTCTCAAGAAGGCCCGCAAGGCCCCTCAGTACTCGAAGCGCTGATCGGGAACACCCTCCGTATGCCGCTCTTTGGCACGGACGGGGTGCGGGGGCTGGCCAACGGCCCCCTCACCGCCGATCTCGCACTCACCCTGGCCCAGGCGACCGCCGTCGTCCTGGGCCAGGGCCGTACTGCCGAGGCCCGCAAGGCCGCCGGCAAGCGTCTCACCGCCGTCGTCGCGCGCGACCCGCGCGTCTCGGGTGAGTTCCTCGCTGCCGCCGTTGCGGCGGGGCTCGCCTCGTCCGGTGTGGACGTGCTCGACGCAGGCGTTCTGCCGACCCCGGCGACCGCGTACCTGATCGCCGACATCGACGCCGACTTCGGCGTGATGGTCTCGGCGTCCCACAATCCGGCTCCCGACAACGGGATCAAGATCTTCGCCCGCGGCGGCGTCAAGCTCCCCGACGAGGTCGAGCAGCGCATCGAAGCGGCCCTTTCGGCCCCGAAGCTGCAGCCCACCGGCGCCGGAGTCGGCCGCATCCGACGGTTCGCGGATGCCGAGGACCGCTACGTCGTCCACCTCCTGGCGTCGCTGCCCCACCGCCTGGATGGGCTGCACGTCGTGCTCGACTGCGCGCACGGCGCGGCATCCGGAGTCTCGCCCGAGACGTTCCGCGACGCGGGGGCCCGGGTCACGGTGATCGGCGCCGATCCCGACGGGCTGAACATCAACGACGGCGTCGGCTCGACGCACCTCGACCTGCTGGCTGAGCACGTGGTGCGGGTCGGTGCGGACGTCGGCATCGCGCACGATGGCGACGCGGACCGCTGCCTCGCGGTGGACGCCCGCGGTCGGATCGTGGACGGCGACCAGATCATGGCGATTCTCGCGGTGTCGATGAAGGAGCGCGGACACCTCGTGGACGACACGCTCGTCGCGACCGTGATGAGCAACCTGGGTCTGCACCGGGCGATGGCCGACGCGGGCATCACGGTCGAGCAGACCGGCGTCGGCGACCGCTACGTGCTGGAGCGCATGAACGAGGGCGGATTCTCGCTCGGCGGCGAGCAGTCCGGCCACGTGATCATGAGCGAATACGCCACCACCGGCGACGGGCTGCTGACGGGGCTGCACCTCATGTCCGAAATGGCGCGCACCGGCCGATCGCTCGCCGACCTCGCCTCGATCATGACCGTGTACCCGCAGGTGCTGGTGAACGTGCGCGGCGTCGACCGGACTCGGGCCTCATCCGATGCCGGCGTCGCGGCCGCGGTCGCGGAGGTCTCGGCCGAGCTCGGCGATTCGGGCCGCGTGCTGCTGCGCCCGTCGGGCACCGAGGAGATGGTGCGCGTCATGGTGGAGGCGGCGTCCGCGGACGTCGCGCAGGACTACGCCGACCGCCTGGCCGACGTCGTGCGCGAGCGGCTCGCGCTGTAGCTCATCCGTCACCCGCGCACGCGCATCGAGCCGTTTCGCGTGCGCAGGTGACGGATGAACGTCGCAGGTCAGTTGGGCGCGGCCTCGTCCTCTTCGGGCTCGAAGGTCGACACCTCGCCGGTGTGACCCGCGGCGACGCCGTCTGGATGGTTCGGGATCGTGCCGTCCTGCCCGAGCCCGTCGGGCTTGGGCGCGGGCTCCGCGCCGCCGGTGGGGGAAGTCTCGACGTCGGGGCCTTCGAGCGCGCCGTCGTCGCTGGTGTTCGTGGTCTCATCCATAGCCGGACCGTACGCGTCCGCCCGCGTGGCGGCATCCCGTGGCGCGAAACGGGTGGTCGTGCTACGCGTCGCCGCGCTCCGGCGTGCATAACTCCCGCAACCTGCTCGTCGTGGTGCGTCGGAACCGCAGAAATCCGCGGCGCCGGTCCATGCCTGCGCGCGGATTGCGGGAGTAAAGAACCGCCGGCGGCTCTCAGCGCCCGATGCCGCCCTCCACGACGGCGATCCGGTGGTCCTCGCCGTGCGTGAGCTCGGTCGACAAGAACACCGGGTCGGTCGGCAGCCGCAGATCGAACCGCGCGTGCGCAGCCAGGCGCAGCGCGGCGTCGGCGACCGAGACGTCGAGCACGTGGCCGCCGGAGCGGCGGTCCTCGGCCAGGAAATGCATGTGCAGACCGGCGACCGTGATGCCTTGGTAGATCGCCGGCGCCCAGAACCCGACCACCGTGCCGCGAACCCCCTCGAGTACCGTCTCGATTTGGCTGCGGGTCACGTCGGCGAGGGGGCGGAACGGATGCCGCTGCCTCGGCGTCACGCGCACGCGCACGCTCGCGAACTCTCCGTCGAGGCGCACCGCATGGAACAGGTTGCGGCTCGCCAGCCCTGCCTCCACCTGGGCGGTGAGGGCTGCCAGGTCGGCGTCGCGCACGGCCTCCGCCGACGCGTCCGGCCCCGGGCACACGTCGACGAACGGCAGGATCTGCTCATCGGTCATCCGCTCGGGAGTTGCGTCGACCGTGCACTCGAACACCTCGCCGTCCAGGACGATCACCTCGCCGCCCAGGTGGTCGACGCAGCCGATGCCGAAGTCGCCGAGCGCGCGCACCTCGCCGACGCCGATGCCCGACTCGTATGCGCCCACGAGGAGGGCGTCGAGGACGGCGAACTGGGTGACCGGGGTGTGCGAGATGGGCGCGCTCATCGGGCCACGCTATCGGTGGTGCTGCGGATGTCCGCCGAACGGGGGACAGGAAGACGTATGCAGGGGCCGGAATGTCCCCCGAAGTGCCGACAGACAGCGTCCGATCGCGTCCGTAGGCTCGAACGTGAGCATCCCCCCGCTGATGCTGCAGCCGCCGACATTCGGGTTGAGGCGGTTGGCATAACCCCCTAGCGGAAGAGAGACCCCCGGTTTCCCCCAGATCCGGGGGTCTCTGCTCGTCCGGGGAGCCTCAGGGCGTCGGGGCGTTCCAGTTCAGCGACTCGATGTAACGCAGGAGCACGCCTTCGCGCAGCGCCCACGGTGAGACCTCGAGCTCGTCGACGTCCATGATCTTCATCGCCTGATGAAGGACGACCGCGCCCGCGACGATCTGGAACGTGCGGTCCGCGGTGATCCCGGGCAGCTCCTGCCGCATCTCGGCGGGGATGCGCGCGAGGCGCGGGATCCACGCCTTCAGCTCCTTGCGCGGCAGGATCATCTTCTCGATGCTCGACCAGCCCGGCGCCGGGTATCCGGCGAGCTTCGCGAGAGACCGGATGGCCTTGGACGAGCCCACGACGTGATCGGGACGGGGGAGCCCCGCGAAGCGCTCGGCGACCGGCTGGAGCACGCTCGCGGCGTGGGCGCGCAGCGCGTCGATCGCATCGGGACCGGGCGGGTCCTCGGGGAGGAACTGCACGGTCATGCGCCCGGCGCCGAGCGGGACCGACTCCGCGGCATCCGGAAGCTCGTCGGCCCCCGCCGCGATCTCGAGCGATCCGCCGCCGATGTCGAACAGCAGGATCTGCCCCGCCGCCCAGCCGAACCAGCGCCGCACCGCGAGGAACGTGTACCGCGCCTCGGTCTCGCCGCCGAGCACCTGCAGCTCCTGTCCGAGGGCCGCTTCGATCCGGGCGATCACCTCGGGGCCGTTCGTCGCCTCGCGGACCGCAGAGGTCGCCGTCGCGAGCAGCTCGTCGACCCCCTCGGCCTCGGCCGTTCTGCGGGCTTCGGCGACGGCATCCACGAGCGCGCGCACGCCCTCCTCGGTGATCGCGCCGTCCGCGTCGAGGTACCGCATGAGCCGCAGCACGGTGCGCTGGCTCGTCGTCGCGAGCGGGCGGCCGCCCGGGTGGACGTCGGCGGCGAGCAGGTGGACGGTGTTCGAGCCGATGTCGAGGACTCCGAGGCGCACGGATCACAGGCTAGCGGCACGTGCCCCGATACGATGTCTCCGATGTCCGTCGACGCAGCCGCCCCCGCCCCCTCGCTGTACCGCGAGATCGACCGAGCGGAGTGGGCGCGCCTCGCGGCGGACATGGCGCAGCCGCTCAGCGAGACCGAGATCGTCCAGATCCGCGGCATCGGCGATCGGCTCGACATCGCCGAGGTCCGCGAGGTCTACCTGCCGCTCAGCCGGCTCCTCAGCCTGTACGCGAACGCGACCCAGCGCCTGGGCGCCGACACGAGCGCGTTCCTGCGCGATTCCGAGACCACGACGCCGTTCGTGGTCGCGGTCGCGGGGAGCGTCGCGGTCGGCAAGTCCACGATCGCGCGGCTTCTGCGCGAGCTCATGAGCCGCTGGCCCGGCACCCCGCGTGTCGAGCTCGTCACGACCGACGGCTTCCTCTATCCGAACGCCGAGCTCGAGCGCCGCGGACTCATGGAGCGGAAGGGCTTTCCCGAGTCCTACGACCGCCGCGCGCTCGTCCGCTTCCTCACCGAGGTCAAGAGCGGCGCCGCCGAAGCGCGGGCTCCGTTCTACTCGCACATGCGGTACGACATCGTGCCCGACGCGCACGTGACCGTCCGGCGGCCGGACGTCGTGATCGTCGAAGGCCTCAACGTCCTTCAGCCCTCTCCGTCCCCGGGGGACATCGCGGTGAGCGAGCTGTTCGATTTCTCGATCTACGTGGATGCCGACACCGATCACATCGCGTCGTGGTACGTCGACCGATTCCTTGCGCTCCGCCGCGGAGCGTTTGCGAACCCGAACTCGTTCTTCAATGTCTTCTCGCACCTCTCGGACGACGAAGCGGTGCAGACCGCGATGGGGTACTGGAACGACATCAACCTGCCGAACCTGCGCGAGAACGTGCTGCCCACGAAACACCAGGCGCGATTGATCCTGCAGAAGGGCGCCGGGCACACCGTCGAGCGGGTGCTGCTGCGCAAATTGTGACGCCTCCGCGTCATTCGCAACCCGGCATTGGCGCCCGCGTCGGGGGCTGTGCTAGGTTCACCCTCGTACCGTCATTGGGGTGACGATACTGCGGCTGTGCACCCGAAGCGCACCCGTATCGCTTGTGAGATCTGGGGATGAACATGGCCATTGGCGCGCCCGAAAACGAAACGCCCACGGCGACCGGCGTCAGCCGTCGCACGCTGGTAAAGGGTGCGGCCTGGGCCGTCCCGGTCATCGCCCTCGCCGCTCCGGTTCCCGCGTTCGCGGCTTCGCGCTGCACGCCCACCACGGCCCTGGACTCGCTCGCCGTCGGCACGAAGCCCTCCTCGATCACCTTCTTCCCCTCCGAGAACCCGCCGGTGACGGCATCCCTCGCGTGGTCCTCGTCGTCGAACCAGGTCAACCGCGGCAACACCGGCGAGGTCGCGCAGACGAGCACCACCCCGTCGTGGCGCTATCTGGAGATGGAGATGGAGCGCAACGGGCAGCGCGCGCTCACGCAGGGCGACTGGGTTCAGCTGACGATCACGATGAGCAAGCCCGTCACGAACCTTTCGTTCATCATCCACGACATCGACCAGACGCAGTCGGGGTGGCGCGACCTCATCAACGTCCGCACGGCCGGCTACACCGCGAACCTCGGCAGCCCCACCAACATCCAGGGCACCGGCTCGGAAGCGAACCCGTTCCGCCCCATTCAGAACGGCGACTACCCGATCAACAGCGGCGAGAACGCGATCCGGCTCACGTGGGCCGGCCCCGTCCAGACCGTCGTCATCCGCTACGTCGCGGGCATCACCGGCAACTCCGGCAACCAGCACGTCGGCATCGGCAACCTCAGCTACAACGCGTGCGTCACCCCCACCGGTCCGACCTCGCGCTCGCTCTCGGCACGCAGCGTCGCGCCTTCCGGCGATCAGGGACTGCTCGTCCCGCCGACGGGCGGTACGCCGATCGACAGCGACGGGTCGACCGACCTCTGAAATCTCCTGCGTCGCCGACCCCGAGCGGTCGCCGCGATGCAGATCCAGACCCGGAACGGGGTGCCGCAGTGGGGACCGCGGCATCCCGTTCCGACTCCACCCAAGCATCCCGGTCCCCTGTGAGTGCGGCATCCGCCCGCAGGTTCGTACCCCGCCGAGGCGGGTGCCGCGCTCAGGATGCTCGCACGGCGGGCCCGGCAAGCGCCCCTCAGGTTGCTCGCACCCCGCCCCCGTAGGATTGAGCCCATGTGTGGAATCGTCGGATACGTGGGCCCTCGCGACAGCCAGGCCATCCTCCTCGCCGGGCTCTCGCGGCTCGAGTACCGGGGTTATGACTCCGCCGGCATCGCCGTGATCGACGGCGACGGCGACCTGGGGATGCGCAAGCGCGCCGGCAAGCTCAAGATGCTGCGGGACGACCTCGAAGCCCACCCGCTGCCCGACGGCACGACCGGCATCGGACACACGCGCTGGGCGACCCATGGCGGTCCGACCGACACGAACGCCCACCCGCATCTCGCTGATGACGACAAGCTCGCCGTCATCCACAACGGCATCATCGAGAACTTCGCCGAGATCAAGGCCGACCTGCTCTCGGAGGGCTACACGTTCCGGAGCGAAACCGACACCGAGGCGGCAGCCGTCCTGCTCGGTCGGGAGTACCGTGCCGCCGGCGGCGACCTGGAAGCCGCGTTCCGCGCGGTCGTCAGCCGTCTCGAAGGAGCCTTCACGCTCCTCGCGATGCACGAGGACCACCCCGGCCTCGTCGTCGGGGCCCGACGCAACTCCCCGCTCGTGATCGGTCTCGGGGAGGGCGAGAACTTCCTCGGCTCCGACGTCGCCGCGTTCGTCGAGCACACGCGCAACGCGCTCGCGATCGGGCAGGACCAGATCGTCTCGATCACCCCGTCCGGCGTCACCGTCACCGACTTCTTCGGCGACGAGGTCGAGGTCGAGCCGTTCGAAGTGCTGTGGGATGCCGCCGCCGCGGACAAGGGCGGCTGGTCGAGCTTCATGGCCAAGGAGATCAGCGAAGAGCCCGAGGCCGTCGCCAACACGATCCTCGGACGCACGCGCGACGGGCAGGTCGTGATCCCGGAGCTCGACGGTCTCGATGACCTGTTCGCCGGCATCCAGCGCGTCATCATCGTCGCCTGCGGAACCGCCGCCTACGCCGGCATGGTGGGCAAGTACGCGATCGAGCAGTGGGCGCGGGTGCCGGTCGACGTGGAGCTCGCGCATGAGTTCCGCTACCGCGACCCCGTGATCGGGGCGGACACGCTCGTCGTGTCGATCTCGCAGTCGGGCGAGACGATGGACACGCTCATGGCGGTCAAGTACGCCCGCGAGCGCGGAGCGCGCACGCTGTCGATCTGCAACACGCAGGGGGCGACGATCCCGCGGGAGTCGGACGCGATCGTCTACACGCACGCGGGTCCCGAGGTCGCCGTGGCCTCGACGAAGGCCTTCGTCGCGCAGATCACCGCGCTCTACCTTTTGGGGCTGCACGTCGGACGGGTCCGCGGCACGGTCGGCGCGACCGAGGCTGCGCAGCACGTGCTCGAGCTCGAATCGATCCCCGACAAGATCCGCCGGATCCTCTCGAACGAGCAGGAGCGGATCGAGCAGTTCGCGCACTGGATGGCCGACACCCGCTCGGTGCTGTTCCTCGGGCGGCACGTCGGGTACCCGATCGCGCTCGAGGGGGCGCTCAAGCTCAAGGAGCTCGCGTACATCCACGCGGAGGGCTTCGCCGCGGGCGAGCTCAAGCACGGACCGATCGCGCTGATCGAGCCAGGCCAGCCGGTCTTCGTGATCGTGCCGTCGCCGCGTGAGTCGGCGGAGCTGCAGAAGAAGGTCGTCTCGAACATCGAGGAGATCCGCGCGCGCGGTGCCCGCGTGATCGCGATCGCCGAAGAGGGCGACGCGGCCGTGCTGCCGTATGCCGACGAGGTGCTGCACATCCCGCTCGCCGGTCCTCTTTTCGAACCCTTGCTGGCCGTCGTGCCGCTGCACATCTTCGCGATGGGGCTGTCGATGGCCAAGGGTCTGGACGTGGACCAGCCGCGCAACCTCGCGAAGTCCGTCACGGTGGAGTAGCCCGTCCGGGCCGGTGCCCTCGTCGCCGGGGTGGTGAGTTTCCTGCCGAGATGGTGGGTCTTCGCCGAGATGGTGGGTTTTGGCTCGAGATGGTGGGACCGTTTCGGCGGAAAGTGGACCATCTCGGCGCAAGAGGGACCATCTCGGCGGAAGAGGCACCGTTTCGGCGGAGGGATAAAGTGGCGGAGTGCTGAGAAGAGGACGCGCGTGATCGTGGGTATCGGCGTCGACCTCGTCGACATCGCACGATTCGAGCGCACGATCCAGCGCACGCCGCGGCTTCTCGACCGGCTCTTCTCCCCGGCGGAGCAGACCCGCCCGCCGAGGTCCCTCGCCGCGCGGTACGCCGCCAAGGAAGCACTCATCAAGGCACTCGGCGGCTCGGACGGCGTGCACTGGACCGAGATCGAGATCACGCCCGAGGAATCCGGGCGGCCCTGGTTCACCCTCACCGGCACCACCGCCGACGCCGTCGCCGCGCGCGGCATCACGACCCTGCACCTGTCGATGTCGCACGACGCCGGTTTCGCGACGGCCTACGTCGTCGCCGAAGCGGATGCCGCGGCATCCGCCCCGCCCGCGCCGGGCATCGCGGCACGCCCTGCGGCTCGCGGCACGTCTTCGGAAACGGGCCGCGAGACCGGGCTCGTGCCGGGTGCGACGGAGCGGCAGTCATGACCGCCGCGATGCGCGAAGCCGTGATCGACACGAGCGCGATCGCCGCGAACGTGCGGCACCTGCGCCGGCTCACGGACTCCGAGGTCATCGCGGTCGTGAAGGCCGACGGATACGGACACGGTGCCGTGCGCGCCGCCGCCGCCGCGCTCGAGGGCGGCGCCGCCCGGCTCGGGGTCGCCGACATCGGCGAGGCCCTCGCCCTGCGCCGCGGCGGGATCATGGCACCGATCCTCGCTTGGCTGCACGCACCGGGAGCCCCGTTCGCCGAGGCCGCGGCGGCCGGCGTCGAACTGGGGATTTCGAGCATCGACCAGCTGCTGCAGGCTGCGGCGGCGGCATCCGGAGATCGCCCCGTCGGCGTGCACCTCAAACTCGAGACGGGGCTGAGCCGCAACGGCATCGCGCCCGAGGACTACCGCGTCGCGTTCTCCGAGGCCGCGCGCCTCGAGCGCATCGGGCGGCTCCGGGTCATCGGGCTCTTCAGCCACCTCTCCAACGCCTCGGCGGACGATGACCGCCGGGCGCTGCGCGTGTTCCAGGATGCCGTCGGCGCAGCCTCCGCGGCGGGTCTGGCGCCGCCCCTCCGGCACATCGCCGCAACGCACGCCGCGATCGCGCTGCCCGAGGCGCGGCTCGGCTGCGTGCGGATCGGCATCGGCATCTACGGGCTCTCGCCGTTCGCGGACCGCTCCTCCGCCGACCTCGGCCTGCGCCCCGCGATGACGCTCCGCGCCCCGGTCGTCGCGGTGCGGCGCGTACCGGGCGGCCAGGGCGTCTCATACGGTTACGACTACCGCACCGAGCGCGAGACCACCCTCGCCCTCGTGCCGCTCGGCTACGCGGACGGGGTGCCGCGGCACGCATCGGGTGCCGGACCGGTCGTGATCGGCGGCCGCCGCTTCACCGTGGCGGGGCGGATCGCGATGGACCAGTTCGTCGTCGACGTCGGCGACCACGGCGTCTCGGTGGGCGATGAGGTCGTGCTTTTCGGCGACCCGACGCTCGGCGTGCCCGCCGCCGACGAGTGGGCGGCGGCGGCCGGCACCATCAACTACGAGATCGTGACCCGCATCGGACCCCGCGTCGCCCGTCGGCAGGTGGCGTCGTGAGTCTGGACGCCCTCCTCGGCACCCGAGAGGTCGCCTCGCCGGACGATATGGAGGCCTTCGGCGAGCAGATCGGGCGGATGCTGCGCCCCGGCGACCTGATCGTGCTCACCGGTGCGCTCGGTGCGGGAAAGACCACCCTCACCCGCGGGATCGCGGCGGGTCTGGGCGTCCGCGGGCCCGTGCAGAGCCCGACGTTCGTGATCGCGCGCACGCATCCGTCACTCGTGGGCGGTGCTCCACTCGTGCACGTCGACGCCTACCGGCTCAGCTCAGCGCTCGAGCTCGACGACCTCGACATCGACGCCGACCGCTCGGTCGTGATCGTCGAGTGGGGCAAGGGGATGGTGGACGGCATCCGCGATTCGTGGTGGGAGATCGAGCTCGAACGCGAGCGGGGCGGTCGCGGCGCCGACACGATGTGCGGCGAGGCTGCCGACCTGGATGCCGACGCCCCGCGCACCGTGACGCTCTCGCGCCGGCCCTGAGGCGGCGATCGCCGCGGCGACGGCGTCGGGTCGTTCGACGTTCGCGAAGTGTCCGGCGTCGCGGAGGCGCACCTCGTGGAAGTCGCGGATCAGCGCGGCGAACACGCCCGCGTCCCGCTCTCCGGTGAAGACGTCCCGTGCGCCGCGCACGGCGCGGACCGGACACACGATCGCCGTCCAGGTGCGCGGCTCGTAATCCGCGGCGAGCCGAGCCGCGTGCGCGAACGCCGCGGGGCGCAGCTCGCCCGCGAGCGCGGCGATCACCGAAGGGTGCACCGCGCCGGCGAAGAGCGGTGCGCTGAGGGTCGGCATCCACCCCCACCGGTCGAGCGCCCGCACGAGCGCCCGTCCGGCGCCGCCGAGAAGAGCAAGGCCGCGCATCGCGAGCAGCATCCCGGCGAACCAGGGGAGCGCGAGCCCCCCGCGCACGGGGCGCCGCACGGCATCGAGCACGCCGACGCCGGTCGGTGAGACCAGGGTCACCGCCACGGTCTCCCGCGGGTGGCGCGCGGCCAGATCCAGCGCGATCAACCCGCCGAGCGAGTGCCCCACCACCCGCCACGACGTGTACCCGAGTGCGCGCGCGACTTCGGCGACGGCATCCGTCATGTCTTCCACCGAGCCCACCCGCTCGAACCCGCCGCTGGCGCCCCAGCCGGGCAGGTCGAGGGCGACGACATCGGTGAGCGGCGCACCGGACAGATCGGATGCCGAGAGCACCGGCGTCCAGGTCGTCCAGGAGCCGGCCGCGCCGTGCAGCAGCAGGAGCGCGGGGCCACCGGTCTCGCGGCCGGCGTGCACCACGATCTCGCCCGCCGACGTCGGGACGACCAACCGACGCAGCCCGAGCCTCGCCGGGTCGGTGCGCAACGGCAGGGGGTGCGGCAGAGGAGTCATGTGGGTGATTCGTCACGGCCGGGCGAACGGATGCCGCCGCGGCACGCCTATTACCCTGGAGGGGTGCTCCTCGCCATCGACACCTCGATCGGCACCGCCGTCGCGGTGATCGACGCCGACGGCGTCGTGCGCGTCGAGCGCGACAGCGCGAACCCGCTCGGGCACGCCGAGGCGATCGGCGGGTTGCTGCAGTCCGCGCTCGCCGACGCGCCGGGGGAGATCACGCACGTCGCGGCGGGCATGGGGCCGGGGCCGTTCACGGGACTGCGCGTCGGCATCGCGGCGGCACGCGCATTCGCGCTCGGGCGGAGCATCCCGGTCATCCCGGTCGTCAGCCACGATGCGATCGCGCTCGAGGTGCTGCTCGGGGGCGCGCTGACCGGTACGGAGCCCGGCCGCTTCGCCGTCGTCACCGACGCCCGGCGGCGGGAGTACGCCTACACGGTGTTCGACGGCGTGGACGATGACGGCCTGCCGGTGCGGGCCACCGAGCCCGCGCTCCTGCCGCGCGACCAGCTCGAGACCAGGCTCGACGAGCTCGGGGCGGCTCGGCGCGATGCCGCGGCCGTTCCGGGTGCCCTCGTCGCGCTCATCGCCGCGCGGCTCCTCGCGGCCGGCCGGGTGCCGGAGAGCACCGAGCCGCTGTACCTCCGCTCGCCCGACGTGACGATGCCGCACGGACCCAAGCGGGTGACCGCGTGAGCCTCCGAGGCGCCACGCTCGAGGACCTCGACGCGATCATGGCGCTCGAGCACGCCTCATTCCCGTCCGACGCGTGGTCCGAGGCGATGATGCGCGAAGAGCTCGCGTCGCCGCACGGCTGGTACGTCGTGGTCGAGGAGGCCGGACGCCTCGTCGGCTACGCGGGCCTGCGCGCGGCGCGCGGGGCGGCGGATGCCGACATCCAGACGATCACGATCGCGTCGGGCGCCCGCGGTCGGGGGCGCGGCCGGGCGCTGCTGCGCACCTTGTTGGAGGAGGCCGCCCGCCGAAAGGTCCGCGAGGTGTTCCTCGAGGTGCGGGCCGACAACCCGGTGGCGCAGAAGCTGTACGCCTCGGAGGGCTTCGCCGAGGTCGGCCGGCGCCCGCGCTACTACCAGCCCGACGACGTCGACGCGCTCGTGATGAAGCTCGACCTGCGCGGGTGGGCGGCGCGGCCCGTGCCGGAACAGGCGATTCGGCCGACACAGGTGGGTCCGGGCGCTGATCGGCCTGTGCTCGCCGAAACGCCTGTTCCGAGCCCGAACACGGACGCGGGGGCGTGCACGTGAACCGCACCGAACCACTCGTGCTCGGAATCGAGACCAGCTGCGACGAGACCGGCATCGGGATCGTCCGCGGCCGGACGCTGCTGAGCAACACGATCGCCTCGAGCATGGACGAGCACGCCCGGTACGGCGGCGTCGTGCCCGAGGTCGCCGCGCGCGCCCACCTCGAGGCCCTCGCGCCCTCGATCGACGCGGCGCTCGCCGAGGCGGGCGTCACCCTGCAGGATCTGGATGCCGTCGCTGTGACCTCCGGCCCGGGCCTGGCGGGCGCGCTCATGGTCGGCATCGGCGCGGCGAAGGCGCTCGCCGTCTCGCTCGGTACACCTCTCTATGCGGTGAACCACCTGGTCGGGCACATCGCCGCCGACATCCTCGACGCGGATGCCGAGCCGCTCGAGTACCCGACCGTCGCGCTGCTGGTGAGCGGCGGACATACCTCCCTCCTCCTGGTGCGCGATCTGACCTCCGACGTGGAGCTCCTCGGCGAGACCGTGGACGACGCGGCGGGCGAGGCGTTCGACAAGGTCGCGCGGCTTCTCGGCCTGCCGTATCCGGGCGGGCCCGAGATCGACCGCGCGGCCGCCACCGGGGATCCGAAGGCCATCCCCTTCCCGCGCGGCCTCTCCCGCGCGTCGGACATGGCCAAGCACCGCTACGACTTCTCCTTCTCCGGCCTCAAGACCGCGGTCGCGCGGTGGACCGAGCAGCGGGAGGCGGCGGGTGAAGAGGTGCCGATCGCCGATGTCGCGGCATCCTTCCGCGAAGCGGTCGTCGACGTCCTCGTGACGAAGGCGCTCGCGGCGTGCGCCGACCACGGTGTGCCCCGGCTGCTCCTCGGCGGCGGCGTGATCGCGAACCGCCGGCTGCGCGACGTCGCCGCCGCGCGCGCCGCCGCGGCGGGTGTCGCCCTGCGGATCCCGCCGTTGTCGCTCTGCACCGACAACGGTGCGATGATCGCCGCGCTCGCCGCGGAGCTCATCATGGCCGGACGCGAACCCTCCCACCTCGCATTCGGCGCGGACTCGACGCTCCCGGTCACCGAGATCCTGGTGGGTCGGGCGTGAGCGACGAGCAGAGGCGGGCGGATGCCGTGCCCCCGGCATCCGCACCGGCGGTGGAGCCGCCGTCGGAGGACGTCGCCCCCGTGGCGGCGGAGTCGGCGCTGCCGGGCCACCACCGCGGCGGATTCGAACGCTGGCCGACCGCGCCGGTCGGTGTCACCCCGACCGTGAGCGCCCCCGACCTGGACGCCCCCGTGCTGTGGGCGCCGGCCGAGCCGGCCGCTCCGGCGCGCGGGATGGCGGCATGGGCGCTCGGCTTCGCGATCACCGGTCTCGTGGTCGCGATGTTCGTCGGGTGGGGGTTCCCGCTCGGACTCGTCGCGATCGTCACGGCGATCGTCGCGCTGCGGCGTCCGCTGGAAAGCCGTCAGATCGCCGTCTGGGCGCTCGTCCTCGGCGTCGTGTCACTCGCCTACAGTGCGGGTTGGATCCTCTACGCCACGAGCCGCGGGCCCCTGTTCGCGTTCCTCGCCTGAGCGGGCAGCCTCGCCTCAGCCGCCCGCCTCGGCTGATCCGGCGGCCACCCGATCCGCGAGGATCGCACGGCGCTTGCCGTCGACGCGCGTGAGGATGAGTGTCGCGGACTCGTCGCCGCGGAGCTTGAGCGCGGTGCGGAACCGCGCGGGATCGATGTCCACGCCGCGCTTCTTGATCTCCAGCCGCCCGATTCCGCGGTCGCGGAGCGCCTTGGCCAGCGGCTTCGGATCGGCGGGCAGCACCTCGCGCACACGGAAGCTGGCCACGAACGGACTCGTGAGCGCGGCATCCGAGGTGAGATAGGCGATCTGCGGCGCGAGCATCCCGGCGTCGAGCAAGCGGGCCACGTCGCCGATCAGGCGCGCGCGGATCACCGCGCCGTCCGGCTCATGCACGAACGCCCCGAGTTCGCGCACCGCCTCGTCCTCGGCGTCCGCGGGGGCGGTGAGCTCCCACGCGGCTTCGCCGCGCAGCACGAGCGCGGCGCGGCGCACGCCGTCGCGCGCGAGCGCGCCGGACCACAGCACGAGCTTGACGGTCGAGCCGTCGGCGCTCACCCACTGCGCTTCGGCATCGGCGGGGATCAGCCCGCGGTCCAGCCCCGGCCCGAGCTTGATGCCGGTGGGGATGCGCGCGGCGAGTTCGAACGCCCAGTCCAGGGCGGGGGAATAGTCCTCGGGGCGTACGCGGGAGGTCTCGCTGTGGCCGGCCGTCCGACGGGCGGGGTCGAGCCAGACCGCGTCGACGCCGTCGAGGTCGGCGTCCTCGGCGCGGCCGTGGGCAACGGTGACGGCATCGCCGAACGGGGCGAGGTTGTACGCGGCGATCGCGGCCGTCACGTCGTCGGCGTCGATCGCCCGCACTCGGATGCCGAGCCCGGCGAACCCGAGCGCGTCCCCGCCGATCCCGCAGCCGAGGTCGGCGATCGTGCCGATCCCCGCGCGACGCACCCGGCCGGCGTGCTGCGCCGCCACGCCGAGGCGCGTCGCCTGTTCGAGGCCGGCGCGCGTGAACAGCATCCGGTCGGCGAACGCGCCGAACTTCGGCTGCGCCTTCGCACGCAGACGGGCCTGGCCGACGACCGCCGAGACGAGGTCGGGGGCGTGCCCGTCTTTGCGCAGTCGGGACACGGTGCGCGCGACGTCGTCGGTGGAGAGGATCGGGCCGATCTCGTCCAGGAGCCGCAGTCCCTCGGGGGTCAGCAGGGCGGTCAGCTCGGTCGAATCCATCGGGTCAGCCTATCCAGGGCGCCCCGCCCGGCATCGCCGGCCCGGACCCCGGACCCCCTACCGCGGGTGCGAAAACCCCTACCGAACCCCGGGGGGATCACGGGGATGCCGGGGGGAGATCACCGATGTTGCGGATCGGATGCCGCTCCACACTCGTACTACACGCCATCGGGCACTTGAGAAAAGGAACACATCATGGCTGATGAAAACGTCAATCTTCTGGGCCTCCAGTCGAACGACTCCTTCAACGACAACTCGGACAACTCGGTCAACGACTCGGGCAACGTCGATGCCTCGGTGAACGACTCGGGTAACACCGACGCGTCCACTGACATCGCGGACTCGGGCAACGGCAACTTCTCGGGCAACCTGTCGGGCAACGACAACTCGGACAACTCGGACAACTCCGACAACTCCGACAACTCGGACAACGACCAGGCCAACGCGGAGGACTCGTTCAACAACGAGGCCGAGGACTCCTTCAACGACAACTCGGACAACTCCGACAACTCGGACAACTCCGACAACTCGGACAACTCCGACAACTCGACGAACGACTCCGGCAACGGCAACGGCTCGGGCAACGGCAACATCGCCGTCGGGATCGCCGACTCGGGCAACGACAACTCCGTCGACAACTCGGTCGAGAACGAGGCTGAGGACTCCTTCAACGACAACTCGGACAACTCGGACAACTCGGACAACTCCGACAACTCCGACAACGACCAGGCCAACGCCGAGGACTCCTTCAACACCGACAACTCGGTCGAGAACGAGGCTGAGGACTCCTTCAACGACAACTCGGACAACTCGGACAACTCCGACAACTCCGACAACTCGGTCAACACGGACATCGACGTCGACATCGACGACTCGTTCAACACCGACAACAGCACCGACAACTCGGTTCGCAACCAGGACTCGTTCAACGTCACGAGCTCGTTCAACACGCAGACGCTGAACGACTACTCCACGACGGTGGGCGTCCGCCAGTACAACACCGGCTTCGGCGACTTCAACCTGGGCGGCATGCTCGGTGGAGCGGGTCTGGCCGGCGGCGGACACGGCGGCAGCGACCTGAACCTCACGCTGGACAACCGGTCCACCCTGACCGACCAGTCGGTGAACCAGGTCATCAACGCCGGCGGCGACGTGGGCCAGGCCTTCGGCAACACGGCGATCGTCGCCTCGGGTGACGGCGCGGCTGCGGCCGGCGGTGACGCTGCTGTCGACAACTCGTGGACCAGCAACACGATGGGCGACATGAACATCGGGAACACGAACATCGAGACCACGATCAGCGACTCGTTCAACGACTACTCGCAGGAGTGGGACAACTCGGTCGACAACGACTACGAGGACTCGTTCAACGACAACTCGGACAACTCCATGACCGACAACTCGATGAACGCCGACCTGGACGTCGACATCAACGACTCGTTCAACGACGTCGACACCGACATCGACAACAGCAGCGAGTGGGAGAACAGCGGCAACTTCTTCAGCCCGCAGGGCATCGCCGACTCGGACATCGACCTCTGAGTCCGTCAGCTCACCAACCGCTTGCCCGGTTGCCCTTCGGGGCAGCCGGGCAAGCGGCGTTCGCGCCTCCGGATGGGGCACATGCGGCGTAGCCTGGAGGGGCGACGCCACCGAGGGAGATGGGTGAAGCAGTGGGAACCGAAACCGAACGCGTGACGAAGAAGGCCCAGATCGACGCGGTCGTGCCGGCCTCGACGCCACGGACCGACCAACTCGTGCGGGTGATCGGCAACGTCGGAAAGCTCGCCGCTTCCGCGGGGCGGGAAGACCTCTCGGCACGCTTGGAGCAGACCCAGGCGCGCCTGCGCGACCCGAACGTGCGGGTCATCGTCGTCGGCGAATTCAAACAGGGCAAGAGCAAGCTCATCAACGCGCTCGTCAACGCCCCCGCCTGCCCGGTGGATGACGACATCGCCACGAGCGTGCCGACCTCGGTGGGGTACGCCGACGAGCCGTCCGCCTCGATCCTCATCCAGCACGAAGAGGGCGGGCCGAACAGCATCGAACGGCAGGAAGTGCCGCTGGAGGAGCTCGGCGCGCTCGTGTCCGAGCGAGGGAACCCCGGCAATGAGCGCAACATCGTCTCGGCCGAAGTGCTGATCCCCCGAGAGATCCTCAAGGGCGGCCTGCGCATCATCGACTCGCCCGGCGTGGGCGGACTGGAGTCCTCGAACTCCCTGTCGACCCTGTCGGCGTTGTCCTCGGCGCACGCGGTGCTGCTCGTCTCGGATGCGTCGCAGGAGTACACCGAGCCCGAGATCCAGTTCCTCAAGCACGCGATGCGCGTGTCGCCGAACGTCGCGACCGTGCTCGCCAAGACCGATCTCTACCCGCACTGGCGCGAGATCGAGAAGATCGACAAGGGCCACCTCGACGGGGTCGGCGACGTGCCGATGTTCACGGTCTCGAGCGACCTGCGACTCCTGGCGGCAGAACTGCAGGACCGCGAGCTCAACGACGAGTCCGGCTTCCCGGCCCTGGTCGCGCACCTGCGGCGCGAAGTGCTCGGCAAGGCCGAGGTGATCCACGAGCGCGCGGCGATCCATGATCTGGCCTCGGTCGTGGACCAGCTCACGATGTCGCTGAAGTCCGAACTCGCCGCCCTCGAACACCCCGAGGACACCCCGCGCCTGATCGCTCAGCTCGAGGACGCCAAGGCGCGCGCCGACGAGTTCCGTGGGCGCTCCTCGCGCTGGCAGATCACCCTGAACGACGGCGTCGCCGACCTCATCTCCGACATGGAGCATGACCTGCGCGACCGCCTGCGCAAAGTGCAGCGCGAAGCCGAGAACGCGATCGAAGAGGGCGACCCCGGCCCGATCTGGGATCAGATCACCGAGTGGCTCGACCAGCGCGTGTCGGCCGCGGTCTCGGAGACGTTCGTCTGGACGGACGAACGCGGCCGGTGGCTCAGCGAGGAGGTCGCCCAGCTGTTCAGCGAGGGCGAGACCGAACTGCCCTACATCGACGTGGGCAACACCGACGGGGTGCTGGACCCCGTCGAGGGGGTCTCCCACCTCGAGGCCGGACGCATGGGCGCGGCCGAGAAGATCTACATCGGCGTCCGTGGCTCCTACGGCGGTGTGCTCATGGTGGGTCTGGTCACCGGCCTCATCGGACTCTCGCTCATCAATCCGCTGTCGCTGCTCGCCGGCATCCTGGTGGGACGTCGCGCGTATCGCGAGGACATGGGCTCGCGCCTGTCGCGGCGCAAATTCGAAGCGAAGACGCTCGTGCGCAAGTACATCGACGAGGTCACCTTCCAGGTGAGCAAGCAGCTCAAGGACCGACTGCGCACCGTGCAGCGCGCGGCGCGCGACCACTTCGGGGCGATCGCCGACGAGCACCATCGTTCGCTGTCGGATGCCGTGCTCGCCGCGAAGCAGGCCGCAGGCGTCTTCACCGCCAACCGTGACCAGCGCATGGCGCAGCTGCGGAACCAGATCGGCCAGCTGGAGAACCTGCGCGCCGAGATCCCTGTCCTGCCGGCCGGCAAGGGCAAGGCCGTGGCCGCGGCGAAGAAGCAGGAGGCCATCACCACGTGAGGACCGTACGCGAGGACGCGAGCGAACTCATCGCCGCGGCGTCCGCCCTCTACGACGACGATCCGCAGGCGCGGGAGATCCTCGGCGACCTCGATCGGCGCCTGCGCGAGCCGCTGCGCCTCGCACTCGCCGGCATGGTGAAGGCCGGGAAGTCGACACTGCTGAACGCGATGCTCGGTGAAGAGATCGCCCCGACCGACGCGGGCGAGTGCACGCGGGTCGTGACGTGGTACCGGTATTCGGACACTCCGTCCGTCACGCTGCACCTGCACGACGGCGAGACCAGGCGACTCCCTGTCAAGCGCGACAAGGGACACCTCGTACTGACCCTCGGCGGGGTCGCGCCGGAGGAGGTGCACTGGATCGACGTCGGCTGGCCCTCGGCGGGGCTGCGCTCGGTCATCCTGATCGACACTCCCGGAATCGCCTCCATCTCGCAGTCGACCTCGGCCCGGTCGACGACGTTCCTCACGCCGGACCAGTCCCCGTCCTCCGCCGACGCGATCGTGTACCTCCTGCGGCACCTGCATGCGTCCGACCTCAAGTTCCTCGAGGCCTTCCGCGACACCGCGGCGGGTGTGTCGCAGACCGTGAACGCGCTCGCGGTGCTCTCCCGTGCCGATGAGGTCGGTTCGGGCCGGATCGACTCGTTGCTGTCGGCGGGCAAAGTGGCCCGCCGGTACGAGAACGACGGCGATCTCGCCTCCCTCGCGCTCGGCGTCATCCCGGTCGCGGGGCTCCTCGCCGAAGGTGCCCGCACCCTGAAGGAGAAGGAGTTCGCGGCCTTCCGCGAGCTGGCGGCGCTCGACAAGGCCGACCGCGACCGGCTGCTCGTCTCCGCCGACCGGTTCGTCAGGCCGACGGACGCGGTGAGCCTCAGCGAGAAGGCGCGGAAAGAACTGCTCTCCCGCTTCGGCATCTTCGGCGTGCGCCTGGCGACGGCGCTGCTGCGGGGCGGCGTGACCGACTCGACCCAGCTCGCCGAGCGCCTCGTGCAGCAGAGCGGGCTGAACGACCTGAACATCTTCGTGCGCGACCAGTTCCGTACGCGCGCCGATGCGCTGAAGGTGCGCGGGGTGCTGTCCGGGCTCGAGAAGCTGCTGCGCGACTTCCCGCGCGAGGGGGATGCCGCGATCGCCGCCGGCATCGAGCGGATCCACGCCACCGCGCACACGCTGCGGGAACTGTCGCTCCTGTCGCGGGCACGCCTTGCGGGCCTGCCACTGCCGGATGCGGCATCCGTCGACGCGCAGCGCATCGTCGGCGGCAGCGGGACCCCCGACGCGGTTCGACTCGGCCTCAGCGAAGACGCGCGCACCGACGAGCAGCGGGCCGCGGTGGACGCGCTCCTCGTGCGGTGGCGGACACTCGCTCAGTCGCCGTTGACCGAGCGAGCGGGTGTGGAAGTGTGCCGGGTGGTGATCCGCAGTCTCGAAGAGATCGCGTCACATCTCCGAGCCCTCGGACCCGACGGGGCCGCGGCGGACATCGACCCCGCGAGCGGTCCAGCGCAGGCCCGCAGGGAGGGTGCTGACGAGGAGGGCGAGCAGGACGAGGATCGCCTGCAGCGGGAGGAGCTGGCGCAGGACCTGGCCGTCGCCGCTCGTGGCGACCAGCTCTAGCGAGATCGCGAGCAGGATCACCTGCAGCACGAGCGTCGCGAACTGCCACCAGCGCACGCCCGGTCGCCTGCTCATGAACGACACGAGCAGAGCGATCTGGACGATCAGGATCGACACGATCGCGCCGAACACCGTCCAGAACAGGATGTCGGCCGCCGCCGTGTAGGTCTCGTCCGCGCGGCCCTGCACGACGCCGCGGATGACCTCCTCCATGATCGGCAGCTGGGCCTTGCGGATGATGAAGAGATAGACGACGCAGAAGCCGCCGAGCGCGAAGCTCAGGATCCAGAACAGCTGCGTCAGGCGGATGGATGCCGGCGGGGGGACCTTGGCGACGACCGGCGCCGCATTGGGGTTCGTCAGCGGCGGACGCGACGGCGCCTCCCGACGCGGTGGCGGGGGCGCTTCTCCGCGGGGAGCGGGCGTGGGCACGCGGGAGACGGCGCCGGATGACTCCGGCGCCGTCTGACCCTTCGGATTCGGATCCGTCACAGCGGGTTAGGGCTCTTCCGTCGTGAACTCGACCTGGCCGTCTCCCTCGATCGTCGTGTCGACGTCGTTGAACGAGTCGTCGATCGCCACGTCGGCGGATACGTCCGTCGAGTTGTCGACGGCGGTGTTCTCGGAGTTGTCGTTGAACGAGTCGTCTGTCTCGGTCTCGGTGGAGTTGTCGGTCTCGGTCGACTGGTCGTTGAACGAGTCCTCCACGGTGACATCGGTCGTCTCGTTGCCGATGTTGATGTCCCCGGTCGAGACCTCGGTGTCGGAGTTGTCGACGGTCGCGTCGTCGCCGGCCGCAGCTGCTCCGTCGCCGGAGGCGACGATCGCCTCGTTGTCGAAGATCTGCGTGACATCGCCCTTGGCCCAGATGTTCTGGTTCACCGACTGGTCGATCACCGTGGATCGGTTGTCGATCGTCACGTTCTGCGTGAGGGTGTTGATCTCCTTCACGACGTCGTTCGGGTAGGGCTTCGGCGGCGGCGGAGGTGTCGGGTGGACATCTGGGCGGTCGATGACGACCGGCGCGACGGCGCGGACGTCATCGGCGCAGACGTTACTGAGCCCGTTGCGGGCGAGCATCGCCTCGGGGTTCTCATCGAATTCGGCCTGGGCTGCAGGGTCGCGGAGGAGGCTGAGAATGAACTCGATCAGCGCATCCGCGATCGTGGTGAGCGGTGTGGTCATGAGTGGCTCCTGTGTCTCCTCAAATTCTCATCTTCAGTCTGATCCGGTGGTCCGGGGATCACATCGGGGATAACCCCGATGCGATGGGGGTGCGTCAGGGGGATCCGGGGGGAGTCCCCTGCGATTCGGCAGAGGACGTTGCGTCTTCGACGACGACGCGCAGCTTCGCGACCAGGTCGGAGCGCGATGTCGCACCCAGGCGTCGCCGGATGTGCGCGATGTGGTGCTCCGCTGTGCGCGGCGAGATGAAGATCGTCTGGCCGATCTCGGCGTAGGTCTTGCCCTGGAGCACGAGGCGGGCGACGTCGCGCTCGCGTTCGCTCAGGACGATGCCGCCGGACTCGTCGCTTTTCTTCTGCACCGCGACCGCACCGGTGTCCGCAGACCGCGGGGTGCGCGATCCGTCGTTCGGGTGCAGCTCGCGGGCGACCGACAGCAACCGGGCGGAGACCCGACGGTCGGTGGACTTCCCGGCACCGTGACCCGCCAGCCGTGCGCCGTCCCACCCGAGTCCCGCCGAGGCGAGACCGTGCGCGGCCGCTTCGATCGCGTCGGCATCCACCGAGCCGGCGAGCGTCGCGGTCCACACGCGGCCCGCCTGCGCCATCACCGCGGCGACAGCGCTGTGCGTGGAGGCCGTCACGAGCACGCGGGCGTGGGGCTTCAGGTCGTCCGGGCGGTTCAGCAGGATCCCCTGTTGGATGCCGGACCAGTGCACGTGCGCCGCCCAGACGGGCGGGGCGCCGAGGCGCTCCACGATCTCGAGAGCCCGCGCGAAGTGCGGCTGTACGCGCGCGGTGTCATCGACACGGGCGGCGGCGGCCACGAGCTCGGTGAGCGGCAGCAGTGTGTACAGATCCGTCTCCGTGCGCAGCACGCTGTCGCGGGCATCCACCCAGATCGCGTCCAGCGCCGCGGCGTCCTCGTAGCGGCGGGCGATCGCCACGCGGATCGCGTGGGCGAGCATCGCGTCGCGGGCGCTGAGGACGGCGTCGCCCTTCACGGCGTCCGCCAGCGCCTGCCGTGCGTCCACGGGCCGGGCGCGCTGCACCGCGAGCCAGGACTTCCACAGCAGCAGCCGCGTGCGGGCGATCGCACCGCCCTGACCACCGGACAGGGCGTCGTCGATGCTGGACTGCGCGATCTCGAGCTCTCCGACGCCGATCGCGACGATCGCGGCGATCACGGCGGGAAGTTCGGGCACGGGGGCGGCGGATCCCGACGCCGTGTACATCTCGGACGCGCGCACCAGGTCGGCCACGGCGGCTTCCGCACCGTCCGGGCGCAGGGATTCGCGCAACCCGCGGTCGAGGAGCTCCATCGCGACACCGAGGGTGGAGGGCAGGCCGTGACCGGCCTCCGGAGCGCCCAGGGAAGCGGCATCCCCGACACCCACCGCGGCGATCGTGGCGCGTGCGCACGACTCGGCCCCGACCGGCGGGAGCGAGCGGTAGACCGCGTCGCTCATGCGCAGCATTCCGCGGGATGCCCAGATGGCGGCCGAGGTGTCGGCGACGCGGTCACCGTCGCGCACGCCGTCCAGCAGCGACACGTCGTCGAGCATGCTGCTCGCCGCCTCGAGGTCGCCGGTGGCCCACGCGGCCTGCGCCCGGCGTCCCGTGAGTTCGGCTTCGCCGATGCCGCACTCCAGCGCGGCGGCGTAGAGCTCGAGCGCCCGTGCCGGCTCCCGTTCGAGAAGCCGGTCCGCCTGCTCGACGAGACTGCGTCCGAAGGCGGCGTCCGCCTCTCCGCTGACCCAGTCCGCGAACGCATCCTCGTTGCCGGCGGCCGAGAGCGCGAGCGTCTGCACCGCGGAGGCCGCGATGCCCCCCATGCGCGTGGTGGGCATCGCGGAGCGCACGGCCGAGCGGACGACGGGAGCAGGACGGCCGTTGCGCAGCAGCAGCCCCTCGGCGTATCCCTCGGCGACGAGATCCTCCTGATGCGGTGAGCCGTCGCCGTGCGGCGCAGAGCTGAGGCAGCGCGCCACGACCTCGTCCCGAAGCGCGGGGTCGATCGTCTCCAGCCGGTGGGCGACGCGCTCCTCGACCGCGCGCCGGACGGCGCGGTGCTGACGATCCGCTGCGCAGTCGCGCGGATCGTGGAGCGCGAGGGCCTCGGCGACGAGCCAGGACACCCCGCCCGTGCACTCCAGGACCTCATCGACGCACGCGATCTCGGCGCGGCGGTCGGAGTTCTCGAGGAAGGTCAGCACGTCCGAACGAGAGACGGTGCCGAGCACGATCGCCGGACGGCTGCGCTCGAGCGCGTGCCGGACGCGGCCCAGTTCGGCGTGCTGCGCCGACGGGCGGGAAGCGACGACGAGCGAGGCGGACAGGTCTTCTGCGCGATCCAGGAGTGCCGCCAGCTGCGCCGGCGACACCCGGTGGAGATCGTCGACCAGAAGGACGGCATCCGCGGGAATCGCGTGAACGTCCGCAGCTTCGTCGAGGAAGCGGTGCGGGCGATTCTGCTCGATCAGCAGCCGCTCGATCTCGGCGAGCACGGCGGTCTTTCCCGCGCCGGCGGTGCCGGAGATCACTCCGCGCACGGGCCGGCCCGGCTCGACGATCGACTCGATCGCGGGGCGGGCCTGCCGCTCCCACAGGTGGGCAGCCTGGCGCTCGGGCATGACGGTGGAATTCGGTGTAGCCATCTCGATGGAGCTTCCGCGGGTCAGACCGGGTCGGTGGGCGAGGGAGACGGATCCGGAGCGGGGTCAGCGGGTGGAGTCGTGGGGTCGGGTTCGGCGGGCGGTGTCGTCGGGTCGGCGGGCGGTGTCGACGGGTCCGCGGGAGGCGTCGTCGGATCCGCCGGCGGGTCCGTCGGATCGGCGGGCGGATCGGTCGGATCGGCGGGCGGATCCGTCGGGTCTGCCGGGGGAGTGGTCGGATCGGCGGTCGGGTCTGCCGGAGGAGTGGTCGGGTCCGTGGTCGGGTCGGGGTTGGCAGTGGTGGGGTCCGAGCTCCCACCCGTCGGACTCGGGCTGGGTGTCGTGTTGCCGTTGGGGGTGGTGCCCGTCGGTGTGCCCGACCCGCTGCCCGATCCGCCGCCGGTCTGAGCCTGTGAGGCCGGCGTCGTCGGCTTGGCCGTCGGCGAGGCGGCCGCGATCTGCTTCTCGCTCTGCTGCACGGCGCGCTGCGTGGCCTGCCGGCGCGGATTCGACGGGCCGCTTCCGCCGCCGCGGCTGCCTCCCTGATCGGCGACGGGTTGCGTCTCGGCGACGGTTTCCAGCGGGGGTGCGGCGACGGGATCCGTCGCCGGTGCCGACGACGAGGACGGCGTCGGGCTCGGCGTGCCGGAGTCGAACCCCGTGAGCTCGGGGGAGCGCGACCCGGCCGACAGTGTGCTCGCGAACACGATCGCCGCGGCGATCGTGACGGCGGCGCCCGCCAGCAGGATCGGCGAGGACTTGCGCGCGAACGACGACGACTCGGCGGACACGGGGAACGGCGGGTCGAGCGCCACGGCTTCCCCGGTGGGTGCGTCGGGCAGAAGGGCCAGCGCGTCGGACGGCCCATCGGCGATCAGCGCAAGAGCTCCGGGAGTCCCGAGGACGCGGCGGTCCTCGGCGCGGACGAGCGCCGTGCGCGCGGCGCCGAGGGCGATCGCGGCCTTGGGGTCGGCATCAACCGCGATGGGCCGATCGAACCGCTCGGACAGCCGCTGCGCGACCTGGGGGATCCGGGACGACCCGCCGATCAGGAGGATCGAGTCCAGCTGCTCGGGCTCGAGGCCCGCGGACTCGAGCGCGTCGTCGACGGCGTCGATCGTCCGGTCGACCGACGGCAGGATCATGGCCTCGAACTCGGAGCGGGTCAGACGCACGCTCGTGCGCTGCGGCGGAACGAGCACCGGGATCGACGCGTCAGAGTCGAACGACAGCGCCTCCTTCGCATCCACGCACTCGCGACGCAGCTGCGAGAGGGCCAGTCGCGTGTCCGGCTCGTCCATCGCGAGGGTCGCGACGTCGATTCCGGATGCCGAGATGACGTGCCGCAGAACCGCATCGTCGAAGTCCGCTCCACCGAGGTCTTCGATCCCGGTCGGCTCACCGACGATGTCGAACGTGCCGTCGATCTCCTTGCGGAGCAGGACCGTGTCGAACGTGCCGCCGCCGAGGTCGTACACCGCGAGCGTCTGGCCCATCTCCAGCGGGCGGGCCGCTTCGTAGTGCCGTGCGGCCGCTTCGGGCTCGGAGATCAGCTCGACCGCGGTGACGCCCACCGCGGCGAGGGCGGACCGGATCAGTTCGAGGCGGTGCGCGCCCCACTCGGTCGGGTGCGTCAGGGCGACGCCCTCAGGCTCCGCACCTTCCCGTTCCGCGACCTGGCGGACGATGTCGGCCGCGGTCTGGGCATAGAGGTGCTCGGCGCGCAGTGCGCGGTCACCGACCGTGATCGGGACGTCGTCACCGACGCTGCGCTTGAACTCGCGGATCAGCCGCTCGGGCTGCGTCACACCGCGACGCTCGGCGGCATCTCCGAAGGACAGCTCGCCGTCGTCGCCGACGAAGACGACGGTGGCCGCGCTGTCGCTGCGGCGACCCAGCGTGAACGGAGCTGCGACGATGCTGCCGTCGGCCGCCACGCGTGCGGTCGCTGCCGCTACGCGGCTTGTCCCCACATCGATAGCAAGAAAATAAGACGACTGTGTCATGTTGCCAGTTCCCCCAAGAACCTGACGTACTGCTTCCCCCATGCCATGTCTACCACCGCGTGGGGCTGTCCGCGAGGGGTGTGCCGACCCTTGTCCCTGGTATCTCGAGACGTTACGATCCGCAGTTCTCATGTGCTCAGAGCATCGAGTGCCCGCCCTGATACATCGGGTTCGGAAAATGCCCGTCACGGCACGTTCCCGCCCGTCCTGAGGTCTTCGGTGCGGCGCGTGATTCGGATTGCGTCACAGGCTGGCACTCACGTTGCATGAGTGCCAGCGCTTGCCTAGACTGGCGTTAGCACTCTCAGGTGGAGTTTGCTAATCAGTCTTGAAGTTTCAAGGAAAGCAGAGGTAGACCGTGTCGGTTTCCATCAAGCCGCTCGAGGACCGCATCGTCATCAAGCAGGTCGAGGCCGAGCAGACCACCGCGAGTGGTCTGGTCATCCCCGACACCGCCAAGGAGAAGCCCCAGGAGGGCGAGGTCGTGGCGGTGGGCCCCGGCCGCATTGACGACAACGGCAACCGTGTTCCGCTCGATGTCGCCGTCGGCGACCGCGTGCTGTACAGCAAGTACGGCGGCACCGAGGTCAAGTTCGGCGCGGACGAGTTCCTCGTCCTGTCGGCGCGTGACGTTCTGGCGGTCGTGGTCCGCTGAGACCGGCCGCTTTCGGAAGGCCCGGGTGCTTCGGCACCCGGGCCTTCCGTCGTTGCGGGGCGCCCGCTGTTCACAACTCCCGCATTCGCCGAGGCCGCGCAGAGCGCGGGCCGCGCATTCGCGCGGATTCGGCCACTGCGCGGACGCGGAGAGCGGGAGTCGTGAACGCGCAACGGCGCTGACGGATCCGCGCCTACGCTGGGTGAGTGAGCCGACCCGATCCTGAGACCGCCCGCGCGGCATCCGGATCGCAGATCGACACGCCGAGAGAGCGGGCGCTGGGCGGTCTGTACGCGTTCACGGCGTACCTGCTCTGGGGCTTCCTGCCGCTGTACTTCCTCCTGCTCGCACCCACCGGGCCGTTCGAACTGGTCGCGTGGCGCATCCTGCTGTCGCTGATCTTCTGCGCGTTCCTGCTGACCGTGCTCCGCGGATGGGGGAGACTGCTCGCCGTCGTCCGCCGGCCGCGGCTGCTGCTGTGGACAGGGGTTGCCGGGGCGCTGATCTACGTCAACTGGCAGGTGTACATCCTCGCCACCCTCAGCGGGCACGTGATCGAAGCGAGTCTCGGCTACTTCATGAACCCGATCGTCACGGTGGTGCTGGGGGTCGTGGTGCTGCGCGAGCGACTGCGCGTCGTGCAGTGGATCGCGGTCGGCATCGCCGTCGCCGCCGTGGCGGTCATCGTCGTCGGCTACGGCGACTTCCCGTGGATCGCCCTGACCCTCGCGTTCACGTTCGGCATCTACGGGCTCGTGAAGAAGCGACTGGGCCCCTCGGTGGATGCCGTGAGCGGGCTCACGCTCGAATCGGCGTGGCTCGTCCCGGTCGCGGCCGTGATCCTCATCGTGGTCGGATCGACCTCCGGACTCACGATGGGTGCGGCGGGGCCGTGGCACGCGCTGCTCCTGAGCCTCGCCGGCGTCATCACGGCCGTGCCGCTGCTGCTGTTCGCCGCCGGCGCGCGGCGCATCCCGCTGACCGTGGTCGGACTGCTGCAGTTCATCGCGCCGATTCTGCAGTTCATCATCGGCGCGTGGCTGCTGGGCGAACCCATGCCCCTCGAGCGCTGGATCGGCTTCGCCCTCGTGTGGCTCGCCCTGATCGTGCTGTCGGTGGACTCGGTGCTGTTCGCGCGCCGCGCGCGCGGCGTCTCGGACGTCGGCGAGCTCACCTGAGCGGCCGCCTCAGCGCACGAGCCTCGCGATCGCCGCGGTCGCCTCGGTGATCTTGGCGTCGGCCTCCGCACCGCCCAGGCGCGCCGCATCGACGACGCAGTGCCGCAGGTGGTCGTCCAGCAGGCCCACCGCGACCGCCTCCAGAGCGCTCGTCAGCGCGCTGATCTGCGTGAGGATGTCGATGCAGTACTTCTCGTCCTCGACCATCTTGTGGATGCCGCGCGCCTGACCCTCGATCCGCCGCATGCGGTTGAGGTACTTCTCCTTGTCGGTGATGTAGCCGTGGTGCGCGTGCGCGGTGGTGTCGGTCATGCGAGCTCCTTGACGGGAAGGGGGCGGAAACGGCGCAGGCGCAGGCTGTTGCCGACGACGAAGACACTGGATGCCGCCATCGCAGCCCCGGCGATCATCGGGTTCAGCAGCCCGAGCGCCGCGAGCGGGATCGCCGCGACGTTGTAGGCGAAAGCCCAGAACAGGTTCGTGCGGATCGTCCGGAACGTCCGGCGGGACAGACGCACCGCGTCGGCGGCGCTGCGCAGATCGCCACGCACCAGAGTGATGTCCGCGGCTTCGATCGCGGCATCCGTCCCCGTGCCCATCGCGAGACCGAGGTCGGCCTGCGCAAGGGCGGCGGCGTCGTTCACGCCGTCTCCGACCATCGCGACGACGCGTCCCTCGGCCTGCAGTTCCTTGACGACGGCGACCTTCTGCTGCGGCAGCACGCCGGCGATCACCCGCTCGATGCCGACCTCGTCGCCCACGCGTCGCGCGACCGTCGCGTTGTCGCCGGTGAGCAGCACGGGATCGAGTCCCAGTGCGCGCAGCTGCGCGACCGCCTCCGCGCTGGAGGGTGCGACCCGGTCGGCGACCACGAGCACGCCGCGGGCCCGACCGTCCCACGCCACCAGCACCGCGGAGGAGCCTTCGGCCTCGGCGGACTCCTTGGCCGCCAGGAGTTCGGGGGAGAGGTGGATCGCCCAGTCCGCGAGCAGCTGCTCGCGGCCGACGATCACCGCGTGACCCGCCACGACACCCGAGACGCCGACGCCCGTCGTGGCGGCGAAGGACTCCACAGCCGGCAGGTCGCCGAGCTCCGCGCGGGCCGCGCGGGCGATCGCCTGGGCGATGGGGTGCTCGGATGCCGCCTCCACGGCGCCGGCCAGCCTCAGCAGTTCGGCGCGCGGGGTGTCGGCATCCGTGACCGCGTCGATGAGCGACATGCGCCCTGTCGTCACGGTGCCGGTCTTGTCGAGCACGATCGTGTCGACCGTGCGCGAGGACTCGAGCACTTCGGGACCCTTGATCAGGATGCCGAGCTGGGCTCCGCGGCCGGTGCCGACCAGCAGTGCGGTGGGGGTCGCGAGGCCCAGCGCGCACGGGCACGCGATGATGAGGACCGCGACCGCGGCGGTGAAGGCCGCGGCGGCCGGAGCACCGATCAGCAGCCACGTCACGAGGGTGCCGAGCGCGATCACGAGGACGATCGGCACGAAGACCCCGGAGATCCGGTCGGCGAGCCGCTGGACGTCGGCCTTGCCGGACTGCGCCTGCTGCACGAGCCGGGCCATCTGCGCGAGCTGCGTATCGGCGCCGACGCGCGTCGCACGCACGAGCAGTCGTCCGCCGGCGTTCACGGTGGCGCCGAGGACCGCGTCGCCCTCGCCGACCTCGACCGGCAGCGATTCGCCGGTCACCATGGAGGCGTCCACCGCCGAGGTGCCCGAGACGATGACGCCGTCGGTCGCGATCTTCTCACCCGGGCGCACGACGAACTCGTCGCCGACCCGGAGCGAGGCGATCGGGATGCGCCCGGACACGCCGTCGCGGATGACCTCGACGTCCTTCGCGCCGAGCTCGAGCAGCGCCCGCAGGGCCGCCCCCGCGCGCCGCTTGGAGCGCACCTCGAAGTACCGGCCGGCGAGGACGAACATCGTCACGCCCGCGGCCACCTCGAGGTAGATGTTCCCGGCGCCGTCCGACGGGCGGATCGTCCATTCGAACGCGTGCGTCATGCCCGGCATCCCGGCGGTGCCGAAGAAGAGCGCGTACAGCGACCACGCGAACGCCGCCGACGTGCCGATCGAGATGAGGGTGTCCATCGTCGCGGCGCCGTGGCGGAGATTGATCCACGCGGCGCGGTGGAACGGCCAGCCCGCCCACAGCACGACCGGGGTGGCCAGGGCGAGCGAGACCCACTGCCAGTAGTCGAACTGCAGCGCGGGGATCATCGCCATCGCGATCACCGGCACCGACAGCACGACCGCTCCGATCAGGCGGCGCCGGAGCGAGGTCAGCTCGCGATCCTCGGGCTCGTCGCCGGCGGATGCCGGGGGCTCGGGGAGCGCCGCGGTGTAGCCGGTCTTCTCCACCTCGGCGATGAGGACGGCGGGGTCCACTCCGGCGGGCGCGTCGACGACGGCTTTCTCGGTCGCGTAGTTCACGCTCGCCGAGACGCCGTCGAGGCGATTGAGCTTCTTCTCGATGCGGTTCGCGCACGAGGCGCACGTCATGCCGCCGATGTCGAGCTCGACATGGGACGGTGCGTCCGGCACGGCCGCGGGTGCCGGGGCCATCAGACGCGGGCCGCGGAGTATCCCGCCTCGTCGACCGCGGCGAGCACCGCGTCGTCGTCGAGCGGGGAGGCGGAGGTGATGACCAGGGTGCCCGCAGCGGCGCTCACGTCGACCTGTTCGACCCCGGCGATCTTCTGCACCTCGCCGCGCACGGCGTTCTCGCAGTGGCTGCAGGTCATCCCGGTCACGGTGTACTGGTTCGTCGTCATGTCTCGGCCTTTCGTGAGGATACCCCTAGGGGGTAGTACGTCGATGACAACCGTATACGGCAGTGGGGTATTCCGGGCCGCAGAGGTGGAATCCGCTCCCATCGACCGTGGAACCGCGGACCATAACGATCGGGTCGCGTTACATATCGTTAACGAAAGGCAACATTGGCGAGACCGGCTCCGGTTTAGGTTTAGGGGAACTGGCCCGGCGCCCGAGCCGGACCGCGTTCATTCACAGCAAGGAGCAACATGAGCGTCTTCTCCCGAGGCACTGCCTCCCGTTCGCGCGTGCGGGCGGTGATCGGCGGTATCGCCATCGCCGGCGCCAGCGCCCTCGTCCTCGCCGGGTGCGCCGGCGGTGGAGGCACGGCCGAGCCTTCGGATTCGGCTGCCCCCGCTGAGGATCTCACCCTCAAGATCGGCACCGTCCTGCCCCAGACCGGCAGCCTCGCCTTCCTCGGCCCGCCCGAGGAGGCCGGTGTCACGCTCGCCGTGAACGAGGTCAACGAGGCCGCGGCCGGCGTGACCGTCGACGTCACGTTCGGCGACTCGGGTGACGCCGACAACAAGGCGTTCGAGACGACGGTTCCCAAGCTGCAGAGCGAGGGCGTCTCGGCCATGATCGGTGCCGCATCCTCCGGTGTGACCAAGCTGTTCCTCGACAGCAACGTGTCCGAGGGCATCATCACGTTCTCGCCGGCCAACACGTCGCCCGACTTCACCACGTGGGACGACAACGGCCTGTACTGGCGCACGGCTCCCAGCGACCTGCTGCAGGGCGAGGTCCTCGGAAACCTGATCGCCGAGGACGGACACAAGAACATCGGCATCATCTACCAGAACGACGCGTACGGCACCGGCCTGTACAACGTCGTCAAGGAGGTCTTCGAGTCCTCCGGCGGATCGGTCGTGGCTGAGGCGTCCTACAACGACGGCGACAGCTCGTTCGACGCTCAGGTGGCCACCGTCACCGCGGCGAACCCCGACGCGGTGGTGCTCATCACGTTCGACCAGTTCACGACGATCGCGCCGCTGCTGGTGAACGCCGGCATCCCCGCCTCGGAGTTCTACCTGGTCGACGGAAACCTGTCGAACTACGGCACGGACGTCGCCGTTTCGCTCGAGGGCGCGAAGGGAACGCTCCCCGGCCCCAAGCTGGAGGACGACTTCCAGCAGCGTCTGAACGACGCGTGGGTCGCCGAGGGCAACGCCGAGCTGGAGGACTACTCCTACGCGGCCGAGTCCTACGACGCGGTCATCCTGCTCTCCCTCGCTTCGCTCGCGGCCGGCTCGACCGACGCCGAGGCGATCGCGGGCAAGCTGCAGGAGGTCTCAGGTGGTTCCGGTGACGGCGAGAAGTGCGACTCGTTCGCCGCGTGCGCCGAGATCATCAACGGTGGCGGCGTGGCCGACTACGACGGCTACTCCGGTGGCGTCGCGTTCGACGACGCGGGCGACCCGACCGAGGCCACGATCGGTATCTTCCAGTACGGTGCCGACAACATGTACACGCGCATCAACTGATCTGATCAGCTGAGCGCAGAAGGGCCCCGGGGAAACCCGGGGCCCTTCGTGCGTCCCCCGCCCGCTCCGCCGAGATGGTGGGTTTTCCGCCGAGATGGTGGGTCTTCTCCCGAGGTGGTGGGTCTTCTCCCGAGGTGGTGGGTTCTCCCGCGAGATGGTGGGGGCCATCTCGGCGCAGGAGGGACCATCTCGGCGTAGGAGGGGCCATCTCGGCGGGGGAAGGGCCATCTCGGCGCAGGAGGGACCATCTCGGCGCGCACGAAAAGAGAAGCGGATGCCGGTCACCCGGCATCCGCTTCGCTACGACGAAACAGCTACACGCCGTCGGCGCCGAGCGTGCCCAGATACAGCCCGATGACCTTCGGGTCGTTCAGGAGCTCGCGGCCGGTGCCCTCGTACGCGTCGCGGCCCTGGTCGAGGACGTACCCGCGGTCGCAGATCTGCAGGCAGCGGCGGGCGTTCTGCTCGACCATGATCGTGGTCACGCCCGCCTTGTTGATGTCCGAGACGCGGATGAACGCGTCGTCCTGGCGGACGGGGGACAGGCCTGCGGACGGCTCGTCCAGCAGCAGCACGGACGGGTCCATCATCAGCGCCCGCGACATCGCCACCATCTGGCGCTCGCCACCGGAGAGCGAGCCGGCGCGCTGCTTGAGGCGCTTGCCCAGTTCGGCGAAGATCCCGGTGACGAACTCGAGGCGATCCTTGTAGATGCGGGGGTTCTGGTAGAGCCCCATCTGCAGGTTCTCCTCGATCGACAGCGAGGGGAAGACGTTGTTCGTCTGCGGCACGAAGGCGACACCCCGCTGCACGAGCTTGTCGGCCTTCAGGCCCACGATCGACTCGCCGTTCACGGTGATGTCGCCGCCGCGGACCTTGACCAGGCCGAAGATCGACTTCAGCAGCGTGGACTTGCCGGCGCCGTTCGGGCCGATGATGCCGACGAGCTCGCCCTTGCGGGCGACCAGGTTCGCGCCGTTGATGATGTTGATCCCCGGCAGGTAGCCGGCGAACAGGTCGGTCGCCTCGACGACGATCTCGTCGGACTTCGCGGGCTGCGCCGGCGCGGTCTGCGGCAGGCTCATCGCGTCTCCTTCTCTGCTTCGTCGATCTCGTGCTGGCGCTCCTCGCGGATCTCCTCCAGCAGCTCCTGGCCTTCTTCGCCGAGATCGCCCTGGACGCGGCCTGTCACGACGCCGAGGTCGACGTCCTGGTGGCTGCCGAGATAGGCGTCGATCACGGCCTGGTCCTGCATCACGGTGTCCGGCGGGCCCTCGGCGACGACCTTGCCTTCGGCCATCACGACGACCCAGTCGGCGATGTGCCGCACCATGTGCATGTCGTGCTCGACGAAGAGCACGGTCATGCCGAGTTCCTTGAGGTCGAGGATGTGGTCCAGGAGCGATTCGGTCAGGGCCGGGTTGACGCCGGCCATCGGCTCGTCGAGCATCACCAGGGTCGGGTCGCTCATGAGCGCACGCGCCATCTCGAGGAGCTTGCGCTGACCGCCCGAGAGCGACGCGGCGAAGTCCTTCTCCTTCGCGTCGAGCTTGAAACGCTTGAGCAGCTCGCGCGCCTTCGCCTCGTTCTCGGTCTCCTGCGATCTCCAGAAGGCCGGGATGAAGCTCGTCCAGAACCGCTCGCCGCGCTGCTTCGTGGCGCCGAGCTTCATGTTCTCGAGCACCGTGAGGAGCGAGAGCGCCTTGGTCAGCTGGAACGTGCGCACCTGACCCATCCGGGCGACTTTGAACGCGGGGATGCCGGACAGGGTCGTCCCGTCGAACGCCCACGTCCCGCTGTTGGGCTTGTCGAAGCCGCACAGCAGGTTGAACAGCGTCGTCTTGCCCGCGCCGTTGGGTCCGATGAGTGCGGTGATCGCGCCGCGGGGGACCTCGAGGTGCTCGACGTTGACCGCGGTGAGGCCGCCGAAGCGGCGCGTGACGTTGTCGATCACGAGGATCGGATCGGTCTTGGCGACGCCGGGGACGTTCTCGCCCTTGGCCAGTCCGCCGGTCTTGGGCCGTCGGATGCTCGCCGTGGTGGGCACGGTCTTGGGTGAGCCGTATTCGCGCTCCGGCTGTTCGCTCGCCGGCTGATTACTTGACAAAGGTCATCTCCCTCTTGTCGCCGAGGATTCCCTGCGGCCTGAAGATCACGAGGACCATGAGGGCGACCCCGACCAGGATGTAGCGCAACGTGCCGGCCTGGATCGACGACATCGGCAGGATGCCGGCGTCGGCGAGCTCGGGGAGCAGGTTGCCCAGAAGAGCGAGGACCACCCAGAAGATCACGGCACCCAGCGTCGGTCCGAGGACCGTCGCGGCACCGCCGAGCAGGAGGATCGTCCACAGGAAGAACGTCAGCGCCGTGGTGTAGCTGGACGGGACGACCGCCGACGGCAGCACGTAGACGATGCCGCCCATCGCGCCGATCACACCGCCGACCACGAGGGCCTGCATCTTGTAGGCGAAGACGTTCTTGCCGAGCGAGCGGACGGCGTCCTCGTCCTCACGTATGCCCTTGAGCACGCGGCCCCACGGGCTGCGCATGAGCGACCAGACCAGCAGGATCGCGATCGCGAGCATTCCGAGCCCGAACACCCGCGTCCACAGCACGGTCTCGTTGGACTGCCACGGCCCGAAGCCGTACTGCCCGGGCGGGAACGGGTTCGCCGCACGGAAGCTCGCGTGGTAGCCGCCCAGGCCGTCCGCGGAGTTCGTGAACTCGTCGAACACCTGCGTCGTGAACAGCAGGCGCACGATTTCGGCTGCGGCGATCGTGACGATGGCGAGGTAGTCCGCCCGCAGCCGCAGAGTCGGGATACCCAGGATCAGCGCGAACACGGCCGCGGCGAGCAGACCGATGATCATGCCGAGCCACCACGGGATGCCGAAGCTCAGGACCGAGATCGCGTAGCCGTAGCCGCCGAGGGCCATGAAGCCGGCCATACCGAAGTTCAGCAGTCCGGCGTAGCCGAAGTGCACGGCGAGGCCGGTGGCCGCGAGCGCGTACGCGATCGTGACCGGGCTCAGGATGTACCCGAGCGTGTTCGAGAGAATTGCTCCCCAATCCATGGCCGCTACCCCAATCTTTCTTTGCGACCGAGCAAGCCCTGAGGTCTGACGAGCAGGATGAGGATCAAGACGACCAGCGCGCCGGCGTACTTGAGATCGGACGGGATCCACAGCGTCGAGACCTCGACCACCATGCCCACGATGAGCGAGCCGAGGAGCGCGCCGAATGCGGTGCCCAGGCCGCCGAGGGTGATCGCCGCGAAGATCAGCAGCAGCATCTGCGTTCCCATGTCCCACCGCACACCCGGGCGGAAGTACGCCCACAGGATGCCGGACAGGGCCGCCAGCACACCGGCGAGGATCCACACGATCCGGATGACCCGGTCGACGTTGATGCCGGACGCCGAGGCCAGCTGCGGGTTGTCCGAGATCGCGCGGGTCGCCTTGCCGACGCGGGTGCCGATCAGGAAGTACGCGACAGCGAGGATCACCACGATGCTCACGCCCATGCTGATCAGGTCGATGTAGGACAGCGAGATCGGTCCGAACTGGATCGGGGTGGGGCTGGCTCCCGGCAGCTGGTACGTGGATCCGCCGATGAAGTACTGGAACGTGTAGCGCAGGGCGAGGGAGAGGCCGATGCTGACGATCATCAGCTGCACGACCCCGAGCCCTCTTCGGCGCAGAGGTCTCCACAGGCCCGCGTCGAGCGCCAGGCCGAGCACACCTCCCATGACCACCGCGACGATGATGCCGAGCCAGAACGGCAGCGCCCAGAAGGAGGTGAGCACGAGCGCCATGAGCGCGCCCCAGGTCACCATCTCGCCGTGCGCGAAGTTCGACAGGCCCGTCGTGCCGTAGATGAGCGACGCGCCCATCGCCGCGAGGGCGAGGAGCAGGCCGAAGTTCAGGCCGTTGATCACGCGCACCAGGAGCTGGTCCCACAGGGATTGCGTCACGCGCTCACCCTCACCGAGGAAGAGGTTCACGATCTTCGATCCCGTGAGGCCGAACTCCACCTCCTGCGACGCGGATTCGCCGTCCACGATCACGCCGTCCGGCAGCGTGGACTCGTCGACCGTGAGCGTGTACGTGTCCTTTTCGGGCACGTACAGGCGCCACTGGCCTTCGGCGTTCGTCACGGTCTCCGCATCGAAGCCGCCGCCCGAGACCTTCACGGTCACATCGGGCACCGGCTTGTCCTCGAACGTGATCACACCGCCGAAGTAGAAGTCCGTCGCCTCTTGGTCGCCGCCTGGCGTGTCGGGGGCCGCGGCGAACGCGCCGGGGGTGGACAGGAACACCATCGCCGCCGCGAGGAGAGTGCCGATCAGGACGACCAGCCAGGGCTGGGCCCGTCGAACGCGTAGAGCCGTGGGACTCACAAAACCTCCAGTCCGCTGCCGCGCCGAGGGTTCGGGTCGAAGCAGCGCTGATCAACGACGGTACGAGCGTAATGTGTCGGACTTGTTTCGCCTACCGCACACATCCGAGACGTGTCCGATCCGTGACCGGCCGGTGTCCGACGGGTGCGCGGCCGGAATGAATCGGCGCCCTCCGCGCTTAGAATCGAGTACGGTGCGCCTCGCGCCCCGGCCGTCGTCGTCCACCCCGATCAACGCGCGGTGCGCGCAGGAGAACCCATGCAGAACCACGACCCCTTCGGCTTCGTCGGGCTCACGTACGATGACGTCCTTCTGTTGCCGGGCCACACGGACGTCATCCCGAGCGAAGCGGACACCTCTTCGCGCGTGACGCGCCGGATCACGGTCGCCACCCCGCTCCTCTCGGCGGCCATGGACACCGTCACCGAGGCCCGCATGGCCATCGCGATCGCCCGCGAGGGAGGGATCGGCATCCTGCATCGCAACGCCTCGATCGCCGAGCAGGCGTCGATGGTCGATCGCGTGAAGCGCAGCGAGTCGGGGATGATCACCGATCCGATCACGACGACCCCCGACGCGTCGATCGAAGAGGTCGACGCCCTGTGCGCCCAGTACCGCATCTCCGGCCTGCCGGTCGTGGACGACGACGGGCGCCTGCTCGGCATCATCACGAACCGCGACATGCGCTTCGTCTCGGGCTTCGAGCGGCAGACCACGAAGGTCCGCGACGTCATGACGAGTGACGGGCTGATCACCGGCCGCGTCGGCATCGGCGCGAACGAGGTCATCGCCCTGTTCGCCCAGCACCGCGTCGAGAAGCTGCCGCTCATCGACGACGAGGGCAAGCTCGCCGGCCTCATCACGATCAAGGACTTCGACAAGAGCGAGAAGTACCCGCTCGCCACGAAGGACGAGCACGGGCGCCTCCGCGTGGGTGCGGCGATCGGCTTCTTCGGCGACGCGTGGGAGCGCGCCGAGGCCCTGCGCGACGTGGGCGTCGACGTCCTCGTGGTCGACACCGCGAACGGACAGTCGGCCGGTGTGATCGACATGGTCCGCCGCCTCAAGGCCGACGCGTCCTTCGACCACATCGACGTGATCGGCGGCAACGTCGCGACCCGCGAGGGTGCGCAGGCTCTCATCGACGCGGGCGTGGATGCCGTCAAGGTCGGTGTCGGGCCGGGCTCGATCTGCACGACCCGCATCGTCGCCGGTGTCGGCGTGCCGCAGGTCACCGCGATCTGGGAGGCCTTCCAGGCGGCGCGGGATGCCGGCATCCCGGTGATCGCCGACGGCGGGCTGCAGTACTCCGGCGACATCGCCAAGGCTCTCGTCGCGGGCGCCGATACCGTCATGCTCGGCTCGCTGCTCGCCGGAACCGACGAGTCGCCGGGCGAGATCGTGTTCCAGGGCGGCAAGCAGTTCAAGCTGTACCGCGGCATGGGTTCGCTCGGTGCGCTGCAGACGCGCGGCAAGAAGACCTCGTACTCGAAGGACCGCTACTTCCAGGCGGATGTCCCGAGCGACGACAAGCTCATCCCCGAGGGCATCGAGGGCCAGGTCGCGTACCGCGGCCCGGTCTCGGCGGTGGCGTACCAGCTCGTCGGGGGCCTTCGGCAGTCCATGTTCTACGTCGGCGCGCGCACGATCGAGGAGCTCAAGGCCAAGGGCAAGTTCGTCCGCATCACCGCGGCCGGGCTCAAGGAGTCCCACCCGCACGACGTGCAGATCGTGGTCGAGGCGCCGAACTACAAGCGGTAAGCGGCATCCGCTCGAGTCGGTAGACCGTCAGAGCTCGCAGGATCGAGCCAACCGCGCAGGGATTCGGCCGAATCGCCGGCGGTTGGGCGCTCTCGGTAACCTGGGGCGATGGCCGTCCCCCAGCAGCGCGTGTTCTCGACCACCCGGGTCGAGGCGTATGCGGACGGCGTGTTCGCAATCGCCGCGACGCTCCTGGTCCTGGATCTGACCACGACCGCTTTCGGACGCATCGATTCGGATGCCGAGATGTGGTCGGCGCTGGCGGACATGTCCGAGAGCTTCCTCGCGTTCGTCATCTCCTTCGGTCTGCTCAGCCTGCTCTGGATGATCCACCTTCAGCAGTTCCGCGACATCGCGCGGGTGGACGGCGGCCTGATGTGGCTGAACAGCATCCGGCTGCTGTTCATCGTGCTCATCCCGTTCACCACGACCCTGGTGGCAGAGTTCTCGGAGTTCTACGCCGGGCGGATGCTGCTGCCGATCAACTTCTTCTTCGCGACGCTGTTCGGCTTCCTCGCCTACCGATGGGCGATGGCCCGCGGTGGCCACCTGCTCTCCGACGAAGCGCGGCCCGACGCGGCGACCCAGTCCATCGCGGGTGCCGTCGCGGTGGGGTGCGCCGCCGGCGCCGTGGTCCTCGCGCCGTTCGTCGGGTCATGGGGCTTCCTCGTCTTCGTCATCAATCAGCCGCTGGCTGCGGCGCTGCAGAAGCGGGCGGCGCGTTCGGGAGATTGACCTTCCGCCGCCACAGCGCCCGGCGTACCGTGGCACTCATGTGCCGCAACATCCACACGCTTCACAACTTCGAGCCGGCCGCGACGAACGACGAGATCCACGCGGCGGCCCTCCAGTACGTCCGCAAGATCGCGGGGACGACCAAGCCCTCCAAGGCCAACCAGGAGGCCTTCGACCGCGCCGTGCAGGAGATCGCCCACATCACAGGACACCTCCTTCAGGACCTGGTCGCCGTCACGCCGCCGAAGAACCGCGAGGAGGAGGCGGCGAAGGCGCGCGCCCGCGCGATCGCGTCCGGGCGGTACTCGGCCGCCTGAGCGTGCTGGGGTAGTCTGGTCGGCTCGCCACCCGCGGGCCGGCGCACGACGCCGACGGATGCCGCGCGCGAGCGCCCGGCGACGATCAGAAGCGGTGCGCAGGTCAGGCCATGGGCTACATCGACATCAACACGGTCTCGTACGGCCTTCCGGACGGACGACCTCTGCTGGACGAGGTCTCGTTCCGCGTCGGCGAGGGGTCGACCACCGCACTCATCGGAGCGAACGGGGCGGGAAAGACCACCTTGCTGCGCATCATCCGCGGCGATGAGCCCGCGCACGGGGGAGCGGTCTCGATCGGCGGCGCCCTGGGGGTCATGGACCAGTTCGTCGGGCACGGCGCCCAGGGGGCGACCGTCCACGACCTGCTGATCGAGGTGGCGCCCCGCCGCATCCGGATGGCGGCGATCGAGCTCGAAGCCGCCGAGGCCGCGATCATCGAGGACGACGACCTCGACGCGCAGCTGCGGTACGCGACGGCGCTCGCCGATTACGCGGATGCCGGCGGCTACGAGCACGAGACCGTCTGGGATCAGTGCACGGTGGCCGCACTCGGCGTCCCCTTCGAACGCGCGCGGTTCCGCGAGCTCACTTCGCTGTCGGGTGGGGAGCAGAAGCGACTCGTGCTCGAGGCGCTGCTGCGGGGACCCGACGACGTGCTGCTGCTCGACGAGCCCGACAACTACCTGGATGTCCCGGGCAAGCGATGGCTGGAAGAGCAACTGCGCAGCACGACCAAGACGGTGCTGCTCGTCTCGCACGATCGCGAGCTGCTCGCGCGCGGCGCGGACCGCATCGTGACTCTCGAGACCGGCGCGGCCGGGAGCACCGCCTGGGTGCACGGCGGCAGCTTCGCGACCTACCATCGGGCACGCATCGACCGGATGAATCGGCTCGACGAGCTGCGGCGCCGCTGGGACGAGCAGCACACCAAGCTCACGGCGCTCGTGGCGGCCTTGAAGGTCAAGGCGACCTCGAGCGACGAGTTCGCCTCGCGCTACCGGGCCGCCCAGACCCGGCTCGCGAAGTTCGAGCAGGCCGGCCCGCCCGAGGAACGGCCGCCCGAGCAGGATATCCAGCTGCGACTGCGCGGAGCGCGCACCGGCAAGCGCGCGGTGATCGCGGAGCGACTCGAGCTCACCGGTCTCATGAAGCCCTTCGACCTCGAAGTCTGGTTCGGTGACCGCGTCGCCGTGCTCGGATCCAACGGCTCGGGCAAGTCGCACTTCCTCCGTCTCCTGGCCCGCGGCGGCACCGGCCCCGACACCCGCCTCGGACACGTCACCTCCGCCGGCGCGAACCTGGAGAAGGTCGCGCACACGGGCCGTGCCACCCTGGGCGCGCGCGTCGTCCCCGGCTGGTTCGCCCAGACCCACCGGCATCCCGAGTTCCTCGGCCGCACGCTTCTCGAGCTGCTCCATCGTGGCGACGAGAACCGACCTGGACTGCCGAGGGATGCCGCGAGCTCGGCCCTGGATCGCTACGGCCTCGTCGGTCAGGCGCAGCAGAGCTTCGAGACGCTCTCGGGTGGGCAGCAGGCGCGGTTCCAGATCCTGCTGCTCGAGCTGTCGGGCACCACGCTGCTGCTGCTGGACGAGCCGACCGACAACCTCGACCTCGCCTCGGCTGAGGCACTCGAGCGGTCGCTGGCCCTCTTCGAGGGGACGGTGCTCGCCGTCACGCACGACCGCTGGTTCGCGCGATCGTTCGACCGGTTCCTCGTGTTCGGCGCCGACGGTGCGGTGTACGAGTCCGACGAGCCGGTCTGGGACGAGGAGCGCGTGACCCGCGCGCGGTGAAGGCGGTCAGTGCAGGCGGAAGTCGCCGCCTCTGCGCGGAACGGCCGGGCGTCGACGGGTCAGGCCCTGACGAGCTCGGGTGAAGCGGATGCCGGCCCCTCGGCATCCGTCTCGTCACCGGCGGCGTCGGTCGACGAGCGACCCGCCGGCAGCCACAGTGCGACGACCATCCCGACGAGCAGCACCACTGCTCCGACGAGGACTGCCGGCCGCGCCGCATCCACATAGAGGTCGGGGCGCAGCTCGCCGCCGGCGCCGACGAAGATCGCGGTCATCACCGCGGTGCCGAGGGCGAGGCCGATCTCTCGGATGGTCGAGTTGACTCCCGATGCCTTCGCGTGATCGATCATGCCGAGGGTCGCCAGCAGCGCGGTCGCCGAGGGTGCGAACACCAGGCCCATCCCGACGCCGGCCAGGATGAACGGCGCGACGAGCTGGGCGTAGGCCAGATCGGTCGACATCGTGACGGCGATCCAGAACAGGGCCACCGCTTGCAGCCCGAGCCCGGCGACCATGAGCACCCGGGTGCCCACGCGCGGAGCGATGAAGCCCGCGAGCGGTGCGACGAACATCGGGGCGAGCGTCCACGGTGTCGTCTGCACGGCCGCTTCGAGCGGCGTGGAGCCCTGCACGACCTGCATGTACTGGATCAGGATGAACACGGCCCCGAACGTCCCGAAGCTGAACGCGAAGCCCACGATGTTCGTCACCGAGAACGAGCGGTCCCCGAACAGGCGGAGCGGAATGAGGGGCGCCTTCGCTCGGGCCTGCCAGAGCACGAACACGATCAGCAGCACGACAGCGCCGACGATCTCGGCGATCACGCCCGCCGAGCCCCAGCCGTCGTCGTTGCCGCGCACGATGGCGTGCACCAGAGCGAGCACGGCCGTCCCGGCGAGAACCGCACCCGCGATGTCGATGCGCGCACGCCGGCCGAAGTCGTTGTTCAGGACGACGAAGGCGAGCGGCATCGCGATCAGGGCGACCGGCACGTTGATCCAGAAGATCGCCTGCCAGCTCCAGCCCTCCATCACCGCACCGCCGACGAGGGGTCCGACCGCGACGCCGAGACCCGAGATCCCGCCCCAGATGCCGATCGCGAGCGGTCGCCGCTCGGGAGCAACCCCGCCCGAGATGAGGGCGAGCGACAGGGGGAGCACGCCGGCGGCGCCGAAGCCCTGCAGCGCGCGTGCGCCGATCAGCTGCGCGGGGTCGGTGCTGAGAGCTGCGAGCGCCGAGCCGACCCCGAAGATCGCGATGCCGATCAGGAACACCGTCCGGCGGCCGAACCGGTCGCCCAGCGCCGCCGCGACGAGGATCATGCTCGCGAACGACAGCGTGTACGCGTTCACGAACCATTGGAGCTCCTCGACGGACGCACCGAGCCGATCGTGGAGGACGGGCAGGGCATTGGTCATGACGAGGTTGTCGAGGGTCGCCATGAACATCGGCAGGGATGCCGCGAGCACGACGAGTCCGAAGGCCCGGCGTCGGGTCGTGCGGGGAGTGAGGAGAGCCATGACGGACCCTTTCGATGATTGTTGTAATCGAATGATTACCAAGATGGGGCAACTGTAGTAATCGACTGATAACATGTCAAGCGTGGGTGCGAACAGGATCGACGACGCGGATGCCGGTACCGAGACCAAGGGCCGGATGAGCTCCGACGAGCGACGCGAGCAGATCGTCGAAGCCGCGATCGCCGTGTTCGGAGCCAAGGGATATGTGGGCACCACGACCGACGACGTCGCCCGTGCGGCATCCGTCTCCCAGCCGTATGTCGTGCGGCTGTTCGGCACGAAGGAGAACCTGTTCCTCGCGGCTCTCGGCAGCGCGCTCGATCGTCTTCTCGCCGCCTTCCGCAGCGCGCCGGCCGTCTCGGACCCGCACGCGCGCGGCGAGCTGATGGGGCAGACCTACCTGAACCTGCTCGAGGTGCGCGGTCTGCACCAGATCCTTTCCCAGGCGTTCCTGCTCGGCGCGCACCCGGTCATCGGGCCCGCCGCCCGCGGCGGCTTCGCCCAGGTGTGGCACTTCCTGCGCGATGAGGCGGGGTTCTCTCCGGAAGACGCGCAGAAGTTCCTCGCGACGGGCATGCTCATCAACACGATGGTGGGCCTGCGCATGACAGAGGAGTACGGCAGGGATGCCGGCATGACCGAGCTGTTCGACGAGTGCTTCCCCGTCAGCATCCAGATGGTGCTCGACGAGGCACCGCGCGTCGATGAGCCCTGGTGAGCGCCCGCATCGCCGCGAGCGCCCCGGGTAGGCTGAGGACGTGAGCATGGAGATCGAGATCGGTCGCGCGAAGCGCGCGCGTCGCGCCTACACGTTCGACGACATCGCCGTCGTGCCGTCCCGGCGCACGCGCAACCCGGAAGACGTGTCCACCGCGTGGACGATCGACGCGTTCCCGTTCGACATCCCGGTGCTCGGCGCGCCGATGGACTCCGTCGTGAGCCCGACCACGGCGATCGTGCTCGGCCAGCTCGGTGGGCTCGGCGTCCTCGACCTCGAAGGGCTGTGGACGCGCTACGAGAACCCCGAACCGCACCTCGAGGAGATCGCCTCGCTCGACGACGCGACGGCGACGCGCCGCATGCAGGAGCTGTACGCCGAGCCGATCAAGCCCGAGCTCGTGCGCGATCGACTGGCGGAGATCCGCGCGGCCGGGGTGACGGTCGCCGGGGCACTCACGCCGCAGCGCACGCAGGAGCTCTATGGGACGGTCGTCGCGGCCGGCGTCGACCTGTTCGTCATCCGCGGCACGACGGTCTCGGCCGAGCACGTCTCGTCGGTGGACCAGCCGCTGAACCTCAAGAAATTCATCTACGACCTCGACGTCCCGGTGATCGTCGGCGGCGCCTCGACGTATACGGCGGCCCTTCACCTCATGCGCACCGGCGCCGCGGGTGTGCTCGTCGGCTTCGGCGGCGGGGCCGCGTCCACGACGCGCGCGACGCTCGGCATCCACGCCCCGATGGCCACCGCCGTCTCGGACGTCGCCGGGGCGCGCCGCGACTACCTCGACGAGTCCGGCGGGCGCTACGTGCACGTGATCGCCGACGGCGGCGTAGGCACGTCGGGCGACATCGTGAAGGCGCTGGCGATGGGGGCGGATGCCGTCATGCTCGGCGTCGCCCTCTCACGCGCGACCGACGCGCCGGGTCGCGGGTTCCACTGGGGACCGGAGGCGCACCACCCCAAGCTCCCGCGCGGGCACCGCGTGCGCGTGGACCAGGTGACGACGCTCGAGTCGATCCTGTACGGCCCGGCGCCGGTCGCCGACGGCACCGCGAATCTCATCGGGGCGTTGAAGAAGTCGATGGCCACCACGGGATACTCCGATCTCAAGGAGTTCCAGCGGGTCGACGTCGTGGTCGCGCCGTACAGCACGGGATGAGTTCCCCCGACGCGGACGTCGTGCCGCCGGACGAGGTCTTCCCGCCGACGCTGCGCGAAGTCATGCTGCGCCCGCGGTGGATCGGCGTGCTCGCGCTCTGCCTCGTGATCGCGGGCGTCTTCGCGTGGCTCGGCCAGTGGCAGCTCGGTCGCGCGCTGCAGTCGAACCCGATTCCTCCCGGTGCGACCGAGGTCGTGCAGCCGCTCGCCGATGTCGCCGCGCCGGGGGAGTACGTGCCCGAGCCGCTCGTCGGCCAGCGCGTCACCGCGACCGGCACGTGGATCCCCGGCGACTTCATCGTCGTCTCTTCCCGCTTCAACGACGGCGCCGAGGGCTACTGGGTGACGGGCCAGTTCCGCATCGCCGAGGAGGTGCCCGCCCAGCCGGTGTCGGTCGCGGTCGCGATCGGGTGGGTGCCCACGCGGGAGGAGGCGCTCGCCGCGGCTGCGGAGCTCGAGGAGCAGGCCCGCGCGGCGGGGTCCGACGACGCGCCGCTCGCGATCACCGGGCGCCTGATCTCGGACGAGGGGCCGGTCCCGCCCTCGCGCGCCGGCGACCCTCTCGAGCTCACCCGCATGTCGCCCGCGGCGCTGCTGTCGCGCTGGCACGACGTGGCGGGACTCGACGTCTACCGCGCGTACATCGCCGCGGAGGTTCCGCTGGCCGGCCTGCAGGCGATCTCCTCACCCGCACCGGCGGACGCGCCGCTGAACTGGCTCAACATCTTCTACGCACTCGAGTGGGCGGTCTTCGCCGGCTTCGCGTTCTACCTCTGGTATCGCCTCGCCCGGGACGCGTGGGAGAAAGAGGTCGAGGACCTCGAGGACGCCCAGGCGGCGGCCGAGGACGCCTAGGCCCGCGGGTAGACTGGAGCCATGCCGCGCGCTCCCAAACTCGCCACGTTTCCGGCGATCCGCGGAGCGCTGAAGTTCTACGAGATCTGCTCCACGATCACCGGTATCGGCCTGCTGCTGCTGGTCACCGAGATGATCCTGAAGTACACCCCGCTGCACGTCGAGCTGTTCGTCGGCGGATCGGGTGGAGCGGTGTGGTTCGCACCGGTCATTGCGGGTGCGGACTGCCAGTGGTGGTCGCTGTTCCTGCCGATGACGAACGCGTGCGAAATGACCTCGGTGGGCGACGGCTTCAACGTCTCGCAGTTCATCCTGGTCGCGCACGGCTGGTTCTACGTCGTGTACCTGTTCTCGTGCTTCCGCATCTGGAGCCTCATGCGCTGGCCGTTCCCGCGGTTCATCGTCCTGGCGCTTGGCGGCATCGTGCCGTTCCTGTCGTTCTTCATGGAGGCGCGCGTCGCCCGCGAGGTGCGCCGCTACCTCGACGAGCGGGAAGCCGCCGAGACGGCATCCGATTCATCCACCGTCCCCGCTTCGGAAGGTTCCCGGTGACCGAGAAAACCGAGACGAGTCAGCGCCCGGCGCTCGTCGTCGACTTCGGCGCGCAGTACGCGCAGCTGATCGCCCGGCGCGTGCGCGAAGCGGGCGTGTACAGCGAGATCGTGCCGCACACCGCGACCGCCGCCGAGATCGCCGCGAAGAACCCCGTCGCGCTCATCCTCTCCGGCGGCCCGTCATCGGTGTACGAGCCGGGCGCGCCGACCCTCGACCCCGGCGTGTTCGAGCTCGGTGTGCCGACGCTCGGCATCTGCTACGGATTCCAGGTCATGGCGCAGGCGCTCGGCGGCGAGGTCGCGAACACCGGGCTGCGTGAATACGGCGCGACGGATGCCGCCCTCGCCGGTGACGGCGGCGTGCTGCTGGCCGGGCAGCCGGCGGAGCAGAACGTGTGGATGAGCCACGGGGATCAGGTCTCGCAGGCTCCCGAAGGTTTCGACGTGCTGGCCTCGACCTCGGCGACGCGGGTCGCCGCGTTCGCGAGCGACGAGCGGCGCATGTACGGCGTGCAGTGGCACCCCGAGGTCAAGCACAGCGATTTCGGGCAGCGCGTGATCGAGAACTTCCTGCACCGCGGGGCCGGCCTCGCCGCCGACTGGAACAGCGGGAACGTGATCGCCGAGCAGGTGGCGCGCATCCGCGAGCAGGTCGGCACGGGCCGCGTGATCTGCGGGCTGTCCGGCGGCGTGGACTCCGCGGTCGCGGCGGCGCTCGTGCACGAGGCCGTCGGCGACCAGCTCGTCTGCATCTTCGTGGACCACGGGCTGCTGCGCAAGAACGAGCGCGAGCAGGTCGAGCAGGACTACGTGGCCTCCACCGGCGTACGCCTGGTCACGATCGACGCGCGCGAGCAGTTCCTGACGGCACTCGCGGGGGTGAGCGACCCCGAGCAGAAGCGCAAGATCATCGGCCGCGAGTTCATCCGCTCGTTCGAGGCGGCCGAGAAGGAGCTCGTGGCCGAGGCCGCCGCGGACGGCGAGCCGATCCGCTTCCTCGTGCAGGGAACCCTGTACCCCGACGTCGTCGAATCCGGCGGGGGCACGGGCACGGCCAACATCAAGTCGCACCACAACGTCGGCGGACTCCCGGAAGACCTGCAGTTCGAACTCGTCGAGCCGCTGCGGACCCTCTTCAAGGATGAGGTCCGCGCGATCGGCCGCGAACTGGGTCTACCGGAAGTGATCGTCGGACGCCAGCCGTTTCCGGGGCCCGGCCTCGGCATCCGGATCGTCGGTGAGGTCACCGCTGACCGTCTCGAGATTCTGCGTGACGCCGACGCGATCGCCCGTGAAGAGCTGACCCGCGCGGGGCTCGATGCCGATATCTGGCAGTGCCCGGTCGTTCTGCTCGCGGATGTCCGCTCGGTCGGCGTGCAGGGCGACGGCCGCACGTACGGTCACCCGATCGTGCTGCGACCGGTGTCGTCCGAGGACGCGATGACCGCCGACTGGACCCGCCTGCCCTACGACGTCCTCGCGCGGATCTCGAACCGCATCACGAACGAGGTCCGCGAGGTCAATCGCGTCGTGCTCGATGTGACCTCCAAGCCGCCGGGGACGATCGAGTGGGAGTGACCCGGTAGCACCGCGCGCCGCTCCCCGGCTTTCCGGTTCCCGCCGAGGTGGTGGGTTTCCCGCCGAGATGGTGGGTTTCCCGCCGAGGTGGTGGGCACCATCTCGGCGAGAGAGGGACCGTCTTGGCGAGAGAGGGACCATCTCGGGGGGAGAGGGACCGTCTCGGCGGGAGGGAGAGGGGCAGGATGGGGGTGTGAGCGAATTCCCGGATGCCGAATACCTCGTGCTCTCGAGCCGTCTCATCCCCGATCGTGACGGCGGGTACACCCTGGCGACCCTCGCCCGGGCCCGCCAGATGGCCGCTGCCGGTGTCCATGAGGGCCGTGGTCCACTGCTGCTGACCCTGGACCCCGGCACGCCCGAGGAGCATGCCCGCCACCGTGCCGCGTTCGCGGGCCGCGACCTCGTGCTGCACCCCGACCGCATGCGCAACCTGTTCGACGAGGCCGCGGCGCCCCATGGCGGCGCGGCCGCCTGGATCCGCGCGGCCGCCGAGCCCGGCGCGCCCGATCCGGCGCTCGAGTACCGCAGGGTCTCGGACACGGAGGGTCGTCCGGTCCTCGGTCTCCCGGTCATCGCGGGCGACCCCGACTGGCACGTCGCCACGGCACCGGTCGCCGCGTACGACGAGCGCGGCCACGTCGCCGGGGTCCTCGAGGGATTCGGGGCGCTCTACCGGGCGTGGCTCGCCTACGTCGTCGCGCAGCTGCGCGCGGGGGATGCCGACCGCCCGGTCGTCGTCATCTGCGAGTCCCGCCAACTGGGCGAGCTCCTGGCGGGCTGGGATGATCCGGCGCTGCGTCTCGTGCACGCGATCCACACGATCCACCTCGAGCCCCCGTTCACTCCGGACGCGCCGACCAACCCGCTGTGGTCGCGCTGGTTCAGTCTCGCCGAGCGCTTCGACGCCGTGCTCTGGCCGACCACGACCCAGCGCGCAGACGTGCAGGACCGGTTCGGCGCCTCCCCGGTGCACGTCGTCGTGCCGCACGCCGTCCCCTCCGCGGCATCCGTCACCCCGCTGTCGGATCGGGCTCCCGGCCGCGTCGTGATGCTGAACCGGCTCGCGCCCGGCAAGCGGGTGGACCACGCGATCCGCGCGTTCGCGGCCGTCGTGGCAGAGGTGCCGGGCGCGACCCTCGACGTCTTCGGCGAGGGCGCCGAGCATGCGTCGCTGCAGGCGCTGATCGACGAGCTCGGACTCGACGCGCACGTCGCTCTGCGCGGGCTGACCGAGGACCCGGGCCGTGAGCTGGATGCGGCATCCGTGTTCCTGTCCACCTCCGCGTTCGAGGGGCAGGGGCTCTCGATCGCCGAGTCGCTCGCGCACGGGTGCCCGGTCGTCGCCTACGACGTGCGGTACGGGCCCCGCGACCTGCTGGCCTCGGGCGGCGGCGTGCTCGTTCCGGATGCCGACATCGACGCCCTCGCCGGCGCACTCGTCGAGGTGCTCGGTGACGTGGAGCGACGTGCGCGGCTCTCCGCGGAAGCGGTGGTCGCCGCCCGCGCCGTCGACCCCGCGCACGCGATGACCTCGCTCGCGCAGGCGGTGCACGACGTCCTGGGGCGCCCCTCCCGGAGGACGTGACCGGAACATCGGGGAAACCCCGGGGGAATCAGGGGGATCGAACCGCCCAGGCTGCCGCGCGGAGCGGATATCGTGACCTCATGCGGGCCATCGTCGTCGGGAGCGGGTTCGGCGGTCTCGCCGCGGCCATCCGCCTGGCGGCCGCCGGTCATGAGGTGACCGTGCTCGAGAAGCGCGAACGCATCGGCGGACGGGCGTACCTGTACGAACTGGACGGCTTCCGCTTCGACGGGGGGCCCACCGTGCTGACGGCGCCGTTCATGTTCGAGGAGCTGTTCGCGCTCGCCGGGGAGAAGCTCGAGGACCACGTCCGGCTCGTGCCGCTGGACCCGTTCTACCGAGCCTTCGATGCGGACGGCGCGCACTTCGACTTCCACGCGGACGCCGAGCGGATGCGGGAGGAGGTCGCGCGCCGCAGTCCGGCCGACGCGGCGGGCTACACGCGGCTGAGCGGCCGGATCAGCCGCATCTTCGACGCGTTCTACCCCTACACCGAGCGCCCGATGATGCAGCTGCACGTCATGCTGCGGATGCTGCCCTTCCTGCTGCGCCATCGTGCGGCGCTCGGCGTCCAGCGTCTGGTCGACGCCTGCATCCGCGATCCCTTCCTGCGCCGCGCGCTCGCCTTCCACCCGTTGCTGATCGGCGGTCACCCCGCGCACACGCCCGCGCTCTACGCGCTCATCGTCGAGTTCGAACGTCGCTGGGGCGTGCACTACGCGGTGGGCGGCACGGCGGCGATCGTCGACGCGCTCGGCGGGCTCCTCGAGCGCCTGGGCGGCCGCATCGAGTGCGGTGCGGAGGTGGAGCGGATCCTCACCGACGGCGGACGGGTGCGGGGTGTCCGGCTCGCCGACGGCAGTACGAGGGATGCCGACATCGTCGTCTCGAACGCGGATCCCGGTTTCACGTACGAGGCGCTGCTCGGTCCGTCCCGCGGCCTGGCCGCGCGACGGGCCAAGGCCGCGCGCCCCAGCATGTCGCTGCACGTCCTGTATTTCGGCGCCGATCGGACCTGGCCCGAGACGCCGCTGGCGCACCACAACCTCCTGCTCGGCGGGGACTCGCGACACGTCCTGGACCGCGTGTTCCGCCGCCCCCGCCGCACCGCCGGCAGGGAGCAGCTCGCCGCCGACGACCTGTTCCTCTATGTGCACCTGCCGACGCGCACCGACCGCTCGATCGCCCCCGAGGGCTGCGAGGCGATGTACGTGCTCGTCGCCGCGCCGCCGTTGCGGGATGCCGAGCACATCAGCCCCGAGACGGCGCGGGACGTGCGCGACATCGTCGTGCAGGTGCTGGACGAACGCTACCTGCCGGGACTGAAAGACCACCTCGTCGTCGAGCACGCGATCGGACCCGAGCACTTCCGCGACGTCCTGAACACCCCCCACGGCGCGGCGTTCTCCCTGCAGCCGACGCTCTTCCAGTCCGGCTGGTTCCGGCCGCACAACCGCTCGCCGCGGGTGCAGGGGCTCTATCTCGTGGGAGCCGGGACGCACCCGGGGGCGGGCATCCCCGCCGTGCTCGCGTCGGGCAAAATCGCCGCCGATCTCGTCGCCCGCGACGCGACCGCGCGGCGCCCGGCCGTCCGGACGGCGGCCGCGCGATGACGGCGACGTACGCCGCCGCCGGCTTCGGGGAGAGCCCCGAGGTCGCTCTCGACGACGTTCCGGTGACCGGTGCGCTGCCGACGTGGCTCACCGGGTCTCTGCTGCGCAACGGCCCCGGCACCTTCCAGGTCGGCGACCGCCGATACCGGCACTGGTTCGACGGGCTCGCGATGCTGCACCGGTTCACGATCTCGGACGGTCGCGTCTCCTACGCCAACAGGTTCCTCGAGACCGAGTCGTACCGGGCCGCACGCGAGGAGGGACGCATCGCGTTCCCCGAGTTCGCCACGGACCCCTGCCGCTCGCTGTTCGCCCGCGCGATGGCTGTCTTCGACCCGCAGGCCACCGACAGCGCGAAGGTCAACATCGCCCGGGTCGCCGAGCACTACCTCGCGCTCGCCGAGACGCCGATCCAGGTGGAGTTCGATCCCGAGACCCTCCGCACCGTCGGGGTGACCGGGTGGGACCGCTCGAACTTCGGTCGCATGACGACCGTGCATCCGCACCTCGACGAGGAGCGTCACGAGGCGATCAACCTGGTCACCCGCTACGGAGCCCTGAGCACGTACGTCTTCCGGCGCGTCGACACGACCGACCCGGGTCTGCTCGAGGGCACGACGTTCGCGAGCCGGGCCGTGGGGGAGCCGTCCTACATCCACTCGTTCGGGATGTCCGAGAAGCACGTGATCCTCGTGGAGTTCCCTCTCGTCGTGAACCCCGTGTCGCTGCTGCTCTGGCTGAAGCCCTACATCGAGAACTTCCGGTGGAAGCCGAACCGGGGGACCCGCATCCACGTGTTCGATCGGGCGACCGGGAAGCACGTGAAATCCGCGACCGCCGATCCGTTCTTCGCGTTCCACCACGTGAACGCGTACGACGACGGCGACGATGTGGTCGTCGACCTCGTCGCGTACGACGACGCATCGGTCATCCAGTCCTTCTACCTGCACCGGCTCGAGGATCCCGATGTGCAGATCCCGCCGGGGACGCTGCGGCGGCTGCGGGTGCCCCTGGGCGGCGCGACCGGTCGCCTGCACGCCGAGGTGATCTCGCCGACCGGGATCGAGCTGCCGAGCATCGACTATGCGCGACGCAACACCAGCCCGGAGCTGCGCTACGTGTACGGCGTCGGTGTGCGCGGTGAGCGCGGCTTCTACGACCGGCTCGTGAAGATCGACGTCGCCGAGCGCTCGACGGCGTCGTGGTCGGAGGAGGGGTGCTATCCGGGTGAGGGCGTGTTCGTCGGGCGTCCGGGACGCGAGGTCGAGGATGACGGCGTAGTGCTCTCGGTCGTGCTGGACGCCGCCCGCGGAACGTCGTTCCTCCTCGTGCTGGATGCCGCGACCTTCACCGAGATCGCACGGGCCGAGCTCCCGCATCCGGTCCTGCTCGGCTATCACGGCCAGTTCTACGGCGACCTGCGTCCCGCCCACGGGTCGTAGTCGGCGATCAGCTCCTCCTGTGCGGGGCGCTCACCCTCGGGCACGTGCTGCAGGTTGACGCGCACCCGATACCAGAGCGAACTCGACCCGCGCATGCCGTCGACGAGTTCATCGGCGGGGTGCAGCAGAGCGGCGGCGGCCGGATGCCGGTCCCGCCACTCCCGCAGGGCGTCGAGCGCCTCGGGCTTGGTCTTCGTGCGCGCGATCTCGATGAGCGGCATCGTGGACTGCCGCCGCCCGTCGCCGTCGCCCGCACGCGGCGGCTTCTCAGCCGGCCCCAGTTCGTCGGCGAGGGCCAGGAGCCCCTCGAGGGAGCCGATCGCGTCGTCGATCCCCTCGTGCGGGTCGCCGATCTCGGCGAAGCGCGCCGGGACCGTGAGCGCGGTGAACTCCTCGGGTCTGCGGCTGCCCACCTCGTCCCAGCGCAGGGGAGTGGAGACCCGGGCATCGGGCAGCGGGCGGATCGAATAGGCCGACGCCACGGTGCGGTCCTTCGCGTTCTGGTTGAAGTCCACGAACACGCTCTCGCCGCGCTCCTCCTTCCACCACCGCGCGGTCGCGAGTCCCGGCGCGCGGTTCTCGATCTCGCGGGCGAGGGTCTCGGCCGCGAGGCGCACCTGGCGGAAGTCCCACCGCGGCGCGATGCGGACGAGGATGTGCAGGCCGCGGGAACCGCTCGTCTTCGGCCAGCCGACGAGTCCCATATCTTCGAGCACGTCGCGGGCGATCATCGCGACGTCGACGATCTGCGCCCAGTCGACGCCGGGCATCGGGTCGAGGTCGACCCGGAGCTCGTCGGGGTGGTCGAGGTCCTCGGCGCGCACCGGGTGCGGGTTCAGGTCGAGGCAGCCGAGGTTGACGACCCACGCGAGACCGGCGGCGTCTCGGATCACGGTCTCCTCCGCCGATGTGCCGCGGGCGTAGTGGAGCGTCGCGGTGTCGATGAAGTCCGGGTGGCTCTCGGGAACGCGCTTCTGGAAGAACGCCTCCTGCTCGATGCCCTTCACGAAGCGCTTGAGCACCATCGGCCGGCCTCCCGCTCCGCGCAGCGCTCCCGATGCGACGGCGAGGAAGTAGCGGACGACGTCGAGCTTCGTGAGGCCCGGCGCGGGGAACACGATCTTGTCGGGGCTCGAGATCCGCACGGGCGTGCCGTCGATCTCGAGCATGGTCTCTTTGCGTGCCGCCACCTTCGCCACGCTAGCGGCGGCGGGCACCCCGGGACAGGGTCTTGACGCCGGAAAGCCGAAAGCCCGGCGCATCCGAGGATGTACCGGGCTTTCGAGGATCGGAACTAGTTGCTGCCGCGCAGGATCGCGAGGATGCGCAGGATCTCGACGTACAGCCACACGACGGTGACCATGATGCCGAAGGCGCCCAGCCAGGCGTACTGGCGGGGGGCGCCGTTGCGGACACCCTGCTGGATCTGGTCGAAGTCGAGGACGAGCGAGTAGGCCGCCATGATGACGACGAAGATGCCGATGATCAGGCCCAGCGGAATGCCCATGAACGTCTGGCTCAGCAGGCCGAACGCGCCGCCCGCGATCGGCACGTTGAAGAGCATGAGGCCGATGTTGATGAGCGAGAACACGAGGTATCCGATCATCGCGATCATGAAGACCTTCGTCGCGCGCTTGGAGGCGCGCACCTTGCCGCTCGCGAACAGAGCCAGGGTGACGCCGACGACGGTGAGGGTCGCGAGCGTCGCCTGAACCACGATGCCGGGCCAGATGAATTCGAAGAAGGCGGAGATTCCGCCGACGAACAGACCCTCGAACGCCGCGTACGCGAAGATGAACGCCGGGCGCACCTTCTTGCGCGACCCGAAGATCACGACCATCGACAGGACGAACCCACCGAGCATGCCGATGAGCCACGGAGCCATGTTGGGGCTGGGGTTCTGCGCGCTCACGCCCGCCATCGTCCAGATCCATCCGGCGACGGCGCCGACCACGAGGATCGCGAAGAGGCCGACCGTCTTCCAGACGGTGTCCTCGACGGACATGCGGTCGGTCTCGATCGCGCCGGCCGGGGGAGCGGCGTACATGCCCTCCAGCTGCGCCTGTGCCGCGGCATCCGTTCCCGCGGCCTGCGCGGTCGCGTACTGCGTCGGCGCGGCGGGCGGCGTCAAGCCCGGAGCCTGGCGGCCACCGGGGTAGGTCTGCACGGCCTTCTTGTCCTGGAAGGCCGGATTGTCGAATGCGGGGTTTCTGAGGGCCACAGCTCTCACACTCCAAAGTCGGGGTTTCACAGCACTGTGCTGTGACATAACGATATCGGACCGTCCGCATTACCTCACGGGACCCTGCTGTGAGAGCCCTTTGAGAGCCGCCGGTAGCCTGGTCACGTGCCCCGCGCCCACCCGCTCGTGATCGGCCATCGCGGTGCGCCCGGGTACCGGCCGGAGCATTCCCGTTCCTCCTACGACCTCGCCCTCGCGATGGGCGTGGATGCCGTGGAGCCCGATGTCGTCGTCAGCAGGGACGGCGTCCTGGTCGTCCGTCACGAGAACGAGATCTCGGGCACCACGGACGTCGCCGATCGGCCCGAGTTCGCCGATCGCCGGACGACGAAGACGATCGACGGTGCCGAGCTGACCGGCTGGTTCACGGAGGACTTCACGTGGGCCGAGCTCGCGACGCTGCGGTGCCGGGAGCGGCTGCCGAAGATCCGGCCCTCGAGTGCGAGCTTCGACGACGAACAGAGTGTGCTGCGGTTGCGCGATGTGCTGGATCTCGTCCGCGACGCTTCGCAGGAGCACGGGCGGGAGATCGGCGTCGTCCTCGAGATCAAGCACGCGACGTACTTCTCGGGCATCGGCTGGGATCTCGCCGAGCTCGTCGAGTCGGAGCTCACCGCGGCGGGATGGGCGAACGGCGAGCATCCGCTCGTGATCGAGTCGTTCGAATCGACCGTCCTCGCCCGGGTGCGCGAGCGCGGCATCCGCGGGTCGTACGTCTATCTGCTCGAGGCCGCCGGCCGTCCGTACGATCTCGTCGCCGCGCTCGGGTCCGCGGCCCCGACTTATCGCGCCACCGCGGCGCCGGCCGGACTCGACGCCCTGATCGGCGTCGTCGACGGCATCAGCGTCGACAAGCGGATGATCCTCGCGCCCGACAAGCTCGGTCGGGTGACCGGGCCCTCATCCGTCGTCGCCGACGCGCACGCCCGCGGGCTGCGCGCCTTCACCTGGACATGCCGCCCGGAGAATGCATTCCTCGTGGCCCAGAACCGCACGCGTGGAGGTGCGGCCGCGTTCGGCGACTACGAGCGGGAGTGGGGCGTGATCCGAGACGCCGGTGTCGACGGCGTCTTCGTGGATCACGCCGATCTCGGAGTGGAGTTCTTCCGCCGCTGAGTCGGGTGGCGGGGCCGCGCCTGCAGAACTCCACAGATCTGGGCGGCGGAGGGGCGGATCGGGCGCGATTCCGGTGCGCGGCGACCGATTCTGTGGAGTTCCGCGTGCCTGTCCGGTTCGGATCGTCAGGCGAACGTCGCGTCGAGAGCCGCTGACACGTCGGACAGGAGGTCGTCTGTGTCCTCTATGCCGACCGACAGGCGCAGATGCCCCAGACGCCGGAACGGCTCGGGGTAGGTCGCGACGCGCGGACCCTCGGCGCCCGTGTGCACGATGAGGGAGTCGTCGTGGCCGAGCGAGAATCCCGAAGTGATCAGGCGCAGATGAGCCACGAAGCGGTTCTGCGCCCCGGGGTCGCCGTCGACGGCGAACGCCATCATCCCGCCGTACCCGCGTCCGCCGAACTGGCGGGTGGCGAGGTCGTGTCCGGGGTGGGAGGGAAGGCCCGGGTAGTGCACGAACGCCACCCGGGAGTCGGCGTCCAGGAGGTCGGCGATCGCCTGTGCCGAGGCCTGGTGCTGGCGCAGGCGCAGTGGCAGCGTCACCGATCCGCGCTGGATCTGCCACGCGTTGAACGGGGAGATCACCCCGCCGACGTCGACCATCGCGTCCGCCTTGATCGGCTGGATGAGCTCGTGACGACCGAGCACCGCACCGCCCATCGCGTCGCCGTGGCCGTTGATGTACTTCGTCAGCGAGTGCACCACCAGATCGGCACCGTCTGCGATCGGACGGTACAGCGGTGGGGGCGTGAAGGTCGAGTCCACCATCAGGATCGCGCCGGCGTCATGGGCGATGCCCGCGAGAGCGGCGATGTCGGCGACCTTCGTGGTGGGGTTCGCGATCGCCTCGACGCAGACGAGGCGCGTCTCGGGACGCATCGCTGCGCGGACGGCGTCCAGATCGGTCACGTCGACGAAGGTCGCCTGGATGCCGTAGCGCCGCGGGAGGAGTTCGGTCCACAGGCGCCAGGTCGCCTCGTAGACCACGTCGCTGACCACGACGTGGTCGCCGACGCGCACGTGGGTGAAGAACACGGCGTGCAGGGCGGCGACGCCGCTCGCGAGAGCGACCGCGTCCTCGCTGCCCTCGAGAGCGGCGAGCTTGGTCTCGAGGGCGGCCTGGTTCACACCGGTGTTGCGGGTGTACAGGCCGGGGGCGGTGGCCGACCAGCTGATCTCGCTCGGATCGTCGGGCAGCTGGTAGGAGTTCGCCATCACCAGCGGCGTCCGCAGCGCCTGTGTGCTGTCCAGGGCGACTCCGCCGTGCACGGACAGGCTCAGATCGCCCAGGGTGCCCGGCTGCGATCGATCGGGGCGCTCGGCCATCGCTCTTCCTTTCCCGACGTTCATCACCTAAGCTGTGCGTGCAACATTAGCACGCACGAGTGTCATTCGTGCACGTACTGAGGAGCCCGCATGGTCGGACTGCACTTGGATGACATTGATCAGCGCATCCTTGCGGAGCTTTCCGTCGACGCCCGGCTGTCCCTTGTGACCCTTGCGAACCGGGTCCACCTCTCGCGCAACGCGGTGAAGCAGCGCATGGAGCGCATGGAGCGCGACGGCGTGATCGAGGGCTACACCCTGCGCCGCGGCTCCGGCCCCTCCCGGCGGGTCACGGCGATCATGCTCGTCTATCGCGCGGATCGCATGCGCGGCGCCGGGGTCGTCGCCGAGCTCGCCCGCATCCCCGAAGTGGTGCGCTGCGACATCCTCTCGGGTGAGTTCGACCTGCTCGTGACCGTGGTGGCGGAGTCGATGGACCGGGTCGGGGAGATCTGGGAGCACGTCTCCGCGCTGCCGGACGTGGAGAACACGGTGACCTCCGTCTCGCTCTCCCGGCCCATCGACCGTCCCTGATCTCATCCGACGAGCAGCTCCGCCGCTTCGGCCCGGGTCATTCCCGAGACCGCGGCGACGGCATCCGCGATCGGCGTGCCCGTGCGCAGGGCGCGATGCGCGGCGGCAGCGGCCGCTTCGTAGCCGATCGTGGGCACGAGCGCGGTGACCGTGCCGACGGAAACGGCGACGCGGTCGGCCAGGATCCGCTCGTCGGCGGTGATGCCCTCCACGCACAGCTCGCGCAGCACCCGTACTCCGTTCGTGAGCCATGCCAGCGCCTGCAGCAGGGAGTGCGCGATGATCGGCTCGAACGCGTTCAGCTGCAGCTGGCCGCCCTCGGCAGCGACGGCGACCGTCAGGTCAGCGCCCATCACCGCGAACGCGATCTGGTTGACGACCTCAGGGATCACCGGGTTGACCTTGCCCGGCATGATCGAGGAGCCGGCCTGTCGCGGCGGGAGCCGGAGTTCGCCGAACCCCGCCTGTGGTCCGCTTGCGAGCAGCCGCAGGTCGTTGCAGATCTTCGACAGCTTCACGGCGGTGCGCCGGAGCGCGCCGGAGGCGTGGAGGAAGCCGCCCGCATCCCACGAGGCCTCGAACAGGTGGTGCGCAGGCACGACGGGCAGGCCGGTGATCTCGCGCAGGTGGGCGAGGACGGCCTCGCGGTATCCGGCCGGCGCGGTGACGCCCGTGCCGATCGCCGTCCCGCCGAGGCTGCACTCCAGCAGCAGCGGCACCGCTTCGCCCAGGCGTGCGACGTCTTCGCGGATCGCGACGGCGAATGCGCCCAGTTCGTCCCCGACGGTCATCGGGACGGCATCCTGCAGCTGCGTCCGCCCGATCTTGCGGACCGTGCGATGCGCCGCACCGCGTTCGTCGAACGCGTCGGCCAGGGTCGCGAGCTCGTCGACGAGGCCGCTCAGCCCCGTCACGACCGCGAGCCGGATCGCCGTCGGATAGACGTCGTTCGTGGACTGGCTGCCGTTGACGTCATCGATCGGGTGCACGATGTCGTAGCGGCCGAACCCTGTCCCGAGCGCTTCGAGCGCGGCGTTGGCGATCACTTCGTTCGCGTTCATGTTGCTGCTCGTGCCCGCTCCGCCCTGCACGACGTCGACGCAGAACTGCTCGTGCAGCTCGCCCGCGCGGATGCGACGGCAGGCCGTGACGATCGCGTCCCTGCGGGCCGGCGGGAGGAGGCCCAGGTCGCCGTTCGCCCGCGCCGCGGCCTCCTTCACCGCGGCGAGGGCGTTCACGAGCGCGGGATGGGCCGAGAGCATCGTCCCGCTGATCGGGAAGTCTCCCGCGCCCGCAGCGTGTGGATGCCCCAGTATGCGTCGGCGGGCACCTCGCGCTCGCCGAGCGAGTCCCGCTCGATGCGCACGGTCATGCGTTGATGCAGATGACCTTGGGCTGGGTCATCTCCTCGAATGCGAACCGCACGCCCTCGCGGCCCATGCTGCCGTACTTGGAACCGCCGAACGGCATGCTGTCGATGCGGTAGTCGGAGGAGTCGTTGATCATGACGCCTCCGCCGTCCAGTCGCTCGGCGACCCGCAGCGCGCGCGAGAGATCGGACGTGAAGGTCGCTGCGTGAAGGGCGTACTCCACGTCGTTCGCCTGCGCGATCGCCTCGTCCTCGGTGTCGAACGGAGTGAGGACGACCACCGGTGCGAACGCCTCGTCGGCCCACAGCTCGCACGAGAGCGACACGTTCTCGACCACCGTCGGCCAGTAGACGGACCCCTCGCGGCGGTGTCCGACCAGCACGCGGCCGCCTGCGGCGACGGCGTCCTGGACGCGACGTTCCGCGTTGCGAGCCGATCTCTCCGTGATCATCGGGCCGACGTCGGTCGCCTCGTCCGTCGGGTCGCCGGCGATCAGAGCCTCGGTGCCGGCCACCATGCCGTCGCGAAAGGAGTCGTACACGCGCCGCTGCACCAGGATGCGCTGCGCGCCGACGCAGTTCTGCCCCGCCGCCCAGAATGCGCCGGACACGCAGGCCTGCACGGCCGCATCGATGTCGGCGTCCTCGAACACGACGACGGGCGCGTTGCCGCCGAGCTCCATCGCCAGACGCTTCAGGCCCGCCGACCGGGCGATCGCCTCGCCGGTCACGAAGCCTCCGGTGAACGACACCAACCGCACGTCGCGCGCGGCGACGAGGGCCTGGGCGAGGTGCCGGTCGCCGTGCACGACGGTGACGATCTCGTCCGGCAGCCCCGCTTCGATCAGCAGATCCACGAGGAAGTGCGCGGTGAGAGGCGTCTCCTGCGACGGCTTGAGGATGACGGCATTCCCACCCGCGATCGCGGGTCCGATCTTGTGCGCCACGAGGTTCAGCGCGTCATTGAACGGGGTGATCGCGACGACGATGCCGAGCGGTTCCCGCGTGAACCATCCGCGACGGTTCTCGGACCCCTCGAACGCGTCGAAGGGGATGACCTCTCCGGTCTGCGATCGCGCGGCCTCGGCCGAGAGGGAGAGAGTGGTCGTCGCACGCCGCACCTCCTTGCGCGCCTGCCGGATCGTCTTGCCCGCTTCACGGACGATGAGTGCCGCAGCGAGGTCCGCACGCTCGTGCAGGAGCCCGGCGGCGCGCTCGAGGACGTCGTGGCGGCTGAACCGCGACATTCCGCGCGCGATGCGCTCACCGATGCGTGCGCGATCGAGGATGCCGTCCGCCTGGTCGGCGTGACTCTGGGTGACGCGACCGATCTCGCTGCCGTCGTACGGGTTGCGCACGATCACGTCCTCGGTCGCCTGGATGCGCACCATTGCCGGGGCGCTCATCGTCCGACCGCCACGGCCTCGTCGGCCGCGCGGGCGGCGTTGATCGCGATGATGTCCGACAGCAGGGCGAACGCGGTCTCGACCCGGCCCGCACCGGGCCCGGAAACCGTGACGGTGCCGAGCATGTCAGTGTCGAAGGACACCGCGTTCGTCGGCCCGCTGACACCTGCGAGGGGATCGCCGACCGGCAGGGCAACCGGCTCCACCCCGGCGGTCACGCCGCCGGCCGCATTGCGGAACGCCGAGCCCACGAGCTTCCAGCGCTTGCCCTCCGCCGCTGCCTGGACGATGTCGGCGGCGGTCACCTCCGAGATCCCGCGGCGCTGAACGTCCGCGGTCGTGAGGTTCGCTCCGAGCAGCTCGTTCGCGAGGATCACGACCTTCAGCTGCACGTCGGACCCTTCGATGTCGGCAGTGGGGTCGGCTTCGGCGTAGCCGAGTGCCTGCGCTTCGGCGACGGCGTCCTCGAGCGTCATTCCGAGCTCCATCTGTCCCAGCACGTAGTTGCTCGTGCCGTTGAGGATGCCGCGCACGGCGTTGATCTGCAGTCCCGCGAGGGTCTTCTCCGCCAGACGCAGCACCGGGGTGCCGCTGACGACGGCGCCCTCGTACGCGAAAGTCACGCCGTTCTCGGCGGCGATGCGATTCAGTTCGGTCCCCGCGAGGGCCACCGGCCCCTTGTTCGTCGTCGTGACGGACTTCCCCGACTCCAGTGCGGCGCGCACGTGCGAGACGGCCGGTTCGCCGTCGATCGGGTTGGTGAAGGTCGCCTCGACCACGATGTCGGCGGTGGTGTTGCGGATCACGTAGTCGTTCTGCGGTGCGGCGGTGCCGCCGTGCTTTCCGGCGAACGTCTCGCCCGCGGGCATCCGCAGGACCGCGTCGAGGTCGATCCCGTCCGCGACCATGAGCGAGCCCAGGCGCAGGTCGGTGATCGCGACCACGCGCAGCTCGAAGCCGAGCTCGTGCGTCAGCTCCTCGCCGCGGTCGCGGATGGTCTCGGCCAGCGCGCGGGCCACGCCGCCGAAGCCGATGAGGGCGATGTCGTGTCGGTTCATGAGGACTCCTCGGAAGGGGAAGGGACGGTCGAGCTCCAGCATCCGGGCGGGCCGTGTCGGTGCGCGCCTGCCGGATCGTCGGCGCGCACTGACGATGTGTCGGTGGAGAGGCAGATCGCCCGTTTCCGGGTGGAGACCGGAGGATCGTGCTTTCCGACTTGTGGTCGCCGTGAGTCGCGAGTAACGTCCGTGAAACATTTACCGTGCTAAATGAACACACTGCCGTGTTTATCCCACACGTCAGCGGTGCATCACCACCCGACCGAACGAAGGCGCGAGACCGCAATGACCTCTTCTCCTCGCAGCACTGAGCTGCCCAACGCCATGCCGCACACCACGGCGACGCAAGTGCCCCTGCGTCGCCTGCAGCGAACGATGGACGCACGCCACCTCGTCATGATCGCGCTCGGCGGCGTGATCGGATCCGGGCTGTTCCTCAGCTCCGGGTACACGATCGGTGTCGCGGGACCCCTCGGTGCCGTGATCGCCTACCTCGTGGGCGCCTTCGTCGTCTGGCTCGTGATGGCGTGTCTCGGGGAGCTCGCCCTCGCCTATCCGGTCTCGGGCGCGTTCCACGTCTACGCGGCGCGGTCGATCAACCCCGCGACGGGCTTCACCACCGCGTGGCTGTACTGGCTGTGCTGGGTGGTCGCGCTCGGCTCGGAGTTCACGGCGGCCGGCATCCTGATGCAGCGCTGGTTCCCCTCCGTCGCCGTCTGGGTGTGGTGCCTCGTGTTCGCCGGCATCCTGTTCCTCCTCAATGCGATCTCGGCGCGGGTCTTCGGTGAGACGGAGTTCTGGTTCTCCCTCATCAAGGTCGTCGCGATCGTCGCGCTCATCGTCCTCGGCGGCATGGCGATCTTCGGGTTCACTCCGCTGTCCGCCGAGCACCCGGCCGCCGTGCTGTTCAGCAACTTCCAGACGCCGGAGGGCCTCTTCCCGAACGGCGCCATGGGCGTGCTCGTCACCTCGCTCGCCGTGTTCTATGCCTTCAGCGGCTCCGAGCTCATCGGGGTCGCCGCTGGCGAGACGAAGGATCCCGCCAAGAACATCCCCCGCGCGCTGCGCTCGACCGTGCTGCGCCTCCTCATCCTCTTCGTCGGATCGATCACCGTCATCGCCGCGCTCCTGCCCTACGACCAGGCCGGCGTCACCTCGAGCCCGTTCGTGGACGTCTTCGAATACGTGGGCGTGCCGTACGCGGCCGACATCATGAACTTCGTGATCATCACGGCACTGCTCTCGGCCGGCAACAGCGGACTCTTCTCCTGCGCCCGCATGCTGTTCTCGCTCGCCGAAGAGGGCCACGCGCCGAAGGCCCTCGGTCGGCTCACCCGGCGCGGCATCCCGATCGTGGCCCTCAGCGTCTCGATCTTCGTGGGACTCGCGTCGCTCCTGTCCAGCGTGATCGCCGCCGAGACCGTCTACCTCGTGCTCGTCTCGATCGCGGGCTTCGCGGTCGTGGCGGTGTGGATGTCGATCGTCGCGTCGCTGTACTTCCACCGTCGCCGCTTCGTGCGCGAAGGCGGTGACGTCTCGGCGCTGCCCTACCGGACGCCGCTGTTCCCGTTCGTGCCCATCCTGGCCTTCGTCCTCTTGTCGATCTCGATCATCGCGATCGCGTTCGACCCGAACCAGGTCGCCGCCCTGTACTTCGGCATCCCCTTCGTCGGACTCTGCTACTTCTACTTCTGGCTGCGGTACGGACGTCGCGGGGCGAAGGAGGTCTCGGTGCTCGCAGGCGAGGCACCGGTCGACCCGGAGGAAGATCCCGCCGTCGAAGCGCCGACCCCGATCGACGACGCCGCCGCACCGCGCCGATGACCACCGCTGCGGGGTGGGTCGAGATCGACACGGGCGCGATCGCGCACAACCTCGATCTCGTCAGGACCCACCTCGGAGAAGGCGTCGCGCTCTGCGCCGTCCTGAAGGCGGACGCTTACGGGCACGGTGTCGATCTCGTCGCCCCCGTGCTCGTCGCCCGCCGGGTGGAGCGCCTCGGCATCACGGGCAACGTCGAGGCCCGCGCCGTCCGTGACGCGGGCTTCACCGGCCGCCTCCTGCGACTGCGCCCGGCGCTCGCCGACGAGATCCTGGACGGCGCCGCGTACGACATCGAGGAGTGGCTGGGTGGCCGCGAGCACGCGGAGGCGGTGACGGATGCCGCGTCCCGTCTCGGCAGACCGGTCCGGGTGCACGTCTCCCTCAACTCCACGGGTCTCAGCCGCGACGGCATCCCTGTCGACACCGGCGTCGGGCGGGCGACGATCGCGTCGCTCGCGGGCAGGACTGGGCTGGACATCGTGGGTGTCGCGGCCCATTTCCCGCGCGAGGATGCGGTGGACGTCGAGCGCGGGGCCGCTGTGTTCGGCAGGGAGTCCGCCGTCGCGATCGAGCTGCTGGGCAACCGGCGGCTCGACCGCCACTGCGCCACGACGTACGCGGCGCTGAGCGTGCCGGCATCCCGCTTCGACATGGTGCGCATCGGTGCGGCGCTCTACGGCGACTCCCCGCTGCTCGACGGAGCGCTGAGGCCGGCGATGCGGGTGCTGTCCCGGGTCGCTGCGCTCAACGACTACGCCGCGGGCGGCACGGCCGGGTACGACCGCGCGTACACGCTGCAGCGCGACGCCCGTCTCGCCGTCATCCCTGTCGGGTACGCCGACGGCTACCACCGCGCGCTCGGGCAGCGGGCCGAGGTGCTGATCGGAGGGCGCCGGGCCCCGGTGGTGGATCGCCTCGCGATGAACACCCTGCTGGTCGACGTCAGCGACCTGCCGCGCACCCGGGTCGGCGACGAGGTGGTGTTGTACGGCACACAGGGCGGCGATGCGATCACGTCCGCGGACATCGAGCGTGTGAGCGGGCAGATCGCCGCGGACCTGTACACCGCATGGGGGCGGCTCCTGCCGCGGCGTGCGGTCGAGGTGACCGTGCGGACGGCGTCGATAGGCTGAGACGGGAGGTGCGCATGGACGGCCCGTCATCGCTGGCGCAGGGGCTGACACTCCTCGGTGCGGTCGTGGACCGCGAGCGCTCCGGGCGCCCGGGGCACAACGCGTCCCGACTCGCCGAGATCACCGGCATGGAGCGGAGCCGGGTGTCGCGGCTCACTCAGGAGCTGCGTGCCATGGACTTCCTCGGGCGCGGCGAGGGATCCGCCTTCGCGGTCGGGCCGGCGTTCTTCCGCACCGCCGGTGCACTCAACGCCCCGTGGCTGCGCGTCGCCCGGCGCGAGCTGCGGCTCCTCGCCGCCCGCTTCTCGATGACCGCCCGCATCACCGCCTGCGACGGACCTCAGGCGCTGCTCCTGCGGTTCGAATCGGGTGCCGCCGCGGTCGACCCGTCCATCCGCGCGGGTATGGTCAGCCCGGTGTGGAGCACCGGCGCGGGCCGCGCGCTGCTCCTGGACCACGATCGCGCCGCGCTGACGGGGCTCCTCGAAGGCGTGCAGTTCGTCGGGGTCGGTGGGCCGGCGGCCGCGCGGAGTGTGGACGAGGTCGCTGCGCTCGTGGACCGCGATCGCGGGCAGGGAATCGTGCGCGCCGTCGACGAGTACGTCGCCGGCATCACCGAACATGCCGTGCCGATCCGTGTCGAGGGCACGATCATCGCCTCGATCTCGGCCGAAGGTCCACCGGTCACGGTGTCTGTGGCCGGGCAGCTGCAGCGCGCGCTGATCGCCGCAGCCGCGCGACTCGGGTCGGAGTGACCCGCTCAGCGCACGTCGGGCGCGCCGAGGAGCGTGGACAGCCGATCGGCCGCGATCCGGCAGCGGCCACCGACCTCGGTGGCGCGGTCGACGAGCGCCCGGCGCTCGCCGACGACCTGCACGGCCGCGATCACCTCGCCGCGGAAGTCCCGCACCGGCGCCGACACCGAGAAGAGGCCCGCCTCGGCCTCCTCATCGACGATCGCGTATCCGCGCTCCTTCGAGTCGCGCAGGCGCTCGAGGAAGACTTCGAGCGACGCGGGGGCGTTCGGGCCGGCACCGGTGAAGCGGATGCCGGTGAACACGTCGCGGATCTCCTCGTCGTCGGCATCCCACAGCACCGCACGGCCCGCATCACTGCACCACGCAGGGTAGGCGCGGCCGATCCAGGAGCCGATCATCCGTGAGGTGGCCGGGATGCTCTCGACGACGGTCACGGTGTCTGCGCCGTGCAGCACGCCGATGAAGCAGCTCTCGCCGGTCGCGTCGGCGAGTTCGTCGAGCAGCGAGAGCCCTTCCGTGCGCAGCCGGACCGCGGTGATCTCCTGCGCCTGCGCGTACCAGGCCCACGACAGCCGGTACCCGCGGCCGCCGTCGCGTGTGAGGTAGCCGCGCCGATCGAGCGCCGCGAGGGTCCGCGAGACCTGCGAGCGGTCACGGCCGAGGTGCTCTGCCACGGCGGTCACGCTCGCGCCGTTCTGCGACGAGCTGCCGGTCAGCGCCGCGAGGGCGCCGATCACCTCGAATCCGCGGCCCATGCTGCTGAGGGCGGGCGGCATCGCCGGGGACTGCGGCATGCTTCGAGCCTAGCCGGGCGTCGCACCGCGGCTCAGTCCCGAGGCCGGTTGGCCGCAGCGGCGGCGGTGGCCAGCGAGCGGAGGACGGGCGGCACGTCTTCGGGTGGGACGACCGCCTGAATGAGCGTGAGCCCGTCGAACGCGCGTGCGTCGGCGAGTGCTCGGCGCAGCGCGCCGGCCGTGTCGACCCGCACCCCGGCGCCGCGCCCGGACGGTCCCATCGCCGCCACGAGTGCCGCCCAGTCCCAGCCGGCGATGTCGTTGTACTCCTCGCGCAGGCCGTGGATCACCCGCTCGACCGTGTACCCGCTGTTGTCGACGAGCACGATGATCGCCGGGACCCGGTGGCGGAGCAGGGTGCCGAGCTCGGCGATCGTGAGCTGGGCGGCCCCGTCGCCGATCAGGAGGACCGGCTGGCGGTCCGGCTGCGCGAGGGCGGCTCCGAGCAGCGCGGGCAAGGTGAAACCGATCGATGCCCACAGCGGCTGGCCGACGAAGACGACGTCGTGGGGCAGCCGGTGATCGGCCATCCCGTAGAACGCGGTGCCCTGGTCGGCGAGCACCGTGTCGCCCGGCCGGATCGCGGCACCCACTGCGTCCCAGAGCAAGGCCTGACTCAGCGGGGCCCGGTCGGGGACGGGTGCCGGGGGAGCGGCATCCGCTCGGCTGTCGACCGCGGTGGGGAGGTCGGCGGCCCGCACCGCCGCGGTCACGGCGTCCAGGGCGTCCGCCATCGCGAGCGGAGTGAACTCCCGGTCGCCGATGCGCGCGGATTCGCCGCGGATCTCGATCGTGCGCGCGGGGTCCAGCCGTTGCGTGAAGAACCCGCTCGTGAGATCGGTGAACTGCACGCCGGCCATGACCAGAAGGTCGGCATCCTCGATCGCCGCGCGGACGGCCGGATCGCTCGATGCGCCCAGATACGAGCCCAGGTACGCGGGGCTGGACTCGTCGACCACGCGCCGGCCCCACAGGAGCGTCGCGTGCGGGATCCGCTGCTCCAACAGCGCGTGCAGGTGCGCCTCCGCGCCCACCCGGTTCACGAGGATGTCGGCCAGAACCGCGACGGATGCCGCGCGCCCCGCGAGCCCGGACACCACCTCGGTGAACTCGGTCAGCGCGGCGAGGTCGGTGATCGGGTCCCGTTCGGGCAACGGACCTGCTGCGGGGGCGATCGGCGTCTCGGCGACGTCGGCCGGCAGCATCAGGTACACCGGCAGGCGGCGGTCTCGTGCGACGCGAAGCACCCGGTCGATCTCAGCGGCGGCGTTCTCGGCGGTCAGGACCGCCTGTGCGGCGGTGACCTCCGCGCTCATCCGGGCGAAGTGTCCGAAGTCGCCGTCGCCCAGGGAATGGTGGGTGGCCCGGCCGGCGGCCTGTGTCGCGAGGGTCGGCGCGCCGGCGATGTGCACGACCGGGACGTGCTCGGCGGAGCTTCCGGCGACGGCATTGATCGCCGACAGCTCCCCGACGCCGAACGTCGTGCTGAGCGCGCCGAGTCCGTTCAGTCGCGCATAGCCGTCCGCGGCGTAGCCCGCACCCAGCTCGTTCGCGCAGCCGACCCATTCGATGAGCGGATGCCGCTCGACGTGGTCCAGGAACGCGAGCGTGAAATCGCCCGGCACCCCGAACAGGTGGCGGACGCCGAGGGAGGCGAGCCGGTCGAGGAGGTGATCGGCGACGGTGTACGGGGCTTCAGTCACGGTGTCAGTGAAGCAGATCGGGCGCGGTGCGCGGGCTGTCGTGCGCACAACTCCTGCTCTCCGTGTGCTGCAGCTCTCGTCCGCCGCGACATCCCGCGGCCCGTGGGCGTGCCCCCCGCACGAAAGCAGGAGTTGTGCACACCGGTCGGACGCGATGGGATGGATCGAGGCGGCGGAAGGGGCCGGCATGGGCGGGACGCACGTGATCAGGGCGCTGACACCCGAGACGTTTCCGGCCTGGCTCGCGCTCGCCGAGAAGCACAACGGCGTGTGGGGCGGGTGCTACTGCTCCTACTTCCACGGCGACACCGCGCACACGGTGAAGGACGACCACGACGGGGCGACCTTCAAGAAGCGCCTCGTCGACGAGGGCGTCGCCCACGCGGCGCTCGTGTTCGACGGGGATCAGGCGATCGCGTGGTGCGAGTACGGCAGCCCCGAGGAGCTGCCCGGCATCTACCACCGCAAGCAGTACGACGCGGGTGAGGAGAATCCGGCGCCGTGGCGGATCACGTGCTTCTTCGTCGACCGGGATCACCGCCGCTCCGGCGTCGCCCGTGAGGCGCTCGACGGCGCCCTCGATCTGATCGCGCAAGCGGGTGGCGGGGAGGTCGTGTCGTTCCCGAACGAGCTCGTGCCGGGCAAGCGCACGTCGTCCTCCTTCCTGCACAACGGCACGCGGGCGATGTTCGAGAAAGCCGGCTTCACGTTCGAACGGCATATCGGCAAGAGCAAGACCGTCATGCGGATCACGGTGCCACCGGCCGACTGAAGCGCGGCCGTAGACTGCATCGACACCGCACGGATGGGGAGTGGACATGAGCGTCGAGTGGCACCGCAAGCACCTCGGAGACGGGGTTCCCGAGCAGGCGCCCGGCGAGGAGACGATCCTCGGTGCGGCCGGCGACGAAGTGCCGCCCGGCGGCCGCGTCGCGGGCTCGTTCGACCAGGAGTTCCCCGGCGCCGATCCCTACGCGGGCATCCCTGCCGACGAGATCGGCCTGCCGCCGCTCAGCGAAGCCGAGCAGGAAGCGGTCGCGCGCGAGGCGGACCGGCTCGCAGACGACCCGGACGCCCGCGCCGGCCTCTGAGCCGCGGCCCGTGTGTCGGGGCGAGTCGCCCTGCCCGCCCGTGCCCCTGCGGCCGACTTAGGATCCCGACATGACCTCCGTCGTGCACAGGCCCGAGCGTGCCGGCACGCGTCACCCCGTGCTCACGCACGAGTGGGCCGCGCTCCTGCCCGAACTGTCGCTGCCGTCCGTTCCCGCCCTCCCGCCCGAGCCCCGGCTCCTCGCGCTGAACGAGCCTCTCGCGCACGAGCTGAACCTGGACGTCGATGCCCTCCGCTCCGCCGACGGCATCCGCTTCCTGAGCGGTGAGCCGGGGGATGCCCGTCCGGTCGCCCAGGTCTATGCGGGGCACCAGTGGGGCCGCTTCCAGCCGATCCTCGGCGACGGCCGCGCGGCCCTGCTCGGCGAGATCCGCGACGTCGACGGCCGCCTGCGCGATGTCCACGTGAAGGGTTCCGGGCCGACGCCGATGTCGCGCGGCGACGGGTACGCCGTGATCGGCCCCATGCTGCGCGAGTACCTGATGGGCGAGGCGATGCACGCGCTCGGTGTGCCGACGACGCGTGCGCTCGCCGTCGTGGCGACCGGGGCCGTGCGGCCGATGGACGGGCTGCCCGGGGCGATCCTCGTGCGGACGGCCACGAGCCATGTCCGCTACGGCTCGTTCGAGTACGTGCGGGTGCACGGCGATCTCGGTCTGCTGCGGCGACTCGCGGACCTCGTGATCGCCCGCCACTACCCGCGCGCCGCCGGGGCCCGGCATCCATATCGCGCTCTCCTCACCGAGATCGTCGAGGCTGTCGCGCGGCTCACCGCGGATTGGATGCGCCTCGGCTTCGTGCACGGAGTGCTCAGCACGGACAACGTCCTCGTCGGCGCGGAGACGATCGACTACGGACCCTGCGCGTTCCTGGACACCTACGAACCGGACGCCTTCTTCAGCTCGATCGACGAGTTCGGGCGATACGCGCACGAGCGGCAGCCGGAGATCATGCGGTGGAACCTCGACCGGCTCGGCGAGGCTGTCGCCCCGTTGCTGCACGACGACCTCGCGGAGGCGCTGTCGATCGCGGCCGACATCGTCGCGGGATTCGGCGAGGCCTTCGCGCGTGCGCGACGGGAGGCCTTCCGGCGCAAGCTCGGTCTGGTCGGCGATGTCGACGCGGCCACGGTCGACAAACTCACGGATGCCGCGCTCGCGCTCCTGGCCGATCACGGTGTCGACTTCACCGGCTTCTGGCGCGACCTCGCGGCGGCGGCCGAGGGCGACGAGCGGGCCCTGCGCTCACGCTTCCTCGGCGAGGTCCTGGCGCTGGAGGAGTGGCTCGTCGCGTGGAAGGCACAGGGACCGGATGCCGCGGTCATCCGGGCGGTGAACCCCGTGTACATCGCGCGGAACCACATCGTCGAAGAGGTGCTGCAGGCCGCGACCGACGGCGACCTCGCCCCGTTCGACGAGCTGGTCGATCTCCTGCGCGACCCGTACACCGAGCGTCCGGACGCCCGCCGATTCGCGCTGCCCGCCCCGGACGGCACGCCGCGTCACCGGACGTTCTGCGGCACCTGACGAGCGGCGCGGCCGGTCTCAGCGGGCGACGAGCTCGCCGAGGTCGGCCCGCGCCGCGGCGATGCTCTCCGCGATCGCCCCGGCGATCCGATCGGTCTGCCGGAACGGCAGCGCGTTGGACCCCGGTCGCGTGAAGGCGCCCGCCTCGGTGAGCGAGGTGAACGGGCCGATCGCGAACAGCGTGGGGTGCGCGGCGCCGGTGGCGTCGATCACCCGGCCGTCGGCATCCACCTCGATGCGCCCGAGCGAGCCCTCGAACGACGCGTCCGCGACGCGGAACTCCCGTCCGTGGACCGCCGCGAGTTCGCGCAGTGCGCTGTTCTCGCTGACGGCGGCCCCCGAGCCGGGCAGCCACGCGTCCACGAGGGCACCGGCGACGGTCTCGCCCGGCACGCGCGGGCTCGACGCGACGAACCCGCGGCCGGTCTCCACCCGCACGGTCACGTCCGGACCCAGGAACCGCACGACGCCGGCCTCGGAGAGCGCGAGGAGCTCCTCGAGCCGGTGGGCGGGCGGACCGCTCGCGACGTAGCTGAAGAACGTGTGCCACGTGACGGGCAGGCTCTCCGCGCGCGAGCGCGCGCTCCACTTCTCCGGTGGCACGTCCGCGAGAGCGAGGAAGGACAGCAGGATCGCGAGGAAGACCGCCTGCGCGCTGCTGCGCTCCTGCGTCGTGCGGAGGGTCAGATCATCCGTGATGTGCTGGCGGATGCGGCGCTGCAGGTCATCGTCGGACGAGAACTCCTCGCCGTCGAGCGGACGGTCGAGGGTCGGGACGTCGAAGCGATCCAGCGGGTCCGGCACGACCTCCGCGACGGCGGCCCGGAGGGCCGCGGTGTCGCCGGCATGCGCGCGCAGCACGTCCTGGAACTGTTCCCACGTACCGGCGACCCGCTCGGGGTGCCCCGTGAACAGTTCGCGGTAGTGGCTCCAGACGAGCTCCTGTGCGATGAGCGGCCAGACGTCCCGCTCGAAGTCGACAGCTTCGGGGCGTGCGACGAGGGCGGCGACCGCCTCCTTCGTCACGACGTGCAGCTGCGGCGGGTCGCCCTGCAGAACGGACGAGACTTTCGAGCGGTAGGGGATGCCGCGCCGCGAGCCGATGTGCAGGCGGGGCTCGAGCCCGGAGGGTTCGTAGCGCAGCGAGCCGTCGTCATCGCGGTGGAAGCGACCGCCGCGACCTTCGCCGAGCAGCACGAGCAGGTCGACCGCCGCCAGTCCCATCCCGCGCACGATGACGTCCGCGCCGGGGGCGAGGGCGGACAGATCGGCGTCGGCGGTGAAAGCGGGGGGTACGTAGGTCAGGCGTTCGCGGGCGGCCTGGGCGATGAGCGCGGCCGTCTCGGCTGCGGGTTCGCGTCCGTTGTGGCCGACCGCGTAGACGACGACATCGGCATCGAGCTCCAGCCCGTCGACGAGGCGGACGCGGTGCCGTTCCGCTGCTGTCGCCACGCCGGCGACCGTTCCGGTCAGCCGGTGGACGCGCACGTGCCCCGGAGCCGCATCCACGACCCCGCGCCAGAACCAGTCGAGGTAGTACGACTGCAGTCGGCGCGTGGGGAAGCTCTCGCCCCGGAGCGTCGCGATCTCGGCGAGGACGGCGGGATCGTCGATCGTCACGTCCTCGAGCCCGCCGTCGCGGACGAGCTCCGCCCACGCGATGAGCGTGGGTCCCGGCCGGATGGGCCCGTCGATCGTGCAGGTGTCGTCCGTGAACACGGTGACGTCCTGCGCCATCGAATTGAGCTTGAGCAGCGGCGACTGGTCCGCGCGCCAGATGCGTCCCGCACCGGGCGGGTGCGGATCGATCAGCGTGATCTCCAGCGGCGACTGATCGGTGCGGGCGAGGAGACGCTCGAGGAGCATGACCGCGCGCGGGCCCGCGCCCACCACGACGAGGCGTGTGGTCTGCGCGGAGTCCCGGGGCGCGGCATCCGTCATCGTCACACCCCGACTGGTGCCCCGGTGCGCACCGCGGGCAGGCCGAGCAGGTCGTGCAGGGTGGCGCCGTCCTCGTAGGTGTCGCGGTAGGAGCCGCGTTCCTGCAGGAGCGGCACGACGCGGTCGGTGAATTCATCCAGGCCGTGCGGGGTGAGGTGGCCGACGACCGTGAAGCCGTCCGTCGCGCGCTCCTGCACGTAACGGTCGATCTCGCCCGCCACGAACTCGGGGGTGCCGACGAACGTGTGGTTGGCCGTGAGCCGGATGATCAGATCGCGGATGCTGAGATTCTCGGCTGCGGCCGTCTCGCGCAGCTTCGCGATGCGCGCCCGTACTGCGGCGTGCCGGTTCGCGAAGCCCTGGGCGCTCTCCGGGCCGGTGTCGGGCTCGACCTCCGGCAGCGGGCCGTCGGGGTCGTACCCGCTGAAGTCGCGGTTCCACACCTGCTCGAGGTACGTGATCGCCGTCTCGGGCCGCACCTGGGCCAGGGCGATCTCGCGCGAGCGCTCGCGGGCCTCCTCGGCGGTGTCGCCGAGCACGAACGTGGCCGCGGGAAGGATCTTGAGCGACTCCTCGTCACGTCCGCGGGCGGCCAGGCGCCCCTTCACATCGCGGTAGAAGTCCTGCGCATCCTCGAACTCGGTGTGCAGGGAGAAGATCACATCGGCGTGGTCGGTTGCGAAGTCCCGGCCGTCGGCGGAGTCCCCGGCCTGCACGATCACCGGGCGTCCCTGCGGCGAGGCGGGCACGTCGAACAGGGCGTCCACGTCGAACAAGCGCGTCTGGTGGCGCACCCGCGCGATGCGCTCCGCGTCCAGGTAGACGCCGGCATCGGCATCCGCCACGATCGCGTCGTCCTGCCACGACCCCCACAGGGCCTTCGAGATCTCGGCGAACTCCGACGCGCGGACGTATCGGTCGGCGTGGTCCAGGTACCCGCCGCGCCGGAAGTTCGCGCCGTGGAAGGCATCCGAACTCGTGACCGCGTTCCAGCCGGCTCTTCCACCGGACAGATGGTCGATCGTCGCGAGCTGGCGGGCGAGCTCGTACGGCTCGTTGAAGGTCGTGCTGAGCGTGCCGACCAGACCGATGTGCTCGGTGACGGCGGCGAGGGCGGCGAGCACGGCGAGTGTGTTCGGCCGGCCGAGCACGTCGAGCTCGTGGATCCGCCCGCGATGCTCGCGCAGTCGCAGACCCTCGGCCAGGAAGAGGTAGTCGAACCGCCCGCGCTCGGCCGTGCGGGCGAAGTACTCGAAGGACGCGAAGTCGATCTGGCTGCCGGCGGTCGGGTCGGTCCAGACCGTGGTGTTGTTCACACCGGGGAAGTGCGCGGCCAGGTGGATCTGACGCTTCGCGGGATTCAAGCTCATGCCGAAACCTCCGATCGGGTGTGGCGACTTGCGCGACGCGGCAGTCCGAGTCGCTCGCGCAGGGTGGGTGCGCCGTCGTCGCCGACGAGCAGCGCGGACGCGCGGGGGAGGACTTCCTCGGCGATCGCGTTGAGGTCGGCGGGCAGTCGCGCGGGCCGCAGACGGATGCCGTCGACACCTGCCTCGGCGAACGCCCGGATCTCGGCCACCACGTCGTCGGGGGTGCCGACCACGATGCGCGCGTCCGTGACGAGGGGCGCGCGGGCTTCGAGTCGATCCCATGCCTCGCGTGCGGCATCCGCGGTGTCTTCGACGAGCACGATCAGATCGACGAACACCCGCAGCGGTTCCGGCTCGGTCCGCACCTGGGCCGCGGCCTCGGCGAGCTCGGCCAGGATCGCGCCGGTCCCGGCAGGATCGGCGGGCGTCACGAACACGACGTCGGCGTGCTCGGCGGCGAAGCGGTAGGGGATGCTCTGGTGCGCGAGCGCCGTGACGAGGGGCTGCCCCTGGGGGGAGCGGGGCACGATCGAAGCGCCGGTGATCGAGAAGAACTCGCCCGAGAAGTCGAGGTTGTGGATGCGGTCGCGGTCGACGAAGCGGCCGGACTCGAGATCGCGGATGATCGCGTCGTCCTCCCACGAGTCGGCGAGTCCGCGGATCGCCTGGGCGACCTCGCCGGCCTCGCGGAACGCCGCGACGAGCTGCGGATCTTCCTCCACATGGCCCGATTCCGGCAGGCCGGTGGGTCCGTCCGCGCGGCGTCCGAAGTTCGCCCGCTCGGCCGGCGTCGAGCCCGCGACGAGGCGCACGCCCGCGCGGCCGAGGCTCGCGTGGTCGAGCGTCTGCAGGCCGGTGGCGACGTGGAACGGCTCGGGGTGGGTCGTGGTGACGGTGGGAACTAGTCCCACGCGCGTGGTCAGCGGAGCCAGGAACGACGCGAGAAGCACGGCGTCGAGGCGCCCGCGGACGCGGTCGGTGCGCGGCTCGGGCGCGGTGTCGAAGCGCTCGCCGAGGGCGAGGGCGTCCTCGATCGTGACGAAGGCGACTCCCGCCTCGTCCGCGGCTCGGACGAGGTCGCGCCAATAGGCTGCGGTCGTCAGAGCTGCGGGCCGAGCGGAGTGCTCACGCCAGGCGGCCGGGTGCCAACCGGCACCGTCCAGTGCGACGGCGACATGCACGCGATCGGTCATGGTCCACTCCTCACCGCGCCGCGAGAACGACGCGATGATCACTGTCGCCGGGGGAGCGGCGGCGCTCAAATCGCTTCGTAACGTGACGTCGCGGGGCGTCCGGATCAGGGATCCCCGAGGCGGAATGTGACGTCCCGTGACGGATCGCAACGTCGCATGACGTTCGCGGCCGCGCCCCGCCGCTCCTCCGCTCTACGGTCGAGCCGATCCACCGATCCACCCCATGACCCCGATCCCTGCCGGAGAGGCCAGATCCGCCATGACCAGTCCCGTTCTCGCGCCCAGCGCCCTGGATGCCCTCGTCGCGGCACTCCAGGAGCGGCATCCCGAGATCGAGGTGCGGCCCTCGTCGCCGGCGACGGTGGACTACCTGCACGACGCGGCCACCCGCCTGGCGCCCGCCGGCTCCGCATCCACGATCGGCCCGGCCGTCGCACTCCCGGCCTCGCCCGAGCACGTGCAGGACCTCGTGCGGATCGCCGCAGAGCACGGTGTGCCCGTCGTGCCGCGTGGCGCCGGCAGCGGGCTCTCCGGCGGCGCGTCGGCGACCACAGGCGAGCTCGTGATCTCGACGGAGCGGCTGACGCGGATCCTCGAGGTCTCGCCCGAGGACGAAGTCGCGGTGGTCGAGCCCGGCGTCCTGAACGCCGAGCTGAACGCCCACCTCGCCCCGCTCGGGCTGTTCTACGCGCCCGATCCGGCCAGCTGGCGGATCTCCTCGATCGGGGGGAACATCGCCACGAACGCCGGCGGACTGCGCTGCGCGAAATACGGCGTCACCCGCGAGTCGGTGCTTGCGCTGGATGTCGTCCTCGCCGACGGGAGCCTCATCTCGGTCGGGCACCGATCGATCAAGGGGGTCACGGGGCTCGACCTCGTGTCGCTGTTCGTCGGATCCGAAGGGGTCCTCGGCATCGTCGTCGCGGCCACCGTCCGCCTCCGGCCGATTCCGGCCGCACGCCGCACGGTGACCGCGTTCTTCGACTCGACCGCTGAGGGGGCCGCCGCGCTGGCGGCGATCACCGCATCCCGGGTCCGGCCGAGCATCGTGGAGTTCTTCGACGAGCCGACCCTCGTGAGCATCGACCGGCATTCGCACTCCCGCCTGCGCGAACGCGGTGGCTCGCTCCTGCTGATCGAGCTCGACGGTTTCGGCATCGCCGAGCAGTTCGCCGAGCTCCGCGACGCGCTCACCGCGGTCGGCGGTCGCGTGCAGGCCGAGACGGATGCCGACGGCGAGGTGCTGTGGGAACTCCGCCGCTCCGGACGCGGGTTCGACCTGGACAGCTGGTTCTCGGGTGGCGACATCGCCGTGCCGAAGTCGCGGATCCCCGAGGTGTACGCGTACTTCGCGGTTCTGCAGGAGCGGTACGGCGTCGAGGTCAGCGCGGTCGCCCATGCCGGCGACGGCAATCTGCACCCGCTGATCACGCTGCGGATCCCGGACGGTGCCGATCCGTCCGCACCCCCGGCCACGCTGCACGACGCCACGGACGACCTCGTCCGCTTCGCTCTGAGCGTCGGCGGCACCGTGAGCGGGGAGCACGGCATCGGCACGGTCAAGCGAGAGCTCGCGGCCGTCGAACTGTCCCCGCGGACGCTCGCCGCCCAGCACGCCCTCAAGGCGGCGCTGGACCCCACCGGCCTGTTCAACCCCGGCAAAGCCTTCTGACCTTCACCTCGCCCCACAGCACACCAAGGAGAACGATCACATGTCCACACAGCACCGCACCCGAGGGCGACGCGCCCTCCTGACCGGCATCGGCCTGATCGCCGGCGTCGCACTCATCGCCGGCTGCGCCTCCGGCGGCACCGCACCTGCCGCCGACGAGAGCGCCGCGCCCACGGAGGGCGGCGACATCACGTTCCTGATCGATTCGCTCGGCGCCACCTGGATCCCCAACAACAGCTCGATCTCGAGCTACCAGGGGCACATCTGGGGACACGTCACCGACAAGCTCATCTATGTCGACGCGGAGGGCAACCTGAGCCCGTGGGTCGCGGAGAGCTGGGAGGAGAGCGAGGACAAGACCGAGTTCACGATCAACCTCAAGGACGGCGTCACCTTCTCGGACGGCACGCCGCTCGATGCCGCGGCGGTCGTCGCGAACATCGACATCTGGGCGAAGGGCCGCCCCGACGAGGGCATCAACCGCATCGGGCTGTTCCCCGCCGCCAATTACGACCGGGCCGAGGCCGTGGACGAGACCACGGTCAAGGTGTACTTCACCGCGCCGACGCTGAGCTTCATCCCCACGCTCGCCTACCACGGCTCGATCCTGCTGTCGCCGGAGACCCTCGCGCTGCCGGCCGATCAGCAGGCCGACCTGTCCAATGACATCGGCAGCGGGCCGTTCGTGGTGGAGTCGTGGGCCGAGGGCGACAGTGTCGTGCTCACCAAGCGCGACGACTACGACTGGGGTCCGGAGGCGCTGAACCACGACGGCGCGGCGTACCTCGACTCGATCACGTACAAGCAGGTCGCCGAGCCGACCCTGCGGACGTCGTCCGTGCAGTCCGGCCAGGCCGACGTCGCCTACAACGCGAGCCCGCAGGAGCTGGATCCGCTCAAGGACGAGGGCTTCGAGATCGCGGTGCCCCGCTATCTCGGCTTCGTGAACGGGTACGCGCTGAACACCACGGTCGCACCCTTCGACGACCCGCTCGTCCGGCAGGCCGTCCAGCACGGCATCGACCGCGACGAGATCCTGTCCACGGTCTACACGAGCGACTGGCAGGCGGCGGAGTCGTTCATCCAGAGCAACGTTCCCGAGGCGACCGATCACAGCGACCAGTTCGCGTTCGACCCCGACCAGGCCGCCGATCTGCTCGACGAGGCCGGGTGGGTCGAGGGCGCGGACGGCGTCCGCACGAAGGACGGGCAGGAACTCGCGTTCACGCTGTACCCGAACCCGTACCTGGCCACCTCGCAGGCCGTCGACGAGCTCGTCGCGCAGCAGCTGTCCGACCTGGGCTTCGCCGTGACCCTCGAGGCCTACGATGTGCCGACGTACGGGCAGAAGGTCATCGGCAATGCCGCGATCCCCGCGAACGAGATCACGCGCAGCTTCGTCGACGTCGGAACCGTCGCCGGTGTCCTCACGAGCCAGAAGAAGGGCGACGAGGACTGGTTCAAGGTCGGCACGAGCGACCAGACGCTCAACGACCTCTCCAACCAGATCGCCACGGCGACCGATCGTGACGACCGCGCCGCCGTCGCCGACGAGCTGCAGGAGTACGTGCTCGCGCAGGCGTACTTCGTTCCGCTCACGCAGATCGTGCAGCGCGTGTACGTGCAGAACCCCGCCCTCGAGGGCGTCACGTACAACGGCCTGGCCTACGCGTACTACCTCGACGCGTACCTGACCGAGTGATCATCGCGCGTGTGCGCCCGGAGCCGTCCGGGCGCACACGCGTCCCCGCCCCGTCGAGCCGGAGGGAACATCCCATGCTCCGCACCTACGGACCGTACGCTCTGCGCCGAATCGGCCAGGCGGTCGTCGTGGTGCTCCTGGCGTACCTGTTCACGTTCTTCGTGATCAGCATCCTGCCGGGCGACCCCATCACGAGCACGCTGCGCAATCCCGAGAACGGGTTCACCGAGGAGGACATCGCGCGGATCGTGTCCTACTACGGCCTGGACCAGCCGCTGCTCGTGCAGCTCGCCGGCTCGCTCGGTCGCTTCGTCACAGGCGACTTCGGCATCTCGCTGCGCTCGAACCTCCCGGTGAGTCAGCTGATCCTCGACGCACTCGGCTCGACGCTGCAGCTGGCCGGGGCCGCCCTCCTGGTCGCGATCGTGCTGGCGGTCACGATCGCCTACGGAACGCAGTTCCTGCCTCCGCGGTTCGGGCAAGGAGTTCTGCGCTCCCTGCCGTCGCTCTTCCTCTCCGTCCCCAATTTCGTGATCGGTCTCCTGCTGATCAACGTCTTCGCGTTCGGTCTCGGCCTGTTCACGATGATCGACACCGAGACCCCCTGGGGCACGTTCTTCGCCGCGCTCGCGCTCGGCATCCCCGTGTCGGCGCAGCTGGCCGAAGTGCTCATCGCGAACCTGGACCACGAGTCGCGGCAGGAGTACATCGCCGTCGCCCGCTCGCGCGGTCTCGGGCAGAGCAGGCTGTTCCTCCGGCACCTCGTCAAGCCGTCCTCCCTCCCGGCCGTCACCGTGCTCGCCCTCATGGTGGGCGAGCTGCTCGGCGGAGCGCTCATCACGGAGTCGATCTTCGGACGCGTCGGCATCGGCACCCTGGTGGAGGGCGCCGTGGCCAGCCAGGACCTCCCCGTCCTGCAAGCCGTCGTCTCGCTCGCGGCGCTCGTCTTCGTCGTGGTGAACCTGCTCGCCGACCTCGCCTACCCGCTGCTGGATCCCCGGGTCACGGTCGGCGGACGCGCGCGCGCCGTCTCGCCCGCGGCCGATCAGGACATCCGCTCCGACCTGCAGGAGGAGGTGAGCATCGTATGACCGGTGCCGCCCTGACCCAGGCGCCCCGCGCGCTGACACGCCCCCGGGTGCGCGCTCTCGCTGTCCCGCCGAGCGTGCTGCTGTCCTTCGTCGTCGTGACGATCGTCCTCGCGTTCTCGCTCGCGCCGGGCTTGTTCGCCCACCAGGACCCCGCGAAGGGCGACCCGGCCGACAAGTTCCTGCCGCCCTCTCTGGCGCACCTGCTCGGGACCGATCAGCTCGGGCGCGACATGTTCGCGCGCGTCGTCTTCGGTGCGCAGTCCTCGGTGACGAGCGCTCTCGTCGCCGTCGTGATCGGCGTGGTGGTCGGGGGCCTCATCGGGCTCGTCGCCGGCTTCCTCGGTTCGTGGATCGACGTCGTCCTCGCCCGCTTCGTCGACGTATTGCTGGCGATCCCCGCCTTCCTGCTGGCCGTCGTGATCGTGAGTTCGCTCGGTTTCCAGACCATCAACGCCGCGATCGCGACCGGGGTGTCCGCGGTCGCCGTGTTCGCCCGGGTCATGCGGGCCGAGGTGATCAAGGTGCGCCGGTCGGTGTTCGTCGAAGCGGCGACGCTGCAGGGCGGATCCGCCGCGCACATCCTGTTCCGGCACGTGCTGCCCAACGCGTCCCGCTCGCTCATCCCGCTCGCCGTGCTGCAGTTCGGACTGTCGATCCTCGTGATCGCGAGCCTGGCCTTCCTCGGGTACGGCGATCCGCCGCCCGCGTCGGACTGGGGCCTGCTCATCTCCTCCGGCAAGGACTATCCGCGCTCGCCGTGGCTCGTGTTCTGGCCCGCGATCGTGACGATCCTCACGGTGCTGTCGATCAATCGCATCAGTCGCTGGCTGCGAGGAACCTCGTGAGCCGCGCAGACAGGAGTCCCGTCGTGACCACCGCTCCCGATGCCCTGCTGCAGGTGCAGGACCTCTCCGTGTCGTACGGCGGCACCGAGGTCGTCCACGATGTCGGATTCTCCGTCCGCCCCGGCAGCAGCCTCGCCCTGATCGGGGAGTCCGGCTCGGGCAAGTCCACGATCGCCCGGGCCGTGCTGCGGCTCCTGCCCGCCGAAGCGCGGGCATCGGGCGACGTGCGCTTCGCGGGGACGGACGTGCTGTCGCTTCCGGAGCGGAGCTTCCGTGCCCTCCGGGGAACGGGCTTCGGCTTCGTCCCGCAGGACCCGGCGAACGCGCTGAACGCGGTCCGCACGATCGGCGCGCAGGCGCGTGAAGCGGCGGCACTGGCAGGGCTCACGCGCGCCGACGAGCAGCGCGAGGCGATCCTGGACATCTTCGCGCGCGTGGGTCTGCCCGACCCGGCGCGCGTGTTCGACTCCTACCCGCACCAGCTGTCCGGCGGCATGCTGCAGCGGGTGCTGATCGGCCTGGCGGTGCTCCCGCGGCCGAAGCTCCTCGTCGCCGACGAACCGACGAGCGCGCTGGATGTCACGATCCAGAAGCGCATCCTCGACCTGCTCACCGATCTGCAGACCTCGCTCGGCATCAGCCTGCTGCTCATCACCCACGACCTCGCGATCGCCGCCGAGCGCACCGACGAGATCGTCGTGCTCAAGGACGGCGCCGTGCAGGAGGCCGGGCGCACCGCCGAGGTCTTCGACTTCGCGGCCTCGGCGTACACCGCGCGCCTGCAGAGCGACGCGCCGGCGCTGAACCCGACCCGGTATCGTGACGCGCCGCGACGACCCGCGGTGACGGATGCCGCTCCCCGCGTGGACGTCCGCGCGGTGTCCAAGGCATTCACGGTCGACGGCACGTCCCGGACGGTCGTGGACGCCGTGTCGTTCCAGGTTCCTGCGGGCACGACGCACGCCCTGGTCGGCGAATCCGGATCGGGCAAGACGACGACCGTGCGGCTCCTGCTCGGTCTGGAGCACGCGGACGCCGGCGAGATCCGGGTGGACGGCGAGACGGTGACCGGCCGTTCGCCGGCCGCGCTGCGCGGCATCCGCCGTCACCTCCAGCTGGTGTATCAGAACCCCTTCACGTCGCTCGACCCGTCGTGGACCGTGCAGCGCATCGTGCGCGAGCCGCTGGACCGCTATCGGGTCGGCACGCGTCGGGATCGCGCGCGGGCGGTGACGGAGGCGCTCTCGGCCGTCGGGCTGAGCGCGGAGCTCGGCCGCCGGCGTCCCGGGGCGCTCTCGGGCGGCCAGCGGCAGCGGGTCGCGATCGCGCGGGCCCTCGTGCTCGAACCCGACGTCATCGTGCTGGACGAGCCTACCTCCGCGCTGGACGTCAGCGTCCAGGCGGACATCTTCGACGTCCTGTTCCGCCTGCAGGAGCAGCGCGGCCTCACCTACCTGTTCGTCTCGCACGACCTCGCGCTCGTGCGGCAGATCGCCGACACGGTGTCGGTGCTCAAGGACGGCCGCGTGATCGAAGCGGGGTCGGTGACCGAGGTCTTGGAGAACCCGCGCGAGGAGTACACGAAGACCCTCGTGCGCTCGATCCCCCGTCCCCGGTCGTCCCGTGCCGCGTCCGCGCCGGTGCCCGGCGCCGTGGCGGCGCCCACCGCCACGGCCGCGCTGACACCCACCGCGTGAGCTCGAAGGAGAAGCACCCATGACCACGCTGACCGACACCCGCGCCCCGCGCCCCGCGCTCATCCGCGCGCTCACGGCGCCGAAGGGCTTCGGCGACCAGACCCTGCGCGATCGCCGTCCCGATGCGATCGAGCTTCTGGGCGGCATCCCCGACCCGTCTGTCCTGCCCTCGCGGGAGATCGCCGAGGCGACGGCCCGCGTGCTCGCCCAGCCGGGCGCACCTGCGCTGCAGTACTCGCGCACCGAGGGCATCCCGGCGCTGCGCGAGTGGATCGCCGCGCGCGAGGGTGTGCCCGTCGAGCGCGTCGTGATCACGAACGGTGGGTTTCACGGGCTCGCCCTCGCGGTGCAGACCGTGCTCGAACGCGGCGACCTCGTCGCGGTCGACAACCCGATCTTCCCGCTGTTCCTGCGCGGGCTCGAGCTGTCCGACGCGCGGATCCTGCCGATCGGCGTCGGCCGGACGGGCATCGACGTCGACGACCTGGCCGACCGCCTGCGTGCGGGGGAGCGCACCGCCGCGCTGTACACGGTGCCGGACTTCCACAACCCTTCGCAGTCGACGCTGCCGACCGATCAGCGCCGCGAGCTCGTGCGCCTGGCCGAGCAGTACGGGTTCGTGGTGTTCGCGGACAATCCGTACCGCGAGCTGCGCTTCCGCGGCGAGCAGGAGTCCGTCGAGCCGTTCCACGACTCCGACCTCGTGTGGCACGTCAACACGTTCACCAAGACCCTCGGCCCGGGCCTGCGGCTCGGGTGGGTCGTGCTGCCCGCTCACGCGGTGCCGGACGTCGTGGCGCTCCGCAGCCGACAGGACGGGCACTCGTCGACGTTCGTGCAGGCCGTGATCGCCGAGCTGCTGACGTCCGATCCGCTGCTGTTCGACGCGACGCTCGAGCGGGCGCGGGCGCTGTACCGCGAGCGTGCGGACGCGCTCGCCGACGGGCTGGAGGCCGAGGCTCCCGGTGCGTTCGAGATCGACCGGCCCGACGGCGGGCTGTTCCTGTGGCCGCGGCTGCGCGATGACGGGGTCGATGCGGCGCGCCTCGCGGCAGACGCGAGCGCGGAGGGCGTGGAGTACCAGCAGGGCGCGTTCTTCGCGTCGGGGCCGGGGACGGATGCCGAGCGCCGGCTCCGGCTCGCGTATGGCGACACGTCCGCCGAGCAGCTGCGCGAGGCCGCGCACCGCCTCGGCCGGGCGCTGCGCCGTCAGGGCGTCTGACCGTCCGAGTGGCGTCCTGCCGGACGGATCCCCGGTGAGCAGGTGGCGCCGGGGGTGGCGCCGGGGACGACGCCGGGCCTGAATCCGGGCTCGTGCACGGCTCCACCCTGCCGACTCGGCGCGGGGTTCAGAAGGGTGCGTCGGAGGTGTCGTCGGTGGGCGCGAACGTGACGGCCGGCGGGTACGTCGTGGGCATGTCGAGATACACGGTGCCGGTGGGGGAGATCCATTCGAGGACGCCTCCCGGGAGTTGTCGAACCCGCCAGGGGGTGAACTGCTTCATCGAATGATGCCGTTGACACAAATGCGCGAGGTTTCCCGTGTCGGTGGGTCCGCCTCTGGCGTGGTCGATGGTGTGGTCCACTTCGCAGCGGATCGCGGGGACCCGGCAGCCGGGGAACCGGCAGTGCTGATCTCGGGCTCGGAGCTGCCGGTCGATCTGTGCGGTGCGCTGATAGGTGTCGGTGTGCAGGACTGTTCCGGTGATCGGGTGGGTGAGGATCCTCTCCCACGGGGACCGGGTGCCGGCCGCGAGATGCCGGGCGGTGTCCGGGTCGATCGGACCGGTGCCGACGAGGGTTGCGGGCTCGGAGGAGGAGCCGATCAGGGAGAGGACGGGCACCACGATCTGCACTTTCGCGCGGATCGCCCCGAGCGTGCCGGCTCCGTCGTCGTCCCGGGTGGGATCCGCGCCGGGCTGGGCGGTGAGGAGCATGTCCACCGCGAGGTCGGCGCGAATCTGGTCCATCGTCCGGGTGTCCGTCGTGATCACCGCGAGGTCCGCGTCGTCCGATCCCGCGGGTGGGGTGACACGGGTGTCGACGATGACCCGGGCTTGCTGGGTGAGCCGGTCGTAGACCGCGTCAGCAAGCAGTGACGGGATCGGCATCATGAGTGTCGACATGCCCTCGGTCCCGCGGATCACCTTCACGCACCGGGTCGCGTTCGCGGCGTCGTGGCGTTCCTGGACGCTGATCGGGTGCACCTGCTCGGCCAGCACCCGCAACCGCGAGGCCACGCGCCCGGCGGTGTCCGAGGTGCACAGATCAGCGGCGGCCGCATCGAACTCCCGTCGGTTCTCTGGGGGAAGGATCGAGCCGGCGTCCTGCACGGCCCGGACGTGCCCGCGGGTTATCCGCCCGTCCTCCCAGGCAGAAAGGGTCGCCGGGTAGTCGCCGACGAGCATGGCCGCCTCCCCGATCTGGCGTTGCAGGGACCGGTCGGACACGTGCGTGGCGACCGCGATCTCGGACGCGACCGTCCGCAGCACCATGTCCGCCTGCCGCTCCCGGGCAGAGACACCGGTCAGCACATCGTCGACGAGGTCCGCCGCCTGCGCGAGCACCCGCACCCGCGCCGCTTCTGCCGCGGCGATCGCCTGGTCGAACGCGGCGACCTGGTCGCGCAGGCTGCGCAACATGTCGGTCTGCGAGTCGGTGAATCCGACCACCGTGTTCGAATACATGTTCTAAAGTCACCGCCACCCACCGACATCGCCGCTGGCCGACAGGTACCCTTCGCCGCCCCCTCTCGACATGGTGGGTTTCCCCCCGAGATGGTGGGTTTCCTCCCGAGATGGTGGGAGCCACCTCGGTGCAAGTTCAACAATCTCGCGGCGGAACCCACCATCTCGGCGGGAGACCCACCATCTCGGCGGGAGACCCACCATCTCGGCGGGAGACCCACCACCTCGGCGGGAGCAGCGGGGCGCGGGCGGCGGGCGGCAGCCTCAGGCGGGCGTGCGCACGAAGGAGAACGTCGTGTGCCGGCGCAGCGCGAAGCCGAGGCGCTCGTACACCGCGATCGCGCCCACGTTCGTCGCCGCGGCGTGCAGCATCGCCCGATCGCCGCGCTCCTGAATGTGGAACGCCACGTCCAGCACCAGGCGCGAGGCGAGTCCCCGGCCGCGGTGCTCGGCATCCGTCGCCACCGCACTGATCTCGGTCCAGCCCTCGGGATGCAGTCGCTCGCCCGCCATCGCCACCAGCCGACCCTCGTGCCGGATGCCGATGTAGCGCCCCAGTTCGTGCGTCCGGGGCCGGAACGGGCCGGGCTGGTTGCGCTCGACGAGCGCCAGCATCTCCGGCACGTCGTCCACTCCGAGCTCGATCGCCTCCTCGAACGGCCGCGGCGCGAGCGCCGGGGTCTCCACGAGCTGAACACCGTCGCCGCGCCCCAGAATCTCCCAGCCCTCGGGCGGCAGCTCATCGGTGCTCGAGAGACCGATCTCGGCCGCGGGTCCGACGAGCTGGGCCAGCGCGTCCCACACCCGGGGGTCCTCCCACGTGCGCACGGCGACGAAGGGGGCGACATCGGCGGGGTACTGGCGGACCAGGTCGTCACCTATCGCGAACTGCGCGTGCGGACCGGCGAGCGAGTGCCATGCCGGGTTGTCCAGCACGGCATCCTGCTGCCTCCAAAGGGTCTGGGTCATTCGTGAAGTCCTTCGTCAGCGTTCTGCGTGGTACGAGAGTGTCAGTTCGTGTCGGCTCGGATTCGTCGAGGCGACACGAACCGACACATCTCGAAGCGCAACCGCGGTCGCGCCCAGGGTGTTCCGCTTCCGCGTCTTTGTGTGTCATCGCCGCACAGTGTCATGCGCCGCGCATGGCATCGTCGAAAGTCCGACCGGCATGACAGGAGAGCACGATGGCCGACTACTTCGACCGCGAGAACGACCGCACTTATACGCGCGTCTACAAGAGCGAGACGCCCGACATCCTGCAGGCGTTCGCGCAGTTCGACGATGCCGTGTTCGCCGGGGAGGGCCGGGAGATCCCGTTGAAGTACCGGGAGCTCATCGCGGTCGCCGTCGGCATCAGCACGCAGTGCGTCTACTGCATCGACGGCCACACCCAGCGCGCGATCAAGGCCGGTGCGACGCAGGCCGAGCTCGCCGAGGCGGCGTGGGTCTCGACCGCGATCCGCGCCGGCGGCGGCTTCGCGCACGGCCGCCTCGCGTTCAAGTTCGGCGACCAGAGCGCGGTGGCCCACCAGCACTGAGGACCGATCGTGTGACGTCGGGTGACGCGGGGTGACGTCGGGTGACGGGCGCGGGGCCGCAGTCATGTCGCACCTGCCAGCGTGAACGGGCCGTGACAGACGCGGCCGCATCACGAATCGGAGAGCCCATGACGAGCGAGCGGATGCTGGTCCCCCGAGCCGGATTCATCCTGGCCGGCACCCACCCCGAGGACGACCCGCGCGCAGGACTCGAGCAGACCCTGCGCCTGTTCTCGTTCGCCGAGGATCTCGGGTACGACGTGGCCGGCATCCGTCAACGACACCTCGAGCGGGGGATCTCCTCCGCGCTGCCGTTCCTCGCCGCGGCGACGCAGCGGACGCGGTCGATCCGGCTCGAGACCGGCGTCGTGCCCCTGGGCTACGAGACGCCGTTCCGCCTCGCCGAGGACTTCGGCACGGTCGACGCCCTCTCGGGAGGGCGGGTCAACGTCGGCATCAGCAGCTCCGCGCCGCACGGCGATCTGCTCGCGGGGCTCGGGCGCGGCGACGCGCCGGTCGATGCGTACGCGCTCATCGAGCGGTTCCTGGAAGCGCTCGAAGGGCATCCGCTCGCGAGCGAACCGCTGCAGACGCCGTACGGCCCGCAGATCCCGCGCATCGAGCCGCATATCCCGGGCCTGCGCGACCGCGTGTGGCTCGGCGGCGGATCGGAGCGCTCCGTGCGCTGGGCCGCACGGCACGGACTCAAGCTCCTGCTCGGCAACCTGAGCGACGCGGGCGGCCACGACCGGTTCGAGCCGGCGCAGCGCGCGCACCTGGACGCGTACTACTCCGAGTTCGTCGGGAGCGGCATCCCCACGGTCGGTGTGGAACGGGTGATCGTGCCGACCACGACCGCGACCGCGCCGCAGCGCGAGCACTACCGCGCGTACGCCGAGGCGCGCGACGCCCGGACCGCCGCCCCGGCGGAGATCGGCCCGCGTCGCGTCGTGTTCCAGCGCGATCTCGTGGGCACCGCCGCGCAGATCATCGAGCGCCTCGGCGAGGACCCGTCGATCGACGGCCGCACCGAGCTCCGCGTCGCGCTGCCGTACGGCTTCGCCGAAGACGAATACCGGCAGATCCTCTTCGACATCCGTCACGCCGTGCTGCCCGCGCTCGGCTGGACGCCCGCGTCCGAACGCGGCGCCGCGTCGTTGATTACCGCGGATGACCGCGCATGACCCCTCTTGACGGCGCCACGCGCGACGGGCGCGGGATGCCGCGAGGCTGGCGACAGCGGACAGACGGGCTCCGCGACCTGAGTGAGGAACGGGAGACTCCATGACCACCACCGATCGACTGCGTCTGGGCGTGGCGCTCGAAGGCGCCGGCTGGCACCCCGCCGCGTGGCGCGAAGAGTCTTCGCGCCCGACGGAGCTGTTCACACCGAACTACTGGGCCGATCTGGTGCGACGAGCGGATGCCGCCGGCATCGACTTCGCCACGATCGAGGACTCGTTCGCCGTGCAGTCCGGCTCGCCGTTCGGTGCCGACGACCGCACGGACGAGGTGCGTGGCCGGCTGGACGCGCTGCTGATCGCCTCGCGCGTCGCCCCGGTGACCCGCCGGATCGGGCTGATCCCCACGGTGACCACGACCCACACCGAGCCCTTCCACATCTCCACCGGGATCGCCACTCTGGACTACACCAGCCTCGGCCGCGCCGGATGGCAGCCGAAGGTGTCGCCGCGCGCCGACGAGGCGCGGCACTTCGGACGCCGCGACATCCCCGAGTTCACCGACCGAGAAGACCCTCGGCTGTGGGAGATCGCCGCCGAGCTGTTCGCCGAGGCGGAGGACGTCGTCGAAGCGGTGCGCCGGCTCTGGGACAGCTGGGAGGACGACGCGGAGATCCGCGACGTCGCGACCGACCGATTCCTGGATGCCGACAAGCTGCACACCGTCGACTTCGAGCGACGCTCCTTCCGTGTGCGCGGTCCGTCGATCACGCCGCGACCGCCCCAGGGGCAGCCCGTGATCGCCGCGCTCGCGCACGCCGAGATCCCGTACCGCTTCGCCGCGGCATCCGCGGACGTCGTCTTCGTCACCCCGCAGGACATCGCCGGTGCGACCGCGATCCTCGATGAGGTCCGCCGTGCGGAGCGCGACGTCGCTCGAACCGGGGAGCCGCTCCGGGTGTTCGCCGACCTGGTCGTGTTCCTGGACGCCGACGAACCGGCATCCGATCGCCTCGAGCGACTCGATGCCCTCGGCCGGCCGCTCTCCTCGGACGCCCGCATCTTCGCCGGGTCGGCCGCACAGCTCGCCGACGAGATCGCCGCGCTCGGCGAGCTCGGCTACGCGGGGGTGCGGCTGCGCCCCGGCGTCGCGACCGACGACCTGCCCCGTATCGCCGACGACCTGGTGCCCGAACTGCGCCGACGTGACCTGCTGGCCGGAGACGGAGGATCCCTGCGCGGCGTCCTCGGCCTGCCGACCTCCGTCCCCAACCGCTACGCGCCGGCGCTCGCCGGCTGACCCACTCAGGAGCAGACGATGAGCACGAGAGCACGCAAGCAGATCATCCTCGCCGCCTACGTCGGCGGTGTGAACGAGCACACCGCCTGGGAGCACCCCGACGCGGGCAGTCAGATCGCTTTCGACACGTTCCGCCAGGTCGCCCAGACCGCCGAGCGCGGGCGGTTCGACTACTTCTTCCTCGCGGAGGGCCTCGCGCTGCGCGAACGCGCCGGCCGTGTGTTCGAGCACGACATCGCCGGGCGTCCGGACACGCTCGCGGTGCTCGCCTCCCTCGCCGCGGTGACCGACCACATCGGTCTGATCGGAACGCTGAGCTCGACCTTCAACGAGCCGTACGAGCTTGCCCGGCAGCTCGCGAGCCTGGACCACCTCTCCGGCGGTCGCGCGGGCTGGAACGTCGTGACGAGCTGGGACGCCTTCACCGGGCAGAACTTCCGGCGCGGCGGGTTCCTCACGCGTGAGGAGCGCTACACCCGGGCCGAGGAGTTCGTGCGCACGGTGCAGGAGCTGTGGGACTCGTGGGCGGAGGACGCGATCGTCGCCGACAAGCAGAGCGGGCGCTTCCTGGCCGACGACACGGTCGGGCGCTTCTCCCACGCCGGTGCGCAGTTCGACATCGAGGGCCGGTTCACGGTGCCGCGGAGTCCCCAGGGGCGCCCGGTCCTCGTGCAGGCGGGGATCTCGCCGCAGGGCCGGGACTTCGCGGCCGCGAACTCCGATCTGATCTTCTCGCCGTTCTCGCGTCAGCCCGAGGCGCAGGAGTTCTACGCCGACGTCAAGTCGCGGGCGCGGAGCTTCGGGCGCAACCCCGACGACCTCAAGATCATCCCCGGCGCCGGCTTCGTGCTCGGCGATTCGCGGGCGGATGCCGAGGAGAAGGCCCGGCACATCCTCGAGCAGCAGCTCAGCGACAAGGCCGTGCAGGTCCAGTTCGAGCAGCTGTGGAACCGCGATCTGTCGGCGTACGACATCGACGGGCCGCTGCCGAGCATCGACCCGGATCCCGAGGCCCCGCCCATCATCCAGGGGAAGGCCTTCATCTACCAGGACCGCTTCGAGACCGTGCGGCGCTGGCGTGCTCTGGCGGAGGAGAAGGGCCTCAGCATCCGCGGTGTCGCCGCCGAGGTGTCGGCGCGCGCCGACTTCATCGGGACGCCCGAGCAGGTCGCCGATGCGCTTGACGCGTTCATCCAGAACGACGGCGCCGACGGGGTCGTCCTCGGCGGGCACGTCACGCCTGGCGGCATCGACGAGTTCGTCGACAAGGTCGTGCCCCTCCTGCAGGAGCGCGGATCGCTGCGCACCGAGTACACGGGCTCGACGCTGCGCGAGAACCTCGGCCTGCCCGTCCCCGAGCGTCGCGGCGCGCTCGCCGCGACGGTGTGAGGGGGCGATCATGACCGACACGCTCAGCACGGCGACGATCGACCGGGCGGACTTCGGCCGCGGCTGGGAGGCCTGGCATCGTGAACATGAGGCCCGCCGGGCGGACCCGCACGGCTTCCTCGCGATCACCGGCCTGCACTGGCTCACCGCCGCGCCGCAACTCATCCCCGGCGTTCCGGGCGCGTGGTCCACGGGCCCGGAGGGCCCGGTGGTGGCCCTCACCGACGACGATGTGCTGACCTTCGACGGTGAGGTGCTGCGCGGCATCCATACGTTCGGGGAGATCCCCGAGCGCGGGGGACTCACGGTCGCCTACGACGGCGGTGTGGCCGAAGTGGCCAAGCGCGGCGGGCACGACATCGTCCGTCCCCGCAGGCCGGATCACCCGTTCCTCGCCGCGTACGACGGTACGCCGGTCTATGCGCCTCACCCGCAGTGGCGTGTTCCGGCGCGTTTCGTCGAGTATGCGACGCCGCGTCGCACCGAAGTCGGTGCCGCGGTGGACGGGCTGACGCACGTTTACGAGTCGCCCGGGTACGTGGAGTTCACGCTGCGGGGGGAGACCCACCGGCTCATCGCGTTCGAGGGATACGCGCCGGGCGAGCTCGTCGTGCTGTTCACCGACGAGACGAGCGGGCGGACCACCTACGCCGCGAATCGGACGGTCGGCGTGCCGGCCCCGGACGCCGACGGCGGGACGGTGATCGACTTCACGCGCGCCGTCAACCTTCCCTGCGCCTACACCGACTTCGCGACCTGCCCCCTCCCGCCGGCCGGGAACCACCTGCCGATCGCCGTGGAAGCGGGGGAGAAGACGCCGCTCGCGCGGGTGCACGCCACCCTCTGACGAGGGGTGCCACCTCGTTACGCGGTGTTGCTCGCCCCGCGGGCACCCCGGCGCCGCCCGCTGATACTGGAACCATGTCGGGTGCAGACGCGCCGGCGGTCCCCTCCGCGGAGTGGCTCGTCGAGCAGGTGGAGTGGACCGATCCGCGTGCGCACGCGCTGCGTGACGCGATGGACGCCGAGATCGGACCCCGGTACGCGGGCAGGCTCGACGACGTGCCGCAGGACGTCGCGGAACGGATCGGGGCGGCGCTGTCCGTCGCGCCGGAGACGATCGTCGCGACGGTGATCGTGACGAATGCCGAGGGCGAAGCCGTCGGTCACGCCGCGCTCCGCGACCTCGGCGCGGAATTCGCGGGGTCGCTCGAGGTCAAGCGGGTGTACGTCGCTCCGGACGCCCGGGGCAGCGGCGTGAGCCGTCTGCTGATGGCGGAACTCGAGCGGATCGCCGCCGACCTCGGCGCGCAGCGGCTGATCCTGCAGACCGGAGACCGCCAGCCCGAAGCCGTCGCCCTGTACGAGCGGATCGGCTACACGCGCATCCCGATCTATCCGCCGTACCTCGAGATCGCCTTCTCGCAGTGCTTCGAGAAGCCGGTCGCCCGGAGGGCCGCCGCATGAGCGACACCGCCGAGGTGGTCGTCGTCGGCGGCGGTGCGATGGGGGCGGCATCCGCGTGGCAGCTCGCCCGCCGCGGCGTCGACGTCACGCTCCTCGAGCAGTTCGAGCCGGGCCACCGGCACGGCGCGTCGCACGGCGCGTCCCGCAACTTCAATCTCAGCTACGAGGATCCGGGGCTCCTGGCCTGGCTGCATGAAGCCGACGGGCTGTGGCAGGAGCTCGAGGCCGAGACCGGTTCCGAGCTGCTGACCCGCACCGGGATCATCAACCACGGTCCGGGCCGCGACCAGAACCGTGCCGTGCAGGCGCTGCGGGACGGCGGCTTCGACGTCGAGCATCTGGACGCGCGCGAGGCGGCCGATCGCTGGCCCGGCTTCCGCTTCGCCGGTCCGGTCTTCCACACCCCGCAGGCGGGCCGTCTGCACGCAGACCGGGCCGTCGCGGCGCTCGGCTCGGCGGCGGCGGTGCGCGGCGCGCGGATCCGCCATCAGACGGCGGTGCTGGACGGGTCGGCCGGCGACGACGGCGTCCGGGTGCGCGTGCGGACCGCGGACGGGAGCGAGGATACGATCCGCGCACGACGCGCGATCATCACGGCCGGGGCATGGACGACGGATGTCCTCACCGCGCTCGGCATCGAGGCGTCCCTGCCGCCGCTGCGAGTCACGCAGGAGCAGCCGGCGTTCTTCGCGCCGCGCGACGGGTCGACCGCGTGGCCGGGATTCAACCACACCCCTGCGGCCGACGATGCCGCCACCGCGTGGTTCCCGAGCGGTGTGTACGGCATGGGCTCGCCGGGGGAGGGCATCAAGGCCGGCTGGCACGGGGTCGGACCCGAGACCCACCCCGATCGCCGCACCTACGTTCCCGACCCAGGCCTGTCGGACGCGATCGTCCGGTACGCGCGGGAGTGGCTCCCGGGGGTGGATTCCGCCGCGTTCTCCGAGATCACGTGCACGTACACCTCGACCCCGGACTCCGCGTTCGTCCTGGAGCGGATCGGACCGGTCGCCCTCGGCGCCGGCTTCTCGGGTCACGGGTTCAAGTTCACGCCGGTGATCGGTCGCGTGCTGGCGGACTTGGTCGTCGACCCGCGCTGATCAGGCGCCGCGCGGCGAAAGGGACGGGATCCGATCGAATCGGATCCCGCCCCTTTCGCGTGCCGTCACGGCTTGGGCAGCCCGGGCGGGTTGACCAGCGACTCGGTGACGCCCTCGGACTCCAGGCCCCAGAACTCGAGCAGCTCGGTGTAGGTGCCGTCCTCGATGATCTTGTTGAGCACGATGCTGACCGGTTCGATCAGGCCGTTGCCCTTCGCGGTGCCGGCCGCGATGTTCGCGGTGTCGGGCCAGCCGCCGGGCACGATGCCGACGAGCTTCGTGTCACCGGTCTCCAGCGCCGCCCAGGCGGCAGTCGCGTTCGGGCCGAAGTTGGCGTCGGCGCGACCCGACTGCAGCGCGAGCGTGGCCGCGGCGGTGTCGTCGTAGTACTGCAGCTCGGCGGGTGCCTTGCCGTCCGCTTCGAGTTCCTCGTTCCAGCGCAGGAGGACCTGCTCTTGGTTCGTCCCCGAACCGACGATGATCTTCAGGCCCGAGATGTCGGCGGCCTCGCTGATCGAGTCGATGTCGCTGTCGGCTTTGACGTAGAAGCCCAGGAGGTCCTCGCGGTAGCTCGCGAAGTCGTAGAGCTCCTTGCGCTCCTCCGTGACCGTGACGTTGGAGGTGATCAGGTCGTACTTGCCCGACTGGATGCCCAGCGGCCAGTCCGCCCACGCCACGACCTGCGGGTTGTACTCGAGGCCGAGTCCCTCCGCGATCAGCAGGCCGATGTTCGGTTCGGTGCCGGCGACGTCGGTCGCGGCGGACGTGCCGTCGGGCTGGTAGCTCAGCGGCGGGACGAACGCCCCGACCGCGACGGTGAGCTTGCCCTCTTCGATCGGCTCGAATCCGCTCGCCTTCAGGGCTTCGACGGCCTCGGGAACGGGGTCGGTGTGGAACCACTCGATCTCGCCGGTCGCGGTGTTCGTCTCGGTCGGCTTCGGGCTGGATGCCGCGGCCTCGGCCGCGCCGCCGTTCAGATTCACGGCGGCGAACACGCCGCCGACGATCGCGGCCACCGCGACGACGCCGACGCCGATCGCGATGCCCTGCTTCTTGCTGATTGCCATGCTGTGTCTCTCTTTCGGGTGGTGCGTTCTGAGCCGACGGGGCGCGTCAGGCCAGAACCTTGGCGAGGAACTCCCGCGTGCGCGGGTGCTCCGGGTTCGTGAGGACCTTCTCGGGGGATCCGTCCTCGATCACGTGACCGCCGTCGATGAAGACGACGCGGTCGGCGACTTCGCGGGCGAAGCCGATCTCGTGGGTCACGATGATGAGGGTTGTGCCGCCGCGGGCGAGATCGCGGATCACGTCCAGCACTTCGCCGACGAGCTCGGGGTCCAGCGCACTCGTGGGCTCGTCGAACAGCAGCACCTTGGGGTTCAGAGCGAGGGCGCGCGCGATCGCGACGCGCTGCTGCTGGCCGCCGGACAGCTGTCGCGGGTAGTGCTCCGCCTTGTCGGTGAGGCCGACCCGCTCCAGCAGCGACAGGGCGAGCTCGCGCGCGGCATCCTTGCTGAGCACGCCGAGGTCGACGGGCGCCTCGGTGATGTTCTCCAGCGCGGTGAGGTGCGGGAAGAGGTTGAAGTTCTGGAAGACGATGCCGATCTGCGTGCGCCGCTTCAGGATCTCCTTCTCGCGCAGCTCGTAGAGCTTGTCTCCCCGCCGCTCGTAGCCGATCAGCTGCCCGTCGACCGTGACCGATCCGCGATCGACGGACTCGAGGTGGTTGATCGTGCGCAGCAGCGTCGACTTTCCCGAGCCGCTCGGCCCCAGGATCGCGACGACCTCGCCGGGCGCGATCGTGAGGTCGATCCCGGAGAGCACCTCGACCCCCGCGTAGGACTTGTGGACGTTGTGGATCTCGACGAGTCCCGTCGTCGTGATCCGCGGAGCGGCAGCGGTGTGCGTGCTCATCGGGTCTCCTCGTTCGCGTCGATGGCGGCATCCGGCCGGACGGGAAGGTCGGCGGATACGGGTTCCCGCGGAGGTGCCTTCGCGCCGTCTTCGCCCAGGCGCGCCCACTGCACCGCGGTCCACCGGCGGAACCGCTGCAGGGGAGTCGGCGGCAGCGTGCGGACAGATCCCCGGGCGTAGTACCGCTCGATGTAGTACTGCGCGATGCTCAGGATCGTGGTGATGATCGTGTACCAGACCACCGCCACGAGCAGGAGCGGGATCACGCGGCTGTTGCGGTTGTAGATCACCTGGACCGCGTAGAACAGCTCCGGGATCGCGATCACGAACACCACCGAGGCGCCCTTGACGAGGCCGATCACCTCGTTCGTCGCGTTCGGGATGATCGAGCGCATCGCCTGCGGGAGGATGATGCGGAATAGTCGCTTGCGGGCCGGGATGCCGAGCGCGGCAGCCGCTTCGTGCTGGCCCTGGTCCACGGAGATCAGGCCGCCGCGGATGATCTCCGCCGAGTAGGCAGCCTGGTGCAGACCGAGCCCCAGGATCGCCGCCGCAAAGGCGCTGATGAGCTGGACGGTCGGGAACTCCACGATCCAGAAGTCGGTCGTGAACGGCGTCCCGAGCCCGAGCGTCGGGTAGAGGTAGCCGAGGTTGTACCAGACGATGATCTGCACCACGAGCGGCACCGAGCGGAAGAACCAGATGTACGCCCAGGAGATCGAGTTGAGCAGCGTCGACTTCGACAGCCGGCCCAGCGCCAGCACCGTTCCGAGGATGAAGCCGATGGATGCCGAGATCGCGGTGAGCGAGAGCGTGTAGCCGATGCCGATCAGGACGGGCTCGGAGAAGAAGTACGACGCGAAGACGTTCCACTCGTAGTTCTCGTTCGTGAACAGCGACCACACGAACTGCGCGATCGCGAAGATCAGGATCGCGCTGAGCACCCACCGGAACCAGTGGCGGGTGTGGACGACGCGCACGTCGCCGAGGTCGACGCGTTCGGCCCGCGCCGGTGGGCCGCCCTGTTCCGGCGCGGATACCGCGACGGGCGCTGTGGTGATCGTGCTCATGTCTGTTCCTCTTCGGTCGGAGGCCGCGGAGGGGACCGCGGGTGCTCGGCAAACCTAGGAGGGCCAAGCGGCGGCCGCACGCCGCGTCATCACATGACGCAATGACCGGTCATCGGCCGTAACACGCGCTCGGTGCGCCCTGCGGGACGGACCGATGTGTCGCCGGGGGTCGTCTGATTTCGGTGTGTTTCACCCCGCCGCGACAGCAGGCGCGGAGGTCCGGAGACTCGGTGTATGCCCCTGCTCATCGACGCTCACGAACTCGCGTCCGAGATCGATTCGGGGCGTCCTGTGCGCCTGCTCGATGTGCGGTGGAGACTGAATGCGCCGGAGGGGCGACCCGCCTACGTCGCGGGGCACCTGCCCGGCGCCGTCTACGTCGACCTCGAGCGCGAGCTCGCCGAGACCGGGCACCCCGAGATCGGTCGGTATCCCCTCCCGGCTCTGGCGGACCTGCAGCACTCCGCCCGGCGCTGGGGGGTGAACGACGGCGACCTGGTCGTCGTCTACGACGACAACGATGCGGTCGCGGCCGCGCGGGCGTGGTGGCTGCTGCGGAGCCGCGGCGTGGACATCCGGGTGCTGGACGGCGGCATCCGCGCCTGGGTCGGTGCGGGCTTCCCGGTGCAACGCGGAGATGTCCTGCCGAAGCGTGGTGACATCACTCTGAGGGACGCCGACCCCGGTGTCGCGACGATCGACGACGCCGCCCGGGCCCCCGGCGAGGGCCATCTGATCGACGTCCGCGCACCCGAGCACTATCGCGGACTCGCCGCCGGCACCGAAGCCGCCGCGGGGCACATCCCCGGCGCCCTGAACATCCCCACCGTCGCGCACATCGCGCGCGACGGCACGCTGCGCGCGCCCGCGGAGATCCGGGCGACCATCGAGGCGGCATCCGTCGACCCCGACGCGCCGATCGTCCTCTACTGCAGCACGGGGATCGCTTCGGCGCACTCGGCGCTCGCTTTCGCGACCGCGGGGATCGATGCGCGCCTGTTCATCGGCTCATGGAGCCAGTGGTCGCTCGCGCCGAACCGGCCCGTCGCGGTCGGGCCGACGCCGACGGGAGTCCTGCAGGGCTGGTGAGTCGCGGGCTCAGCGCGCCTGCAGGTACGGCCACTGCCCGTCGAGCCACTCCGCGATGATCCGGGCGCGCTCGTCGGATTCGGACGCCGGGAACGCGAGCCCCCGCGTCGGGACGGAGGCCCCGAGTTCGACGAGCAGGGGGCGCAGGGTGTGCTCGACGGCGAGCGTGTGCGCGGGGCTGCCGATCGTCAGGATCGGCACGGCTGTCACGGACGCCAGCCCATTCGTCGGATAGCGGTCGAGGAACGCCTTGAGCAGCCCGGTGTAGCTGGCCTTGTAGGTCGGGCTCGCCACGATCAGCAGGTCTGCGCCGGCGACGCGGCCCAGCAGCTCGTCGATGCGCGGTGCGGGGAAGCGGAAGAGCTCGTCCGCCACGTCGGCGAGGTCGATCGTCGGGTGCACCGTCGCGTCGCTGCGTCGAGCGAGCTGCGCGGCGAGTTCTTCCGCGATGAGACGCGTGCGCGACTGAGGCTGCGGGTTGCCGACGAGGACGACGATCGAGGACATGGCTGCTCCTGGGTGCGTGGCGGCGGTCCGAGCCGCCTGGATCCGCACGTTACCGACACTTGCCGGCCGTCGGTGCGCCGGGCGTAACAGCGCGGAACGGGGGGGGCTGCGCTCGCGCCCGGATGTCAGTCCGAGGCGGCAGGAGCCGACCCAACCGTGGCCGCACTGAGGAGTGGACGCGACGGCGGGAGTCGAACCCGCAACGCTGCCGGGTATGAGCCGGAGCCCGGGACCGCCCGGATCGCCGCGATGTCTTGACGCTAACCCGATCCTGCGGCAGGCGTCCGGATTGTGAAGGGGGGTTGCGCAATGCGTCGGCGTGTGACGCCTCGCGCGTGGTGCGGCAGACTGGAAGCATGACCTCCCGCGCGATCCGCACCCTTCGGGGCGGCATCGCAGCGGCCGTGGCGATCGAGGTCGCCCTGCTCTCGCACGTGCTGGCCGGCGGCGCCGCGCCGGACGCGCTCCTGGTGGCGCTCACGTTCGTCGTCTCCTGGATCGTGTGCCTCGCTCTCGCCGGCCGCCGTCTGTCGCTCGTGCGCCTCGCGCTCGCGGTCGGGCTCAGCCAGTTCGCGTTCCACGCCGCCTTCAGCGTCTTGGGCACGCCTCAGGCCGCCGCCGCGAGCGGTGGCGTTCACGCCCACCACGCGATGACGATGGATGCCGCTCCGCACGCGACCGCGATGGTCGCGGCGGACCCGCTGATGTGGGCCGCCCACGCCCTGGCCGCGGTCGTCACGATCGCCGCGCTGTACCGCGGGGAGCGGGCCGTTCGCGCTCTGCTGGAGCCGCTGGTCACCCTCGTCCGCGCGGTCGTGCACGTCGTCATGGTCACGCCCGCGCGCCCGCGTCGGCTCGCCGCCGCCCGCATCGAGAACAGCGTCCTCCCAGGCCGCCGCTGGGTCGCCGAGCCCGCGACGCGGCGCGGGCCGCCGCGCGGCATCCTTCTCCCCGCGATCTAGGCGACCTCCGCGTCGCCATCGGAGTGCGCCTCGTCCGCGAGGCGCTGCCCGCGCGTACGCCGACGGACGGCTGTGCCCGGGCGAGAAGAGAAGGAAGTGCGCGATGCGTGCACGGCGTTCGGTGTTCCTCGGCGCCGCCGTGATCGGTGTGCTGATCTTCGGATCGGCGCAGTCGGCCGCGGCCCATGACGAGCTCGTGGGCAGCGACCCCGCCTCGGGGGAGGTGCGGCAAAGCCTGCCCGAAAGCGTCGAACTGACGTTCTCGGGCGAGCTCATGGAGCTCGGCGCGATCGTCGAGGTCCGCGACGCGGGCGGCGTCGATCACGCCGCCGGCGACCCCGAGATCGACGGGACGGTCGTGACCGTCCCGGTCGACCCGGGCGGCGGCGACGGCTCGTACGCCGTGGTGTGGCGCGTCGTGTCCTCTGACGGGCATCCGATCTCGGGATCGGTGCCGTTCGTGGTCGGTTCACCCTCCCCGGAGCGCACCGACACGCCGTCCGCGACGCCGACGCCGACTGCCGTCGACGCCGAGGCGACGGATGCCGCGCCGCCCGCCTCGAGCGCGTGGGCGCCCGGCGGCTGGGCGCGCACGGCGGCTGTCGCCGCCGGAGGCGCGACTCTCGCTCTCCTTCTCCTCATCGTGGGGATCACCCTCGGTCGCCGGCGAGCCGCCGCCGACCGCGCGACCGGCATCCGATCCGGCGCACCGGCTGAATCCGCGAAGCGCGCATCCGCGCCCGCACCACACGAAAAGGACCGTTCATGAACACCCTGCACACCCGCACACCGCTCGCCGCCCTGGCGGCGACCGCCGCACTCCTGCTCGCCCTCACCGGCTGCGCGGGCACGGCGACCGCCGAGCCCTCGGCGACGACCGCTCCCGAGGCCGACTCGATCACCGTCGAGGACGCCTGGGTCAAGACCGCCGAAGAGGGCATGTCCGCCGCGTTCGGGACGATCGAGAACACCGGCGACACGGACGTGGTGATCGTCGGTGCGAGCACCGCGGCATCCCCGATGATCGAACTCCACGAGACCGTCGAGGACGACTCCGGCGCGATGGTGATGCGCCAGAAGGAGGGCGGGTTCGTGATCCCGGCCGGCGACCACCTGCACCTGGAGCCCGGCGGCAACCACATCATGCTGATGGGCCTCGCGGACCCGATCGTCGCGGGCGACGAGGTCACCTTCACCCTCGAATTCGAGGACGGCTCGACGCTCGAGTTCACCGCTCCCGGCAAGGACTACGAGGGCGCGAACGAGACGTACGAGGGCGACATGGACATGGATCGGTAGATGTCCCGCCACGACCCGAACGACGGTCGTGCGCGCCTCAGCCGGCGGCAGCTCCTCCTCGGAGGAGCCGTCGCCGGCGTCGGGGCGGTCGCGGCCGCGGGAGCGGATCGCATCCTCGATCCGCCCGCGGCCGTCGCCGCACCGGAGGAGCTCAACGGCACTCAGACGATCGCCTTCCACGGATCCCGCCAGGCGGGCGTCGACACTCCCGTGCAAGCGCATGCCGCCTACTTCGGGCTGACTCTGCGTCCCGAGGTCGATCGTGCGGCGCTCGCTCGGCTCATGCGGATCCTCACCGACGACGCGGCGCGACTGACGCAGGGCGAGCCGGCGCTCGCCGACTCCGAGCCCGAGCTCGCGCTCGTTCCGGCGCGGCTCACGGTGACGTTCGGCTACGGTCCCGAGTTCGTCCGGCGGGCCGGCGGCCCGACCCCTGCGTGGCTCGCGCCTCTGCCCGCGTTCACGATCGACCGGCTCGAGCCGGCGTGGAGCGGCGGCGACCTGCTCGTGCACGTGGCGGCCGACGACCCCATCACCGTGGCGCACGCGAGCCGGATGCTGCTGAAGGACACTCGCTCGTTCGCCGAGCTCGCCTGGACGCAGATCGGATTCCGCCGCGCGTACGGATCGGAAGCGCACGGGGTCACGATGCGCAACCTCTTCGGGCAGGTCGATGGCACCGTGAACCCGACGCCGGAGACCACCGACTTCGATCGGGTGGTGTGGATCGACGCGCCCGGATCCTGGCTGCATAACGGTACGAGCCTGGTGATCCGGCGGATCAGCCTGAACCTCGAGACGTGGGACCGGCTCGACCGCTCGGGCCGGGAGCAGTCCGTCGGGCGCACGCTCGCGAACGGGGCGCCGCTGACCGGAGTGAACGAGCGCGACGAACCGGACTTCGCGGCGACGACCCCGCTCGGTTTCCCGGTGATCGCCGACTTCTCGCACCTCCGCCGCGCGCGCAGCGACGATCCCGACGAGCGGATCTTCCGCCGTTCGTACAACTACGACCTTGCGGGCACCGGCGGCGCGATCTCGGACTCGGGGCTCATCTTCGGGTCGTACCAGCGGGACGTGGCGCGGCAGTTCACCCCGATCCAGAGGCGCTTGGACGAACTGGACCTCCTGAACGAGTGGACGACCCCGATCGGGTCCTCCGTCTTCGCCCTCCCGCCGGGCTGCGCGCCGGGCGGGTTCATCGGGGAGGGCATCCTCGGCTGAGTCCTCCGCCCCGAAAGCCCCGCAGTGCCGAGATCTAGGATGAGGGGATGGCGCAGGCGACACGGCGGGGGATCCTCGCCGTCGTCACCGCGATCGTGCTCCTCGCGCTCGGCGCGGGCGTCGGCGTGGTCCTGGGCGATGCGCTCGGCATCCGCACCGAACCGTCCGCGCAGATGACGCCCGCCGCCCCCGTCGCCCCCGCCTCGGCGACGGTCGTGCTGCCGCCGGAGTTCACCGAGGTCGAGGCGCCCGACACCGAGCGCATGCGGGTCGCCCTCGAGAGCCTCTCGGATGCCGCCGCCGCGGCATCCGGAACGGCGGGCGCGGCATCCCTGACCGTCGTCACCGGCGCGGGCGACCCCGCCGATGAGACGTACGAGCTGACCGGGACCCCCGATGCGCTGCGGGTCGAGGCCGCCGGGGAGGCCGGAGCCGTCCGCGGCGTGTACGACCTCGCCGCGCAGATCCGGGCCGGCCGGTCGGTGGCCGAGCGGCTCGGGGAGACCGTGAGCTCGCGCCTGCCGCTGCGTATGGTGGACATGGGGGCGGTCGCGGTGGAGCCGGACCCCGCGCAGTGGGAGGCGGGCACCGACTACTCGCACGCATCCAAGGCGTTCGCCGACGTGATCCTCGCCGACGCGCCCTACATCGATCAGGAGTCGCTCGCGGACGCGTACGCGGACTTCGACGCGTTCCTCCGGCATTCGCTCGCGAACGGGTACAACGCGGTCGCCTTCCCCGGCCTCGTCGAGTTCCTCACGTTCGACGACGTGCAGGTCTACGCGGCCGGCGACGACCATCGCGCGAAGGCGCTCGCGCTGCGCGACGCGTTCGCGCCCATGTGGGACCGGGCCGACGAGCTCGGCGTGAAGGTGTTCCTCCGCACCGACATGCTGACCCTCACGACCCCGCTCGAGCAGTACCTGACCGATCAGTTCGGGTCACTGGACACCGAGAACGCCGACCTCTGGGACGTGTACGCCGCGGGCCTCGACGAGCTGTACGCCGCGGAGCCCGCCCTGGACGGTGTCCTCATCCGCATCGGCGAGGCCGGCCGCGTGTACGACGTCGACGGCTGGGACGCGTACTCGAAGCTCGCCGTCACCTCGGTCGACGCCGTCCGCACGATGCTGCAGACGCTCACCGCGCAGGCCGAAGGCGCGGACCGCGAGGTGATCTTCCGCTCGTGGAGCGTCGGGATCGGCGCCGTCGGCGACATGCACACGAGCGACGCCTCGTACGACGCGGTGCTCGGCGGGATCGACTCGCCCGCCCTCATCGTGTCCACGAAGTACACGCTCGGCGACTTCTACAGCTGGCTGCCGCTGAACACGACGCTCGCCCAGGGCGACCAACGGCGCATCGTGGAGTTCCAGAGCCGCCGCGAGTTCGAGAACTTCGGCGCGTTCCCGAACGACCTGGGCACGCAGTACCAGTTCGCGCTCCAGGAGCTGCTGGCGGCGAATCCGAAGATCGAGGGCGTATGGACCTGGACGCAGGACGGCGGCCCCTGGCGGGCGGGCCCCATGACGCTCTACCTGAAGGCCGGGTTCTGGCAGCTCTACGAACTGAACACGGTGCTCGCCGCCGACCTCGCCCGCGACCCCGACGCCGATGTCGCCCGCATCATGCAGGACTGGGCGCGGCAGTGGTTCTCGGAGGACCCGGCGACCGTCGACGCGATCGTGGGGGCGATGACGCTCTCGCGACCGGCGATCGAGCAGGGCATGTACATCCAGCCGTTCGCTGAGCAGCGGGTGTTCGCGATCGGCCTCGAGCCTCCGCCGATGATGTGGATCTTCGAGTGGGACATCCTCACCGGCGACTCCGCCGTGCTGGATGTCCTCTATGCGATCTCGCGCGACGCCACGGGCGGAGACATCGATGCGGCGATCGCGGGCGGTGCGCAGGCGGTGGCGGATGCCGAGACGATGCGCGACCTGATCTCCTCCACCGACCCGGCCACCTGGCGCGACGCGGCGCTGCGCGACGCCTTCACCGGGACGATGGACTACGAGGTGGACGTGCTGCGGCTTCTGACCTCGTACCGGGCGATGATCCTGCACCAGGCGCAGTGGCACGACACGCTCTCTCCCGACGCGTACGCGACGTGGCAGTCCGACCGCGACCGGTTCGAGGCGCTCGCCGCGCAGCACGTCGAGACCTACGCCGGCGACATCGACTTTCCGGCCTTCAACCTGACCGCCGCCGAGCTCGGGGTGCAGCGCGCCGACCGCGACCTCGCGATGGCGTGGACCGCGCGTGTGCTCCTGCTCCTGGCCGGCCTGTGGCTCGTGATCGGAATGGTGTCCTCGCGCACCCGCCTCGTCCGCCGGCCGGGTGCGGCGGCGGCACGTGCCGCGTGGCTCGGGGCGACCCGCCCGTGGCGTGCGCGGGAGTCCACCCTCGGGATGCTCGGCACGGACCGGGTGCTGCTGATCGGCATCCCGGCCGCGCTCCTCGTGGGCACGCGTGCGGTGCAGACGTCGTTCCTCTCGTGGACGCACCTCGCGCTCACCCTCGGCGCGTGGCTCGTGTTCGCGCTCGTCGTGCGCCTTCTGGTCGGGCGCCGCTCGCCGTGGCCCGTGATCGCCGCGGTCGGCGGCGTGATCGTGCTGCGATGCATCCTCGCGCTTCTCGCGCTGTCCTTCACGGGGCCCGGCGGCTACTGGTTCGCGTTCTGGACCGAGCCCGTGCCGCGGACGCTCTACATCGCGGTGGCGTTCGCTCTGTTCGTGTGGGTGTTCGTCGCCGCCGGGTGGGCGCTCAGCACCCAGCTCGGCGCGCGGCGGGCGACCGGTGTCGTGTTGACCGGTGTGGGCGCGGGGCTCGCTGTGCCGGCCGCGGTCGTCGCCTTCATCGGGCTCGAGCGGGCCCTCACGCTCTGGAACGACGAGATGGGGCTGCTGCCGTGGGGCCTCGCACGCATCCTCGGCATCACGGTCTACCTCGACATCCCGGTCTCCGCCGCCTGGTACGCGGTCGGAGTTGGCCTGGTGATCGCTGCGGTCGGGGTGCTGCTGACGCTTCCGCGGCGCTCGCGGATCAGCGCGACGTGAGCGTCTGATCGAACGCGCCGCGACGCGTCGAGACGATGTCCTTGCCGAGCGGCATGAGCGAGACCGGCACGAGCTTGAAGTCGGCGATGCCGAGCGGGATGCCGATGATCGTGATGCACAGCGCGATGCCCGAGACGATGTGACCGAGCGCGAGCCACCAGCCCGCCAGGATCACCCAGACGACGTTGCCGAGGAAGGATCCGACGCCCGCGGTCGGCTTGGAGACGACCTCGCGGCCGAACGGCCACAGTGCGTACATGCCGATGCGGAAGGATGCGATGCCCCACGGGATCGTGAGGATGAGGATGCAGAGCACGACTCCCGCGAGCAGATAGCCGAGGAAGAGCCAGAAGCCGGCGAAGATCAGCCAGATGATGTTCAGGAGCGTGCGCACCCGGTCATTCTGGCAGGCCGCGCCTAGGGTGAAGTGATGACCCCCACCATCACGGCGTCGGGTGTGCGCCGCTCGTTCGGCTCCGTTCCGGCGGTGCGCGACATCTCCCTGCAGGTCGAGCCCGGTCGCGTGACGGGCCTGGTCGGTCCGAACGGCTCGGGCAAGACGACCCTGCTCCTGATGCTCGCCTCCCTCCTGGCGCCGGACGCCGGTCAGATCCGCATCGGCGGGATCGATCCCGTGGAGGATCCGTCGGGGGTGCGACGGATCATCGGGTGGATGCCGGACGCGCTCGGCGCGTGGGGGTCGCTGTCGGCGCGCGAGACCCTCTTCGTCACCGGCCGCCTGTACGACCTGCCGCGCGACGCCGCCCGCGACCGCGCGGAGGAGCTTCTGCGCATGGTCGATCTGACGGCCCTCGCCGCGTCCCCCGCGCGCGTGCTCTCGCGCGGTCAGAAGCAGCGGCTGGGGCTCGCTCGTGCCCTCGTGCACGACCCGCAGGTGCTGCTCCTGGACGAACCGGCCTCGGGGCTGGACCCCGAAGCGCGCGTCGGCCTGCGCGTCCTCCTCCGCCAGCTCGCGGCGCAGGGCCGCACCGTCCTCGTCTCCAGCCACATCCTCGCCGAGCTCGAAGAGGTCGTCGACGACGCGGTGTTCCTGGTCGCGGGGGCCACGGTGTCCGCCGAACGCGTCGCCGCCGCGGCACGGAGTCTTCGTACGTGGCGCGTGCGCGTCGCGGATGCCGACCCCGCGGTATCCGTCGAGGCGATTGCCGCCGCTCTGCAGCGCGACGCAGCGACCCTCGCCACCGATCGCAGCGGAGTGCTCGTCGGCTTCGCCTCCGACACCGAGGCCGCCGCAGCACTGCGGGCCCTCGTGGAAGCGGGAGTCCCCGTGATCGAATACGCGCCCGCGACGGGGGACCTCGAGCACACGTTCCTCGACCTCCGCGACGGGAGTGCGTCATGAACGCCGCGCGCATCGGTACGATCTTCCGGCTGGAGCTCCTGCAGCGCGTCCGCAGCGTCGCCTGGTACGTGCTGCTCGGCATCTTCGCCGTGCTGCTCCTAATCGTCACCGCGCTGACATTCCTCGCGGTGCCGCCGGATCCGACCGGACCCGCGGGAAGCGCGATCTTCTCGATCATCGTGTACTTCGTCCTCCTGCTCGTGGTGCTGGTCTCGCCGACGCTGAGCGGGAACGCGATCAACGGCGACCGCGACGCGGCCACCCTGGCCCCCGTGCAGATCACCCTGGCGACCACCGCCGACATCATCGTCGGCAAGCTCCTGGCGGCGTGGGCGACCGGACTCGCGTTCCTCGTGGTGGCCGTGCCGTTCCTGATCCTCGCGATGGCCGCCGGTGGGGTGTCGCTCAGCGTGCTCCTGGTCTCCCTCGCGATCCTCGTGGTCGAGATCGGCGTCGTCGCGGCGATCGGCATCGGCTTCAGCGGCATCCTCGCGCGCCCGCTCTTCTCGGTCGCCGTGACGTATCTGGTGGTCGCGGCGCTCGTGATCGGCACTCTGATCGCCTTCGGACTCGGGACGGCGGCATCCCGCATCGAAGTCGAGTCGCGCTCGCGCTATCTCGAGCCCGCGCCGACGCAGTCGCTGCCGACCGTGCCGCCGGAGTGCATGACCGCGGAGCCGGGTCAGACCGAGCCCCTGCCGCAGTGCATGACGCCGATGCCGATGCCGGAGCCCCAGTACGTCTGCGGCCCGTGGTCGACGACCCGCTACGACTCGGCCCGCACCGACACGGTGTGGTGGATCCTGGCGGCGAACCCGTTCGTGATCCTCGCCGACGCCACGCCGTCACGCTTCGAGAACGGCTACCCGGTCGATCTGTTCGGCAATGTGAAGGTGCTCGTCCGCGGTGCCCAGAAAGCGCCCGAAGCGGTCCAGGAGTACGACGGCTGCGTCGAGGGCGAGCAGAGCTATCCGACCTCCGAGGAGCAGATCGCCGGGTCCACGCCGAGCTGGTTCGTGGGTCTGGGCGTGCAGCTCGTGCTCGCGGGGCTGCTGCTCTGGGGCGCCTGGTCGCGGACCCGCACGCCGTCGCGCCGAATGCCGCCCGGGACGCGCATCGCCTGAGTCGGGTGTCGGGTCCCGCGCCTAGACTTGTCGGGCTATGACCGATGCCTCCACGCCCCTGATCATCGTCGGCGGTGGGGCCTCACCCGCCGGAGGGTCGGTGCGCGCCGACGAAGACCTCCTCGACGGCCTGAACCCGCAGCAGCGCGAGGCCGTCGTCTACCGCGGTCCGGCGCTCCTGATCGTCGCGGGTGCCGGATCGGGCAAGACGAGCGTCCTCACCCGCCGTGTCGCCTCGCTCCTGCGCACGAAGGACGCCTGGCCGAGCCAGATCCTCGCGATCACCTTCACGAACAAGGCCGCGGGCGAGATGCGCGAGCGCGTCGGGCAGCTGATCGGCGACCGGGCGCAGGGCATGTGGATCTCGACCTTCCACTCCGCGTGCGTGCGGATCCTCCGTCGCGAGGCCCAGCAGTTCGGCTTCACCAAGTCGTTCACGATCTACGACTCCGGCGATTCGCGGGCGCTGCTGAAGCGGCTCGTGAAGGAGCACGAGGCCGACGCCTACGGCATCACCCCGGCCGGCGCCCAGAGTCGCATCTCCAAGCTCAAGAACGAACTCGCCGATGCCGAGTCCTACGCCCGGTCGGCGAACATGAACGATCCCGCCGAGCGCGTGTTCGTCGACGTGTTCAGCGACTACCAGCGCGAGCTGCAGCGGGCGAATGCGTTCGACTTCGACGACCTGATCGGACAGGTCGTCTACCTCTTCCGGGCCTTCCCGCACGTCGCAGACACCTATCGCCGGCGCTTCCGGCACATCCTCGTCGACGAGTACCAGGACACGAACCACGCCCAGTACGCGCTCATCCACGAGCTCACCCAGCCCGTGTCCGGCGGCGGCGCCGCACCGTTCGAGTCCGGCGGAATGATGATCTTCGAGCCCGAACCGGCGACGGATGCCGAGGGGCCGGCATCCCTCACGGTCGTGGGTGACTCCGACCAGTCCATCTACGCGTTCCGCGGCGCCGACATCCGCAACATCACGGAGTTCGAGCGCGACTATCCGGGCGCGAAGGTCGTGCTCCTCGAGCAGAACTACCGGTCGACGCAGAACATCCTGTCGGCCGCGAACGCCGTGATCGGCAACAACTTCGACCGCAAGGACAAGAAGCTGTGGACCGACGTCGGCGAGGGTGAGAAGATCATCGGCTTCACCGGCTACTCGCAGCACGACGAGGCGCAGTTCGTCGCGGACGAGATCGAGAAGCTGCACCGCGAGGGCGTCGACTACTCGCAGGTCGCGGTGTTCTACCGGACGAACTCGCAGAGCCGTGCGCTGGAGGAGATCTTCATCCGGGCGGCGCTGCCGTACAAGATCATGGGCGGCACGAAGTTCTACGAGCGCGCCGAGATCAAAGACGCCCTGGCCTACCTGATCGCCGTGTCGAACCCGGCGGACGAGATGGCGCTGCGGCGCATCATCAATCGCCCGCGCCGCGGGATCGGCGACGTGACGATCGAGGCGATCTCGCGGTACGCGGCGAACGAGCAGATCACGTTCCGCGACGCGCTCGCGAACTCCTCGGCGCTCGGAGTGGGGCCGAAGATCCAGGCGGCGATCGCCCACCTGGATGCGGTGCTCGCCGAAGCCACCGAGATCATGCTCCCGGCGACCGGCGAGCTTCCGCCACCGACCGCCGTCGCGGACGGTCTGCAGCTGCTGCTCGGCAAGAGCGGCTACACCGATGCCCTGCGCGCGAGCAAGGACGCGCAGGACGAGGCGCGCGTCGAGAACCTCGACGAACTCGTCGCCGTGGCGCGGGAATTCGCGCGGAACAACCCCGAGGGCACGGTCGTGGACTTCCTCGCCGAAGTCCAGCTCGTCTCGGATGCCGACGACCTCGAAGACGCCTCCGGGTCGGTGTCGCTCATGACGATGCACACCGCGAAGGGGCTGGAGTACGACGCCGTGTTCGTCACCGGTGTCGAGGAGGACCTCATCCCGCACCGGATCTCGGCGGGTGAGCCGGGCGGACCGCAGGAGGAGCGGCGGCTGTTCTACGTCGGCATCACGCGTGCCCGCAAGCGCCTGCACCTCTCGCTCGCGATGACCCGCGCCCAGTTCGGCGAGATCTCGGTCGCGATGCCGAGCCGGTTCCTGCAGGAGATCCCCGCCGAGCTGATCCAGTGGCGTCAGTCGCCCGGGGATGTGAATTCCCGCGGCGGAATGCAATCTCGCGCGCTCAACGCCCGCCGGCCCGGTGGTCCGTCCGCAGCCAAGCGCTACGGCGACGACCTGGTGCCGAAGTCGACGTCGATCGAACGCTTCGCGAACCGCATCCCCGCGAAGGTCCGCGACAACGGCGACATGCAGCTCGCGTCCGGGGACCGGATCAGGCACGACGACTTCGGCGAGGGCCGCGTGGATGCCGTCACCGGCGAAGGCGCGAAGCGCGTCGCGCACGTGCGCTTCGACTCGGCAGGACCCAAGAAGCTGCTCATCAAGATCGCCCCGATCGAGAAGCTCTAGGCCGCCGCGGCCGCCGGGTTAGGCTGGCCCGATGGCGCTTTTCTCCCGGCGGAAGAAGACCGACGACGCAGTCCCGCAGTCCGATGAGGTCTCGCCGTCCGGCGAGGTCCTGGAAGTCGGTGAGGTGCCGCAGGTCGGCGAGACCGCGGAGTCCGGCGAGGCTCGGACGTCGCCGACCGCAGAGACCGGCGCGGCATCCGTCAACATCTCCGTCTCGTCCTACCAGGGACTCGGTGCCCAAGCGGCGCCACCGGCACCGCCGGCTGAGCCGGTCGCCCAGCCGCCCGCTCCGGCACCGCCCCGACCCGCTGAGGCCCCGGCGCCGACCGAGACGATCCCGGGGCTGCGTGACAACGTCCTGCTCCGCGACGCTCTCGCGGCGCTTCCGGCGCAGCCCGAGTCGACCGACCTGCTCGAGGTCGCCCGCCAGATGATGCAGGGGCATCTGTTCCTGCGGGTCAAAGGCGATGCGCGCGCCCTCCTCGCGGAGGGCAAGGACCTTCCGCTCGGCGTCGCGAAGGTCGGCGACGCCCAGTACGTCCTCGCCTTCAGCAGCGGCGCGGCGCTCCGCAAGAGCCTCGAAGCCGACCGCGACACGGACACCTCGGCGATGGGGCAGCCCGTGCTCGCTGTGCTGCGGCACACGCTCGCCGGTCCCTACACCGGCCTCATCATCGACAACTCCTCGGCTCCGGCGCGCGCCGTGCTGCCGCGCGAGCTCATCGAGAAGCTCGTGGAGCAGGCCGATCCGTCCCTCGAGCTCAAGACCCTGCTGGCGGGGGAGCGCACCGCCGAGACCGGGTCGCGCGTGAGCGATGCGCTGACGCGCGTGAAGTTCTGGGTGGCGGTGAACACGTCCGCCGAGGGTCGGATGGGCGTGGCTGAAGCGCGCGGCACGGACGGATCCCGCCTGATCGAGCTGTACTCGCACCCGCTCGAGGTCGCCACGCTCCGCCGCGGGGACCAGGCCGCGCCCATGACGGCGGCTCAGCTCGGCGCCGCGCTCCGCGCCGACGAGGCGCTCGACGGCGCGATCGTGGACGCACACGGTCCCTGGATCCGCCTCAGTCGCGACGACCTCGCACCGGTCATCGCGCTGGCCGGTTCATAACTCCTCACTTTCGGGCGGCCACCGCACGGTGAGCCCCGAGTTCACGCGGGAGGGGTGACCCGCCCCCGGCGAATCTGAGGAGTTGTGCACACCCTCGGCCCGACACAAGGCCTGGTCGGAGGTCGCGGGCCCGGCTTAGGCTCCTCAGCATGGCGAGCGAGCGCATCACTCTGACCGTGCCCGGACCCGACGGCGACCGCATGGTCGGTCTGTCGAGTCCGAACCGCTTGTTGTGGCCCGCGGTCGGCATCACGAAGCGCGAGCTCGCCGAGTACGCCGTCGCGGTGGCCGATCCGTTCCTCGCCGCGAACGGAAACCGGCCGGTCTCGCTCGAGCGCTTCCCGGACTCGATCGACGGCGAGTCGTTCTTCTCGAAGAACCCGCCCAAGGGAACCCCGGACTACGTCGAGGCGGTCACCGTCCGATACAACAGCGGCCGCCGGCATCCGCAGCTCGTCCTGACCGAGCCCGCGGCGATCGTCTGGGCCATCCAGATGAACACGATCGTGTTCCACCCGTGGGCCTCGCTCGCCGGGGACACCGACAACCCCGTCGAGCTGCGCATCGACCTGGATCCGCAGCCGGGCACCGACTTCTCGGATGCCGTCCCCGCCGCGCACGCACTGCGCGAGGTGCTCGGCGAGGCGGGCCTGGAGGCATGGGTGAAGACGAGCGGCAACCGCGGACTGCATGTGTTCTGCCCGATCGAACCGACACACGAGTTCCTCGACGTGCGCCACGCAGTGATCGCCGCGGCGCGCGAGCTCGAGCGCCGGATGCCCGAGAAGGTCACGACGAGCTGGTGGAAGGAGGAGCGTGGCGAGCGCATCTTCGTCGACTTCAACCAGGCGAACCGCGACCGCACGATGGCGGGCGCGTACAGTCCACGCGCCCTCGCCGCGGCCACCGTGTCGACGCCGGTGACGTGGTCGGAGCTCGACGAGGTCGATCCCGCCGCCTTCACGGTGCGCAGCATCCCCGAGCGACTGGCCGCGGTCGGCGATCCGTGGGCCGGCTTCCTCGACCGGCCCGGGCGCATCGACACGCTCCTGGAGTGGTGGCAGCGAGACCTGGACGCGGGCCTGGGCGAGCTGCCGTTCCCGCCCGATTTCCCCAAGATGCCGGGGGAGCCGCCGCGCGTCCAGCCGAGCAAGAAGAATCCCGAGAACTGGACCGAGGACGGCGCCCCGCGCTGACCGTCGCGCGCGGCATCCGTTCTGCGTCCCGCGTCGCGGCACGCCTCGCAGCTCGCGGCACGTCGTGTGCGACGGGCCGCGAGCCCGCGCACGGGCCGCGAGCGCACCTCGCGCCGAGTGGGCGATCAGAGCAGGACGGCGCCGACGTCGTAGGCAGACACGGACTCGAGCTGTTCGAACGTGCAGGACGCCGGCTCGCGGTCCGGGCGCCAGCGCTCGAACTGCACGGTGTGGCGGAACCGCATGCCCTCGAGCTGGTCGTACCGGACTTCGAGCACGCGCTCCGGCCGCAGCTTCACGAACGACGAGTCGCGGTCGGCCGCGGAGAACCGTGACTTCTCTCCCGCGCCGGTGAGCGCCGCACCGTCCTCGCCCGTCTGCACGAGGGGCGCGAGCTCGTCGATGAGCTCGAGGCGACGCTTGTCCGTCCACGCCGAGACCGCGCCCACGTTGTGCAGGCGACCCTCGGCGTCGTACAGGCCGACCAGGAGCGACCCGACACCCGCGCCGGATTTGTGCACCCGGTATCCCAAGGCGACGACGTCCGCGGTCCGTGCGTGCTTGATCTTGAACATCGTGCGCTTGTTCGGCGCGTAGGGCTGGGCGAGCGGCTTGGCCACGACACCGTCCAGCCCGGCGCCCTCGAACTCGTGCAGCCAGCGGCGGGCGAGGTCGGCATCCGTCGTCGTCCGCGTGACGTGGATCGGATGCGGCACCCCGGCGAGCAGCTCGACGAGCTGTGCCCGGCGCTCGGCGAAGGGCGCGTTCTGGAGGTCGCGGTCGCCGCGCGCCAGCAGGTCGAACGCGATGAACATCGCGGGTGTGGTCTCGCTGAGCATGGTCACCCGCGACGCGGCGGGATGGATGCGCTGCGTGAGTGACTCCCAGTCCAGGCGCTGGGCGCCGGGCGCGCCTCGCGGGACCACCACCTCGCCGTCCAGCAGGCACGGCTCGGGCAGCAGCCGCGAGAACGCGTCGACGAGCTCGGGGAAGTACCGCGTCAGCGGCTTCGCGCCGCGGCTGCCGATCTCGACGCCCTCGCCGTCCCAGGACACCAGCCCGCGGAAGCCGTCCCACTTCGGCTCGTAGCTCAGCCCGCCCTCGACCCGGTCGGGGTCGGGAACCTCGGGAACGGACTTCGCGAGCATCGGCGCCGGAATCTCGTACGTCATGCCCTCATCCTCGCCGAGGCACCCGCCGCGGTCCATGGCCGGCGGTCTGCAGAACTCCACAGAAATCGGCGCAATGAGCGCCGACAAGCGCTGATCACGGCCGACAGCATCCGGATCCGTGGAGTTCTGCGAGCCGCGTCAGGACGCGACGGGCTTCTTCGGGCGTGCCCAGCGCGCGGGCACCCCGTCGCCGTCCCACACCGAGATCGCGCCCCACACCGCCGCAGTGATCGGCACCGCAAGTACTGCGCCGACGATGCCGCCGAGCACGGTGCCGACGGTCAGGGCGATGAGGATCACGAACGCGTGCAGCTTCATCGACCGGCCCATGAGCACCGGCTGCAGGAAGTTGCCCTCGAGCTGGTTCACGAGCACGACGACGCCGACCACGAGCAGGGCGCTCAGCGGACCATTCGCGACGAGCGCGACGAGCGCGGCGAGGGTGCCCGCGAGCGTGGCGCCGACGATCGGGATGAACGCGAGGAGGAAGACGAGCACCGCGAGCGGCACAGCCAGCGGCACCTGCAGGATGAGCAGACCGATCAGGATGCCGATCGCATCCACCGCCGCGACCGTGGCGGTCCCCCGGACGTACGACCCGAGGACCGTGACGGTCTTGGCGCCGATGCGCTGCGCGCGACGGTAGTTCTCGCCGCGGAAGGGACGGAGCAGGAACTCCCACAGCTGCGGCCCGTCCTTGAGGAAGAAGAACAGCACGACGACCATGAGCACGAATCCCGTGACGAAGTTCGCAAGAGCCCCGACGCCCGCGAGGGCTCCCGAGCCGAACTGCGAACTCGTGAGGAAGTCGGTCACCGTGCTGCCGAACTCGTCGAGCTGATCGGCGACCGCGTCGAAGAACGGCAGCGTCTGCACCCAGGCGACCAGATCGCTGAAGCCGTCCTGCGCCTGCGCGTACAGGTCGTCCCACTGGTTGCGCACCGCCCAGACGATCAGCCAGCCGATCCCGCCGAGGATCAGCACGATCGCGAGCAGCGTGAGGATCGTCGCCAGCAGCGACGGGATGCCGCGCCCCCGCATCCAGCCCATGACGGGTGCGAACGCACACGCCAGGATCAGAGCGATGACGAGCGGGATCGTGACGACCGTCAGCTGCTGGTTGGCGATGATGACACCCGCCGCGACGATCACGACCACGATGATCTGGATCGCACGGATGCCGAGCTTGCCGAACCCGTCGGCCCACAGGCTCCACGGAGCCTTGCTCGCCTTCAGCTCGACGTCCTGCGACTCCAGACGCACGGTCTGCGGATCATTGCGGAACAGTCCCATGTCGAAGAGGCTATCCGGACCCCGGTGACCGCCCCGCCGCTTGCGGGCGCGCCCGCGGACCGCTAACGGCCGCGGCCCGCCGACCGCTAGACGAAAGCGCTCATCCCGGTGATGTCCCGGCCGATCAGCAGCGCCTGGATGCTCTCGGTGCCCTCGTACGTGTGGATCGCCTCGATGTCGGCCATGTGCTGCATCACCCGGTTCTCCAGCAGGATGCCGTTGCCGCCGAGGAGGTCCCGCGCGACCGCCGCGATCCGGCGTGCGGCGCGCGTGTTGTGGTATTTCGCGAGCGAGGCCTGGGTGGGCCGGAGGACGCCGCCCGTCTCCAGGTCGGCGAGGTGCCGGCAGTACAGCTGCATCGCGGTCAGCTCGTCGAGCATCTGGGTCAGCCGCTCCTGCACCATCTGGAACTTCGCGAGCGGCTTGCCGAACTGCACGCGCTGCTGCGCGTACGCGAGTGCGGCTTCGTAGCAGGCGGTCGCGTGCCCGAGCGCCGACCAGGCGACTCCCGAGCGGGTCGCGTACAGCACGGTGGAGGCGTCCTTGAACGTGTGGGATCCCGGGAGGACGGCATCCGCCGGCAGTCGCACGTCGGTCAGCGTGATGTGGGCCTGGTGGATCGCGCGCAGGGACGCCTTGCCGAGGATCGGCTTCCCGTCGTAGCCGGGGGTCTCCTGAGGCACGAGGAACGCCCGGACGGCGCCGTGGTCGGCGTCGCCCTCGTGGTCGACCCGCGCCCAGACGACGGTCAGCCCGCCCGACGAGCCGTTGCCGATCCACTTCTTCGCGCCGTTCAGCACCCACTCGTCGCCCTCGCGTCGGGCCTCGGTCTCGAGCGAGACGGAATCCGAGCCGTGGTCGGGTTCGGTCAGCGCGAAAGCCGCGAGTACGTCGCCGCGGGCGATCGGGCCGAGCCAGCGGGACTTCTGCGCGGCGCTGCCGAACAGGGCGAGGGAGCGCAGGGCAAGACCCCCCTGGACGGCCACGATCGTTCCGAGCGACCCGTCGCCGCGCGAGATCTCCATGTTCACCAGGCCCGCGGCCAGCGGGGAGGAGTAGCCGAGGCCCTCGTGCTCGATGCCGTCCACGAACAGGTCGAGCTCGCCCATGCGGCGGGCGAGGCTCACGTCGTACTCGGCGCGATCCCACAGCGCGTCCATGCGGGGGAGCACTTCGTCGATGAAGCCTTTCGCCCGCTGCCACACCGCGCGGTCGGCATCCGGGATGTCGTCGAAGACGCCGTAGTAATCGGTGTCGAGGCGATCGGAGACGTCATAGCCGGCGACGCGCTCGCCGGGCACCGGGGTGTGGGTCATGACGACGATCGTACCGGCACTCAGTCCCGCGTGGGGTGGAACTGAATCCCACCGCGGAACCGATTCAGGCGTCCAGCTGGGAACGCACGCGTCTGGCCACCTCGGCGGCGGGCATCGACCGCGGGAAGACGGCGACGACGACGTCATCGGATGCCGCCGACGTGCCGTCCGGATGCACGCCGTACCGGCGCAGGGCGTCGTCGAGCGCGCGGCGGAGCGCGGTGAGCGGGACGCGTCGGGTGCCGCGGAGGAGCCGGCGCAGCACGTGGTTGTGGAGTGCGGTCACCAGCGCTGCGAACCCGACCGCGTCGAGCGGGTCGATGTCGGGGATCGACCGGCGCAGGTACTCGTCGAACTGACGCTCATAGCGGAACACCGTCACGATCTCGCGCTCGCGCAGTGCGGGCACCTGGCGGACGATCTGGTAGCGCAGCCGCGCGACTTCGGGATCGCGCGCGAAATGCTGGAACACCCGCTCGGATGCTTCGCACACGGCCACCCACGGGTTGGCGTGGCCGCGGGCCAAGTACTCTCGCACGTCGTCGAGAAGCGCTTCGTGGTCGGCGAAGACGACGTCCTCCTTGCCGCCGAACTGGCGGAAGAACGTGCTGCGGGAGACGCCCGCGGCCTGGGCGATCTGCTCCACGGAGGTCGCGTCGAAACCCTGGCGTGCGAACAGATCGAGCGCGGCGGCGACGACGGCGGTGCGCGCGGTGGAGGCGGACGGTGACTCACTCATGATCGACAGAAGCCTAGACCCGCGCGTGCATGCGGATCACGGCATCCGTGGGTCGTCTCTTCGGGCCCGGTCAGGAGCCGGGGAACGGCGGTAGTAGGCTGGACGACGGTCGAGATATCTCGACATCAAGACGCTTTCGCGTCGTTTCCCCGTCGCCACTGCGAAGGAAATCACTGTGGATCTGTACGAGTACCAGGCACGAGACCTTTTCGAGAAGTACGAGGTGCCGGTGCTCGCCGGCATCGTCGCGGACACGCCGGAGGAGGTGCGCGCGGCCGCGGAGAAGATCGGCGGAGTCGTCGTCGTCAAGGCGCAGGTCAAGACCGGAGGCCGCGGCAAGGCCGGCGGCGTCAAGGTCGCGAAGACCCCCGATGAGGCGTACGAGGCCGCGAAGGCGATCCTCGGCCTGGACATCAAGGGCCACGTCGTCAAGCGCGTCATGGTCGCCCAGGGCGCGCGCATCGACAAGGAGTACTACTTCTCGGTGCTGTTGGACCGAGCCAACCGCTCGTACCTGTCGCTCGCGAGCGTCGAGGGCGGCATGGAGATCGAGGAGCTCGCGGTCGAGCGCCCCGAGGCCCTCGCCCGCATCACGGTCGACCCGCTCACCGGCATCGACAAGCAGAAGGCCGTTGAGATCGCCGAGGCCGCCGGGTTCGCGCCCGAGCTGGTCGACAAGGTCAGCGACGTGTTCGTCAAGCTGTACGCGGTGTACACCGGCGAGGACGCCACGCTCGTCGAGGTCAACCCGCTCGTGCTGACCGACGAGGGCGATGTGATCGCCCTGGACGGCAAGGTGTCGCTCGACGAGAACGCCGACTTCCGTCACCCCGGGCACGCCCTGCTCGAGGACAAGGATGCCGCCGACCCGCTCGAGGCGAAGGCCAAGGCGAACGACCTCAACTACGTCAAGCTCGACGGCGAGGTCGGAGTCATCGGCAACGGCGCGGGCCTGGTCATGTCCACGCTCGACGTCGTCGCGTACGCCGGTGAGAACCACGGCGGCGTGAAGCCCGCGAACTTCCTCGACATCGGCGGCGGCGCCTCGGCCGAGGTCATGGCCGCCGGGCTCGACGTCATCCTGGGCGACCCGCAGGTCAAGAGCGTGTTCGTGAACGTCTTCGGCGGCATCACCGCGTGCGACGCGGTCGCGAAGGGCATCGTCGGTGCGCTGGCCGAGCTCGGCTCGAGCGCCTCGAAGCCGCTCGTCGTGCGCCTGGACGGCAACAAGGTGGAGGAGGGCCGCGCGATCCTGCGCGACGCGAACCACCCGCTGGTCACGCTCGCCGACACCATGGACGAAGGCGCCGACAAGGCCGCCGAGCTCGCGAACGCGTAAGGGACAAGAACCATGTCGATTTTTCTTGACAAGAACTCCAAGGTCATCGTCCAGGGCATCACCGGTGGCGAGGGCACGAAGCACACCGCGCTCATGCTGAAGGCCGGCACCCAGGTCGTCGGCGGCGTGAACGCGCGCAAGGCCGGCACGACCGTGCTGCATCACGACCCCGAGGGCAACCCGGTCGAGCTGCCCGTGTTCGCGTCGGTCGCCGAGGCGATCGAGAAGACCGGCGCCGACGTGTCGATCGCGTTCGTCCCGCCCGCATTCACAAAGGACGCGATGGTCGAGGCCATCGACGCCGAGATCCCGCTCCTGGTCGTCATCACCGAGGGTGTCCCGGTCGGCGACACCGCCGAGGCCTGGGCGTACGCGCAGTCCAAGGGCAACACGACCCGCATCATCGGTCCGAACTGCCCCGGCATCATCACTCCCGGTGAGTCGCTCGTCGGCATCACTCCGGCCAACATCGCCGGCAAGGGACCGATCGGTCTGGTCTCGAAGTCCGGAACCCTGACGTACCAGATGATGTTCGAGCTGCGCGAGATCGGCTTCTCGACCGCGATCGGCATCGGCGGCGACCCCGTGATCGGCACGACGCACATCGACGCGCTCGCCGCGTTCGAGGCCGACCCCGAGACGAAGGCGATCGTCATGATCGGCGAGATCGGCGGCGACGCCGAGGAGCGCGCGGCCGATTTCATCAAGGCGAACGTCACGAAGCCGGTCGTCGGCTACGTCGCGGGCTTCACCGCGCCCGAGGGCAAGACGATGGGCCACGCCGGCGCGATCGTCTCCGGCTCGGCGGGCACGGCGCAGGCCAAGAAGGAGGCCCTCGAGGCCGCCGGCGTCAAGGTGGGCAAGACGCCCTCCGAGACCGCCGATCTGATGCGCGAGATCATCGCCGGGCTCTGACACTCGGCTTTGCAAGGGGCGGATGCCGCGGCATCCGCCCCTTCGTCGTCTGCGCGGTCGCCCGTAGGCTGGGGGCATGCCGCTGACCGGAGAGTACAAGCCGTCCACCGCCGAATGGGCCCGCACGCAGGCCGAGCGCTACGAGGCCTCGGGAGGCACCGAGGCCAACGACATGCGCGGGGTGCCGATCATCGTGCTCACCACGGTCGGGTCGCAGAGCGGCGCGCTGCGCAAGACCGCGCTCATGCGCGTCGAGCACGACGGGCGCTACGCGGTCGTCGCGAGCAAGGGCGGTGCACCGGACGAGCCGCGCTGGGGCGAGAACATGCGCAAGCACCCGCACGTGGAGCTGCAGGACGGAGCGGTCAAGCGCGACTACCTCGCGCGGGAGCTGTCCGGTGACGAGCGCGCCGAGTGGTGGGCTCGCGCCGCCGCGGTGTGGCCGGATTACGACGAGTACCAGAAGAAGACCGACCGACAGATCGCGATCTTCGTCCTGGAGCCGTTCACCCCCTGACCCACCTTCCGCGGGTTCCCGCGTTTCCCCCTCTCCCCGAGATGGTGGGTTATCCACCGAGATGGTGGTTTGTCCGCCGAGATGGTGGTTTGTCCGCCGAGATGGTGGTTTGTCCGCCGAGATGGTGGTTTGTCCGCCGAGATGGTGGGTTATCCGCCGAGATGGTGAGTTATCCGCCGAGATGGTGGGTTATCCGCCGAGATGGTGGGCACCACCTCGGTGGAAGAAGGACCATCTCGGTCGAAAGGGCACCACCTCGGCGGAAGGGGCACCATCTCGGCGGCAGAGGGCGCAGGGCGGGTCAGCCCAGCGCGGCCTCGATCGGACCTCGGGCGAAGAACACCACGAAGCCGGCCGCCACGATCCACAGCAGCGGGCTGATCTCCCGCGCCTTGCCCGACAAGGACCGGATCACGACCCACGAAACGAAGCCCGCGCCGATGCCGTTCGCGATCGAGTAGGTCAGCGGCATCACCGTGACCGTCAGGAACACCGGGATGAGCGCCGACAGGTCGGTCAGGTCGATGTGACGGATCTGCGCCATCATGAGCGCACCGACGATCACCAGAGCGGCCGCGGCGATCTCACTCGGCACGATCGTCGTCAGCGGAGTGAAGAACATCGCCAGCAGGAAGAGCGCTCCGGTCACCACGTTGGCCAGACCCGTCCGCGCACCCTCGCCGATGCCCGAGCCGGACTCGATGAACACCGTGTTGGACGACGACGAGGTCACGCCACCGGCGACCGCGCCGACGCCCTCGACGATCAGCGCGGAGCGCAGCCGCGGGAAGTCGCCCTTCGCGTCGGCCAGGCCCGCCTCGCGGGAGAGCCCGGTCATCGTGCCCATCGCGTCGAAGAAGTTCGTGAACACGAGCGTGAACACGAGCATCGTGGCCGCCAGCACGCCGATCCGCTCGAAGCTGCCGAAGCTCACCTGCCCGATCAGGCTCAGGTCGGGAAGGCTCACGATCTGGCTCGGCAGCTCGGGCACGGTCAGGCCCCAGCCTCCGGGGTTCTCGGTGCCGTCCGCGCCGAAGCGGGGTCCGATGTTCCAGATCGCCTCGACGACCACGCTCGCGACCGTGCCGGTCACGAGGCCGATCAGCAGTCCCGCCTTGACCTTCCGCGCCATGAGCACGCCGGTCAGCAGCAGCGTCAGGACGAACAGCAGCGCCGGAACGGTCGCGATGGACCCCTCGACACCGAGGCCCACCGGGGGAGAGGACGCGCCGGTCGCCGTCACGAACCCGCTGTCCACGAAGCCGATGAACGCGATGAAGAGCCCGATGCCGACCGTGATCGCGGTCTTGAGCGCCAGCGGCACCGCGTCGAAGATCATGCGTCGCAGACCCGTCGCGGCCAGCAGCACGATGATGAGGCCGTTGATGACGACGAGACCCATCGCCTCCGGCCACGTGACCTGGCCCACGACCGAGACGGCCAGGAACGAGTTGATCCCGAGGCCCGCCGCGAACGCAAACGGCAGACGCGTCACGAGCCCGAACAGGATCGTCATCACACCGGCGGTCAGTGCGGTCACCGCGGCGACCTGACCGAAGCCGAGCGAATTGCCGTCGACATCGACCCCGCCCGACAGGATGATCGGGTTCAGGATCACGATGTACGCCATCGTGACGAACGTGACGATTCCGCCGCGCACCTCGGAGCCGGGCGTCGAACCGCGCTTCGTGATCTCGAAGAAGCGGTCGAGGGGACCTCGTCCTTCCGGTGCGCTCGCGGCCGTGTCGCTCGCCTGTGCAGTGCTCATGGGCAGAACCTCCGCACCCGAGGCTAATGCCCGCCCGGGTCCCTGCCCGCCACTTCGTCGACGGATGCCGCGCAGGGCGCGCCGGGCAGGGTCGCGGCATCCGCCTGGGTAGGGTCGATGAGGCATGCATCGCCTGATCGTCCTCATCCTCTCCGCCGTCGACGCCGCAATCGCGGTGGCCGTCGGCGTCGCGGCGACCCTCGCCCCGCTCACTCTGCTCTGGGTCTTCGGATTCGGCGGAGCGGCCGACTGGGGGACGCTGTGGCCGACGGGCGCGACGATCTGGCAGTTCGGGAACCTGGTGCCGCTGCAGGTCACCTTGCCGGGCGACTACCTGGCCGTCGTCGGCATCGATCCGTCCGTCGCATCTTTCGTCCTGTCCCTCGCCCCCCTCGCGTTCGCCGCGTTCACCGCGATCTTCGCGGCGCGCTCAGGGCGGCGGGCTTCGCAGGCGGATGCCTGGATCACGGGCGTCCTCACCGGAATCGCGGTCTTCGCCGGGCTGTCGGCGCTCATCGCGGTCACGGCGGCCAATCCGCTTGCGGCGGTCGAGCGCTGGCAGGCGATCCTGCTGCCGACCCTTGTCTTCGCGGTTCCGCTCGCACTCGGTGCCGTCGTCACCGAGTGGCGGGAGGCCGGATCCGGGGTGATCGCACGTCTCCGGGACCGGATCGAGGCGGCGCCGCACGGGTGGGGCGAGGTGCCGGGACTCGTTGCGCGTGGCACCGCGGTCGTCGTCGTCGGCCTCATCGGCCTCGGCGCGCTTCTGTTCGCGGTCGCCCTCATCCTGCGGGGCGGGGAAGTGATCGCCCTGTTCGAGGCCGCCCACGTCGACGGGCTCGGCGCGACCGTCGTCACGCTCGCGCAGTTCGCGTACCTCCCGACCCTCGCGATCTGGGGCCTGTCGTTCATCGCCGGGCCCGGCTTCGCCGTGGGCACCGGCACCGCGGTCTCGCCCGCCGGGACGCAGCTGGGGGTCGTGCCCGGCATCCCGATCCTCGGCGCCCTGCCCGAGTCGACGACACCGTGGCTGCTCCTGCTCGCCTTGCTGCCGATCGCCGTCGGCGGCTTCGCGGGATGGATCTGCCGGTCGCGACTCGTCGCCGTACCGGTCATCCCGCAGGTCGCTCCCGAATCGAGTGGGAACGCGACGCTCGATGCACTGCTGGCCCGGACACGCGACGAGCCGGTCGAGCCGTCGACCCCGGCGATCCCGGACGACGACCCGATCGGGGCGAGACTCGTGACGGCGGCGGGCATCGCGGTTCTCGCCGGCGCGGCATCCGCGCTCCTGGCGGTGCTCGCCTCGGGAGCGATCGGTCCCGGCCGCCTCGCCGAGGTCGGTCCGGCGCCCGGGCCGCTGGCGCTCGCGGTCGGACTCGAGGTGCTGATCGGCGCCGCCATCCTGCTGCTGTCGCCGCGCCGCCGCCCGAAACCGGCTGCGCCGGCGGTGCTGGTCGCGGAGGAGGAGGCTCCCGAGCGGCTCGCGCCGACCCCGCTCGAACCGTGGGCTCCCGAGCGGCTCGCGCCGACCCCGCTGTGGTCGCTGCATACCGATCCGGTGCCAGTCGTCGCGGATCCGCAACGCGAGACGAAGGCGCCCGAAGAGCCGGAGCCCGAAGAGCCCGCGCCCGGAGAACCCGACCAGCCCGCCCGCGAAGCCCCTGCCCCGCGCGCGCAAGCCGACATGCCCTCCGCCGATCTCGGCCCCCGCCAGCCGCAGCCGCTGCCGCCGATCACGCGGCCCGAAGAGCCCGCCGCACCGCCGGTAGACTGACCCGGTGCTCACGGTCGCGGTCCTCATCTCGGGCGCGGGGTCGAACCTGCGGGCTCTGCTGGAGGCCGCCGCCGAACCCGACTTCCCCGCCCGCGTGATCGTCGTCGGCGCCGACCGCGAGGCGGACGGGTTCCAGCACGCCGAGGACTTCAACATCCCGACGATCCTCGTCCCGTGGCGCGAGTTCGACTCGAGGCAGGAGTGGGCCGACGAGCTGGATTCCCAGCTGCGGGTGTGGAGCCCGGATCTCGTGGTCCTGAGCGGCCTGATGCGCCTGCTGCCGGCATCCCTCGTCGCCGCGTGGTCGCCCCGCATCATCAACACGCACCCCGCCTATCTGCCCGAGTTCCCCGGTGCGCACGGCGTGCGGGATGCGCTCGCGGCCGGCGTCACCCAGACCGGCGCGAGCGTGATCATCGTCGACGACGGCGTGGACAGCGGGCCGATCCTCGCGCAGGAACGCGTGCCCGTCCTCCCCGGCGACGACGAGCACGCGCTGCACGAGCGCATCAAGCCGGTCGAGCGCCGACTGCTGATCGACGTCGTGCGACGTATCGCCTCCGGCGACCTCGACCTGACCGCGGTGCGCTGAGCACCGGCCCGACCCGAACGCGGTGCGCAGCGCCGTCCCGACCCCGACCCGGAGGAGCCCGCATGGCCGGCCCGAGCAACGACCCGTCCCTGTACCGCCACCGCGACCTCGTCCCGATCCGCCGCGCACTCGTCTCGGTCAGCGACAAGACCGACCTCCTGACGCTCGCGAAGGCGCTCGCCGACGCCGGCGTCGAGATCGTCTCGACCGGCTCGACCGCCCAGACGATCCGGGATGCCGGGCACGAGGTCACCGACGTCGCCGCGGTCACGGGCTTCCCCGAGTCCCTCGGCGGACGTGTGAAGACCCTGCACCCCAGCGTGCACGCGGGGCTCCTCGCCGACCTCCGGCTCGAGGATCACGAGAGCCAGCTCGCCGAGCTCGGCATCCTGCCGTTCGAGCTCGTCGTGGTGAACCTGTATCCGTTCGTGGAGACCGTCGCTTCGGGCGCCGAGGGCGACGACGTCGTCGAGCAGATCGACATCGGGGGGCCCGCGATGGTGCGCGCGTCCGCGAAGAACTTCGCGAACGTCGCGATCGCGGTCTCGCCGGACTCCTACCGCCCGATCATCGACGCGCTCGGATCCGGCGGCACGACGCTCGCGCAGCGCCGCGAACTCGCTGCCCGGGCGTTCGCGCACACGGCCCAGTACGACCGCGCGGTCGCGTCCTGGTTCGCCGAGCAGACCCTCGACGAGCCCGACCTGCCGCAGCACCTGACGATCAAGGCGGAGCGCCTGGCGACCCTGCGATACGGCGAGAACTCGCATCAGCGTGCCGCGATCTACTCGCGCGTCGGCGGTCACGGCATCGCACAGGCGACCCAGCTGCAGGGCAAGGAGATGTCGTACAACAACTACGTCGACGCGGATGCCGCGCTCCGCGCCGCGTTCGACATGGTCAAGCCCGCCGTGGCGATCATCAAGCACGCCAATCCCTGCGGCATCGCCGTCGCCGCACCTCAGGCTCTGGATCCGATCGCGTCCGCCCACCTGCGCGCGCACGAGTGCGACCCCGTGTCGGCGTTCGGTGGAGTGATCGCGGCGAACCGCACGATCACTCTCAAGATGGCCGAGAACCTGCGCGACATCTTCACCGAGGTCATCGTGGCGCCGGACTACGAGCCGGCGGCGCTGGAGGTCTTCGGGCTGAAGAAGAACCTGCGCGTCCTGCAGCTGCCCGCCGACTGGCAGCAGGAGCCGATGGACGTCCGCCTCGTCTCGGGCGGACTGCTCCTGCAGGATGCCGACCGGTTCCCCGCGGACATCGAGTCCGTCGCGAAGGACTGGCAGCTGGTGTCAGGGGAGCGCCCGGACGACGAGGAGATGCAGAACCTCATTTTCGCCTGGAAGGCGTGCCGGGCCGTCAAGTCGAACGCGATCGTGCTGGCGAAGAACTCCGCCACGGTGGGAATCGGCATGGGGCAGGTCAACCGCGTCGACTCCTGCCGGCTCGCGGTGGAGCGGGCGGGGGAGCGTGCGGCCGGCTCGGTGGCGGCATCCGATGCGTTCTTCCCCTTCGCGGACGGCCCGCAGGTGCTGCTGGACGCCGGGATCCGCACGATCGTGCAGCCCGGTGGCTCGGTGCGCGACGAAGAGGTCATCGACGCGGTCCGCAAGGCCGGCGCGACGATGTTCTTCACCGGCGAGCGGCACTTCTTCCACTGACCCGCGCGGTTCCCTCTGATGCTGAGACGACAACTGCACGGCGAGACGGTGGGGTAACCCCACGATCTCGACGTGCAGTTGTCGTCTCAGCGGGGGAGGGTCAGGACGGGGTCGGGCGTCCGTAGGCCTCGAGCCAGCGCAGCCACACCTCGCTGACCGTCGGGTACGGCGGCACGGCGTGCCAGAGGCGGTGCAGCGGCACCTCGCCGACGATCGCGACGGTGGCGGAGTGCAGCAGCTCGGCGACCTCGGGACCCACGAACGTCGCGCCGATCAGCACGCCGCGGTCCTCGTCGACGATCGCCCGCGCCATTCCCTCGTAGTGGTCGGCGTACGCGCTCGATCCGGCGACCCACGACAGGTCGTAATCCAGAACGCGGATGCGGCGCCCCGCCTTCCGGGCGGCGGCCTCGGTGAATCCCACCGAGGCGACTTCCGGATCCGTGAAGGTGACCTGAGGCACGTGCTCGTGGTCGGCGGTCGCGACGTGCACGCCCCATGGGGCGTCGTCGACCGGGAGGCCCTTCGCCCGCGCGGCGATCACGTCGCCAGCGGCACGCGCCTGGTACTTGCCCTGGTGCGTGAGCAGGGCGCGGTGGTTCACGTCGCCGACTCCATAGAGCCAGTCCGTCCCCTCGACCAGGAGCGTGTCGTCGACGTCGAGCCACGCGCCGGGCTCCAGGCCGATGCTTTCGAGTCCGAGATCACCGGTTCGCGGCGTGCGCCCGACCGCGACGAGCACTTGCTCAGCGACGACGCGGCCCCCGTCGGAGAGTGAGAGCACCGCGTTCTTCTCCGTCCGGTGCGCACCGGTCACCTCGACGCCGGTGCGGATCGTGACCCCGAGCTTCTCCAGGGAGGCGCTCACCAGCTGTCCCGCGAACGGCTCGAGGCGGTCCAGCACCGCACCGCGGACGATCAGGGTGACCTTCGTGCCGAACCCGGCGTATGCGGTCGCCATCTCGACGCCGACGACGCCACCGCCGAGGATCGCGAGGGATGCCGGAACCTCCTGCGCGCTCGTCGCCTCCCGGCTCGTCCAGGGCTCGATCTCGCGCAGCCCCGGGATGTCGGGCAGGAGCGCCGCTGATCCTGTGGCGACGGCCACGGCATGACGGGCGACGAGATCGGTGACCGTGCCGTCGGCGGCGGTGACCCGCAGTCGCTTGGGTCCGGTGAACTCGGCGTGGCCTCGGACCAGATCGATTCCCGCGCCGTCGAGCCATTGCACCTGCGACCCGTCGTCCCAGTCGTGGGTGATGGTGTTGCGCCGGCGCAGCACGCCCGCCACGTCCAGCTCGCCGGTCACCGCCTGCTTCGCCCCGTCGAGGTCCTGCGCCGCCCGCACCGCTGCGCCGCTGCGCAGCAAGGCCTTCGAGGGCATGCATGCCCAGTACGAGCACTCACCGCCCACCAGCTCGGCTTCGACGATGACGGTCTTCATGCCGCCCTGCACGGCCCGGTCGGCGACGTTCTCGCCCACCGCCCCCGCCCCGATGACGATGACGTCGTATTCGCGTTCACTCATGGGATCACGGTAGCCCGCTCGTGACCGCGGGGGAGCGCCCGGGCTGCTTCCGGAGCACCCCTTCGCACGCGGATACATGACGCGCGCATGGTCGCGCAAGGGGGTGCCGCAGAACCGGGCGGCGCGTTCTACTGGAATCTGAACCGGTTTAGGTCACCCCTGTCCTACCGATCGATCACACGAGGAGGTGTGCATGTCGCCCGAGGCTCGCCCCACGATCGCCGACGTCGCACGCAAAGCCGGCGTGAGCAAGGGACTCGTGTCCTTCGCGCTCAATGACAAGCCGGGTGTGTCCGCGCAGGCCCGCACCCGCATCCTGGATGCCGCCGCCGAACTCGGCTGGACACCGAATCTGCGTGCCCGCTCGCTCAGCACGGGCCGCTCCTTCGCCTGCGGGCTCGTGATCGGGCGCAGCACCGATGTGATCGCGGCGGACCCGTTCTTCCCCTCGCTCATCGCCGGACTCGAGGACGTCTTCTCGGTCTCCGGCCAGGTGCTCGTGCTCTCGGCGGCCACCCCCGGTCGACACGAGGTGGAGACCTACCGCGGCCTGGCGGCGGACCGCCGGGTCGACGGGCTCATCCTCACCGACCTGCGCGCCGCCGACGAGCGCATCGCGCTGGTCGGCGAGCTCGGCCTGCACGCGGTCACCCTCGGGCGCCCCGATGTCGATTCGCCGTTCTCGTCGGTCTCGGTCGACGACGGGGCCGGCATCCGTTGCGCCGTCGAGCACCTCGCCGCCCTCGGCCACGACCGCATCGCGCACGTGGCCGGACCCGACGCGATGCTGCACGCACGGCGGCGGACCGCCGCGTTCGAGGACGCCGCGCGGGCAAACGGGATGAGTTCGCGCGTCGTGCGAACCGACTTCAGCGCCGCTCAGGGGGCGACGGCGACCCGCGACCTGCTCGCGCTCGCGGACGCCCCGACGGCGATCGTCTACTCGAACGACCAGATGGCCGTGGCCGGGATCGGCGTCGCCGAGCGCCTCGGCCTGCGCGTGCCCGGGGACCTCTCGGTCAGCGGCTTCGACGACACCGAGCTCGGCCGTCACCTGCGCCCCGCACTCACGTCCGTCGCGACCGACGCCCGCGCGTGGGGGGCGGCTGCCGCCCGCGCGCTGCTCGGGATGCTGGCAGGCGATGCCGTCGCGCACATCGAGCTCGCCGAGCCCACCCTCGTCATCCGCGAATCCACGTCTGTCTCACCCCATCCCCCCACCGGCGGCCTCGGCCGCCATTGACCCAAGGAGCACTCATGCGACGACGCATACTTCTGACCGCCGGCGCGGTGGCCGGCGCCCTCACTCTCAGCGCATGCGGCGGCGGAGGAGGCGCGAGCACCGCCACCGACAGCCGCGGTGACATCACCATCTGGTACTCCAACAACGAGCAGGAGATCGCCTGGGGAAAGCAGATGGTGGACGGCTGGAACGCCGATCACCCCGACGAGCAGATCACAGCGCAGGAGATCCCCGCCGGAGCCTCCAGCGAAGAGGTGATCGGCGCCGCGATCACCGCCGGCAACGCGCCGTGCCTGATCTTCAACACCTCCCCGGCTGCCGTCCCGGGGTTCCAGAAGCAGGGCGGCCTGGTGAACCTTTCCGACTTCGAGGACGGCGAGGACTACATCACCGCCCGCAGCGGGGAGCTCGCCGAGCAGTACCGGTCGGAGGACGGCGCCTTCTACCAGATGCCCTGGAAGTCCAACCCGGTCATGATCTTCTACAACAAGGCGATGTTCGCCGAGGCCGGACTGGATGCCGAGAACCCGTCCCTGTCGACGTATGACGAGTTCCTCGACACCGCCCGGACGATCAAGGAATCGGGCGTCGCGTCGTTCGCGATCAATCCTGCGCCCACGAGCGAGTTCTTCCAGCCGTGGTTCGACTTCTACCCGCTGTACGCCGCGCAGACCGGCGGCACGCAGCTCGTCGAGGACGGGGCCGCGACCTTCGACGATGAGAACGGCCAGGCCGTCGCCGGGTTCTGGCGCACGCTCTACGACGAGCAGCTCGCGGGACAGGAGCAGTACCAGGGCGACGCGTTCGCCGACGGATATGCGGCGATGGCGATCGTGGGTCCCTGGGCGATCTCGGTGTACGGCGACTCCGTGGAATGGGGATCCGTGCCGGTGCCGACGGCCGACGGCACCGCTCCGGAGGAGACCTGGACCTTCAGCGACGCGAAGAACGTCGGCATGTTCACGGCGTGCGAGAACAAGGGCACCGCGTGGGACGTGCTCAAGTACGCCACGAGCGAGGAGCAGGACGGCATCTGGCTCGAGGAGACCGGGCAGATGCCTCTGCGTGCGGACCTCACCGCGACCTACCCCGACTACTTCGCGGAGAACCCCGCCTACGAGCAGTTCGGCGATCAGGCCTCGCGCACGGTCGAAGTCCCCAACGTGCAGAACTCCGTGGAGATCTGGCAGGCTTTCCGCGACGGCTATTCCGAAGCGGTGATCTTCGGCGACAAGGACGTGGACGCGTTCCTGTCCGATACGTCCGCCGAGGTCGATTCGCTCGCGGGCGGCAAGTGAGATGACCGCCCCCGTCACGGGGCGACCGGGCCTGGCCGGGGGAGACCCCGGCCCGGCCGGCCGCCCGGGCGACGCCGCCGCGTCGCCCACCCGCGCGCGCAGGCGTCGACGCCTGCTCGGAGCGCAGCCGCTCGGCATCCTGTTCGCGGCGCCCTACGTGATCTTCGTGATCGTCGTGTTCGCGTGGCCGATCATCTTCGCCGTGTGGATGTCGTTCCAGGACTACTTCTTCGCAGCCCCCGGAGCCCAGGTCGACCGCCCCTTCGTGGGGCTGGACAACTACATCGCCGTCCTGACGGACCCCGATGTCTGGCAGTCCTTCCGCAACGTCGGGGTGTTCCTGCTGATCAACGTGCCCCTCACGGTGGTGCTCTCGATCGTGCTCGCGACGGCCCTGGACCGCGTCGTGCACGCGCGCACGTTCTTCCGCGTGAGCTACTACGTGCCCTATGTCACGGCATCCGTCGCCGTGGTCGCCGTCTGGCTGTTCCTCTTCTCCAGCGGCGGCCTCGTCAACAACATCCTCGGTCCGCTCGCCCCGCAGCCGTCGTGGCTGGTCAACTCCGCCCTCGCGATGCCGACGATCGCGCTGTTCGTCACGTGGAAGGGTCTGGGCTTCTACATCCTGCTCTACCTCGCGGCGCTGCAGAACGTGCCGAAGGAGCTGTACGAATCCGTCGCCGTCGACGGTGGAGGGCGACTGCGTCAGTTCTTCTCGGTGACGGTGCCGGGCGTGCGACCGGCGACGTTCCTCGTCGTGCTGCTGTCGACCATCACCGGCGCGAACCTGTTCACGGAGCCGTACCTGCTCACCGGCGGCGGAGGGCCCAACGGAGCCTCCACCTCGCCGGTGCTGCTGATGTATCAGCGCGGCATCGAGCAGGGCAACCCCGACATCGCCGCGGCGATCGGCGTGATCCTGATCATCCTGGTGCTGGCGCTGGCCTGGATCCAGCGCAAGCTCGTCGGAAGCGACGACTCATGAAGCGCGCACTCGGCAGCCGCATCGCGCTGTACGTCGTCCTGAGCCTCGGCGCCGTCGCCTTCCTCTTCCCGTTCTGGTACATGATCGTCGGCTCGCTGCAGGCGGACGTGGACCCGACGCCGAAGGGCGCGTTCCCGAATCCGGCGAACCTGACCGGCGCGAACTACGTCGCGATCAATGAGCGGATCGACCTCGCGCAGGGACTGCTGAATTCGGGCATCTTCACCGGGGGCGTGCTCCTGGGCACCGTCGTGTTCGGCGTTCTGGCCGGCTACGCGCTCGCCGTCCTGCAGTGGCGCGGACGCGGCGCCACCTTCGCGCTGCTGGTGCTCGTCCAGGTGGTGCCGTTCCAGATGCTCATGATCCCGCTGTACGTCATGATCGCCCGGGACTTCGGCCTCGCCGATTCCTACGCGGGCATGATCCTGCCGTTCCTGATCAACTCGACCGCGGTGATCATCTTCCGCCAGTACTTCCTGCAGCTGCCGCCCGACCTGTTCTCGGCGGCGCGCATCGACGGGGCGGGGGAGTTCCGGCTGCTGTGGAGCATCGCGCTGCCGCTCGTGCGACCGGCGCTGGTGACCGCGCTGCTGCTGACCTTCATCGGCCCGTGGAACGAGTTCCTCTGGCCGTTCCTGATCACCAAGGAGGCCTCGATGCAGCCGCTCGCGGTCTCCCTGGCGAACTTCATCTCGAACGTGGCGGCATCCACCGCCAATCCGTTCGGCGCGATGATGGCCGGCGCCGTGGTGCTGGCCGTCCCGGCGGTGACCCTGTTCATCGTCTTCCAGCGCTACTTCACCACCAACGACCTCGGATCCGGGGTGAAAGGCTGATATGCCCGACGTACCGTACACACTCACCCGTCAGGGCGTCGTCATGACGCCCGCGCCCGGCGACAGCCGCGAGGCGGAAGGCGTGCTCAACCCCGCGTCCGGCCGTGGGCCGGACGGCGAGCTGTACCTCCTGCCGCGGCTGGTGGCCGAAGGCAACGTCTCCCGCGTCGGACTGGCCAAGGTGCGGATCGAGAACGGAGTCCCCGTCGGCGTGGAGCGCGAGGGCATCGTCCTCGAGCCCGATCGCGAATGGGAGCGCGGAGTCGGCAACGCCGGCGTCGAGGACCCGCGGGTGACCTGGATCGCCGCGCTCGGCCGGCACGTGATGACCTATGTCGCGTACGGGCCGCTCGGCCCGCGGACGGCGCTCGCCGTCTCGGAGGACCTGCGCACATGGACCCGACTCGGGCCCGCGCTGTTCCGCTACGACGATGCGCTGGACACGGACCTCAACCTGTTCCACAACAAGGACACCGTGTTCTTCCCCGAGCCGGTCACCGCACCCGACGGCACACCCGCTCTGGCCGTGCTGCACCGCCCGATGTGGGATCTCGACGAGACCAAGGAGGGTCAGGGCGTCCGCGTGCCTCCGGGGATCGAGGATCCGCGCCAGTCGATCTGGATCAGCTACGTGCCCCTCGCCGAGGTGCAGGCCGACCTCTCCCGACTGTGCCTGTGGGAACAGCACCGTCTCGTCGCCGCCCCGGAGTTCGCGTTCGAGGAGCTCAAGATCGGCGGCGGACCGCCTCCGCTGCGCGTGCCCGAGGGCTGGCTGGTCATCCACCACGGCGTGACCGGCGTGATCGACAGCGCGTTCTCGCAGCAGCAGAAGGTCAACTACGCCGCGGGGGCGATGATCCTCGACGCCGACGACCCCTCCCGGGTCATCGCGCGCAGCTCGGAGCCGCTCCTGGCGCCCGAGACCGACGACGAGCGCAGCGGCATCGTGCCCAACGTCGTCTTCCCCACCGCCATCGAGGAGGTCGACGGACGCCTGTTCGTCTTCTACGGCATGGCGGATTCCAAGATCGGCGTCGCGCTCCTGGAGCGCACCGCACCCGCGTGACCGACGGAGAGACATCATGAGATCCCGAACCCGCACCGCACCGCTTCTGATCGGCGGCCTCGCCCTGGCGACCGTGCTCGGCGGCGGTATCGCCGCACCCGACAGAGCGGATGCCGCGGCATCCGCCACCGCCCCGGCGGTCGCCTCGCCGGACGGGCGGCTGACCAATCTCGCCCACCTGGACTTCCTGCTCGACCAGGCGACCCCGCCCGCCCAGGTGGACGGGCACACGACCTACCGCCTCGCCGAGGAGCCGACCCTCACGCTCCCCTGGACGTATGCGGATGCCCGTGGTGGGGGCACGTTCGAGCGCGTAGGCGGCGGACCTCTGGACCCCGAGACCGGGTACTGGGGCCAGGGCGCCTACAACGCGGACGACATCGCCCGCGCGGCGGTCGTCTACCTCCGCGACTGGAAGGCGACCGGTGCGTCATCGAGCAAGGACTCCGCCTACGAGCTGCTGCGCGCGATCACCTACCTGCAGACCACCGACGGGGAGAACGCCGGCAACGTCGTGCTCTGGATGCAACCGGACGGCACGCTGAACCCCTCGGCGGAACCGGTCGAGCTGCCCGACCCGTCCGACTCCGGGGAAAGCTACTGGCTCGCCCGCACGATCTGGGCCCTCGGCGAGGGCTACGCCGCGTTCCAGGATGCGGACCCCGCCTTCGCCGCCTTCCTCGAGGAGCGGCTGGCCCTCTCGCTCGGCGCGGTGGAGCGGCAGTCACTCAGCCGATACGGCGAGTACGTCGAATCCGACGGGATGCGCGTGCCCGCGTGGCTGATCGTGGACGGCGCGGACGCGTCGGCCGAAGCGGTGCTCGGCCTGGCCGCCCGCGTGGCTGCGAAACCCGACGACGAACGGTCCGCGGTGGCGCTGCGCCGGCTCGCGGAGGGCATCGCCGCGATGTCGGCGGGCGACGAGCGGTCGTGGCCCTACGGGGCGATCCTGCCGTGGGCGCAGTCCCGCAGCATGTGGCACGCCTGGGGCTCGCAGATGCCGGCGGCGCTGGCCGCGGCATCCGTCGCCCTCGGCGATGAGCAGCTGGCCGCTCCGGCGGTCCGTGACGCGGCGCTGTTCTCCACGACGGTGCTCACCGCCGGTGGACCCGACAACGGCTGGTTCCCCACCCCGGCCGACCGCGTGCAGATCGCGTACGGCGCGGACGCGCGAGTGCAGTCGCTCCTAGCCGTCGCGGATGCGACCGGGTCGGCGGGCTTCGAGGCGCTCGCCGGGATGCAGGCCGCGTGGTTCTTCGGAGCGAACCGCTCCGGTGCGCGGATATACGATCCGGCGACCGGTGTCACGTACGACGGACTTCAGCCCGACGGCACGGTCAACGGCAACAGCGGTGCCGAGAGCACGATCCACGGCCTGCTGACGATGATCGCCCTGGACCAGCGCCCCGACCTCGCAGAGCGCGCGGCATCGGTGACCTCGGTGGCCGATCGCGACGGACTGGAGCTCGTCGAGGCGGAATCGGCCACCGAAACGACCGGCACCGTCATCGCGCCCGAGGCGTGGACGGGGGAGTCGCTGTGGTCCGGCGGCGGGCTCGCGCTGACCGCGGGCGAGAGCGCGGTGTTCGACATCGGCCAGGACGACACCAGACGATGGGTCGAACCGGTCGTGTGGTCCAGCCCGGACCGCTCGAGCGCGTCGGAGTGGACCTCCGCACGGGTGCGGCTGGGCACGGTGGAGGAATCGGCGCCCCCGCAGGGCATCTCGCCGACCCCCGGCGTGCTGCTGCCCCGGTCGCTCGAGAAGGCCGTGCTGCCGGATCGTCCGGAGGTCACCGTCGCGGTGACCGCCGGGGAGCTGCAGCTGGACGCGCTCCTGGTGCGCCCCTGGGTGTCGCGGCTCGTGCTCGTCGGCGACGGCGGGAGCACCGAGCTCGTGCACTCATCCGGGCCGACCACGAAGCCGGCTCGCGTCGGATGGACCGGCGCGCCCTCCACGGCGGTCGTGTACGACAGCTCAGGCGACGTGGTCAACGAGTACCGGCTGCGCGGCTCGCGGACCGTGCCGGTGCCCAGCGGCGGGTTCGCGATCGTCACGGGCGACTGACCGACAAACGAACCGCGGTGTCCGATTTCCGCCAGTCGGGCGCCGCGGGCCGTGGCAGGCTGGAGCCGTGAGCACGGCATCCATGTCCTTCGACGAGCGGTACGGCGCGATACTCTCGCGCGATCCGCGCTTCGACGGCCAGTTCGTGACAGCCGTCCGCTCCACCGGCATCTACTGCCGTCCCAGCTGCCCGGCCCGCACGCCGAAAGCGGCGAACGTGTCGTTCTTCGCCACGAGTGCGGCCGCGCACGAAGCCGGCTACCGGGCCTGCAAGCGGTGCCTCCCCGAGGCGGCGCCGGGATCGCCGGAGTGGAATCTGCGCGGCGACACCACCGCCCGTGCGATGCGGCTCATCGCCGACGGTGTCATCGAGCGCGAAGGCGTTCCGGGCCTCGCCCGGCGCCTCGGTTACTCGCCGCGGCACCTGACCCGGCTGCTGACCGCGGAGCTCGGCGCCGGACCCCTGGCGCTCAGCCGCGCGCACCGCGCGCACACCGCCCGGATGCTACTGGTCGGCACCGATCTGCCCGTCGCCGATGTCGCCTTCTCGGCGGGGTTCACCAGCATCCGGCAGTTCAACGACACCGTCCGTGAGGTCTTCGGCATGACGCCGCTCGAGCTGCGTGCGCGCCGACGCGGGCCAGCAGCCGCGGTCGCGCCCGGTGAGATCGACCTCGCGCTGCCGTACCGCGGTCCGCTCGACGCGTCGGGCCTGTTCGACTGGATGGCGGCGCGCGCCGTGACCGGCGTCGAGACGGCGACCGCGCAGTCGTTCGCGCGGACGATCCGCCTGGACGGCGGTCCGGCGTGGTTCGAGCTGCGCCGCGGGGAGGACGGCCTCGTGCACCTCCGCGCCCGGCTGACGCAGCTGAGTGACCTGCCGAGCCTCGTGGCCCGCGCGCGGCGGCTCTTCGACCTGGATGCCGACCCCCTGGCGATCGATGACGCCCTGGCGCGGCATCCGGAGCTCGCCTCATGCGTGCGGCGATTGCCGGGCATCCGCGTCGCCGGGGCCGCCGACCCGCACGAGATGCTCATCCGCGCCATGGTCGGCCAGCAGATCACCGTCGTCGCGGCGCGGACGGCGCTGCAGGCGCTGTCCGACGCGCTGGGCGAGGATGTCGCGCTGGGCGCGGGCGAGACCCGGCTGTTCCCGACGATGGCCGCGATCGCCGAGCGCGGGCACGAGGTGCTGCGGGGGCCCGCGGCACGGATCCGGGCGATCACGGGCGCCGCGGCGGCACTCGCGGACGGCTCGCTCACCGTGACGCCCGGAGACGATGCGGCCGATCAACGCGCCGCGCTGCTCGCGATGCCCGGGATCGGACCATGGACCGCGGACTACGTCCGCATGCGCGTCCTCGGCGACACCGATGTCTTCCTGCCCGGCGATGTCGCGGTGCGGTCAGGGGCGGCCGCGCTCGGGTTGCCCGCCGATCCGCGACTCCTGGAGGAGTGGTCGCGTCGCGCCGCACCCTGGCGCAGCTACCTCACCGCGCACCTGTGGCGCTCGGCGCCGCCGCGCCCGTCGCGCCGGGTGCCGGTCGCAGGATCCTCGAGCGTTTCGGCGCCTCAGCAGACCCACCCGCCCACATCCGTCACGCCGGATCCTGCGACCGGAACCGTAAAGGAGCAGTCATGACCGCGACGACCCAGACCATCGACACCCCGGACGGAGCCTTCACGATCGTGGCCGATGACCGCGGGCGCGTGCTGGCGTCGGGGTGGACCGCCGATCCGGAGGCGCTGCGGGCCCGCATCCATCCCCGCATCCGGCCCGAAATCGTGCGCGACGGGCGAACGGATGCCGCGTCCGCGGCGCTCGCGTACTACGGCGGCGACCTCAGCGCGATCGACGAGGTCGAGGTCTTCCAGCACGGCACGGCGATGCAGCTGGCGGGCTGGACGGCGCTGCGGCGCATCGCTGCGGGCGGCCCGTTGACGTACGCAGAGTTCGCGACGGCACTCGGGCAGCCGACCGCCGTGCGCGCTGCGGCGTCGATCTGCGCACGCAACGCTCCGGCGCTGTATGTGCCATGTCATCGCGTCCTGCGCTCGGACGGCTCGCTCGGGGGCTTCGCCTGGGGACTCGAGGTGAAGGAGCGCCTGTTGGCTCGCGAGTCCGCCTGAGTCGCCGGGGTCTCCGCGGTTCCCAGGCTCCGCCGAGATGGTGCCCTTTCCGCCGAGATGGTGCCCCTTTCGCCGAGATGGTGCTCCTTCCGCCGAGATGGTGCTCACCATCTCGACAGGAAACCCACCATTTCGGGAGGAAACCCACCATCTCGAGGGGGAACCCACCATCTCGGGCGAGAACCCACCATCTCGCGAGGGAACCCACCACCTCGGCGGAGGGACCACATTCTCGGGAGAGAACCGGCCGTCTGGGCGGGCGGGCGCAGAATCCCGAGAGAAAGTTGTTGCGCCGAGCGAAATCAACGGGCTACTCTGGAAGGCTCTGGTTCGCGCGACCCGCGGACGCCCACCGAAGGAGGATGCCATGCACACGATCGCCGTCACCGTCACGCCGGTCGCCGCAGTCCTCCGCGACCCGTTCGGAACCACCGGAATCCTCGGCTGACACGCCCTCGCGGGGCATAGTCCCCGCCTTCCGCACGTTCCCTTCGACAGGCGTCATCGACGATCGCCCTGCCCGGCGACCGCGCACGCCCGCCCACACCGCACTCCCGCGAACGAATCCCACAAGGATCATGACCACCAACGCTCCACTCTCCACGCCGCGCGCCCTTGCCCGCCTCCTCCCTTTCGCGAAGCCCGTGCTGCCGCGTCTCACGATGGGTGCGGTCAGCGCGCTCATCGCGAGCCTCCTCGCGCTCTCCATCCCGCTCGTCCTCGAGGTCATCGTCCGCGGCCCCATCGCGTCCGGCGACCCCTCACAGCTGGTCTGGGGTGCCGTCGCGGTGCTCGCGCTGGGCCTGCTCGAGGCCGTCATGGTCTACTTGCGCCGCTGGTTCGTCCTCGGACCCGCAACGCAGGTCGAATTCGACCTGCGCAAGGGCTTCTACTCGCGTCTGCAGCGTCTGCCGGTGGCGTTCCACGACCGCTGGCAGTCCGGTCAGCTCCTCAGCCGCATGATGCAGGACATCAGCATGCTCCGGCGCTGGATGGCGTTCGGTCTCGTGCTCCTGGTCGTCAACGTGCTCACGATCGCCGTCGGCACGGTGCTGCTGTTCCGCTGGCACTGGCTGCTCGGCACGATCTTCCTGATCTGCTCGCTGCCCCTCTGGTACACCGGGTACCGGTTCGAGAAGACCTACGGCACCCTCGCGCGCCAGAGCCAGGACCAGGCGGGCGATCTCGCCACGTCGGTCGAGGAGAGCGTGCACGGCATCCGTGTCCTCAAGGCGTTCGGACGCGGCAAGCACGCGCTCCACAAGTTCACCCAGCAGGCCGAGACGCTGCGTCAGACCGAGTTGCGCAAGGCGCGCGCGATCGGCGTGATCTGGTTCTGGCTCGTGCTGCTGCCCGACCTCGCGTTCGCGCTCTGCCTCGGTGCCGGCATCTACCTCGTCCAGCTCGGCCAGCTGCAGGTCGCCGAGCTCATCGCGTTCTTCGCGATGGCGACCGTGCTGCGCTGGCCGATGGAGTCGATCGGGTTCCTCTTCTCCTTCATGCTCGACGCGCGCACCGCGACCGACCGCATCTTCGAGGTCTTCGATGAGGAGAACACGATCACCGATCCCGACCGGCCGGTCCGGATCGCGAGCCCCCGGGGCGAACTCGCGTTCGAGGGCGTGCATTTCCGCTATCAGGATGCCGCTCCCACCGAGCGCGACATGCTCGACGGCATCGACCTCGTCCTGCGTCCGGGGGAGACCATGGCGCTGGTAGGTCTCACCGGATCCGGCAAGACCACGCTCACGACCCTGCCCTCGCGCCTGTACGACGTGACCGGCGGCCGCGTGACCCTGGACGGTGTCGACGTCCGCGACCTCACCCTGAAGGAGCTGCGCACCCATGTCGGCATGGCGTTCGAGGACGCCACGCTGTTCTCGCAGACCGTGCGTGAGAACGTGCTGCTCGGCCGGGAGGATCTCGAGCCCGGCAGCGCGGAGGCCGAAGAGGTTCTCCGCGAGGCGCTGCAGGTCGCCCAGGCGCACTTCGTCGACGATCTGCCGAAGGGCGTCGACACGGTGATCGGCGAGGAGGGGCTGTCGCTCTCGGGTGGACAGCGCCAGCGCCTCGCGCTCGCGCGGGCTGTCGCCGCGAGGCCGGCGGTGCTCGTCCTCGATGACCCGCTCTCCGCCCTCGACGTCGACACGGAGGCCCTCGTGGAGGACGCGCTGCGCGAAGTGCTGCACGCGACGACCGCGCTCGTGGTCGCCCACCGCCCCTCGACCGTGACCCTCGCCGACCGTGTCGCACTCCTCGAAGGGGGGCGGATCACGGCGGTCGGCACGCACTCGGAGCTCCTGCGCACGAGCGAGCACTACCGCCACGTGATCTCGAGTCTGGAAGACGCCGAGCGCGAAGCGCAGACCCAGGGCCCCGGGCGAATGCTCGAGAACCGCGAACAGGAGGTGAAGCGATGACCACGGCCACCGTCGAAGGAACCAGCGGTGAGGACCGCTCCGACTACACGCGCGCCGAGAGTCGCAGCATCCGTCGTCGCTCTCTGCGCCTGCTCGGATCGCTCGTCGCGCCGCTGCGCTGGCAGCTCGTGCTCGCGGCGGTCGTGCTGATCGTCTCCACCGCGCTGCGCGTGGCGGGTCCCGCGCTCATCGCGTACGGGATCAACACGGCGCTTCCGGCCGTGGTGGATCAGATGAACTGGATGCCGACCATCGGCGTCGTCGCCGTCTATGTCCTGACCGCGATCGGCGGCGCCGGGCTCATCGGCTGGTACGTCGTCGTCGCGGCGCGCCTCACGCAGGCGATCATGCTGGATCTGCGCAAGCGGATCTTCCTGCACACGCAACGGCTGAGCCTGGAATTCCACGAGTCGTACACGTCCGGGCGCATCATCTCGCGGCAGACGAGCGACCTCGACACGATCCGCGAGCTTCTGGACGGCGGGCTGAACGAGCTCGTCTCCGGCATCCTGTACGGCGGGTTCACGCTGATCGCGCTGCTGCTGCTGGACTGGCAGTCCGGCGTGATCCTCGTGGTCATGGGATTGCCGCTGTACCTGCTGATGCGGTGGTTCTACCTGCGCTCGCAGGTCGTGTACCGCGAGTCGCGTGTGATCAGCGCGAAGGTGATCGTGAAGTTCGTCGAAACCATGACGGGCATCCGCGCGGTCAAGGCCTTCCGCAAGGAGGAGCGCAACGACGACGAGTTCGGCGGTCTCGCGAGCGACTACCGCGACGTGAACATCCGCTCGATCCGCCTGTTCGGCACCTTCGAGCCGGGGCTCATGGCCGTGGCTTCGGTCACCGTCGCGATCGTGCTGCTGTGGGGCGGCATCCGCGTCGTGGACGGCTCGATGCTCATCGGAACGCTCATCGCGGCGGTGCTGTACGTGCGGAACTTCTTCGCGCCGCTCCAGGAGGTGGCGTTCTTCCTGAACTCCTACCAGTCCGCCACGGCGGCGCTGGAGAAGGTCTCGGGTGTGCTGGAGGAGGAGCCGACGGTTCCCGACCCGGTCAAGCCCGTGGATCTGTGGAAGGCGCGCGGACACCTGCGGTTCGAAGACGTCGAGTTCGCGTACAGCAGCGGGCGCACGATCCTCCCGGACTTCTCGCTCGACCTGCCGGCGGGCCAGACCGTCGCGCTCGTCGGGACGACGGGTGCGGGCAAGTCGACGCTCGCGAAGCTCGTGTCGCGGTTCTACGACCCGACGAGCGGACGCATCACGCTGGACAGCGTGGATCTGCGCTCCCTCCACCCGAAGGACCTGCGCCGCGCGATCGTCATGGTCACGCAGGAGGCCTACCTCTTCAGCGGAACGGTCGCCGACAACATCGCGCTCGGCAAGCCCGACGCGACGCTCGACGAGATCCGTGCCGCGGCGCGGGCGGTCGGGGCGGACGCGTTCATCGAGGCGCTGCCGGACGGATACAGCACCGACGTGAACAAGCGCGGCGGCCGGGTCTCGGCGGGCCAGCGTCAGCTGATCTCGTTCGCCCGGGCCTTCCTCGCGGACCCGGCGGTGCTGATCCTCGATGAGGCGACGGCATCGCTGGACATGCCCAGCGAGCGGATGATCCAGGATGCGCTGCAGACCCTGCTCGCCGACCGCACCGCCATCATCATCGCGCACCGGCTGTCGACGGTCGCGATCGCGGACCGGGTGCTCGTGATGGAACACGGCGAGATCATCGAGGATGACGCTCCGGATGCCCTCATCGGCGGCGACGGGCGCTTCGCGCGTCTGCACGCCGCGTGGCGGGAGTCCCTGGTCTGACCCGCCGCTCCGCCTCTCCGCCTCCCCGCCGAGATGGTGGGTTCTCCACCGAGATTGTGGGTTGTCCACCGAGATGGTGGGTTCTCCGCCGAGATGGTGCCCACCATCTCGGTGAAAGACCCACCATCTCGGTGAAAGACCCACCACCTCGGCGAAAGACCCACCATCTCGTGGGGAGAGGGGAAGAGCGGATGCCGGCCGCGAGCCGGCGGGCGGGAGCCTAGATCCGGACCTCGGCGATGACCTCGCCGTACTCGGTCTCCCCGCTCGGAGTGAAACCGACGCGCGTGAAGAACGCCTCCGGGCCGCCCTCGCCCGCCTCGTAGATGACATCGACGTGGTCCATGCCGCGCCGGCGGGCCTCTTCGATCAGCTGCTCGACCGCGTACCGGCCGACACCGCGGCCCTGGTCGTCCGCGTCGACGTTGATGCGCCACAGGACGGAGCGGAAGTGCGGCTCGTGCGCCTCGGGGTCGAAGTTGGCGCTGACGAAGCCGACGACCTCGTCCCCGTCGAGGACGACGCGCTGCCAGGTCGTCTGCGGGTTGACGACGGTGGCGGCCACGCCGTAACTGACCGGGGCCAGGAACTGCTCCTGTCCGGGCTTGAGACCCAGTGTGTTGACGGCGACGATCGTCGATGCGGACAGTTCCTCGAGTCGCAGCTCAGCCATAGGCACAGGGTAGTCGGCAAACCCGACGCGCGTCACGGTGCGCGTCCCTCTGTAACGCGGTGTTCATGGAGCGAGATATCTCGATGTCAAGATACTTTGCCCGTTGCGATAGGCTGGAAAGACCACTCGAACGGAGACAAAACCGGTGACTGACTCGACCATCATCTACACCTACACCGACGAGGCACCGGCTCTGGCGACGGCGTCGTTCCTCCCGATCGTGAAGGCCGTGACCGGTCAGGCCGGAGTGCACGTCGAGACCCGCGACATCTCCCTCGCGGGCCGCATCCTCGCGGCGTTCCCGCAGAACCTCACGCCCGAGCAGCAGGTGGGCGACGCGCTCGCCGAGCTCGGCGGTCTCGCGACGCTGCCCGAGGCAAACATCATCAAGCTTCCGAACATCTCCGCATCCATCCCGCAGCTGAAGGGCGCGATCGCCGAGCTGCAGGCGCAGGGCTTCGACATCCCCGACTACCCGGACGACCCGCAGTCGATCGAGGAGAAGGACGTCCGCGCGCGGTACGACCGCATCAAGGGATCGGCCGTGAACCCCGTTCTGCGCGAAGGCAACAGCGACCGGCGCGCACCTCTGTCGGTCAAGAACTACGCCCGCAAGCACCCGCACCGCAACAAGCCGTTCCCTGCCGGATCGAAGACGCGCGTCGCGACGATGGGCCACGACGACTTCAAGTCGAACGAGAAGTCCTGGGTCGCCGCCCACGACGACGTGCTGACCGTCCGCCACATCGGGGAGGACGGCACCGTCACGGTCCTCAAGGACAACCTCAAGGTCCTTCCGCGCGAGATCATCGACGCGACGTTCCTCTCCGCATCCGCCCTCGACGCGTTCCTCGCCGACACCCTCGCCCAGGCGAAGGCCGAGGACGTGCTGTACTCGGTGCACCTGAAGGCCACGATGATGAAGGTCAGCGACCCGATCATCTTCGGCCACGTCGTGAAGGCCTATTTCGCCGACGTGTTCGACACGTACGGCGACATCATCGCCGAGGCGGGGCTCACGCCCAACAACGGCCTCGGCTCGATCCTCGCCGGCCTGGGCGGGGTCGAAGGCGGTGACAAGATCGCCGCGGCGATCACGGCCGACCTCGAGCGCGGCCCGCGCCTTTCCTACACCAACTCCGATAAGGGCATCACGAACCTGCACGTGCCCTCCGACGTCATCGTCGACGCGTCGATGCCCGCGCTCGTGCGCAACGGCGGCAAGCTGTGGGGCGTCGACGGGGGAGAAGACGACACCCTCGCGGTGATCCCGGACTCGTCGTACGCGAGCGTCTACCAGGCCACGATCGATGACGTGATCGCGAACGGACCGCTGGACCCGACCACGATCGGCACCGTGCCCAACGTCGGTCTCATGGCGCAGGCGGCCGAGGAGTACGGCAGCCACGACAAGACGTTCGAGATCGCCGCGCCCGGCACGGTGCAGATCGTCGACTCCGCGGGTGAGGTGCTCATCGAGCACGAGGTGAACACGGGCGACATCTGGCGTGCCACGCAGACGAAGCACATCGCGGTCATGGACTGGGTCAAGCTCGCCGTCACGCGTGCCCGCGCGACCGGTGCGCCCGCCGTGTTCTGGCTCGACGTGAACCGCTCGCACGACGCGCAACTCATCGCGAAGGTGCACCAGGGTCTCGCGCTGCTGGACACGTCCGGCATCCAGATCACGATCCTGAGCCCCGAGGAGGCGACGCGCTACACGCTGGCGCGCATGCGCCACGGGCTGGACACGATCTCGGTCACCGGCAATGTGCTGCGCGACTACCTCACCGACCTGTTCCCGATCCTCGAGGTCGGCACGAGCGCGAAGATGCTGAGCATCGTGCCGCTCCTGGCCGGCGGGGGACTGTTCGAGACCGGTGCGGGTGGCTCCGCTCCCAAGCACGTGCAGCAGCTGCTCGAGGAGGACTACCTGCGCTGGGACTCGCTCGGCGAGTTCTTCGCGCTCGCCGCGTCGCTCGAGCACCTCGCGCAGTACACCGGCAACGCCAAGGCGCAGGTTCTCGCGGACACACTGGATGCCGCCACCGGAACGTTCCTGGAGAACGACAAGTCGCCGGGCCGTGCGCTCGGCACGATCGACAACCGCGGCAGCCACTTCTACCTGGCCCTGTACTGGGCGCAGGAGCTCGCGGCGCAGAAGGCCGACGCGGAGCTCGCTGCGGCCTTCGCGCCGGTGGCGGCGGAGCTCGCCGCGAAGGAGCAGCAGATCGTCGACGAGCTCGTCGCGGTGCAGGGTTCGAAGGTCGAGATCGGCGGGTACTACCACCCCGACGAGAAGCTCGTCGAGACGGTCATGCGCCCGTCGCAGACGCTCAACGGGATCATCGACGCACTGAGCTGACCGACACCTGACGCGGGAGGGCGACGGATGCCGCGGCATCCGTCGCCCTCTCGCATCGGGCCTGGCCCCTAGCCGGACGTCGACACGTACGACAGCAGCGCGTGCGACGGGCTCAGATGGGCGAGCGCCGCAGCGCCGTCGATACCCGAGCCGTGGCTCGGTTCCAGACGCACCGTCGGGAACGCCTCGCGCACGAGTTCGCCGAAGCGCTCGCGGATCACGTCCGCACGGAAGACGCCTCCGATCGCGCACACCGCGGGCGGGTCGACATCGTCGGCTTCGGCCACGCGTCGGAGGGCCGATGTCGCCGAGACCGACAGCTCGCGAGCGGCGCGGAGGCAGATCTGCGCGGCGACCGCGTCGTTCGCGGCGAGCTCCGCCACGCCGCGCGCAAGCGACGCCACGATGAAGACCCGGTCCTCCGCCGCCTGCAGTTCGATGTAGGCGCTCTCCAGGTCGGGCCATTGCTGCGTCACGAGTCCCGTCAGCGCCGTGCGCTCGCCGCGGCCGTCGTGCGCGCGCATGACGGCGTCCAGCGCCTCGCGGCCGATCCAGTACCCGCTGCCGGCATCGCCCATGATGTTCCCCCAGCCGTCGACGCGCGCCACCCGCGTGCGCCCGACGCCGAGCGTGACGACGCCGGTGCCCGCGGCGACGACGGCTCCCGTCCCCTCGCCGAGGGCCCCGAGGAACGACGTGACCGAGTCGTGCGCGAGGATGACCCGCCGCACGTCCGCAGGGAGTCCGAGCATGCGGTGCAGGCCCGAGGCGTCGGACTCGTGCCGCGTCAGCCCGGAGACGCCGGCCGTGACGACGTCGACGGTGAGGTGCTGCTCCGCGGCGACCGCCCGCGCGACGTCGGCGAGCTGCGGCAGCAGCGGCTCGTGCGTGCGGATGCCCGGGAACAGCCGGTCCACCGGCGCCGTCGCCGGCCGTTCGACCCGCACCTTGATCGCCGTCTGTCCGGCGTCGATCGCCAGGACGACCGGCTCGCTGGTGCTCATCGCTTCGTCTCCTCGGCCCACGCGGTGTACGCGCCGCGGAGATAGTCGCCTGCGGGCTTGCCGTACGGGCAGTAGTCGTCATTCTCCGCCGCATCGGCGGCGTCGTACAGATCCGCCGGCCAGTCCCAGAGCATGAGTCCGCCGACCCAGGGCCGGGCACGACACGCCTGCAGCATCGCCTCGTAGTAGCGCAGCTGCTCCGCGCCCGACGGCTCTCCGGGCAACGCCCAGTCGTTCGGCAGATCGGGCGATCCGGTCCGGCTGGGGCACCCGGCCTCCATGAAGAAGAACGGCTTCGCGGATGCCGCGACCACGCGCTCGATCCGGTCCAGCTGCTGCTTCCACTTCGTGATCGGGTAGTAGCCGCTCGAGGAGATCACGTCCACGGCGTCCCACCAGGTGACGTGATCCTCCTGGTACTTGTCGCAGTTGTAGGTCACGAGCCCGTCGTAGACCTCGCGCACGTCCGCGATGAGCCTGCGCCAGTGCGCCTCCTGGCTGTCGGCGCGCACCATCTCGCACCCGATGCAGAGCATTTCGCATCCTTCGGCCTGTGCGAGGCGTCCCGCGTGCAGGATGAACGTCCGATACGAGGCGAACCAGTCCGACCAGCTCGGCTCGTTCGGAACGTCCCAGTCGAAGAAGCCGATGTGCGCGCGCCACGTGCCGTCCGCGCAGTTCACGACGGGCTTGAGCACGACCTTCATGCCCAGGCTCTTGGCCTGGCGGATCGCCCAGACGATCTCGTCGTCGGTCACGGTCGGCTCCCGGTCGAACGGGATGTCGGTCGAGAACGCAGTCGCCTGTTCGGCCGCGTACGCGATCGCCGTCCACGTGACCGCGTGCTCGGCCATGCGGGCCATCGAGTCCGAAGCCGCCGGCGTCGCCCACGTCCCGCGCGTGCCGACCCAGCCCCACGTCATGCCGCAGACGGGCTCGCCGAGACGTTCGATCAGCGTCGTCATCGCACCACCAGCTGGTTGGCGGAGCGCAGGACGCTCGGGTGGGACACGGCGGGCGCCTGCTGAGGGTGCAGGCCCCGGACGAGGATCGTGGTCTGCTCGCCCGGGAGGAGCGTGACGAGTCCCTCTGCCGCGACGGCGTCCGGCGCGACCTTGTCGACCAGCAGCGTGAGGTCGCGCACCAGGTTGCCGGCGGTCAGGGTGATCTCCGCTCCCTCCGGATGCTCGCGGACCTCGACGGACACACGGGGAGCCTCGAGGGCGGAATCGCGCGGCTCGCCGAAGAACCACACCCCGCGAACGCCGTCGAGCTCGGCGGTGACCAGCTCGGACGTCGTGTCGCCGGGGGCGGCGGTATCCGCCGGTACCGGAACCTCGACGCGTCCGCGCGCGGCCACGTCCACCGCGATCAGGCTCTCGGCGAGCACGTCCCCGGCGTAGGAGCGGCGGGCGATCCGCACCTCACCGGACCAGGCGTCGGGCCGTTCGTTCGTGACGATCACGGCGAGCCCGGCATCCCGCGGCTGGATCACGACGCTCCGCGGCGCGAACGCATTCCGCAGTGCGTAGAAGAGCGGCTTCGGCCGCTCTTCGCCGTCGATGGCGGCCCACGAGGTGACCGGCCAGCAGTCGTTCAGCTGCCAGACGATCGCCCCCATCGTGTGCGGGGCATGGGTGCGGAAGTGGTCCAGCGCCGCCGATACGGCGTTCGCCTGATTCAGCTGCATCGCCCAGTGCCACGTCTCCATGTCGTCGGGGACGCGATAGTGGGGGAGGAGGCCGTTCGTGAGCTTGACGTTGCCCTCCATGGCCTTCTGATGCACGATCATGCCCGGCGACTCGGGGGTGAGCGGGTCGTCGTCCAGCGACGAGGTGAGCGTCGACCACGTGGGCGGACCCTGCCAGCCGAACTCCGCGACGAAGCGCGGGGTGTGGTCGCGATAGGTGATCCAGTCCTGCCGGTTCCACTGCTCCCACAGGTGCATCGACCCGTGCTGCTCATCGTTCGGGTGCTCGCCGCCGGGGCTGAACGGGCTGCCCGGCGCGTACGGCACGTGCGGGGCGAGCTCGGTGATCAGCGCGGGGAAGAGCTCGTAGTAGTAGTACGCGCCCCACGTCCGCCCGTCCAGGCGCGCCTTCCATCCCCAGTCCTCGAAGCCCCACAGGTTCTCGTTGTTGCCCGTGAGGAGCACGAGGGAGGGGTGCGCGGCCAGCCGCACGATGTTCTCCCCGGCCTCCGCTGCGATCTCCGAGCGGAGGGGCTTCTCCTCGGGATAGGCCGCGCACGCGAACAGGAAGTCCTGCCACGCGAGCAGGCCGAGCTCGTCGCACAGCTCGTAGAAGTCGTCGGACTCGTAGATGCCGCCGCCCCACACCCGGATGAGGTTGAGGTTCGCATCGACCGCCTGACGCAGGCGCCGCTCGTAGCGCGCGCGGTCCACGCGCACCGGGAGGGCGTCGTCCGGGATCCAGTTCGCGCCCTTCACGAACACCGGGACGTCGTTGACGACGAGCGTGAAGGGCGTGCCCGTCTCGTCGGGCGTCGTGTCCCACCGGACGGTGCGGAAGCCGACCCGCTTGTCGCTGCGGTCGAGTTCGCCGTCGCCGCCGGACAGGGTCACCGTGATGTCGGTGAGCGGCTGCGCGCCGTATCCCACCGGCCACCAGCGCTCCACGTCCGCGAGGTCGAGCACGACCTGCACGCTGTCGCCGTCGACGGATGCCGCCGCCTCGGCGCCTGCGGCCGACACGGCGACCGAGAGGGCGGCATCCGCTGCGCGTTCGAGGCGGGCGTCGACGGTGACGCGTCCGCCGTCGCCCTCGGGTGCAGCGCTCACGCGCACCTCGGCGAGCCGCGCGACGGACCACGACTCGAGTCGCACTCCGCGCCACAGCCCGCTCGTGAACGTCGCGATGCCCCAGTCCCAGCCGAAGTTGCAGGCCGATTTGCGGATCGCCTCGTAGGGGAGGGGGTAGGGCCGCGGGCGAGCGCCCAGGCGCAGCGACTCGGCGTTTGCGTACGGGACGGGGGCGCGGAAGCGCACCTCGAGTTCGTTCGCGCCCTCGCGCAGGACGGTCCGCACGTCGTACCGGTAGGAGCGGTGCTGGTTCGCCACCTCGCCGAGCACCTGGCCGTTCAGGATGATCGTGGCCACGGTGTCGACGCCGTCGAAGACGAGGTCATGCCGCTGTTCGCCATCGGGCGCCCAGGCGAACGTCGCGCGGTAGGTCCAGTCCACGAGGCCGATCCACGCCAGGAGCGCCTCGTTCACGCCGTGGTACGGATCGGGGATCAGGCCGGCCGTCAGCAGGTCGGTGTGCACGCATCCCGGGACCTGCGCGGGAACCCCGTCGATCTCGAGGCCGCCGGGCACGGGGCCGCCGGCGGCGTGCAGGGTCCACCCGTCGTGCAGCGCACGTGCCCGGGTCACTTGACGGCTCCCGCGGTCAGGCCCCGGTAGATGAAGCGCTGCAGCGCGACGAACGCGACGAGCGTGGGGATGATCACCAGGATCGTGCCCGCCGCGATGATCTCCCAGTGCGCACCGAAGGGTCCCTTGAAGCGGAACAGCGATGTGGAGATCATCTCGTGCGAAGGCAGATAGAGGAAGGGCATGTAGAACTCGTTGTAGATGGCGATTCCCTTGATGATGACGACCGTCGCGATCGCGGGCTTGAGCAGCGGCAGGATGACCCGCCAGTAGATCGTCCACCGGTTCGCGCCGTCGATCATCGCGGCCTCGTCGAGGGAGACCGGGATGGACTGCATGAACTGGATGAAGATGTAGATCGAGATGATGTCGGTGCCCATGAACAGCAGCACGAGGGCCGCCATGTTGTCGTAGAGCCCCAGTCCGTTGATGATCTGGAACGTCGCCACCTGGCTCGTGACCCCGGGGATGAGCGTGGCGATCAGGAACAGCGCGACGACGAGCTTCTTGCCGCGGAACGAGAAGCGATCCAGCGCGTATGCGGCCATCGTGCCGATCGCGATCGTGCCGACGAGGGAGAACACCAGCACGATCGTGGTGTTGATGAATCCCTCGACCATGCCGCCCTTCTCGAAGGCGGTCACGTAGTTCTCGAGGTTGAACCAGTTCGACGGGGGCGCGAAGGGCCCGGTCTGCCCGAACTCCTGCGGCGTCTTGAAGCTCGCGATGAACACGACGCTCAGCGGGATGAGCGTGAACAGGACGCCGATCACGAGGGAGACGTACTTCGTCGTGGTCCCCGCAACGCGACGGGTCGCAATGACCGCATCGCTGGCATCGCGGCGGCGGCGCGGCGGTCCGAGGGTGAATCCGCTCCGGGTGTCGGGCGGCGTGTGCACGGCGGTCATGACAGGTCGACCTTCTCGTCGGGGAAGAGTTTGCGCTGGACCCAGGTGACCAGCAGGACGATGAGCAGGAGCACGACGGCCATCGCGGAAGCGAGCCCCACCTGGCGGAAGTTGAACGCGGTCTGCAGGGTCTGGATCACGAATGTGGAGGTGCCGTTGGCGCCGCCGGTCATGATGAAGGGGATCTCGAACACCGACAGACTGCCCGCGACGGCGAGGATGAACGTCAGTCCGATGATGCGGCGGATGCCGGGGAAGGTCAGCGCCCAGAACTGCTGCCACTTGCTCGCTCCGTCGATCTCGGCCGCTTCGTAGAACTCGGACGGGATGGACTGCATCGCGCCGAGGAACAGCACGAAGTTCATGCCGGTGTACCGCCACACGCTCGTTCCGGCGAGCGAGAAATTGGCGATGTTCGGATCGCCGAGCCACTGCGGCGGGTCAGTGAGACCGAACCAGCTCAGCACGGTGTCCAGCGACCCGCCGGGCTGGAAGAGGTAGAGGAAGACGAACCCGATCGCGACGCCGTTGATCAGGTACGGGAAGAACAGCACACCGCGGAAGAAGTTGGAGAAACGGGTCGAGCTGGACAACAGGGCGGCGAAGTACAGGGCGATCGCCATCTGCACGAAGGCGCCCGCGAAGTAGTACAGCGAGACGAAGAAGACCCCGAAGATCTGCGGGTTCGTGAAGACGTCCGTGTAGTTCTCGAGTCCGATGAAGTTCTTGTCGAGATCCAGTCCGTCCCAGTCGGTGACGGAATACCAGAGCATGTTCGCGGCCGGGAGGTACGTCAGCAGGAGCAGGAGCCCGACCGCGGCCGCGATGAAGAGGTATGGGGTCAGCTGGCCGAGGAATCCACGCCCGGCGGGGGCACCGGCGGCGCCCGCCGTGCGCTTGCGACGCCGGCGGCGACGGGGGCGATCGGAGTCGGTGATCTCGTCGAGGTCGAGTTCGTCGGGGGTGACGGTGACGAGGGGGCCGGGGGCCCCGGTGCCGGTGGGGCCGGCGGTGGAGAAAGACATGGTGCGTCCGTTCGACGGGTACCGGCCGGGACGCTGCGCGCCCCGGCCGGTGCGACGGTGTCGGGGGTCAGCCCACCTCGGCGCGGGCTTCGGCCCAGCGGGTGTTCAGCTCGTCGAAGTACGACTGCTTGTCGCCGTCCGCGGCGCCGCGGGCGATGTCGATGAGCTTCTGGCGGTAGAGGTTGCCCCACACGTCGATCTGCGCGGTGTCGGCGATGTTCGTGAACAGCGCCTCCTGGCCGGTCGGCGCGGCGTTCAGCTCGATGAGCTCGACGCCGGCATCCGAGAGACCGGTGAGGTTCTCCGGAAGCGGCTCGGCCAGCAGGGAGGAGACCATGCCCTGGTCCTGCGTGAAGCCGGAGTCCTCGATCAGGAAGTCGATCCAGGCCTTCGCGGCCGCCTTGACCGAGGAGTTCTTGTTGATGCCGAGGTTGTAGTCGCCGCCGACCATCGCGAACTGCGTGCCGTCCGCGACCGCGGGGAAGGTCATGTAGCCGACGACCGAGGGGTCCTCGCCGTTGTCGGACGCCGCGGCCTGCAGCTGCGAGATGGCCCACGAGCCGAGCGCCATCGTGGCGATCTTCCCGGTCGCGAAGTCGACCTTGGACTGCTCCCAGTTCGTGGTGAGCGGATCGGCCTCGGTGTAGCCGGCCTCGACGGTGTCGTAGATCAGGGAGTCGATCGCGAAGATGTCCTCGCCATCGGTCCACGGCGCGTCCTCCGTGGCCATCGCGTTCATGGCGTCGGGATCGCCCGTGACGGCGCCGATGTTGCCGGACCACTGGCTCAGCGGCCAGCCGTCCTTGTAGTTCGTGTAGAGCGGGATCGCGTCGGTGTTGTCCTGGACCTTCTTCATCGCCGCGAGCCACTCTTCCTCCGTGGTCGGGGGAGTGGCGACACCGGCCTCCTCGAAGACCGCGGTGTTGTAGACGATGCCGTTCGCGTTCCCGCCGAGGGCCAGGCCGTACTGCGTGTCCTCGTAGCTCTTCGCCGCGAGGAAGCGGTAGTCCGCCTGAAGGTCGGCCGTCTTGCCCAGCGGCTCGAAGAAATCGGCGAACTGGTCGGGCTGCACGCTGTTCGGGATGCCGAGCACATCGCCGTAGTTCTTCGTCGACAAGCGCGTCTTCAGCTCGCCCTCGTAGTCGGTGATGCCCTCGAACGTGACGTTCGCGTCGGGGTACTTCGCGTGGAACTCCTCGGCGTACTTGTCGAACGTGCCGTCCTGGACGAGATCGGTGCGCCAGGTCACGAAGACGACGTCGCCCTTGACCTCGCCGTCGATCGTGTTGTCGGCATCGCTCGCGCCGGATCCGCCCGCGCACGCGCTCACCGCGACGGCGGTGACGGCGAGCAGTGCGAAGCCCGCCAGTTTCTTGATGGCCATGTGATCTCTCCTTGTCAGGTTCAGCTGTGAACTGAAGGTGCGGGTGCCGCGGCGTCGTCGCGCGGAGTTGGTCGCGGGGCCACCCTAGGCACATCGTCACTTGCTTCACAAGCACCCAATGTCAGCGTTGTCTTTCCTTGTCCTTTCCGCATTCCTGGTCAATAAACAGCCTCTGATCAGGTATTAATCAATGGTCGGGCGATCAGCACTCGCATGAATGTCCGTGGAATGTCCATCGTGGTCATCGGCCCCTGGCGGTGCTAGGCTGACGCTCATCCGACGGAGGGTCAGCAGGTGACGGTGCAGCAGCGGGCGACGCTCGAGGACGTCGCACGGCTCGCCGGCGTCAGCTCGAAGACCGTTTCGCGTGTCTTCGCGTCCCGCGAGCTCGTCGCTCCGGACACCGTCGAGCGCGTGCTCGCGGCGGCCAAGCGACTGCGCTTCCGACCCAATTCGCTCGCTCGCGGTCTGCGCCGCGGCGGCGGGACGAACACGATCGGGTTCATCATGGGCGAGCTCGGCAACCCGTTCTACTACAAGGTCGCCGCCGGCATCGAGAAGGAGCTGGCGGCCCACGGTCACGCGCTCGTCGTCGCGACGACCGACGACACCCCTGAGGGCGAGGAGCGTGTCGCCGATGCGCTCCTCGCGCAGCGGATCGGTGCGCTGCTGCTCATTCCGGTGGCCGAAGACCAGTCCTACCTCGAAGGGGAACGGCAGCTGGGTACGCCCGTGATCGCGATCGACCGTCCGGCCCGCAACCTCGTGGCCGACTCGATCGTGCTGGAGAACCACCGAGGCGTGTTCGAGGCCACGACCCGCCTCCTCGAGCGCGGGCACCGCCGGATCGGCTACGTCTGCAATCCGGCATCCGTCTACAGCCAGTCCGAGCGCCTGCGCGGTTATCGTGACGCGCTCGCCGTGTACGGAATCCACGACAGCTCGCCGTGGGAGCGCCTCGAAGACGACCTGTCGATTCCGCCCGAGCGGGTCGTCGGCGAACTGCTCGCGCGCGAGTCGGCGCCGACCGCGGTCATCACGGGAAACAACCGAATGACGATCGGCGCCCTGCGGGTGCTGCGCGATCAGGATCCCGGCGCCCGCATCGCCCTGATCGGCTTCGACGACTTCGACACCGCCGACGTCATCGGGGTGAGCGTCATCAGCTACGACCCTTACGAGCTCGGGCGTCAGGCGGCGCTGGCCGCGATCGATCGCATCGGAGATCCGTCCGGGTTCACCCGGCAGCTGCAGTTGCCCACCTGGATCATCGAACGCGGCAGCGGTGAGCGTCCACTGCCCGCACCGTCACCCTGAGGAGTCCCATGCCCCGTTTCGACCTTTCCCCGGCCGAGCTCGAGACCTACGCGCCCGAGATCTCCGAGCCCGCGGATTTCGACGACTTCTGGCGCGAGACGCTCGCCGACGCGCGCGCGCACGACGAGCCGGTCCGGGTCGAGCCCGTTGCGACGCCGCTCACGAGCGCCGACGTCTTCGATGTCACCTTCCCGGGGTTCGGTGGAGACCCGATCAAGGCATGGCTGCTGCTTCCTGCGGGCTCTGCGGGACCCCTCCCGACGGTCGTCGAGTTCAACGGCTACGGCGGAGGCCGAGGGCTGCCGGTCGAGCGGCTCGGCTGGGTTTCGTCCGGCTATGCGCACCTCTTCATGGACACTCGCGGGCAGGGCTCCGCCTGGGGGACCGGTGGCGACACCCCCGACCCGCACGGCACCGGTCCGTCCTTCAGCGGCTTCATGACCCGCGGCATCGAGAGCCCCGCCGACTACTACTACCGCCGCGTCTACACCGACGCGGTGCGCGCGATCGACGCCGTCCGCACTCTCGAGCGGGTGGATGCCGACCGCGTGGCGGTCTGCGGAGGCAGCCAGGGCGGCGGCATCACCCTCGCGGCCGCCGGGCTCAGCGACGGCCTCGTCGCCGCGATGCCGGACGTGCCGTTCCTGTGCCACTTCGAGCGCGCCGTCGGACTGACCGATCGCGATCCGTACCAGGAGATCGTCCGGTACCTGTCCATCCACCGCGGCGCGGAGCGGCGCGTGTTCGAGACGCTTTCGTACTTCGACGGGGCGAACTTCGCCACGCGCGCGACGGCGCCCGGTCTGTTCTCGGTGGGACTCCTGGACCCGATCTGCCCGCCGTCGACCGTGTACGCGACCTACAACCGATATGCGGGCGAGAAGCAGATCGAGGTGTATCCGTTCAACGAGCACGAGGGCGGCACGACGTATCAGTGGCTCGCCCAGGCGGCGTTCCTCGGCGCACGCGTCTGATCGGCGCGGTGTCGTCCGCTCAGTAGTGGACGGAGACCTCGGTGCCCATCGGTGCCCACTCGAAGACGTAGGCGGCGGCATCCACCGGCATGTTGATGCAGCCGTGGCTCATCACATTGCCGAAATTGTTGTGCCAGTACGCGCCGTGCAGAGCCTCGTCGCCGTTGTAGTACATGACCCACGGCACGTCGGGCGTGAAGTAGTACGGGGCCTTCGTCAGATCGCGATTGCCCATGTTCTGCGACTCGAGCTTCGCCCGGATGCGGAAGTTCCCGGTGCTGGAGCTGAAACCCTCGGCGCCGGAGGAGATGTACCAGGACTGCACGACCTGATTGTTCTCGTACAGGTAGGCGCGCTGCTCGCTGAGGTTGACGTCGATGCGGCGGGCGAGTGTCGTGATGACGGGCGCGACTTCGGTCACCGGCAGGGCGAAAGCGGCGTTGCCGTCCGCGAGCTGTGCGGCGAAATCCGAGGCGACCGAGGACGTGTCGCCGAGCTCGCGGCCGGAGATGCCCGGGGCGATCTCGCGCAGCACGTCTCCCGAGGAGTCCGTGATCACTTTGCCGTCCTCCGCGCCGCGGTTCACCAGCGGCGCCAATTCGTCCACCACGGGCTGAATCGCCGCGGCGTCCGCAGTGATCTCGAATGTGCCGTCGTCGATCGGTTCGACCGACAGCCACGAGGCGGCCACGGCGCGATCCACCGGCACGGTCCGCTCGGCCCCGACGTAGAAGCCCGCCGCGTCCAGCATGCCGTTGAGCTTCGCGATGCTCTCGTCGGCGGTCGCGGTGGTGTGCAGGGCCGGAACCTCCACCGGGGTGGCGTCGATCTCGACACGCGTCTGCCCGTCGGCGAGAGCCTTCTGCAGAGCGAGGCGCACGCTCTCCACGTCGACGCCGGTGCCCGGCACGGCGGGCGTCGCGACGAAGCTCGCCGTCGCCGCGTCGAAGGCGATCGTCGCGTCGGTCGGTTCGGTGAAAAGCTCGGGTGCCGCCGCGCTGAGGGCCGCGGTCGCCGCCACGGCGTCGATCGAGACGGACGCGCTGTTCGGATCGCTGAACCAGGAGGTCACGTTCCACATCGGGTGCTCGCCGAACGCGCGGTCGGCGAGTGCCTTCGCGTCCAGGCTCGCACCCAGCTCGGCGCCGGTGACCTCGGGCTCACCGTCGGCGCCCGCGAGCACGACCGTCGTCTCCGCGAGTCGCTGCTGCAGAGCATCCGCCGCCGCACCCGGGGTCATGCCCCCGACCGGGACGCCGGCGACGGTGGTTCCGGGCGCGATCAGCACGAGCGACGACGCCACGAGAGCGACGGCGGCGATCGCCGCCGGGATGCCGATCCACAGGCCGAGACGCCGTTTGCGCGGCGCAGGCTCGGCGGGCGCCCATGCGAGCGGGGGAGTCTCTCCGCCGCCGTCCAGAGGAGCGGTCGACTGTGAATCGGACGCCTCGACAGGCGCCGTATCGGCGTCCGGTCTGGTCACCAGATCTGTCATGCCATCACCCCCCGGCTGTGAACACGTGTTCTCTCATGGTACGGGAGAGCGGAACCGTACCAGGCAACGGATGCATCACGCTCCATGCAGGCAGGGCGATTCTTGGCGACCTCGGCAGGTAACGGTTTTGTAAACACCCTGAGCAAATTCGCCCGAAGGCTTGCGTTGAGAATGTTCGTAAGGTGTACTAACAAACATGTCCTCCACGGAAGCGCACCGCAGCTCGTCCCTTCTCGAGCAGCAGCCCGCCGCCAACGCGCGCGCCTTCGGCGCCGGGCGGGCTCTCCGGCACGGCGGCAAGGTCCTGCCCGAGCATGCGCGCGGGCACAACCGCTCGCTCCTGCTGCAGACGCTCTTCCATCAGGGAGCCATGAGCCGTGCCGACCTCAGCCGCGAGACCGGACTCACGCGCGTCACGATCTCGGACCTGATCGCCGAGCTCATCGCCGACGGCTTCGTCGCCGAGATGGGAGTGCGCGAAGCCTCGGGCCCCGGCAAGCCCGCGATCCTGGTCGACCTCGACCGCGCCGGCCACCGCATCGTCGGCATCGACCTGTCCGGCGCCGACTCGTTCATCGGGGCGGTCCTGACCTTCGACGGGGAGATCGTCGCGCGCCGCGAGGTCCCGATCGCGACCGACGGCGCCGTCGTCGGCGCCGTCGTCCAGCTCGCCCGTGATCTCGTCGCCGACGCGGACGCCCCGGTGCTCGGGGTCGGCGTCGGCACCCCCGGAGTCATCGACGACCACGGCGTGATTCTCACCGCCCCCAATCTGCGGTGGGCCGGCTTCGACCTCCAGGGCGCGCTCGCCCGCGCCCTGGAACTGCCCGTCCTCGTCGCGAACGACGCGAACGCCGCCGTCCTCGCCGAGTACACCTTCGGCGGCGCCGGGGACGACGTCCTGCTGGTCAAGGTCGGCCGCGGTGTCGGCTCGGGTCTGCTCGCCTCCGGGCAGCCCATGCGCGGTGCGCACTTCGCCGCGGGCGAGATCGGCCATGTCACGGTCGGCACGGACGGTGGCCCGGTGTGCGTGTGCGGAAAAGTCGGATGCCTCGAGGCGTGGCTCGCCGTGCCGGCGCTGACCGAGCGACTCGGTGCGGCATCCGACGACGCCCGCGAGGGCATCCTGCGCGACGCGGGCGAGCGTCTCGGCATCGCCCTCGCGCCGATCGTCGGCGTGCTGGACGTCTCGGAGATCGTGCTCTCCGGCCCCCCTGAACTTCTCGATGGACCCCTCGCCCAGGCGACCGTCGAGACCCTCCGCGCACGGACGCTCGCCGAGTTCCACGACGGCGTCCGCGTGCGGATGACGGAGCAAGGCCAGGACATCGTCCTGCGCGGAGCGGCCGTCATGGTCCTGTCCGGTCAGCTCGGGGTCTCCTGAGCTCGGTCGGCGATCGCAACCCCCCGGATGGGCCACCCGGCCCACCGAAACACCAAGAAGAACACGAAGGAAGACACATGAACCACAAGCTCGGAGCCCTCGCGCTCGTCGGCGCTTCGGCCGTCGTCCTCGCCGGCTGCGCCGGTGGCAGCGGGAGCGCGCCCAGCGAGGCGGCGACCGGCGACCTGACGGTGTGGCTCGTCGGCGCCGACACGCCCCAGACGGCGCGCGACTACCTCAAGGAGACGTTCGAGTCCGAGAACGACGGGTGGACCCTCACTGTCGAGGAGAAGACCTGGGCGGACGTCTCGGACACGTACACTGCGGCGCTGTCCTCCAACGACTCGCCCGACGTCGTCGAGGTGGGCAACACCCAGGCGCTCGGCTTCGCCGACGCGGGGCTGTTCCTGGACATCTCCGACATCCAGGACAAGATCGGCGGCGATGACCTGCTGTCGGGTCTGGTGGATGCCGGCACCTACGACGGTGCACTCTACGCCGCTCCGTACTACGCGGGCGGGCGCATCGTCTTCTACACCCCGCAGATCGTCGGTGACACGCTGCCGACCACACTCGACGAGTACGTCGCCCAGGGCATCGCGCTGAAGACGGACACCGTCTCGGGCATCTACGCGCCGGGCAAGGACTGGTACAACGCGCTGCCCTACGTCTGGGCGCACGGCGGCGAGATCGCCGTCCAGGACGGTGACACGTGGGACGCGCAGTTCTCCAGCAAGGAGAGCCTGGCGGGCCTCGAGCAGCTGCAGGACGTTTACCTGAACGCGTCGGTCGCACCCGTGGACGGCAACGAGCGTCTCGGCAACATCGACTTCTGCGCCGGGGAGGTCGGCTTCCTCTCCAGCCCTGCGTGGGCGGCCGGCAACATCACGGGCGACTGGCCTTGGGGCGATGAGGCCGCGGGCGAAGAGGTCTCGGAGGGCTGCCCCGACACGTACGGGTCCGACCTCGGCGCCTTCGCGCTGCCCGGCATGAAGGCCGGTGAGACCGCGCCGATCTTCGCGGGCGGCTCGAACGTCGCCGTCGCGACGAAGTCCGACTCACCGGAGAAGGCCAAGGCCGCGCTGGAGATCATGCTCTCGGAGGGCTACCAGAAGCTCCTCGCCGAGCAGGGGCTGACCCCGGGCATCAAATCGGCGGCGCAGTACCTGCCCGACACCCCGATCGCCAAGGCGCAGGCCGAGGCGCTCGCGAACTCGAAGTTCACCCCGACGAGCCCGAAGTGGGCCGAGGTCGAAGCCGCGCAGATCATCCCCGACGCACTGGTGAAGATCGCGCAGGGTGGTGACGTGAAGGCGATCGCCGAAGAGCTCGACACCGCCATCGAGGCGATCCTCAACAAGTAGTACACCTGGAGGGGTCCAGGTGCACTGCCTGGACCCCTCCGGCCTGCCCGCCGTCGGCATCCGCCGATTGCCCATCATCTTCCCTGGAGAGGAGACGACATGAGCGAGACCGCCACCGCGGAACGGTCGAAGGCGACCGCCGCCGGGCGTCCGCCCGTCTCACGCGAACGAGTACGAGCCCGCCGCGAAGCACGCGGCGCGTGGGTGCTGCTCGGGCCGTCGCTGATCATCCTCGGCGTCATGGTCGCGTACCCCGCCGTCCTCATGGTCATCCAGTCCTTCACGGACTACACCGTGAAGAACAAGGTGCTCGGCACGACCCCGAACGTCGTGTGGTTCGAGAACTACATCGCGCTGTTCTCCGAATCGGACTTCCCGGCCGTGCTCATGCGCAGCCTCGGCCTCATGGTCGTCCTCACGTTCCTGAACATGCTGTTCGGCATCCTGGTCGCCGTTCTGATGACGCGGCTGGGCCGCGCCTGGCGCATCGTGGTCTCCGTCGGCCTGCTCCTCGCGTGGGCGATGCCGCCCCTGACCGCGACCGTCGTCTGGGGCTGGATCTTCGACACGCAGTACGGCGTCGTCAACTGGGCCTTGAACGCGGTCACGGGTACGTCGGATTGGACGAATCACTCCTGGCTGCTCAACCCCTGGTCGTTCTTCTTCGTGCTGACGATCATCATCGTCTGGCAGTCCGTCCCGTTCGTCGCGTTCACCACGTACGCGGCGCTCGGTCAGGTGCCGGGCGAAGTCCTCGAGGCGGCATCCCTCGACGGCGCGACCGGCCTGAAGCGCTTCGGATTCGTCGTGTTCCCTTATCTGCGCAGTGTTCTCACGGTCGTCCTGGTCCTGCAGATCATCTGGAACCTGCGCATCTTCACGCAGGTGTACGCCCTGCAGAGCCGCGGCGGCATCGCCGCCGAGACGAACGTCCTCGGCACGTACCTGTTCCGGCAGGGCGTCGGCGAATTCGGCGCGACGGCCGCGATCGGCGTCGTCATGGTCATCCTGCTGCTCACGCTCTCGTGGGGGTACGTCCGCAGCACGCTCAAGGAGGAGGAGCTGTGAGCACCCAGATCAACGCGAGCACCCAGCTCGGCACGATCGGCGTGGAGGAGGTCCTCGGCGAGGGCGGCGAGCCGCGCACGCCGCGGCGCCGGTCGATCCAGGCCCGACGCCCCTCCCCGCGCAAGGTCGCGACGAGGACCCTCCTGAACATCGCCGCGGCGATCGTGTTCGCGCTCTCGGTGTTCCCGGTCTACTGGATGGTGAACCTCTCGTTCACCCCGAACGACAAGATCATCAGCCGCACGCCCAGCTTCCTGCCGCTGGACTTCACGTTCGGCAACTACCTGACCGCGTGGAACCGCGAGGCCGCCCCCGGTCAGACCGATTTCCCCCACGCGCTGGGCGCCACGATGACCGTCACGTTCGGCGTGCTGATCGCGACCCTGCTGTTCGCGTTCCTCGCCTCCGTCGCGGTCGCCCGCTTCCGCTTCCGGGGCCGCCGCGTGTTCATCGTCTCGGTGCTCGTGGTCCAGATGATCCCGGGCGAGGCCATGATGTTCACGATCTACGGGATGATCGACGACTGGCGTCTGATGAACACCCTCCTCGGGCTCGGCATCGTGTACCTGGCCGCGGTGATCCCCTTCACGATCTGGACGCTGCGCGGCTTCGTCGCGGGGGTCCCCGCCGACCTCGAGGAGGCGGCCATGATCGACGGGTGCACCAAGTCTCAGGCCTTCTGGAAGGTCACCTTCCCGCTCCTGGCCCCGGGGCTCGTCGCGACGGGCATCTTCGCCTTCATCCAGGCGTGGAACGAGTTCACGATGGCGCTGCTGCTGATGAAGGGCTACAACCTGACCCTCATGCCGTGGCTCAACGCCTTCCAGTCATCGTCGGTGGGCGGCTCGGTCAACTGGGGAGCGGTGATGGCGGGCTCCACCCTGATCGCCCTGCCGGTCATCATCTTCTTCCTCATCGTCCAGGGACGCATGACCGGGGGCCTGGTGGCCGGGGCGGTCAAGGGCTGATGCGCGTGCGGGAGACCGCCGCCCTCCGCGAGGAGGTCGGCCGATGAGGGTCGGGCTGGACATCGGGGGCACGAAGACGGATGCCGTCGCCGTTGACTCCGCCGGCGCCATCCTGGCGCGCGTGCGTCGCCCGACCGGCTGGGGCCCCGAGGCCGTCGTGCGGTCCGCCGTGGCCGCGGTCCGCTCGCTCGAGGCGGAGGTCGCCGCCTCGAGCGCGGACGCCGGTCCGATGCGCTGCATCGGGATCGGCATCCCGGGCCAGGTCGAGCCGGGCACGGGCCGCGTCGTCCACGCTGTCAACCTCGGTGTGGACGAGCTCGACCTCGCCGAGGCCCTCGCGCCGCTGCTCGCGGTGCCCGTGAGCGTGGAGAACGACGTGAAGGCCGCGGCGTACGGCGCGTTCGCGCTCTCGGCGACCCCCGGCTCGATGGCCTACCTCAACCTCGGCACCGGCATCGCCGCCGGCATCGTCGCCGGTGGCGGGCTGTGGCGCGGCGCGCGTGGAACGGCCGGCGAGGTCGGGCACATCTCGATCGATCCGGCAGGGCCGCTCTGCCGGTGCGGGCAGCACGGCTGCATCGAGGCGCTCGCCGGCGGTGGAGCGATCGCCGAGCGCTGGGGGAGACCCGGCGCGCTGCCTGTGCGCGACGTGTTCGACGCCGCTGATCGCGGCGACGCGCAGGCCCGCGAGCTGAGGGTGGGGCTGGCGCGAGGCGTGGCCGCGGCCGTCCGCGTCCTCGTCCTCACGGCGGACGTCGACACGGTCGTGCTCGGCGGAGGCATCACGGCTCTCGGGGAGCGACTGCGCGAGGACGTGTCGGCCGAACTCGCGGCGAGCGCCGACGCATCGGCCTTCATGCGCTCACTGCGGCTCTCCGAGCGCGTCGAGATGCTTCCGCTCGGCTCCCCGGCCGCGGCGCTCGGCGCCGCGCTCGTCGGCGCGCCCGAGGAGGCGCTCGCCCGTGGCTGAAATCGTGATCGTCCCCGATCCGGCGACCGCCGGCGCGCTCGTCGCCGACGAGATCGCCCGCCTGATCCGCGGCAACCCGGACGCCGTGCTGGGTCTCGCCACCGGATCCACCCCCGTTCCGGTGTACGAGGCGCTACCGGTGCGGCTCGCCGACGTCGATGTCTCCCGCGTGCGCGGTTTCGCGCTCGACGAGTACGTCGGGCTCGACCCGGCGCACCCCGAGAGCTACCGGTCGGTCATCACGCGGGAGGTCGTCGAGCCGCTGGGGCTCGACCCCGCGCGGATCGCCGTGCCCAACGGAGCCGCGACGGGCATCGAGCACGCCGGCGAGGACTACGAAGCGGCGATCGAAGCCGCCGGCGGCATCGACCTGCAGCTCCTCGGCATCGGCACGGACGGGCACATCGGGTTCAACGAACCCGGCTCCTCCTTCGCGTCCCGGACGCGCGTGAAGACCCTCACCGCGCAGACCCGCCAGGACAACGCACGCTTCTTCGACGGCATCCAGGACGTCCCACGGCACTGCATCACGCAGGGCCTCGGCACGATCCTGCGCGCCCGGCACCTCGTGCTGCTCGCGTTCGGCGCCGGCAAGGCGGCGGCGGTGGCGGCTGCCGTCGAGGGGCCGCTGAGCGCCTTCGTCCCGGCATCCGCGATCCAACTGCATCCGCACGCCACGGTGATCCTCGACGAGGCCGCCGCCTCCGATCTGCGCCTGTACGACTACTACCGGTTCGCATTCGAGAACAAGCCCGCCTGGCAAGGCCTCTAGAGCGCTTGCATAGGGTGGGAGCATGACGGATGCCGCTCCCGCCCGCACCGGTCCGCGTCAGGCCTGGACGATCGGCGGCATCCTGCTGCTCGTGTGCGCGGGGCTCAGCGTCCTCGAACCGGCACTGATGTTCACCGCGCTGTTCACGCCCGTGTCGTGGGCGCGCACGCTCGCGTTCTCGGCGGCTCTCGTCGTCTTCGCGGTCGGCATCCGCGGGCGGGGGAGCGTCGTGGACCGCCGACCGCTCGGGGTGTCCGCGCTCGTGCTCCTCGCCGTCTGGCCCCTCGTGGACGCCGTCGTGTACGCACTCGTCCCGCCGACGATGGACTCGCTCGAGAGCTATCAGGTCTGGGGGTACGTCTCGCTCCTCGTGCCGCTCGCCGCCGCGATCGTCGCGGTCGTGCTCATCGCCCGAGCGGGGGTCGTGCCGCACCCATGGCGCTGGGCGCCGCTCTGGGCGCTCGGTGCGGCGATCGCTCCGCAGCTGATCCTGCAGGCGGTCGCCGCGAGTCCGGGAGCGGACGTGCAGGGGATGGCGGCGCCGATGGTCGGGCTCGGTCAGCTCATCGCGGTCGCGGTGCCGTTGGGTCTCGGCCTCTGTGCGGTGCTGCTCGCACGAAGCCGCCCGACCGCGGTGCAGGTCTATCCGGGCAGCTGAGTCTCCGGGATCAGTCCCAGGCGAACGCGAGCAGGTGATCCAGGCTCAGCGGCGCCAGCGGCAGGTGTCCGATGTCCGCCCGGGTGATCCAGCGCAGTTCCTCGATCTCGGCCCGGGGTGCGAGGTCGCCGGGGTTCGCCGTCGTCCGGAAGGCCGCCGCGACCACCCGGTGCCCGGGCTCGTTGGCGGCAGCGGACTCGAACGTGCCGAGCGGCTCGAGCGCTGCGGCGGACACCACGAGCCCGACCTCCTCGTGCAGCTCGCGGGCGAGCGCCTCGGCCGCGCTCTCGCCGGCCTCCGGTTTGCCGCCGGGCTGCATGAACACGCTCGTCCCGCGCTTGCGCACGACGAGCACCCGGCCGTCGGCATCCGTGATCACGGCTGCGCTGACGAAGATCCGCGCGTCGGTCACCAGGCGAAGACCTTGCCGGGGTTCAGGATGCCGGCCGGGTCGAACACGCGCGTGATGTCGCGCTGCAACTCCCACTGGGCGTCTCCGAGCTCGTCGGCGAGCCAGCGCTTCTTGAGAACACCGATGCCGTGCTCGCCGGTGAGGGTGCCGCCGAGGCGCAGGGCAGCCCGGAACAGATCGTCGGCCGCCGCCCAGATGTACTCGGGTGCCTCGATGACGCCGTTCTCATCGGGTGTCGCGTCGAAGATGAAGTTCGGGTGCAGGTTGCCGTCGCCCGCGTGGGCGACGGTCGGGATCACGAGTCCGTGCTCGCGCTCGACGCGGGCGATCTCGTCGAACATCGCGGGCAGGGCGCTGCGCGGCACGGAGACGTCTTCGATGAGGGCCGTGCCGAGCGTCTCCATCGCCGGATGCATTGCGCGGCGGATCGCGAGCAGACGCTCGCCCTCGGCGCGGTCATGGGACACGGCGACCGTGCCCCCGGCAGCGTTCAGGACCGCGGCGATCGCGTCCGCCTCCCCGGCTGCGGCCGGACCGTCGGTCTGGATCGTCAGCTGAGCCGCACCCGGCGTGGGCGGTTCGAGCTGAAGCAGAGCGTGTACGGCGGAGAGGGATGCGGCATCCATCAACTCCATGATCGAGGGCTGCGCGCCGGACGCCGTGACGGCGGCGGACGCTTCGGCTGCCGCCCGCACGTCCGGGAACGTCGCGGCGATCGTGCATACCTCACCGGGAATGAGTCGCCGGAGCTTGAGGATCGCCCCGACGACGACGCCGAGTGTGCCCTCCGAGCCGATCACGAGAGAAGTGAGGTCGAGTCCGGTGACACCCTTCACGGTGCGGTGCCCGAGGCTCAGGAGGCGCCCGTCGGCGAGCACGAGGTCGACGCCCAGAACCGCGTCGCGGACGACCCCGTACTTCGCGCACAGCAGGCCGCCGGCGCCGGTGGCGATGTTGCCGCCGACGGTCGAGATCGCGCGGCTCGCCGGATCCGGAGCCCACCAGAGGCCGTGTTCGGCGAGGGCTGCGTTGAGGTCGGCGTTGATGATGCCCGGTTCGACGACCGCGAGCAGATCGTCGGGACGCACTTCGAGGATCCGGTCCATCCCGCGCACGGAGAGGGCGATCTCGCCGGTACCCGCGTTCGCTCCGCCGGCGAGACCGGTCCCCGCACCGCGGGTGACGACCGGTGTGCCGGTGGCCGAGGCGATGCGCAGCGTCTCCTGGACGTCGGAGACGGATGTCGCGCGCACGAGCGCGAGGGGCATGCCCGCCGCGGCATGCCCGGACTTGTCGGCGCGCGCGCCCTGCAGCGCGGAGTGATCGGTGTCCACGCGGTCGCCGAGGACGGCGCGCAGTTGCGCGAGGACGTCCGTGGACGCCGGCGGCGTGTTCACGCGAGCCGGCGACGACCGGCCAGGACGCCGGCGACCACCGCGACGACGGCGAATCCGAGGCCCACCCAGGTGAGGCCCATGCTCCACCATGCCGCCGTGGCAGAGACGTACACGAGCAGTTCGACTGCGGCGCGCACGAACGGGTGGACGTCCAGGACGGCCCGCGGCGACACGAACAGGGCCCAGACGAGGATCGCCGCGACCGGCGCACCGATGCCGACGACGACGTTCCATGGGAACGGCCACATCGCGAAGCCCCAGATCGCGAGGGTCACGAACGCGAAGATCTCGCACACGAACGCGAGGATGTCCACGCCGGACAGGGGCGCGCGCATGCCGGGCTGCAGGGGCACGTCGTTCGGCATCCCACGATTCTATCGCCGCCCAGGGTCCCCGCGCCGTGCCGGGGTGCTGCGGGGCGCGGCGACGCGTCAGGACCCGGCGGTCCAGACGCGGACCACACGCAGGTCCTCGGACAGGAGCACGGCGTCGGCGATCGCACCGACCGCGAGGGATCCGAGGTCGCCCGCGCGTCCGAGAGCCCGGGCCGGCGCAGTGGTGAGCGCGTGCACGGCATCGGGCAGCGGGATGCCGGCGGCGAACGCGTACCGCAGCGCGGCATCCTGAGTCAGCGTCGACCCTGCGATCGCGCCGCCGTCGCTCAGCCGGGCGACGCCGCGCTCGACGTCCACGCCGAGCGCGCCGAGTTCGTAGTGCCCGTCGGCGTGCCCGGCGGCCGCCATCGCGTCCGTGATGAGGGCGACGCGGCCGGGTGCGGCGGCGAACGCGATGCGGACGATCTCGGGATGCAGGTGCACGCCGTCCGCGATCACCTCCAGCGTGACGCGCCGGTCGGCGGCCGCCGCGGCGACCGGACCGGGATCGCGGTGATGCAGGCCCGGCATCGCATTGAACGCGTGCGTGAGGATGCTCGCTCCGGCGTCGAACGCCGCGCGCGTCTGCTCCAGGTCGGCGCCGGTGTGGCCGACCGCGGCGGCGGCGCCCGCGGCGACCACGGCGCGGATCGCAGCCACGGCCCCGGGCAGTTCCGGGGCGAGAGTGACCTGACGGATCGTGCCGCGTCCGGCCTCGAGGAGCCTTTCGACCGCACCCGGTTCGGGCGTGCGCAGGAGCGAGTCGTCGTGGGCGCCCTTGTGCGCGGGATCCAGGAAGGGGCCCTCCAGGTGGGAGCCGAGGATGTCGGGGTCGGTCCGTGTGAGCTCGGCGACGACGGCGACTCTGGCCGCGAGGTGGTCCAGAGGCGCGGGCACGAGGGAGATCACGGCGCGGGTGGTCCCGTGAGCGCGGTGAACGGCCCGCGCGGCGCGGATCGCTTCGGCACCGTCGTCGTACGACGCGCCGCCGCCGCCATGCCCGTGCAGGTCGATGAATCCGGGGGTGAGGTAGACGCCGGCCGCTGCCGTGCCGTCGACGATCTCGTCGGCAGATGTCGCTCCCGCCCGCCACCCGTCGCCCGTGCCGGTTCCCGTGACACGCCCGTCTTCGAACCGCACCCACGCGTCGGGCACGATGCGGCCGGCATCCACGAGCCGCACCCCGTGCACGACCGTGCTCATTCGCTGCGCCACGGGATCTCCACCGACGGGTGGTATGCGATCCCGAGGCCCGCCCACAGGGGCGCGAGCCCGCCCACGCGCACGCGGAACGACTCCCAGGAGCGCAGATCGCCCTCGCGCGGTGACCACGCCGCCTCCGCGGCGGCCGCGAGGCGGGGGAACGCCATGCGGTCGATGTCCTCGGGGGTGCGGATCGTCTCGCTCCACAGCGGAGCCTCGACACCCAGGATGTCCTCCTCACCCACGCCGTCGATCACCTCGGCCGGATCCCACGAGTACGCGCGCTCGACGCTCGTCGGCCCGTTCGCCCACGTGAGGCCGAGGGGGCTGTCCGCGGTCTCCTTCATGTCGAGGTACACCGCATCGGCGGGCGAGAGGATGAGTCCGGCGTCGTTGCGGACGAACGTGCGGGCCTTCTCGTCCATGCCGTCCGTCGGGACGCGGAACCCCCAGTACTGCCCGACCGTGCTCGGATCGATGCCGGGCGCCGCTCCCGCCTCGTGCCAGGCGATCGGGGTCTTGCCGAGATCCGCGACGATCGCGGTCGCGCGCGCGATGAACGTCGCGAAGTCGTCCGGGGCCGTGCCGAGCGCCTCGTCCCCGCCGATGTGCAGATAGGGCCCCGGGGTCATCCCCGCGAGCTCGCCGAACACATCGGCGAGGAAGTCGTACGTCGCCTCGTCGTGGATCCGCAGCGAGGAGAACCCCACCGCCATGCCCGTGTAGGGCTCGCCGGTGACGGGTGCGGCGCCACCGTGGGACGCGACGATCTCGAGCACGTGCGGGGAGAGCACCGGTGCTTCGGTCAACTCGGGGTACGCGAGCGACACCGCGTGCGTGTGCCCGGGCACGTCGATCTCGGGCACGACGATCATGTGCCGCTCGGCCGCGTAATCGACGATGCGCCGGTAGTCGGCCTTGGAGTAGAAGCCTCCGGCGTCGCCTCCCACCGCGCTTCCCGACGCCTGCTCGGTGAGCTTCGGTCGCGAGTCCAGGTGGATGCGCCAGCCCTGGTCATCGCTCAGATGCAGGTGCAGGGCGTTGAACTTCAGGCTCGCTGCGCGATCGATGTAATCCCGCACGACGTCTACGGGGAAGAAGTGCCGGGCGACGTCGAGCATCACCCCGCGGTATGCGAAACGCGGCGCGTCGGCGATCTCGACGGCCGGGATCGTGAATCCGGCGTCGTCACGGGTGATCAGCTGACCGAGGGTCTGCACCGCATAGAAGAGGCCGGCGGCATCGGGCGCGGTGATGCGGGCGGATGCCGCGTCCACGGTGATCCGATACGACTCGGCGGTGCCGCCCGGCTCGCGGCGCAGGTCGATCACCGCGGTGCCGCCTTCAGAACCGGCGGGTTCGACGCCCGTGCGGGCCGAGATGAGGGCGGTGAGTGCTGCGGCGGCATCCGTATCGCCGGTGATCCGCAGGTCCGCCGTGACGCGCAGGGCGGGGCTGTCGGAGGGGCGCAGCCCGAGCGGCAGCGGGACGAGCGGGAGCATCATGTAAAGGAGCCTAACAAAATAGGTCCGCGACGTCACGGGCGTCTTGTCGGGCGTGCGATCGGATATGCTCGTCGTGTCGCGACTGGCGTTGAGGTGGGTCACCACCGGGGAGCGACCGACACGGCACTCGACCGTACGCCTGGGTCGATGCGGAACGTTCCCCTTCCTAGCCGTCGTCAAAGGAGCACGCCATGACCGACCAGTACTTCACCGCGCCGCTGAGCGAGGTCGACCCCGAGATCGCGCAGGTCCTCGACCGCGAGCTGCAGCGTCAGCGCGGCTACCTCGAGATGATCGCGTCCGAGAATTTCGTCCCCGTCTCGGTGCTGCAGTCGCAGGGCTCGGTCCTGACGAACAAGTACGCCGAGGGCTACCCGGGGCGCCGGTACTACGGCGGCTGCGAAGAGGTCGACGTCGCCGAGGAGCTCGCGATCGAGCGCGCCAAGTCGCTGTTCGGCGCCGAGTTCGCGAACGTCCAGCCGCACTCGGGTGCGACGGCCAACGCCGCCGTGCTGCACGCGATCGCCCGGCCGGGGGACACTCTGCTCGGTCTGGCCCTGGACCAGGGCGGTCACCTCACGCACGGCATGAAGATCAACTTCTCCGGTCGGCTGTACGACATCGTCGCGTACGGGGTCGACCCCGAGACGTCCGTCATCGACATGGACGAAGTGCGCCGGCTCGCGCTCGAGCACAAGCCGAAGGTCATCATCGCCGGGTGGTCGGCGTACCCGCGGCAGCTCGACTTCGCCGCGTTCCGTGCGATCGCCGACGAGGTGGGCGCGTACCTCTGGGTCGACATGGCGCACTTCGCCGGTCTCGTCGCCGGTGGCGTGCACCCGAGCCCTGTGCCGCACGCGCACGTGGTCTCCTCGACGGTGCACAAGACGATCGGCGGCCCCCGATCGGGCATCATCCTGACCAATGACGCCGATCTGGCGAAGAAGCTCAACACCGCCGTCTTCCCGGGTCAGCAGGGTGGCCCGCTCATGCACGTGATCGCCGCGAAGGCGACGGCGTTCAAGCTCGCCGCCACGCCGGAGTTCCGCGAGCGTCAGGAGCGGACGCTGCGCGGCGCGAAGATCCTCGCCGATCGCCTCATGCAGCCCGACGTCGCCGCCGCCGGCATCGCCGTGCGCTCGGGCGGCACCGATGTGCACCTCGTCCTCGTCGACCTCCGCGACGCCGCGATCGACGGCAAGCAGGCCGAAGACCTTCTGCACGACATCCACATCACGGTGAACCGCAACGCCGTCCCGAACGACCCGCGTCCGCCCATGGTGACGTCGGGTCTGCGGATCGGCACGCCGGCGCTCGCGACCCGTGGCTTCGGCGACGCGGAGTTCACCGAGGTGGCCGACGTGATCGCGCTCGCTCTGCTGCCGGATGCCGACACCGAGGCGCTGCGCGCGCGCGTCGCCGCGCTGACCGCTGCCTTCCCGCTGTACCCCGGCCTCGAGCAGTAGACCGTGACCGCACTCACCCTCGACGGTCGCGCAGCGGCGGCCGAGATCGCCGAAGAGCTGCGCGCGCGCGTGGCCGCGTTGAAGGAGCGCGGTGTCGTCCCGGGCATCGCCACGGTGCTGGTCGGGGCGGATCCCGCCTCGCAGCTGTACGTCGGGATGAAGCACCGGCAGTCCGAGGCGATCGGGATGAACTCGATCCAGCGCGAACTGCCCGCCGACGCCACGCAGGCCGAGGTCGAGGCGCTCATCGACGAGTTGAACGCCGACCCCGCGTGTCACGGGTACATCGTCCAGCTGCCGTTGCCGAAGCATCTCGACACCGACGCGGTGCTCGAACGCATCGATCCGGCGAAGGATGCCGACGGTCTGCATCCGACGAACCTCGGCCGGCTCGTCCTCAACGTGAACACCCCGATCACCTCGCCGCTGCCGTGCACGCCCCGCGGCGTGATCGAGCTGCTCGTGCGCAACGGCTACGACCTCGCGGGCAAGGACGTGGTGGTCGTGGGACGCGGCGTCACGATCGGTCGATCGATCGGGCTGCTGCTCACCCGCCGCGAGTACAACGCCACCGTGACGCTCACACATACCGGCACCGTCGATCTCGGCCGGCACCTGCGTCAGGCCGACGTGATCGTCGCCGCAGCCGGCGTCAAGCACATCGTTCGCGCGGAGGACGTGAAGCCCGGTGCCGCGGTGCTGGATGTCGGTGTGACGCGCGAGGTCGACCCGGCGACCGGCAAGAGCAAGGTGTACGGCGACGTGCACGCCGATGTCGCCGAGGTCGCGGGGTGGCTCTCACCGAATCCGGGTGGGGTCGGTCCGATGACGGTCGCACTCCTCATGACCAACGTGGTGGAGGCCGCCGAGCGCTCGCTCGACTGACCGCTCGCTTCCCGAGCGCTCGCTTCCCGCCGAGGTGGTGGCCCTTCCGCCGAGGTGGTGGCCCTTCCGCCGAAGTGGCGGGCACCATTTCGGCGGAAACGCACCATCTCGGCGGAGAACGCACCGTCTCGGCGGAGAACGCACCGTCTCGGCGCGAAACCCCACCGTCTCGGCGGGAATCTGAGCGGGGACCGGGTCAGGCGCGGAAGCGCGTCAGGAATTCCTGCGTCCGAGCCTCGCGCGGGTTGCCGAACACCTCGGCCGGCGGGCCCTGCTCGAGGATTCGTCCTTCGTCCAGGAACACGACGCGGTGAGCCACGTCGCGCGCGAACGCCATCTCGTGCGTCGCCATCAGGATCGTGGTGCCGTCCTGCGCGAGTTCGCGGACGAGCTCCAGCACTTCGCCGACGAGCTCGGGGTCCAGAGCCGACGTGATCTCGTCCAGCAGCAGGATCTCGGGGTCCGTCGCGATCGCCCGCACGATCGCCGCGCGCTGCTGCTGTCCACCCGAAAGCCGGTCGGGGTGATCCCGCGCCTTCTCGCCCAACCCCACGCGCTCGAGCAGCGCGAGCGCCCTGGTCTCGGCATCCTTCCGCGCTTCGCGGTGCACCACGCGCGACGCGAGCGTCACGTTGTCGAGCACCGACATGTGCGGGAACAGGTTGTAGCTCTGGAACACGACGCCGAAGCGCGCGCGCACGCGGTTCGCGTCAACCCGGGGGTCGGAGATGTCCTCGTCGCCGAGCGTGATCCGCCCGTCATCGATCGGCTCGAGCAGGCTCAGGCACCGCAGGAGCGTGGACTTGCCCGATCCGCTCGCACCGATCACCGCGACGACCTCGTGCGCGGCGAGGTCCACCGAGACCCCGCGCAGCACATCGCGCTCGCCGAAGGACTTCCAGAGGTCTTCGGCACGCAGCAGCGCGGTCACAGGATCGCTCCGGTCTGCTCACGCCGCCGCAGCCGCGCGGCGTACCAGTCGGTGAGGCGGATCGTGGGGATCGCGAGAAGCACGAACAGGATGCCGGCCACGAGGTACGGCGTGAAGTTGTAGGTCTGCGAGGCTTCGATCTTGGCCGCGAGCACGGCGTCGGCGATGCCGAGGATCGAGATGAGCCCCACGTCCTTCTGCATCGCGACGAAATCGTTCATCAGGGGCGGGGTGATCTTGCGCAGCGCCTGGGGGAGGACCACCCGGCGGAGCGTCTGGGTGTAGCCGAGGCCGAGCGCCCGCGCCGCGAGCCGCTGAGACGGGTGCACGGCTTCGATGCCCGCGCGGATCACCTCGGCCACGTATGCCGAGTACGTGAGCGTCACGGCCAGGGTGCCGAGCAGGATCAGCGGGATCCGCGTGTTGGTCAGGGTCGGGATGCCGAATCCGACGACATACAGGACGATGATGAACGGCAGTCCGCGGAAGATGTCGGTGTACGCCGCCGCGATCGCGCGCAGCGGCAGGAACACCGGACCCGGGAGCGTGCGCAGCACCGCGATCAGCAGCGCGACGATCGACACGGTGATCAGCGACAGCCCGAGCACCTGGAGGTTCACGAGGAACCCCTCCCAGACCCGCGGGAGCGATTCCCACGCGATCGTCGGGTTGAAGAACGCCTGCTGGACGGCGGCCCACCCCGGTGTCTGGATGACTGTGACCCACACGATGACCGCGAACGCGATCGTCGAGGCGACCGCGATCAGCACCGAGCGCTGCGACTGGCGCGCGCGGAAGGCCCGGCGTTCGAGCTCGAGCGCGCTCGGGGTGTGGGAGGTCACGGCACGACGGTACACGCCGCGGCGCGCACCGGACTCACGGGAGCCCCGGGCCTCACTGCAGCAGCGTGACGCCCTGGCCTGCGCCCAGCCACTCGTCGGTGATCTCGGCGAGCGTCCCGTTGTCGCGGAGGGTGTCGATCGCTGCCGAGACGCGCTCCGTGAGCGGCGAGTCCTTCGCCAGCACGACTCCCCATTCGTCGGCGACCCCGCCCGCGGGCAGTTCGCCCACGATGTAGGAGTTGTCGATGTAGAGCGCGGTCGCGAGGTACGCGGTCGGCAGGTCGATCACGAACGCGTCGAACTGCCCGGCGTTGAAAGCGGCGACGGCATCCTCGTTCGAGGCGTACAGAAGCGGGTCCACGTCCGGCTGGATGACCTCCTCGATCGTCTGCGCGCTCGTGGAGCCCGCCATCGCACCGAGGGTGAGGCCCTTGAGCCCGTCGATCGTGTCCACGCCGTCGGCCGCGCCGCCGTTGATCGCGACGACCGCCTGGCTGGCCGAGTAGTAGGGCGAGGAGAAGTCGACCGCCTGCTTGCGCTCGTCGGTGATCGTGTACTGCTGGATGTTGAAGTCGAAGTTCTTCGGTCCCGGCGCGATCGCGGCCTCGAAGCTCGTGCGCACCCACTCGACGTCTTCGGGCGCGAAGCCGAGCTCATCGGCGATCGCGTACGCGATCGCCGCTTCGAAACCCTCCCCGGAGGCGGGGTCGTCGTTCACAACGTAGGGCTCGTACGCGATGTCTCCGGTGGCGATCGTGAGCTTGCCGGGGGTGATGTACCCCTCGTCGGCCGACGCCGTGGTCTCCTCGCCCGACGGCGTACCACTCGCGGCGCAGCCGGTGAGGGCGAGGGCGGTGAGGGCGATGCCGGCCAGGGCGGCTCGCAGGGACGTGTGACGACGCGACATGGGTGCCTCCGGAGTTCGGGATGCGGCGCGCTCGTGCTGTCGGCGCGGCCGCAGCTTCCATCATGACCGGCGTCACGCGCGCGGGCCGCGTCCTGAGTCGCTCTGTTACGAGTTCTTCACATCCGGATGCCGCAACCGCCGCGCCGGGCCTGCTCAGCTCTTGCCGAGCTCGTCCAGCATGCGCCGCTGCTCCTCAGTCAGGCCGTCGTGCAGTTCACTCCGCGCGGCTGCGGACTCGCTCGCGCTGAGCGAGCCCGTGGCGGATGCCGAACCCGCGGCATCCGATTGCCCCGGCTTGCCGGTCGCGCGGTCGTAGAGCGCGCCCGCGTGGGCTTCGACCCGGTCATCGACCGCGTCGTAGATCGCCCATCCGATCAGGATGATGATCGGCGGCAGCACGTAGCCCCAGAACCAGCCGCCGACGCTCACGCTGGACAGCAGCACCGTGATCACCCAGACGATCAGCGCGACGAGGAACACCAGGACGCCCTGTACGACCTTCTCGCCGATCTTCGTGCGCTGGCCGGCCGAGCGCGACGCCATCTTCTGGAACAGGCCGTGGATGAGAGGCTTGATCCAGATCGTCAGTGCGGTGAGGATCACACCGGCCCAGAGCGCCGCCCAGCCGACGCGCGCCGGGGTGAACCAGCCGATGATCAGCAGCACGAGCACGGTGAAGACCAGAAGCGACAGGAACCGGACGACCCACTTCTTCATGCCCGCTACGTTGCCACGCGCGCGCGGCACGCGCCACCGCGGAGGTCAGTGCATCCGGACGAGCTGGTCCAGATCGTCGCCCGGGAGCTGGTCGACCACAGCGGTGACCTGCATGTCGACCAGGGTGATCCGACCCGAGACCGTCGTCAGGAACGCCGAGTCGGCGGCATCCCGGCCCGTCGCGATGCGCACGAGCGTGGACCGCGGGGCGAGCGTGGTCGCATCCACGACGCACCACGCCCCCTCCACCCACGCCTCGGCGACCGCGTGGAAATCCATCGGCGACAGACCGGGCGCGTAGACCGAGACCAGCCGCGCGGGGACGTTCAGCGCGCGCAGGAGCGCCACGGTCAGGTGCGCGTAGTCGCGGCACACGCCCTGACGGGCGAGCAGGGTGCGGATCGCGCCGTCGGTCGGAAGGCTCGAGCCGCTCACGTACGACAGGTGCGTGCCGACCCAGGACGAGACGGCGGCCAGAAGCTCGGCGGGGTCGGTGATCGTCCCGAACTCGGCGAACGCGGTCGGACCCAGCGCGTCGGACTCGGCGTAGCGGCTCGGCCGACGGTAGACGATGAGATCGGTCGCGTTCGCGACGGTGCCCGCCGCCTCGCCCTCGATCGACGCGTCGTACGAGGCGACCAGGCGGCCGACAGGGGAGGTCACGGTGTGCAGGCGCGTGCCGTGGGCGTCCGGGATCTGCTCGAAAGTGAGCGGCTCCCCGTCGAGCGTGAAGGAGACGTGCTCGGTCGTCGGCGTGTGGTGCCCGCTCACCGCCATCGAGAACACGAGTTCGGCGGGCTCGGTGACATCCAGCTCGATGCGGGCGGCGACGTCTCTCTTCATGACCCCAGGGTGGCACGCTCCGATGTCCGGCGCATTTCCGGACGCGGGCTTGACAGTGACGTGTGCCGCGCGAAAGCGGCGTGCGCTCAGTAAGAGGAGCGGGTGGGCGCCGGGTCGTCGGGGATGAACCGGGCAGCGAGGGCCTCCGAGCCGCGCGCGAGGAGCGACACGTCGGCGCCCACCAGGACGAAGGACGCGCCCGCGGCCAGGTACGCGTCCGCGATGTCGGGGTCGAACGCGTTCACACCGACCGGCTTGCCGGCGGAACGGACCGCCTCGAAGGTCCGCAGCACGGCCGCGCGGACATCGGGATGCGTCTGCTGCCCGAGCCGCCCCATCGACGCGGCGAGATCGGACGGCCCCACGAAGACGCCGTCCACCCCGTCGACCGCGGCGATCCCAGCGGCGGCATCCACTCCCGCGGACGTCTCGATCTGCACGAACAGCGAGACGTGCGCGTCGGCGTCCTCGAGATACCCGTCGACCCGGTTCCAGCGCGCCGACCGAGCGAGGGCGGAGCCCACGCCCCTCGTGCCGCGCGGAGGATAGCGCACGGCGGAGACCGCCTGCTCGGCATCCGCCACCGTCGACACCATCGGCACCAGGATGTTCTGCGCGCCGAGGTCGAGCACCTGCTTGATCGTGGAGACGTCGCCGATCGGCACCCGCACGACGGGCGTGATCGGGTATGCCGCGACGGCCTGGAGCTGCGCGAGGACCGATTCGAGCCCGTTGGGGGAGTGCTCCATGTCGATGAGCGTCCAGTCCATCCCGGATCCGGCGCAGATCTCGGCGACGAGCGGCGAGCCGGAGCACACCCAGATGCCGGCGAGGGGACGGGATGCCGCCGCCAGAGCGTCGCGGAAGGTCGGGCTCAGACGAAACGGCATTCGATCACTCCCATCTCGGCGAAGTCGCATCTGACGCTATCGCCCCGCTGCACCCACATCGGGCGGGTGAAGGATCCGGCGAGGATGATCTCGCCGGTCTCCAGTCGCGCACCGTGCTGGTAAAACTTGTTCGCGAGCCACGCGACGCCGGTGGCGGGGTGCCCGAGGACGCCGGCGGCGACACCGGTCTCCTCGACCTCGCCGTTGCGGCTGAGCACACCGGGGACCCAGCGCAGGTCGATCTCGTCCGGGCGCTTGCGCACATCGCCGAGCACCATCGCGCCGTAGGCGGCGTTGTCGGAGATCGTGTCGACGATCGTCCGGCCCTCGAGCTCGATGTGGGAGTTGAGGATCTCCAGCGCCGGCACCGCGTAGTCGATCGCGGCCAGGGCATCCTCGAGCGTGCAGTCCGGGCCTTCCAGCGGGTGCTTCAGGACGAACGCGAGCTCGACCTCGACGCGGACGTTCGAGAAGCGCTCGACGGGGATGTCGTCGCCCGTGCGGTAGACGGTGTCGTCAAACATGACACCGTAGTCGGGCTCGGTGATCCCGGTCGCCTGCTGCATGGCCTTGGAGGTCAGCCCGATCTTGCGGCCGACCAGCAGGCGACCCGACGCGATCATGCGGTCGCGCCAGACCCCCTGGATCGCGTACGAGTCCTCGACGGTCGCGTCCGGGTGGCGCGAGGTGATGCGCGGGATGAGCTCGTGCGTGCGGTCGGCTTCGGCGAGCTCCTCCGCGATCCGCGCGATCTGCTCGGGTGTCAGCATCGGTTCTCCTTCGTTTCGGTGAAAGCCTGGGGACGAATCGGCGTTCAGGGGCCCCTGAGGGGGCGATCAGGTCGGTCCGCCCCCGCGCTTTGACACGGGCGCGGGCTACAGCTGGTGGCCGAGCTTGTACTCGCCCTGCTTGTACTCCGGCATCGAGTCCTCGCCCGGGCGCGTGTACGAGAAGCCGTCGGCCCCGATCGTGACGGCCATCTCGGAGTCATCGGTGCGGGCGACCACCGGCTGCGGATTGCCGTCGAGGTCGAGCACGAGCGAGGCCTCGGTGTACCAGGACGGCACGACGGGGTTGCCCCACCAGTCGCGGCGCTGGTTGTCGTGCACGTCCCACGTGATCACCGGGTTGTCGGGGTCGCCGGTGTAGTAGTCCTGCGTGTAGATCTCCACGCGGTGCCCGTCGGGGTCGCGGAGGTACAGGTAGAACGCGTTAGAGACCCCGTGTCGGCCCGGGCCGCGCTCGATCGCGTCCGAGCGCCGGAGCGCGCCGAGCTTGTCGCAGATCGCGAGGATGTTGTGCTTCTCGTGCGTGGCGAACGCGACGTGGTGCATCCGCGGGCCGTCGCCCCCGGTCATCGCGGTGTCGTGCACGGTGGGCTTGCGACGCATCCACGCGGCGTAGACGGTGCCCTCGTCGTCCTGGATGTCCTCCGTCACCCGGAATCCGAGCGACTGCATGAAGTTCACCGACCGCGGCACGTCGGGGGTCACCTGGTTGAAGTGGTCCAGGCGTACGAGCTCTCCGGGGGTGTGCAGGTCGTAGCGCCATGACAGGCGCTCGACGTGCTCGGTCTGGAAGAAGAACTCGTACGGGAAGCCGAGCGGGTCGGTCACCCGCACCGCATCCCCGATGCCCTTGACGAAGCCCTCCGCACGACGTTCGACGCGGCATCCGAGCTCTTCGTAGAACGCGACAGCGCGGTCGAGGTCCGCGGGCGTGCGCACGCGGTACGAGAACGCCGCGACCGCTGCAACCGGCCCCTGGCGCAGGACCAGGTTGTGGTGGATGAACTCCTCGGTCGAACGCAGGTAGATCTCGCTGTCGTCCTCCTCCGTGACGTACAGGCCCAGCACGTCGACGTAGAAGACGCGGGATGCCGCCAGGTCGGTGACGACGAGCTCCATGTACGCGCACCGCAGGATGTCGGGCGCGGGCGCGGACGGCGTCGGGATCGGGTTGTCGGAGTGGATCGGCGCCTCCTGCGAGACGAAGAAGCCGGAGGAGGTCAGGGTCTTTGCGGTGTTCATGTCAGTGGGCGTCCTTGCTCTTTGGTGGTCGAGTGTCCAAGACTCGCCGTGAGTGCGGGCGGCTTCACGGCGCGTCTTGGACACTCAGCCGGGGTACTTGCCGAACGTGGGGTTGTGGGGCTCGCCGAGGGTGATGTGCACGGCCTGCTGGTCGGTGTAGAAGTCGATCGAGCGGTAGCCGCCCTCGTGTCCGAGTCCGGACGCCTTGACGCCGCCGAAAGGGGTGCGGAGGTCTCGGACGTTGTTGGAGTTCAGCCACACCATGCCCGCCTCGATCGCCTGGGCGAAGTTGTGCGCGCGGCGCAGGTCGCTCGTCCAGAGGTACGCGGCGAGCCCGTACTTCGTGTTGTTCGCGAGGGCCAGCGCCTCTTCTTCGGTGTCGAACGGCGTGATGGCGACGACGGGGCCGAAGATCTCCTCCTGGAAGATCCGCGCATCGGGTGCGACGTCGGCGAACACGGTGGGCGAGACGAAGTTCCCGGTCTCGAAACCCTCGGGGCGGCCGCCGCCGGCGACCAGGCGCCCCTCGGTCTTGCCGATCTCGACGTAGGACATGACCTTCGCGTAGTGCTCGGGGTGCACGAGCGCGCCGACTTCGGTGGCGGGGTCGTGCGGATAGCCGACCTTCACGCGCGACGCCTGCGCGGCGTAGCGCTCCACGAAATCGTCGTACACGTCACGTTGGACCAGGATGCGGCTCCCGGCGGTGCAGCGCTCGCCGTTGAGGGAGAACACCCCGAAGATCGTCGCGTCGATCGCGGCGTCGAGGTCGGCATCCGCGAACACGATCGCGGGGGACTTGCCGCCGAGCTCCATGGACAGACCCTTGAGGTACGGTGCGGCGTTGCCGAAGATGAGCTTCCCGGTCGAACTCTCGCCGGTGAACGAGATCAGGGGGACGTCGGGGTGCTTCACCAGCGCGTCTCCGGCATCCTCGCCGAGTCCGTTCACGAGGTTGAAGACGCCCTTCGGCAGCCCCGCCTCCTCGAAGATCCCGGCCCACAAGGAGGCGGAGAGGGGCGTGAACTCGGCGGGCTTCAGCACGACGGTGTTGCCGGTCGCCAGCGCAGGGCCGAGCTTCCACGACTCGAGCATGAACGGGGTGTTCCACGGGGTGATGAGCCCGGCGACGCCGATCGGCTTGCGGTTGACGTAGTTCAGCTGCTTGCCCGGCACTTTGTAGGCGTCGTCGGCCTGCGCGACGATCAGGTCGGCGAAGAACCGGAAGTTCTCGGCGGCGCGCCGCGCCTGCCCGAGGGCCTGCGTGATCGGCAGGCCCGAGTCGTACGACTCGAGTTCTGCCAGGCGGGCATCGCGCGACTCGACGATGTCGGCGATCCGGTGCAGCACGCGCGAGCGCTCGCGCGGGAGCATCCGCGGCCACGGGCCTTCGGTGAACGCACGCCGCGCGGCGGCGACCGCCAGGTCTATGTCGGCCTTCTTGCCGGCGGCCGCCTGCACGTACGTCTCGTTCGTGACGGGGTCGAGCACGTCGAAGGTATCGCCGTCCTGCGAGTCGACGAACCCGCCGTCGATGTAGTGCTGGATGCGGGCGGGCAGGCCCTCGGGCACGCGATGGGTCGCGGGTGCCGTGGCGGTGTCGGTCATGGTGCTCCCTGTGGTTCGGAGGGTCAGAAGTTGGGGAGGCCGAGGGCCTCGTCGGGATGTTCGTGCGTCAAGTACGCGTCGAGGGTGGCCGAGCGGTGGCGTCGCGCGGTCATCTCGATCTCGCCGAGCGGGGCGCCCTGCTCGATGAGAGTCACGATCTCGGCGTGCTCCCGCACCGACTCGGCGGCGCGCCCGGGTACGAAACTGAAGGTCGAGTCGCGGAGATTGCCCAGCCGTGCCCATTCGGCGTTCACGAGTTCGAGCAGGCGCGGGTTGGCGCACGGTGCGAACAGGATCGCGTGGAACTCGTGATTGAGCGCGGTGAACGATCGAGGATCGAAGTGGTCCAGCGTCTCGACCATGAGGTCGTTGACCTGTCGCGCGCGGCGGAGATCGTCTGCGGTCAGCCGGCGTGCGGCCAGAGCGGTGGCCGTGCCCTCGAGGAAGCTCAGGGTCTGCATGCTGAACCGATACGAAGCGTCGTCGACCATCGACACGTGCGCGCCGACGTTGCGCTCGAACGTCACGAGCCCCTCGGCTTCGAGCTGCCGGATCGCCTCGCGCACGGGCACGACGCTCATGTCGAGCTCTTTCGCGATCGAGCCCAGCACGAGCCGGTATCCGGGGGTGAAGTCCTGATTCGCGATGCGGCCTTTGATGAAGCGGTAGGCGCGCTGCGACTTGCTCTGCGCAGCACCCACGCCGGCGGCATCCATCGTCGTCAGTTCTTCCGGCGCCATGCGTCGTACCTCGCTCTCCACTCGGCGTTCATCGGGAACAGTCCGTCGACGGGGTGACCGGCGCGGACCTGTTGGGCGACGTAGGCGTCCTCGTCCTCCTGTGCCAGCGCCGCGTCGACGACCTCGTCGGCGAGGGCCGGCGGGATCACGATGACGCCGTCGCCGTCGCCCACGATGATGTCGCCCGGCTGGACGGTCGTGCCGCCGCATCCGATCGTGACATCGTGCTCCCACGGGACGTGCTTGCGTCCGAGGACGGCCGGGTGGGGTCCGGCGGAGAAGACGGGGATGCCGACCTCGGCGACCGTGTCGTAGTCGCGCACCCCGCCGTCGGTGACGATTCCCGCGGCGCCCCGGGCCTGCGCGCGCAGGGCGAGGACGTCGCCGAGGGTTCCGGAACCGGTCTCGCCGCGCGCCTCGATCACGATGACCTCACCCTCGCCGACGGCGTCGAACGCGCGCTTCTGCGCGTTGTAGCCGCCGCCGTGGCTCTGGAACAGGTCCTCGCGGCCGGGGACGAAGCGCAGGGTCTTGGCGGTGCCGACGATCTTGGTGCCGGGGTGCATCGGCCGCACCCCGTCGATCGTGACGTTGTTCAGCCCGCGCTTGCGCAGCTGGGCCGAGAGTCCGGCGACGGGCACGCGCAGGAGCTTCTCGCGCAGGTCCGGGGTCACGCCCGTTCCCGCCGGAACAGGCGTTTCGGCGGAGGCAGGCTCGGCAGTCGCGGATGCGCCTGTGTCGGCCGGAACTCCTGATCCGGAGAGCCCGGCGGCTTCGGGGGAGCCCCACGCCTCGGCGCGCTGCAGATCGTCGACGGCGGGAAGGGAACCCAGCGCCGGATCGAAGGATGCCGCGCCCTGGGTCACCGTGGTGCGCAGGCGCCCGGTGCTCGATCCGGAACCGGACACCTCCACCTCGACGACGTCGCCCGGGACGACGACCGAGGAGCCGGCCGGCGTTCCGGTGAGGATCACGTCGCCGGTCTCCAGCGTGAAGTGCTGCGACAGGTCCGCGACGAGCTGCGGGAGCGGGAAGATCAGGCCCGCGGTCGTATCGTCCTGCGCGAGCTCGCCGTTGACCCAGGTCCGCAGCCGAAGATCGCCGGGGTTGAGGGTGGCGGCATCCAGGAGGGAGGGGCCGATCGGGGTGAAGCCGTCGCCGCCCTTGGACCGCACGTTCGAACCCTTGTCGTTCGCCCGCAGGTCGTACAGGCCGAAGTCGTTCGATGCGGTGACCCAGGCGACGTGGTCCCAGGCGTCGGCGAGCGGGACCCGGCGGGCGGGCGTGCCGATCACGAGCGCGATCTCGCCCTCGAACGCGAGGAGCTCGGTTCCGGCCGGGCGCTCGATCGTCCCTCCGGATGCCGCCACGGAGCTCGACGGCTTGAAGAAGTAGGAGGGGGCGGCGGGTCGTCGGCCGCGCTGGTCGGCACGGGACGCGTAGCTCAGGTGGATCGCGATGATCTTGCCCGGCCGGGCCGGCAGCGCGCCGAAACCGTGGGGTGCGGCATCCGTTGAAAGTGTCATGAGCTCCCTCGCCCTTGCGTCGTATGTGAAATCGTATATGATCGGCTGCACCCCCGGCAAGCTCGTTCTCGACGAGATGCCAGACAGCGCAGTCGATCGACACTGGAGTCACACATGTCCATACGCACCCCGGACGGATTCACCCCGACCGGCACCATCGCCACCGCCGCGGACCGCCGCCGCGTGGTCTTCGCGACCGTCGTCGGCACCACCGTCGAGTGGTACGACTTCTTCATCTACGCCACGGCGGTCGGGCTCGTCTTCGGCCAGCTCTTCTTCGCGCCGCTCGGCGCGAACAGTGCGATCGTCGCCTTCGCCACGGTGGGCGTGAGCTTCCTCTTCCGCCCGCTCGGCGCCTTCCTCGCCGGCCACTTCGGCGACAAGTACGGCCGCAAGGTGGTGCTGATGTGGACCCTGATCCTGATGGGCGCCGCCACCGCGCTCATCGGCGTGCTCCCCACGTACGAGGCGATCGGCATCGCCGCGCCCATCCTGCTCGTCCTGCTCCGCATCCTCCAGGGCATCTCCGCCGGTGGCGAGTGGGGCGGTGCGGTGCTCATGGCCGTCGAGCACGCTCCGCGCACGCGCCGCGGCGCGTTCGGCGCGTCGCCGCAGATCGGCGTTCCGCTGGGACTCCTGCTGGCCTCGGGTGTCATGGCGCTCATGGCGATGATCGCCCCCGGCGACGCGTTCCTGGAGTGGGGCTGGCGCGTGCCGTTCCTGCTCAGCGTTGTTCTGATCCTCGTCGGGTACTACGTCCGCCGGCGCGTGGAGGAGAGCCCGGTCTTCGCCGAGCTCGCCGAGCGCAAGGAGAAGGCCAAGATGCCGATCATCACGCTCTTCCGCAAGCACCTGCTGCTCGTGATCATCGCCGCGCTCGTGTTCGCAGGCAACAACGCCGTGGGCTACATGACCACGGGCGGGTACATCCAGGGATACGCGACCAACCCCGACGGTCCGCTCGCGCTCGAGCGGGGTCCGGTGCTGTGGGCGGTCGCAGGGTCCGCGATCACCTGGCTGCTGTCCACGCTGGCCGCCGGCTTCATCTCGGACCGCATCGGTCGCCGCACGACGTACATCATCGGGTGGATCCTGCAGCTGGTCGGTGTCTTCACGCTCTTCCCGCTCGTGAACACCGGAGACATCGGCCTGCTGTTCGCGGGCCTCGCGATCCTCACGATCGGCCTGGGCTTCACCTACGGCCCCCAGGCGGCGCTGTACTCCGAGCTGTTCCCGGCATCCATCCGCTTCTCGGGAGTGTCGATCTCGTACGCGATCGGCGCGATCCTGGGTGGCGCGTTCGCGCCCACGATCGCGACCGCACTCGTGCAGGCGACCGGATCGACGATGTCGGTCACGTGGTACCTCGCGGGCATGACGGTGATCGGCCTGATCGCGACGCTTCTGCTGCGCGACCGGTCCGGCATCCCGCTCGGACCCGACCACGAGGACGAGCAGTCGGTCAGCCCGATCCGCGGTCTCGCGCGCGCCTGACGTGCATCCTCCTGAGCCCCGCGCCGATCGGTGCGGGGCTCAGGAGTTCACGCGGATGATCTCCTCCTGGTAGGGCGCGATCACGCGACCCGAGATGCGCAGGTCCAGCAGCAGGAACGGACGCTCGGATGCCGGCACTCGGGCCCACTCGGCGAGCCGGTCGAGGTCGGCGAGGGTGCGGACGACGACCCCTTCCGCGCCGAAGCCCCGCGCGACCTCGGCGAAATCGACCTGGGGGATGAGCATGGGTCCTTCGGCGAGCCCCTTGAGTCCGTAGAGGTTCACCTCGGCGCCGTAGGCCGCGTCGTTCCAGACGACCGCGAGGCCGCGGCCGGCGGCGGTCCGAACCGCCGACTCCAGGTCGGCGAGGGCCATGAGGCCTCCACCATCGCCCGTCGTCAGCACGATCGTGGCGTCCGGCCGCGCGCGGGCGGCGCCGGGAACGCTCGCGAAGCCCAGTCCGATCGACTGGAACGCCGTGCCGATCATCATCATCCGATCGGGTGAGGCGACCGGCCAGTACATGTTGGCCCAGCCGATGAAGTGCCCGCCGTCCGAGACGACCACCCGGTCCTCCGGGAGCAGCTCGCCGATCCGCCGTGCGGCCGATCGCGGGTCGAGCCGTCCGTCCGGCGCGAGCTCGTCCCCCGCGTCGTACGTCCGGGCGGATGCCGCGTCCACGCTCTCCCGCCAGCCGCTCGGTGCCGCGTCGATCGTGTCGAGCTCGTCGGCGATCGCGGCGGCGACGAGTCCGGCATCCCCGCGGATGTACGCGCCCACGTGCGGATGCGTCGCCGCGGGGGCCAGGTCGACCTGGATCACGCGGGTACCCGGGGCGAAGAGCGCCCCGAAACGCATCGTGAACTGGTTGAGGGAGGCGCCGAAGACGACGGCGACGTCGGCCTCGGCAATGAGCTGCATCGCCGTCTCTGCGCCGAAGCCGCCGGTCACGCCGAGGTCGAACTCGGCGCGCGGGAAAATGCCGCGGCCGAGCGCCGTGGAGGCGGTGAGGGCTCCGGTCGCGTCTGCGATGGCACCGAGGGCGGCGCCGGCGCCGGCGAGCCACGCGCCGCGGCCGGCGAGCAGCAGGGGGCGCTTCGCGGCGGCGAGTGCGGCGGCGGCATCGCGGATCGCCTGCGCGGCGAACGGCCCTGCGGGGGCGACGGGTGCGGGCAGGCGCGGAGCGGGCGGCTCGGGCGCCGGGCCCGCGTCGAGCGCAGCGACGTCGTAGGGGATCGCGAGCACGGTCGGCACCCGGTAGGTGAGGGCGTGCTCGATCGCGATGATCGTCGTGGCGGCGGCATCCGTCCGGCCCACCGTGTATGTGCGCGCGCCGACCGCCGAGGCGAGCGCGATCTGATCCACGCCCCAGGGCCGACGGCCCGACGTGGGTTCGTCGCCCACGACCAGGATGAGCGGGACATGCGCCTGCACCGCTTCGGCGAGCGCGGTGAGGGTGTTCGTGAACCCGGCACCGTACGTGGCGGTCGCGGCGGCGAGGCTCCCGCCCGCCCGGTGATACGCGTCGGCGGCGACGACGCCGCCGGCCTCGTGGCGGACGGCGGTGAAGCCGACCCGGGTGGACCGCTCGAGCGCGTCGAGGAAGTAGGCGTTGCCGTTGCCCATCACCCCGAAGACATGATCGATGTGACCGGAGAGAGCGGCGGCGACGTGCGCGGAGACGGTGGACATGACGGGACCTCGAGACGGGACGGAGGGAAAGGATCCGTATGTGTCTCGCGCGCCACGGGATCGGCGGCTGCGTGCCCATTTTCCGAGCACCGGCGGCTCGGAAGCGGCCGGACAGCTCGAGTATAGGGCCGTCGTGTTCCGGTCGTCGGAAGCCCGGCGCTCCTGGTGCCCACGCGTCGCCGTAGGCCTCATCGGTCACAACGGGTCCGACGACCGGACCAGTCTCAGCCGCCCAGCGAGGCGCGGATCACCGCCGCCGACCGCTCCAGTCGCGCAGCGATCGCGATGTCGGCGTTCGCGCTCGCGACGAACACGACGGCGACCGCCGCCACCTCGCGGCCGGGCAGCATCAGCGGTACGGCAACCGATCGCAGACTCGGGATCACCTCGTCGTGGCTCGTGGCGAAGCCGCGAGCGGCGGCCTCGGCCACCTCGGCGCGGAGCGCGGCCGACGCATCCGCCGGCAGCGCGTGGGGGAGTCCCGCGAGGATCGCCTTGCCGGGCGCGCCGACCGTGACCGGATGCCGCGTCCCCGGTCGCTGCGCGACCGAGGCGATGGCCCGCCGGGGTTCCACGCTCGTGAGCGTCACGCACTCGTCGTGGTCCAGTACAGCGAGGAAGCACGTCATGCCGAGTTCGTTGGCCACCGCGGTGAGTTCGGGGAGGGCCTCGGCCTGCAGGTCATGCGCCACGCCCGCGGCGAGCGCCGCCATCCGCGCGCCGAGGCTGATCCGACCGGCGACGTCGCGGCGGATCAGCCCGTGGCCCTCGAGCGTGCGCAGCAGCCGATAGGCGACCGAGCGATGCACCGCGAGACGCTTCGCGACCTCGTCGATCGAGAGCGGCTCGCCCGCGTCGGCGAGGATCTCGAGGATCCGGATGCCGCGACTGAGTGTCTGCGAGGGTGGAGCGGCGGTCTCCGGCATGACGTCGACTCCTTCGGTGTCCTTGTGCGACGGATGCCGAACATATACGATCTGTTCAACAGTGGAACGCCGTGTTCGAATATAGAACAAAGTGTGTCCTCTGCGCAAACGCCGTTCGCGGTGACCTCGACATCGCCGTCCGAGGAGGACACATGCAGTTCCACCACCACGGGTACGTCTCCGCCGACCCTCGGCTGCAGGATGCAGCCGGCACGGGCATCGATCGGCCCGCCGATCTGCCCGACGAGGTCGACGTGCTGATCGTCGGGTCCGGTCCCGCCGGCATGCTGCTCGCGGCGCAGATGTCGCAGTTCCTGGACGTCACGACGCGCATCATCGAGCGCCGGGACGGCCGCCTCGTGCTCGGTCAGGCGGACGGCATCCAGCCGCGCAGCGTCGAGACGTTCCAGGCGTTCGGGTTCGCCGAGCGGATCGTCGCCGAGGCGTACAACATCGCGTACATGAATTTCTGGGGGCCCGATCCCGAGAACCCGCGCAACATCATCCGCACCGCCCGGACCGAGGACTACGCGTTCAAGATCAGCGAGTTCCCCCACCTCATCGTGAATCAGGCGCGGGTGCTCGACTACTTCGCGGAGGCGGCGGCGCACGGTCCCGCCCGTATCGTCCCCGACTACGGCGTCGATTTCGTCGGCCTCACCGTGCACGAGCACGGGGAGTTCCCGGTCGAGGTGCGGGTGCGCGCAGGCGCCGTCGAGCGCACCGTGCGCGCCAAGTACGTCGTCGGCAGCGACGGTGCGCGCAGCGGTGTCCGCGAGGCGATCGGCCGCAAGCATGTGGGCGCCTTCGCCGCACACGCGTGGGGGGTCATGGACGTGCTCGTCAACACGGACTTCCCCGACTGGCGCACGAAGTGTGCGATCAACTCCGAGGCCGGCAACATCCTGCACATCCCGCGCGAGGGCGGTTACCTGAGCCGCATGTACATCGACCTCGGCGAAGTCGCCGCGGACGACGATCACCGCGTGCGGCGGACGCCGGTCGAAGAGGTCATCCGCCGCGCGAACGAGATCCTGCACCCGTACTCGATCGACGTGAAGCAGGTCGCGTGGAGCAGCGTCTACGAAGTCGGCCACCGCGTGACGGATCACTTCGACGACGCCGCCGACGAAGACGGTCGCGAGCCGCGCGTGTTCCTCACCGGCGACGCCTGCCACACCCACAGCGCCAAGGCGGGACAGGGCATGAACGTCTCGATGCAGGACGGCTTCAACCTGGGCTGGAAGCTCGGACACGTGCTCACCGGGCTCGCGCCCGCGTCGCTCCTGTCGACGTACTCGGCAGAGCGCCAGCCCGTCGCGCAGCAGCTGATCGACTTCGACCGCGAGTGGTCCTCGCTCATGGCCCGCAAGCCCGAGGAGATCTCCGATCCGACCGAGCTCGCGACGTTCTACCTGGGCACGGCGGAGTTCCCGTCGGGCTTCATGACGCAGTACGGTCCGTCCTCGATCGTGACGGATGCCGCCCACCAGGCGCTCGCCGCCGGCTTCCCCGTCGGCAAGCGTTTCAAGAGCGTCGAGGTCGTCCGGGTGTGCGACGGCAACGTCGTGCACCTCGGCCACCACGCGAGAGCGGATGGCCGGTGGCGCGTCTACGCGTTCGCGCCGGCCGGTGACCCGGCGGGGCTGCACGAGTGGGCCGACGCGGTCGTAACGACTATCGCCCGGTTCACTCCCGACGGCGCCGACGTCGACGCCGTGTTCGACGTGAAGGCGATCTACCGGCATCCGTTCGAGGAGATCGACATCACGCGGGTGCCCGCACTGTTCCTCCCGCGCACCGGGCCCCTCGAGCTGACGGACTGGGAGAAGGTGTACGCCGCCGGACCGAGCGCCTGGACGGATGCCGACATCTTCGCCGAGCGCGAGCTGTCCGATGACGGAGTGGTCGTCGTCGTCCGACCGGATCAGTACGTCGCGGGTGTCTTCCCGCTTGCCGCGACCGAGGAGCTCGCCGCGTTCTTCGCGTCCGCCCTCCTGCCGCAGGTCGCGACGGCGTCCGCGCACTGACCGTCCGTGTCGGACAAGGAGCACCCGAACGCTGTACGACGCGTACATCGTCCTGGTGCCCGCACCTGACCAGAATGACAAGTGAACCCTGAGCACGAAGGAGCCCCGATGACCGAGAACCGCGAGTCCGCCCTGTTGGCTGACGTCCCCGACGGCCTGTTCATCGGCGGCGAATGGCGTGCCGCGACCGAGGGCAAGCAATTGCGTGTGTTCGACCCGGCGACCGGCCGCGTCGTGAAGACGATCGCCGACGCGTCGCCGGAGGACGGCAAGGCCGCGATGGATGCCGCCGTCGAGGCCTTCCCCGCGTGGGCGAAGACCCCGGCACGGGAGCGCGCCGAGATCCTGCGTCGCGCGTTCGACCTGCTGCAGGAGCGCAAGGAGGACTTCGCGCTCCTCATGACGATCGAGATGGGCAAGCCCCTGGCCGAAGCGCGCGGCGAGGTCGGCTACGGCGGTGAGTTCCTGCGTTGGTTCAGCGAAGAGACCGCGCGCATCCAGGGCCGCTACGGAGCGAACCCCGAGGGCACCGGCCGCATGATCGTGTCGCAGCATCCGGTCGGCCCCTGCTTCCTGATCACCCCGTGGAACTTCCCGCTCGCGATGGCGACCCGCAAGATCGCGCCCGCGCTCGCCGCGGGATGCACGGTCGTCATCAAGCCCGCCGAGCTCACCCCGCTCACCACCCTGTACTTCGCGAAGCTTCTGGAGGACGCGGGCCTGCCCAAGGGTGTCGTGAACGTCTTCACGACGTCGACCTCCGGCGCGGTCTCCGAGCCGATCATCCGCGACCCGCGGCTGCGCAAGCTCTCCTTCACCGGCTCGACCGGAGTCGGACAGCGTCTGCTCGAGCAGGCGTCGCAGGGCGTTCTGCGCACCTCGATGGAGCTCGGTGGCAACGCGCCGTTCGTGGTGTTCGAGGACGCGGATCTCGACAAGGCGGTCGACGGGGCGATCCTGGCGAAGTTCCGCAACATCGGGCAGGCCTGCACGGCGGCCAACCGCTTCATCGTGCACCGTGCTGTGGCCGACGAGTTCGCCCGCCGCGTCACCGAGCGCGTGAAGGCGTTCAAGATGGGCCGCGGCACCGAGGACGGCGTCGTGATCGGCCCGCTCATCGATGACCGGGCGGTCGCGAAGGCCGAAGAGCTCGTGGGAGACGCCGTCGAGCGCGGCGCGCAGCTCCTCACCGGCGGTCAGCGCGGCGTGATCGACGGTCTCGGCGACGGCACGTTCTACGAGGCCACCGTCCTCACCGACGTCGCGGCCGGCAGCGACATCCTCCGCGAGGAGATCTTCGGCCCCGTCCTGGCGATCGTCCCGTTCGACACGGAGGACGAAGCCGTCGCGATCGCGAACGACACCGAATACGGGCTCGTCTCCTACGTCTTCACCGAGTCGCTCTCGCGCGGGCAGCGCATGATCGACAAGCTCGAGACCGGCATGATGGGCCTGAACGTGGGCGTCGTCTCCAACGCCGCAGCCCCCTTCGGCGGTTGGAAGATGTCGGGCCTCGGCCGGGAGGGCGGCGCCGAGGGAATCCACGAGTACCTGCAGACGAAGTACACGCTCACGGCCAATCCGTACGCCTGACACCGGACGACAAAGGGCGGATGCCGCGGCATCCGCCCTTCGTCATACACCGCGCATGTGCCCTGTGCGGAGGAGACTGAGCTCATGCGGCAGCGCGAGATGATCGAGCGGCGGCTGCGCTCGCACCGGCTGAGCGCGCCGGCCCCGACCGTCGCGGAGGCGGCCGCGCACATGCTCGCGACACAGGGGCAGGAGTTCTGGGGTGGCCGCTGGGCGCTGGCGGTCCGCACACGCGGCACGCCCGCGCTGAGCGGCGTCGACGCGGCCTTCGACCGGGGCGAGATCGTCCGCTCCTGGACGATGCGCGGGACGATCCACATCATCCCGGCGCGCGACCTCGCCTGGGTGCTGTCCCTGACCGCCGAGCGGCAGAGTCGAGGCGCCGCCGCCGTGCACCGCCGAGAGGGGATCGATGCCGACGTCCTGGCGCGTGCTGAGCGGGTGACGCGCGCGGCACTCGCCGGCGGCGGGCGCCTGACACGGGCCGAGCTGTTCGGCGTGCTCGAAGGCGGTGGAGTGTCGACGGTGGGGCAGCGGGGGTATCACGTGCTCGTCGCGCTGTCTCTGCGCGGGGTCGTGTGCCAAGGCCCCGTGGTGCCGCGTGAGGGGGGACCGTCGCGCGAGCAGTACCTCGTGCGCACGGACGAATGGATCGTCGAGTCCGCGAGCCCTGCCGACCCGTTCGCGGAGTTCTTCGCGCGCTACGTGGCCTCGCACGGGCCCGCCGGCGCGCGGGACTTCGCGTGGTGGTCGGGTCTGCCGCTCGGCGTGGCGCGGGCCGCCGCGGGGGCGGCATCCGATCGGCTCGTCGAGATCGACGCCGACCCCGAACCTGTGTGGATCGCTGCGGGCCCGGCGCCCCGCCGACTCACCACCGTGCCCGACGTCCTCGCCCTGCCGCCGTTCGAGGAGTACTACCTGTCGTACGCCGACCGATCGGTGCCGTGCGCGTCGGAGTTCCTCGCCCGTATCGGTCCGGGGATGAACGGCATCGTGCGCCCGATCCTGGTGTCCCGCGGCGAGATCGTCGGTGTCTGGACGCACTCGGTCGCGGTGGGATGGCACGCCGAGCACCCGCTGCCGGAGCTCTTCGTTCCCGATGCGGCGACGGATGCCGAGATCTCGGGCGCACTCGAGCGTTATCGCGACTTCATCACCGGCTGAGCGGCGGCGTGCCACACTGGCTCCGTGAACAGGCGGTCGGTGCCCGGCGGGCGTGCCCTCGTGATCGTGATCGTGGCCGCGTTCGCCGTGCTCTACGGCGTGGTGGTCGCGCTGTACGCCTGGCACGAGCGCAACACCACGGTCGAGGGGTGCAACGGAGAGGCGCCGGCCGACGCCGTCCTGATCAAGCTGACGCCTGAATCCGTGAACGCGTCGACCGATCGGATCGTCACGAACCTCGAGGTGCTGTCTTTCGGGCCGATCGGCGCCGATGAGACGGGCCTGCTCACCGAACCCCTCACGGTGCTCGTGAGCGACACGGACGGTCCGCGGACCTTCACGATCGCGCAGGACGAGATCCCCTCACCGCAGTCCGTGAACTTCATCACGACGGGCTTCATCGAGCAGTGGCCGTTCGACGCGCACACCGTCGACATCGCCGTCGTGTCCTCGCGCGAGGTGGACGGGGTCGGGGAGGTCATTCCGACCGTCCTCTGCGGATCGGCCCACGTTCCGGGCTGGGACTTCTCCTCGCAGGAGGTCGCCGGCACGAACGAGATCGTCATCGACGGTCAGCCGGTGACGCAGGTGCGGATCACCGCCACCCGCTCCGGCGCCACGATCGCGTTCGGAATCGTGATCCTCGTGCTCATGACGGTGCTGCCCGTGATCGGCCTCACGGTCGCGATCGTGGCGTACCGCGGTCTCCGCAAGGTGGAGGCCACCCTGATGAGCTGGCTGGCGGCGATGCTCTTCGCCACGATCCCGCTGCGCACGTTCCTTCCCGGGTCACCGCCGATCGGCTCGTGGGTGGACTACCTCGTCGTGCTCTGGGTGGTCGCGGGTCTGGTGCTGGCCCTCGTCATCTACGTGCGCGCGTGGCTGCGCTGGAGCACACCGGGCGCACGCGCGTCCGTGGACGGCGCCGGGGCGGTGGCGGTCGCGATCGCTGCGGCGCCGGCCGCAGACGCCGTCGACTCGTCGACCTCGGGCGACGGCGCCGCCGACTGAGCTCAGCCTCCCGCGTGCCGGTCGAGGAACGCGTAGACCTCGTTGTCGTCGACCCCGGGGAAGGCACCGCGGGGGAGCGGCGAGAACATCTGCATGTGCACGCGGGCGCTCGGCCACGCCTTGCCCTGCCATCGCTCGGTGACCTCGGTCGGAGGGCGGCGGCAGCAGGATTCATCGGGGCACGTCGAGGTGGCGCGTTTCTGGGTCTCGCGGCCGCGGAACCACTTCGCGTCGTCGAACGGCACGCCGACGGTGATCGAGAACTCGCCGTCCTTCGTCGATCCGGTCTGCGTCGAGCACCAGAACGTGCCCGCCGGGGTATCGGTGTACTGGTAGTGCTCCGTCGTGCGGTTCTGCTCCTCGAACGCGGAGCGGGCGAGGAACCGGCGGCACAGGATCTGACCCTCCACCGAGCCGGTCACGTCGTGCGGCACCGGAAGGTCGTCGTTCTCGTACACGCGGGAGATCGCCCCCGAGCCGTCCGCTCGCAGGAAGTGCAGTCGGATCCCGAGGTGCGTCGTGAGCAGGTTCGTCATCCGCATCGCCGCCGCCTCGTGCGTGACGCCGAACGCGTCGCGGAAGTCCTCCACGGCGAGGTTGCGGTCGCGCTTGGCCTGGCTCAGGAAGGCGACGGATGCCGCTTCGGGCATGAGCGCGCACGCTGCGAAGTAGTTGATCTCGAGCCGCTGCATCAGGAAATCGGCGTAGTCGGTCGGACGCTGATGTCCGAGGAGTCGATGAGCCATGGCCTGGAGCGCCATCGATCGCAGGCCATGGCCGCCCGGAATCGACGCGGGAGGCAGGTAGATGCGGCCGTGCTCGAGGTCGGTGACCGAGCGAGCCGAATGCGGCAGGTCGTTCACATAGATCAGTTCGAATCCCAGCTGCTGGGCCATGACGCTCACCGTGCGGTGCGTGAGCGCCCCCGACACGTGACCCGCGGCCTTGAGCTGCTTCTCGGCGAGCTGCTCGATCTCGGGGAGGTAGTTGTCGGCATCCCGCATGCGCAGCCGAAGTTCGGTGTTCGCGCGCCTGGCCTCCTCGGGTGTCGCGATCGCTTCGCGCTCGCGGCGCTGCAGTTCGCGATGCAGGCCCAGAATCGATTCGATCGTCTCGTCGGGGATGCCCTTCGTGACGCGCACGGGCGGGACGCCGAGCTGGCGGAACACCGAACTCGCCTGCGCGCGCTCGAGCTCGATCTCCAGCGCGGCCCGGCGGTTCGGAGGCTCCGGGGAGAGCAGCTCGGTGACCTCGACCCCGGTCGCGGTCGCGATCGCCTGCAGCAGCGAGAGCTTCGGCTCGCGCTTGCCGTTCTCGATCAGGCTGAGCTGGCTCCCCGCGACACCGACCTGCTCGCCCAGCTCGTCCAGGGTGAGGCCGTGCGCCACACGCTGATGACGGATGCGGTGGCCGAGGGTGGACAGCTCGATCGAGGTGGGCGCCATTCTTTGATGCTAGCGAAAGATTCGCACTTCTTGCGACGAAGACATCCGGAAAACTCTTCGGAACACCTCGCATAGTGGAGGAAGACCACCGATCTGAGCCGATCGAACAGGAGTAATCATGGCCCTTGCCGACATCTTCACACGGCCCTCGAACACGCCCGCCCGCCGCAACCCCGCCGCGACGGGCTTCGGAGCACGGCCGACCGTCGAGGGGGACGGCATGGCCGCGCTCGTGGCATGGGTCGATCAGATCGCCGCGCTGACCCAGCCCGACCGCATCCACTGGGTCGACGGGTCCCGCGCTGAGAACGACGCGCTGCTGCGCGAGATGGTCGACGAGGGCAAGATCATCAAGCTCAACCCCGAGTGGCGGCCGGGCTCGTACCTCGCCCGCTCGCACCCGAGCGACGTCGCGCGCACCGAGGCCCGCACCTTCATCGCGTCCGAGCTCGAAGAGGACGCCGGGCCCACGAACAACTGGGTCGCCCCGTCCGAGATCCGTGCGACGATCACGCCGCTGTTCGAGGGCAGCATGCGCGGGCGCACGATGTACGTCGTCCCGTTCTCGATGGGTCCGGTCGGCGGTCCGCTCTCGCACATCGGCGTGCAGGTCACCGACAGCGCCTACGCCGTGACCTCGATCGGCATCATGACGCGGGTCGGCGTCGGCGTGCTCCGCGAGATCGCGGCGGGCGCGCCGTGGGTCAAGACCGTGCACTCGGTCGGCGCTCCGCTCGCTCCCGGCGAGCAGGACGTCGCGTGGCCCTGCAACGACGAGAAGTACATCGTCCACTTCCCCGACACGCTCGAGGTGTGGTCCTTCGGCTCGGGCTACGGCGGCAACGCGATCCTCGCCAAGAAATGCTTCGCGCTGCGCATCGCCTCGGTCATCGGTCGCGACGAGGGCTGGCTCGCCGAGCACATGCTGCTCATCCGGGTGATCGACCCGGCGGGCAAGGCGTTCCACGTCGCGGCGGCGTTCCCGTCCGCATGCGGCAAGACGAACCTCGCGATGCTCCGTCCCTCCATCCCCGGCTGGCGGGTCGAGACGCTGGGCGACGACATCGCGTGGCTGCGCCCCGGCGAGGACGGGCGCCTCTGGGCGATCAACCCCGAGGCGGGCTTCTTCGGTGTTGCTCCCGGCACGGGGGAGTCGACGAACGTCACGGCGGTCGAGACCCTGTGGGGCAACACGATCTTCACGAACGTCGCCCTCCGTCCCGACGGCGACGTCTGGTGGGAGGGTCTGACGGACGAGGCGCCCGCGAACCTCATCGACTGGGAGGGCAACCCGTGGACGCCGGCATCCGGTCGTCCCGCCGCGCACCCGAACTCGCGCTTCACGGTCGGAGCGGGGCAGTGCCCGCAGATCGCGAGCGACTGGGAGGCTCCCGAGGGCGTTCCGCTCGACGCGATCCTGTTCGGCGGCCGCCGCGCCACGAACGTCCCGCTCGTCGTCGAGGCCACCGACTGGACGCACGGTGTCTTCCTGGGCTCGAACATCTCCTCCGAGCGCACGGCGGCCGCCGAGGGCACGGTCGGCGAGCTCCGCCGCGACCCGTTCGCGATGCTCCCGTTCTGCGGCTACAACATGGCCGATTACTTCGGGCACTGGCTCTCGGTCGGGCAGAAGCTGCGCTTCGACCGCGCTCCGCGCATCTTCCAGGTGAACTGGTTCCGCAAGGGCGCCGACGGCCGGTTCCTGTGGCCCGGTTTCGGCGACAACGCCCGCGTGATCGACTGGATCATCCGCCGCATCGAGGGTGCCGTTCCGGCGGTCGACAGCCCGATCGGGCGCCTTCCCCGCACGGAGGACCTGAACCTGGACGGGATCGAGGTTCCGCAGGCCGACCTGGACGAGCTGTTCGCGATCGACCGGTCCTCGTGGCTGCGCGAGGCGGAGCTGACCGAGGAGTTCTACGCAACCTTCGGCGGCCGCATCCCCGCCCCGCTCCAGTCCGAGCTGCAGGCCCTGCGGTACCGCCTCCAGCGCTCCTGATCCGCCGGATCTCTGTTCCCGCCGAGAAGGTCCCTTTTCCGCCGAGATGGTCCCTTTCCCGCCGAGAATGTGCCCACCATCTCGGCGGAAGAACCACCATCTCGGCGGAAGAACCACCACCTCGGGGGGGGGGGGGGGGGGCGAGGGCGCGCGGGTCAGACCAGGAGCTGGTGCTTCGCGAGGTCGCGGTAGAGCGGCGTCGAGGCCACGAGCTCGGAGTGCGTCCCCTGGCCGATGACCTGACCGTGATCCAGCACCACGATCCGGTCGCTGTCCACCACGGTCGACAGGCGGTGCGCGATCACGATGAGCGTCCGGTCGGCGGCGACGGCGTCGATCGCGTCGCGCATGCGCTGCTCGTTCACGCCGTCCAGGGATGAGGTGGACTCATCCAAGAGCAGGATCGGCGGCGCAGCCAGCAGCGCCCGTGCGATCGCGAGGCGCTGACGTTCGCCGCCGGAGAGCATCACGCCGTCCTCGCCGACGGGGGCGTCGACGCCGAGCGGGCTCCGTTCGAGCACCTCGCCCAGGTTCACGGCGCGCAGCACACGCTCGCAGTCGGCATCCGTCGCGTCGGGGGACCCGAGCCGGAGGTTGTCGCCGATCGTGCCGGCGAGCGTGGGAGCGTCCTGCTCGACGTAACCGAACTGCGCGCGCAGCTCGTCGCGCGGCAGCGTGCGGATGTCGCGCCCGTCCAGCGCGATGGCCCCGTCGGTCGGGTCGTAGAACCGCTCGATGAGCGACAGGATCGTGCTCTTGCCCGCGCCGCTCGGCCCGACGAGGGCGACGCGTGCCCCGCGGGGCACGTCGAAGGTGACGCCGCGCAGCACATCGCGCTCGGGCTCGATCGCCGGCTCGGTCGCGGCGCTCTCCAGGTGCACCTGCTCGAGCACCGCGCGGGCTTCCTTCGCCGCGGCCTCCCGGGCGGCGATCACGTTCTCGGGGTAGCGGAACCGCACGTCCCGGAACGAGATCGCCGGTGCCGAATCGGATGCCGCCGCCCCGGCATCCGTCGGCGTCGCGCCCGCCGCGATGCGGGCGTCGTCCTGGTCCTCGGTCGGCAGGTCGAGGACCTCCTGGATGCGTCCGAGGGCGCCGAGGGCCTGGTTGACGGACGTGATCGCGCCGAAGGTCGAGGCCAGCGGCTGGATCATCAGGAACAGGAAGAGGATGAACGACACGAGGGCGGCGATCGTGATCGCGCCCGCGGCGACGCGGAAGCCGCCGACGCCGAGCACCACCAGGAGCGAGACCTGCAGGGCGATGCCCGCGACCGGCACGACCAGGGCGGAGACCTTCGCGATGCGCACGCCGACCTCGTAGGCCTGGGTCGCCATCGCCTCGACGGCGGCGGTCTCGCGGGCCGTCGCGCCGGCGGCGCGCACCGTGCGGATCGATCCGACCGCGCGTTCGACGCCGGAGGCGAGCTCGCCGACGCGTTCCTGCTGCTCGGTCGACGCGGTGCGGATGCGGCCGCTGAGCAGCACGACGATCACGACCGAGATCCCGATCACGACCACGATGAGGACGAGGAGGACCGGATCGATCACGGCCATCGCGATGAGCGCTCCGACGAAGATGAGCGAATTGCCGACCGCGTCCGCAAGTCCCTGAGTGAGCACCGCGTAGAGCAGTGTCGTATCCGTGCCGACGCGCGAGACGAGGTCACCGGTGCGGCGCGCGTCGAATTCGCTGATCGGCAGACGCAGGATGCGCGCGATGAGCTTGCGGCGGCTCGAGTAGACGACCGCTGTCCCGGTCCGCTGGAGGAGGTAGTGCTGATAGCCCGAGATCACGGATGCGATGACGACGAGCGCGACGAGCAGCCAGACCAGGAGACCGAGGGTGTCGCCTTGTTGCACACGCTCGATGACGACGCCGACCAGAAGAGGCTGGGCGAGGGTCGCCGCGGCGCCGAGGATGCTGAGCACGGCGACCACGACGAGGGTCCGCTTGTGCTCGAAGATGAACGGCAGCAGCTGCCGGAAGGTCGCGCGAGGCCCTTCCGGCTCGGTGCGCCCGCGACGGCGGGTGGGACGGGTCGTGGACATGCGGGTACCTCGTTCCTGCGGACGTTCATCTACGACGGTACTTCGTGCGGGGCCGTCCCAGCCCCGGGTGGTGTCCGGAGCCGCGGGTAGGGTGGTCCGGTGCCTGCCCCCGTGATCGATGCGAAGAACCTCGTCAAGTCCTATTCCGTGAAGGGCAAGCCCGACTTCGTCGCGGTCGACGGGCTCTCCTTCGAGGTCGCCCCGGGCGAGTCGTTCGGGCTCCTGGGGCCGAACGGCGCCGGCAAGTCCACGACGATGAAGATGATCGGGGCCGTCTCCACGCGCACGGGCGGCGAGCTGTCGATCTTGGGTCTGGACCCCGACCAGTACGGGCCCGAGATCCGCTCCCGCCTCGGGGTCGTCCCGCAGCAGGACAACCTCGACGGCGAGCTGAACGCGCGCGAGAACCTCTACATCTACGGCCGGTACTTCGGCCTGCCGGGCGCGGTGTGCGCGCAGAAGGCGGATGAGCTGCTCGCGTTCGCGGCCCTCGAGGACAAGGCCAAGAGCAAGGTCGACCAGCTGTCCGGCGGCATGAAGCGGCGGCTCACGATCGCGCGCGGACTCATCAACGATCCCCGCATCCTGCTGCTGGACGAGCCGACGACGGGATTGGACCCGCAGGCTCGGCACGTCTTGTGGGACCGCCTCTTCCGTCTGAAGGAGCGCGGCACGACCCTGCTCCTCACGACGCACTACATGGACGAGGCCGAGCAGCTGTGCGACCGCCTGGTCGTGGTCGACAAGGGGCGCATCATGGCGGAGGGCACTCCGGCCTCGCTCATCCGCGAGCACTCGAGCCGTGAGGTGCTCGAAGTGCGCTTCGGCTCCGACCGCAACCAGCAGATCGAGCCGCAGCTGCGGGGGATCGGCGACCGGGTGGAGGTTCTGCCCGATCGCGTCCTGATCTACACGGAGAACGGCGAGCACGCCCTGGAGGAGGTCACCCGGCGGGGTCTCGAGCCGCTCACGAGCCTGGTGCGGCGCTCGAGCTTGGAGGACGTGTTCCTCCGCCTCACCGGAAGGTCGCTGATCGAATGAGCCTGCCCGAACGCGGGGACGCGGCATCCGTCATCGAGCAGCCCACCCTCGACGAACTGCGCGCCGAGGCGCTCCAGTGGGGCCGCAAGCCGCGCCGATTCGGCGCCTGGTACGTCACCGAGCACATGGTGCGCGCGATGCGCGCGTACGGATGGACGATCATCGTGGGCGCGCTCGGGCAGCCGATCCTCTACCTGCTCGGCCTCGCCGTGGGGCTCGCGGCCCTGATCGACGCGCCCGTGAGCGAGGGCGGCGTCGAGGTCTCGTACCTCGTCTTCGTCGCCCCCGCACTGCTCATGACCTCGACGATCGCGGTCGCGAGCGAGGAGTTCACCTACCCGGTCATGTCGGGCTTCAAGTGGCGCCGCTACTTCTTCGGCTTCAGCGCGTCGGCGATCGCGCCCGGGCAGATCGCCACCGGCGTCATGTTCGGCGCCGCAGCCCGCATGGTCGTCACCGCCGTGGCGTACACGGCGTTCCTGTACCTCTTCGGGGCGATCCCGGATGCCGCCACGGGCTGGCTGGCGATCTTCATCGCGATCCTCGCCGGGCTCGCCTTCGGCGTCCCGCTCATGGCGTACGCGGCGTCGATCACCGATGACAAGGGCCAGTTCGCGCTCGTGCAGCGGTTCATCTTCATGCCGATGTTCCTGTTCTCCGGCACGTTCTATCCGCTCGCGACGCTACCGCTCTGGCTGCAGTGGATCGGCTGGATCTCGCCGCTCTGGCATGCGACCGAGATCGGCCGGTGGCTGACGTACGGGCGCCCGATCGAACCGCTCCTGTTGTTCGTCCACTTCGGGTACCTCATCGCGCTCACCGTCGGCGGTTTCGTGATCGCCCGGCGCCTGTTCGAGCGGAGGCTGGCCGCGTGACCGCCGTGACCGAGAACGCGCCCGTCCGACGCGCGGGCGGAGTCCGCGCGCTGTGGGCGGGGAACCCCGCCGCCGTCGTGCAGCGCGGGCTCCTGGCCGCGCGCTCGTCGAGCTGGGTCGTCGTGCTCTCCGGCTTCTTCGAGCCGGTGTTCTACCTCCTCTCGATGGGCATCGGGCTCGGCGCCCTCATCGGCACCGTGGAGACCACGAGCGGCCTGGAGGTCTCCTACGCCGCGTTCATCGCCCCGGCGCTCCTCGCGGTCTCGGCGATGAACGGTGCGATCTACGACTCGACGTGGAACGTGTTCTTCAAGCTCAACTACGGCAAGCTCTACGAGGGGATGCTGTCCACCTCGCTCGGCCCGCTCGATGTCGCGCTGGGCGAGATCCTCTATGCCCTTCTGCGCGGGCTGCTCTATGCGACCGGCTTCATGATCATCATGCAGATCGCCGGGCTGAATCTCGCGTGGACCGCGATTCTCGCGATTCCGGCCGTTCTGCTGATCGCCTTCGGCTTCGCGAGCCTGGGCATGGCGGTCACGAGCTACATGAAGGCCTTCCAGCACATGGACTGGATCAATTTCGTACTGCTCCCGATGTTCCTTTTCTCCGCGACGCTGTACCCGATCACGGTGTACCCGGAGTTCATCCAGGTGATCGTGAAGATCTTCCCGCTGTGGCACGGGGTCGAACTCGTCCGCGGGCTCACCACGGGAGCCCTGTACTGGGGCATGCTCTGGCACGTCCTGTACTACGTCGTGATGATCGCCGTCGGGCTCGTCTTCACCACGAAGCGGCTGCGCGCGCTCTTCCTCGACTGACGCCGCGTTCGGCATCCGCGGTCCCAGCTTTCCGCGTGCATCCGCGCGCACGATTGCGGAGATGTGCAGGATGACGGACGAAAGTCGCGTCCGGCATCCGTCATTCTGCACATCTCCGTGATCCTGCACGCGCGCGGGACCGGGGCGTGGCGGATGCCGCACCGCGGCCCCGTTGCGCGAAGTGCACCCGTTCTTGAACATGTTCAGTCTGCGGGCTACGATCTGAACATGTTCAGTTCCGTGAGTGCGCCCGTCACCAAGAGCGAACGGACTCGCTCCTCGATACGCGACATCGCGCTGCGGTCGTTCCGTGAGCGCGGCTACGACCTCACCACGATCCGCCTGATCGCCCAGGAGGCGGGGGTGTCCGTGGGCACCACGAACTACCACTTCGCGTCGAAGAACGATCTGGTGCAAGAGCTCTACCTCGAGGTTCAGCGGGCGCATCGCGATGCGGCGGAGCCGCTGCTCGGACAGACCGACGACCTCGTCGAACGCCTCGGGATCGTCTTCCGCACCGGGCTCGACCAGCTCGAGCCGTACCATCGTTTCGCGCCGGAGTTCCTCTCAGCCGCTGTGTCGCCGCGCTCCTCACTCAACCCGCTGTCAGGGGAATCGGCCCCTTCACGCGACATCGTCGTGGGGCTGTTCCGCGAAGCCGTTTCCGGCGCCGCGAATCGGCTCCCCGCCGAGTTCGAGCGGGATATGCCTTCTGCCCTCGTTCTGGCACACCTCCTTTTGGCGCTGTTCTGGGTCTATGACGGCTCGCCGGAGCGCGAGCGCACGCGGCGGCTGCTCGACCGCGGGCTGCGCCTGCTGAAGCTCTCGCTGCCGTTGATCCGCGTGCGCGTGCTGCGTAAACCGCTGCGCGAGCTTCTCGACCTGGTCGCTGAGGTGCGCGCGTGAGCGCGGCGATCGCGCCGGAGGCGGATGCCGAAGCGGGGCTGTGGAGCGTCGGCTGGTTCCGAGTACTGACGATCGTAAACGTGTCGCTCGTCGCTGGATCCGTCGTCGTCGGCCTGCTGATGGCCTACGGTGAGCCCGGAACGCCGCCCGCGTGGGCGATTCTTGCGTTTCCGGTCGTGCCCACGACCTTCGTGGCCCCCGCCGTCAGCCTGGTCATCGTCGCCGGGGCCGCCGCGCTGTCGTCCCTCAACATGTACGGCCGGCCCCAGAAGGGTGCGCGGTTCCTCCGTGCGATGACCGTGTGGGGCACGATCGCCCTCACCGTGCCGGTTGCGATCGCCGGGTTCTGGTATCTCCCCGCCCTGATCGGCTCGCTGTCGTGATCCGGCCGGGCACGCGAGGTCCTCGTCCCATCTTCGTCAGCATCCGCATCGAGGCCTCGCTGGATCGTGTGTGGGAGCTCACCCAGGATCCAGCCCGACACGCGAGATGGGACGCGCGCTTCAGCCGGATCACGCCGGTCGAGCCGCTTGCCGGGGGCGGCATCCGGTTCCGCTACGAACGACGGGTGGGCCCCCTCTCGATCGTCGGTACCGGCACGACGATCGGCGAGCGCGACCGCCCCGACGGCACACGCACATCCGCACTCCGCTTCGACGCCGACAGCCGGCTGTCACCCCTGGGCGCCGGACGCGGATACTGGCGTTATCGCGAGGACACCGGCGGGGTGGTCTTCACGACCGGATACGACTACGACCCGAACTGGGGCCGCGTGGCCGATCTGATCGTGAGGCCGCTGATCGGCTGGGTCACCGCGTGGAGCTTCGATCGGCTGCGGATCTGGGCCGAAGGGGGCGCGCCGCCCGAGCGATGGCCACTGCGGTCGGTGCTCGCGGTCTGGCGGGGGGACAGGCCGCGGGCCGCGCGTTGCGGTCACCGTGTACACCGCGGCGCGATCATGAGCGATGCGCCCGCGACACTCGGCGTTCTGGTGCAGCCATGACGGATGCTCCGTCGATCTTCGCTCGCGCGATGGGTGCCGACTTCGAGCGCCTCCATCCGATGCTCCAGCGGAGGTTCGGGGTGGGGCTTGCCGCCGGGTACTCGTGCGTCGGCCGTGGCACGATGCGCCGCATCCGCCGCGGCCCGTGGTGGACGGTCCCGTTCCTGCAGATCGGGCGGTTCCGCAACATCCTCGTGCCCGAGACCGGTACCGACGTGCAGTTCACGATCGAGAATCACCCGTATCGCGACCCCTATGGACGCGAAACCGTCACTTTCGTACGGCACTTCCGGATGCCGGGCGCCGTGCACCGCTTCGATGCGACCATGATCCTCGGTGCGAGCGGTCGGGTGATCGATTACCTCGGTACCCACCAGCATCTCGCCGTCGACCTCGAACTCACGGCGGAGCCGGACGGAAGCCTCCTGCTGAGGTCGGGCGCGCAACGGTTCCACGAAGGCCCGCTCTCCTTCCGCTTTCCGATGATCTTCAGCGGGCGGGCCGAGCTGCGCGAGAGCTACGACGACGGTGCCGGGGTCTTCCGCATCCGGCTCGAGGTTCGCAATCGGGTCTTCGGGTACCTCTCGGGCTACGAGGGCACGTTCCGGTGCGAGTTCCCGGACGCCGCCGATGTCCCCGCGCACGTACTCCCGGTGCGGCACGAGCGGCGGGAGTGAGCGCACGATTGCGGAGATGTGCATGATGACGGACGAAAGTCGCGTCCGGCATCCGTCATTCTGCACATCGCCGTGATCCTGCACGCGGCGGACGGCGGGCAGCGGCATCCGCCCGCGTCAGAGCGACGCAGTCGCCCCCACGCCCAGGTCGGCGTCGTAGTCGACGTCCTTCGTCTCGGGGGCGAGGATCAGAGCGATGAAGGTGAGCACGCCCATCGCCGAGAGGTAGATGCCGACGAGCCAGGGGCTGCCGCCGGTCCCCGCCCAGAGCGCCACCGCGACGATCGGGGCGAGCGCCGCGCCCAGGATCGAGGAGACGTTGTAGGACACGGCCGAGCCGGTGTACCGGACGTTGGTCGGGAAGAGCTCGGGGAGCACCGCACCCATCGGGCCGAACGTGGAGCCCATGAGGACGAAGCCGAAGATCAGGAAGGCCTGGGTGAGGGCGCCGGTGAACTTGGGGTCCGCCTGCGGCAGGAGGAAGAGGTTGAACGTGAGTCCGAAGACGATGATCAGCCCCGTCACCCACAGCAGGAGCCGCCGGCGGCCGATGCGGTCGGCGATCGGGCCGGAGAGCAGCGTGAAGATGCCGAAGAAGACGACACCGATGATCTGCATGATGACGAAGTCCGTGTACCCGAAGCCGAGGCCGGGATAGAACTGAGCCGCGAAGGCCGTCGCGTCGAACGGCTTGCCTGCGGCCTCGGCGGCGGCCTGCGCCGCGGCGGAGGCGGTCTGCAGGTCCGCGGCTTTCGTGCCGTAGGACAGCGTGAAGTTCGTCATCAGGTAGAACAGCACATACGTCGCGAGCATGATGAACGTGCCGAGGATCAGGTGCCACCAGTGCCTGCGGAAGACCGTGCCGAGCGGGAACCTGCGGATCGCGCCCTTCTCCTCCGCCTTCACGAACGTGTCGGACTCGACGAGCTGCAGACGCACCCAGAGGCCGATGATGACCATCACCGCGGAGAACAGGAACGGGACACGCCAGCCCCACGCCAGGAAGTCGGCGGAACGCTGGGCGGCACCGTCCGGGTGGGGGAGGAGGAAGTTGATCGCGAGGAAGACCGAGTTCGCGATGATGAAGCCGAGCGGGGCGCCCAGCTGCGGGAACGTGCCGTACCAGGCGCGCTTCCCCGCCGGAGCGTTCTCGGTCGCGACCAGCGCCGCGCCGGACCACTCGCCGCCGAGGGCGAAGCCCTGGGCCAGGCGCAGGATCAGCAGGAGCAGTGCCGCCCACCAGCCGATGTCCGCGAACGTCGGCAGGCACCCGATGAGGAATGTCGCGATGCCCATCGTCAGCAGGGACGCGACCAGGGTCGCCTTGCGGCCGAACTTGTCGCCGAAGTGCCCGAAGATCACCGCACCCAGCGGGCGGGCGATCATGGCGGCGCCGAAGACGCCGAACGAGGCGAGCAGCGCTGTCGTGTCGTTGCCGGTCGGGAAGAAGAGGATCGGGAAGACCAGGACCGCTGCCGTCGCGTAGACGTAGAAGTCGTAGAACTCGATCGTCGTGCCGACCAGGCTCGCCGTGATGACGCGGGAACGGGGGTTTGCCGGGGCTGTGGTGGGGGAGGACACGAGCGATGAGTCTAGCCCGCGTCCTCCGCCTGCCGCGGGAGCGTCAGCGCCAGATGACGGCGAGACCCGCGTTGAGCAGGGTCAGGATGCCGATGCCCCAGAAGATCGCCGGCGGACATGCTCCGCCCTTGCGCTGCCGGGCCAGGCCGATTCCGATGAAGGCGCCGATGATCAGCAGGACGACGAGCTTGACGCCGATCTTCGCGTAGTTCAGGTCGTACGAGATGCCCCACGGCGCGGCCAGCGCGAGTCCGGCGACCGCCGCGATCAGCAGGCCGATGTTCATCAGCGGCGTCACGTGCACGCGCTTGTTGTACACCTCGACCGCCCATGCTCCGAAAAGGATCGCGAAGCCGATCAGGTGGATGAAGACGACGATGTGGCGGAGGACTTCGAGGGGTTCCATGCTCAGCACGCTATTGCGCGCCGCGCCCCGCCGCCAGCTGGACACGCCTCACGGCCGCTCGCGAGAGGGCACGAATGCACCCGTCGACCGGCGTGTCGCCCTACAGAACTGCCCTCTCGCGGGGGAGCAGGACCGGGCCGGGGCGCCTCTCGCGGGAGGAGCAGTCAGACCTGGGAGCGAAGGGCGCGGAGCACGAGCGCCGTGCGCACGGCAGCGTCGGCGGCCTCCGCGCCCTTGTCCTCGTGCGAGCCGGGCAGCCCCGCGCGGTCCAGGCCCTGCTGCTCATCGTCGAGCGTGAGGACGCCGAAGCCCACGGGCTTGCCGGCGTCGAGCGCGACGCGCGTGAGCCCGTCGGTGGTGGCCGACGACACGTACTCGAAGTGCGGCGTCCCGCCCCGGATGATCACGCCGAGCGCGACGACCGCGTCGGCGCCCGCGGCGAGGGCCGCTTGCGCCGCGACCGCGAGCTCGAACGAGCCGGGGACGCGGACGAGCTGCCACGTGGCGCCGGCGGCGTCCAGCGTGCGCTGCGCACCGGCGATCAGCCCGTCCGTGATCACGTCATGCCACGTGCCGGCGACGATCACGACCTCGAGTCCGGTGCCGTCCGTGCCGCCGACGATCGGCGCTCCCTTGCCGCTCATGCTTCTGCTCCCCGGGTGGTGGTCGGTTCGTGCATCTGCGCGAGCGCGTCGGCCAGATCCTCTTCGGCGATCAGGTGCCCCATCCGATCGCGCTTCGTGGAGAGGTACTGGTGGTTGTTCGGCCCCACCCCGACCAGGAGCGGCACCTGCTCGACGATCTCGAGGCCGAGCTCGCGCAGCTGCGCGACCTTGTCGGTGTTGTTGGTGAGAAGGCGCACCTTCTCCACCCCCAGGTCGGCGAGCATGCCGGCCGCGGCCGCGTAGTCGCGGGCGTCCGCCGGCAGACCCAGCGCGAGGTTCGCGTCGACGGTGTCCAGGCCGCGCTCCTGCAGGCTGTAGGCGCGCAGCTTGTTGATGAGGCCGATCCCGCGGCCTTCGTGGCCGCGCATGTAGATCACCACGCCGCCGTCCTGCTCGATCGCGTCCAGCGCAGCCTCGAGCTGAGGGCCGCACTCGCACTTGAGCGAGCCGAACGCTTCGCCGGTGAGGCACTCGGAGTGCACGCGCACGAGCGGCGCGTCGCCGAGTTCGCCCGACACGATCGCGAGGTGGTCCGTCCCGGTGATGCGGTCCTTGTACGCCAGGAAGCGGAACTCGCCGTGCGAGGTCGGCACCTTGGCCTCGGCCCGCAGGCTCACCCGACGACGGTGCGCGGCGTGCGCGGGCGCCGCGACGGGGTCGTGCTCGTCCAGGTGCGCGACCAGCTGCTCGATCGTGATGACCGGCACGCCGTCGCGCTCGCCGAGCTCGATGAGACCGGGTAGCCGCATCATCGAACCGTCCTCGGCCACGACCTCGGCGATCGCTCCGACGGGGGAGAGCCCTGCCAGGCGCATGAGCTCGACCGCGGCCTCCGTGTGACCGCCGCGTTCGCGCACGCCGCCGTCGACCGCGCGCAGCGGCAGGATGTGGCCCGGGCGGATCACGCTCGTCGGCGTGGAGGTCGCATCGGCGAGGACGTTGAGGGTGTGCGCGCGGTCGGAGGCGCTGATCCCCGTCGAGACCCGGTCTGCGGCATCCACGCTCACGGTGTACGCGGTCCCGCGGGCATCCTCGTTCACTTCGACCATGGGCGGGAGGTCGAGCCGGTCCGCCCACTCGGCGGGCATCGGTGCGCAGATGAAGCCGCTGGACCAGCGCACGGTCCAGGCGATCCACTCGGGGGTGGCGAGTTCGGCGGACAGGACGACGTCGCCCTCGTTCTCGCGGTTCTCGTCGTCCGCGACGATGACGGGCTTCCCGGCGCGCAGGGCTTCCAGCGCGTCGGTGATGGATGCAAGGCTCATCGCGAGCCTCCTTCTGTGGTGGGGTCGTGCGGGGCGAAGGCGAGGAGGCGCTGCACGTGTCGCGCCAGGATGTCGGTCTCGAAGTTCACGCTGTCGCCGGGGGAGCGTGCGCCGAGTGTGGTGGCGGCGAGAGTCTCGGGGATCAGCGAGACCTCGAACCAGGCGGACGGTGCGTCGGGGGCGCTCACGGCGCTCACCGTGAGGGAGACGCCGTCCACGGCGATCGAGCCCTTGTCGACGACGAGCGGTGCCAGCGCGGGGGGAAGCGAGATGCGCAGCACCCGCCACTGCTCTCCGGGTCGCACCTCGAGCAGCTCGCCGGTGCCGTCGATGTGGCCCTGGACGATGTGTCCGCCCAGCCGCCCGTGTGCCGCGGTCGCGCGCTCGAGGTTGACCCGGCGCCCTTCCGCGACCCCGTCGAGGGTCGACATCGCGAGCGTCTGCTGCATCACGTCGGCAGTGAACCAATCCGGCCCTTGGTCGATCACGGTGAGGCACACGCCGCTCACGGCGATCGAGTCGCCGTGCCCGGCATCCGACACCGCCTTCGGCGCGCGGACGGTCAGGCGCACGCCGTCACCTGACGGTGCGACGGCGGTGACTTCGCCGATCTCTTCGACGATTCCGGTGAACATCTGTCAGTCCTCTTTCGTGATGGGACGGGCGATCACCAGAAGGTCATCGCCGAGGGTCTGGACGGCGTCGATGTGCAGACGTCGCTGCTGCGTGATCGTGTCGACTCCGACGGAACGCAGAGCCGGGCGGTCGGCCCCGTCGGATCCGGCACCGAGCAAGGTCGGTGCGATGTAGACCAGCACCTCGTCGGCGAGCCCCTCGCGCAGGAACGCGCTGGCCACCGTGGGGCCGCCCTCGACGAACACGCGCTGCACGCCGCGCTCGCGCAGATCCTTCAGGAGGCCGGAGATGTCCGAGCCCGGGTACTGGACGAAACGGCGCGGATGGCGGACGACCGCGGCGTCCTCGGGCACGGGGCGCGCCCCGAGCACGACGGGGAGCGGCTGATCGTCGTACAACGAGCCGTCGGGCTGCCGCGCGGTCAGTGCGGGGTCATCTGCCAGGACCGTGCCGATGCCGGCGACGATCGCGTCGGCATCCGCCCGGCGACGGTGCACGTCCGCCCGTGCCGCACCGCCCGTGATCCACTTGCTCGTGCCGTCGGCGGCGGCCGCGCGACCGTCCAGGCTCTGGGCCCACTTGACGCTCACGTGAGGGCGCCCCAGGCGCTGCACGGTCAGCCACGACTCGAGGAGCTCTGTCGCCGGCCCCTCGAGCAGCCCCTGCGCCACGTCGACCCCCGCTCTCCGCAGGCGTTCCCCGCCACCGGAAGACTCCGCGTTGGGGTCCGGGAGTGCGTAGACGACGCGCGCGACTCCCGCCGCGAGCAGGGCCTCGGCGCACGGACCGGTCCGGCCGGTGTGGTTGCACGGCTCGAGCGTCACGACGGCCGTCGCGCCTTCGGCGCCGCCCGCGGGCAGCTGCGACAGCGCATCGACCTCGGCGTGCGCGGTCCCGGCACCGCGGTGCCACCCCTCGGCGAGCACATCGCCGTCGGCGGAGAGGATCACGGCACCGACCTGCGGGTTCACCCCGCGCGGTCCGTTCCTCGCGATCCGGAGGGCGCGTTCCATCGCGCCACGCTCCGCAGCATTCATCGACATCCGAATCCTTCGTCCAGGCTCCGGGGATCGCGAACGGCGGCGCATGCCTGCGCCGCTCGTGCTGCCTCCCATCCGGACTCGCAGCGTTCTCACGCCACATCACCGTCGGTTCCGGAATTCCACCGGATCAACCTCGGGGACACCCTGATCGGATGCCGATCCCTCAGCTCGCGGACTGTCACCGCCGGTTCGGATTCTCACCGACCCCGGAGCACGTACTGCACTCGAGTGTAGTCAACGCCTTCGCGCGCGATTCATTCCGTGACCCGGTGTGACGCGGTGCCGGCCAGCTCCCGGGCGGTGGACTCGTCCACGATGAGATCGGTGATCAACCCCGCCCGGAGCGCCCCTCGCAGCCCGGGCACCTTCGCGCGTCCCGCGACGATGCCGACGCGCCGGGGAGTGCGGCGCAGGGTGTCGAAGTCGGGGCCGGTCGCACGATCGTTCACGGGGATGCCGTCACTGGAGCCGTCCGCGCGGTAGAACACCGTCGCCACATCGCCGACGACGCCGTGCTCGCTGAGCACCCGGTAATCGGCGCGGTCGAGGTAGCCGCCCTGGTAGACGTGGCTGGGCACTTCGGCGAACGGGGATCCGACGCCGAAGACGGCGAGATCCAGGCTCGCCTGCAACTCGAGCACCGGCCGGATCGACCGCTCGCGCCAGAACGCGCGCTTCGTCTCGGGGTCGTCGAAGAACGCCGGCACCGGGAACTGATGGACCGGCGCGTCGAACGCCGCGCCGAATCGGGTCAGCAGCTCGCTGGCGTACATGATGCCCGTGGTGCGCATGTTCCCTGCGCCGTTGAGCTGGACGATCTCGGTGTTGTGAGTGCTGCGCTGAGGGAGGTGCCTGCTCACCGCCCCGATCGTGGAACCCCAGGCGATCCCGATGCGCTGATTGGAGTCCACCCACCCTGACAGCAGTCGCGCCGCGGTCATCGCGACGCGATCGAGCCGCTCGACATCGCTGGTCTGATCGGGGACCGGGACGACATGGGCGGTCACGCCGTGCCGCTCGCGGATCTCCTGTTCGAGCCGGGTGGGCCCCTCCAACGGTGAATGGATCAGGATCTCCACCACTCCGCTCTCGCGTGCGTGACTCAGCAGGCGCGAGACCGAGGATCGGGAGGTCGACAGTTCGTGCGCGATCGCCTCCATCGTGAGGTCCTGCATGTAGTAGAGCTGGGCGGCGCGCAACGCATCCCGGGTGCGGACCGGGAGGGCGTGATCGGCGGGCGGGCGGTTCGGCATCTCGATCGTCCCTCTGCACATATGTGCAATCGGATTGCACCTCCGTTCGGAGGGCGTGAGTATGTATTCATCCACATGGTGCGCCGCCGCGCAAGCGGCACCACGCGCAACACTGCGAAGGGGGACGTCATGACGAGCCACGACACCGGCGCCGCACGCGAGACGGTTCGGGCGATCGCCGCGGATCCGACCGCCGAGGTCGTCATCATCGGAGGCGGCATCAACGGCATCGCGACGTTCCGCGACCTGGCGTTCCAGGGCGTGAAGGTCGTTCTCGTCGAGCGTGACGACTTCGTCGCCGGCGCCTCCAGTGCGTCCTCGCACATGATCCACGGCGGCATCCGCTACCTCGAGAACGGTGAGTTCCGCCTCGTCCGGGAGTCCGTCGTCGAGCGCAATGCGCTGCTGAAGACCGCGCCGCACTACGTCCGTCCGTTGGCCACCACCGTGCCGATCTACTCCACGTTCTCCGGCATCGCCGCCGCGCCGCTGCGTTTCCTGACCCACAAGCAGGGCAAGCGCACCGAGCGCGGTGCGCTGCTCATCAAGGCGGGCCTGACGATCTACGACTTCTTCTCCCGCGACGGCGGCGCGGTGCCGCGCCATCGGTTCCACGGAAGCAAGCGCTCCGCCCAGGAGCTGCCGGCGCTGGATCGCAAGGTGAAGTGGACGGCGACGTACTACGACGCGAGCATGCACGACCCCGAGCGCCTCGCGCTGGACGTGCTACACGACGCCCTCGCGACCGGCCCCCACGCGCGGGCGGCGAACTACCTGCCCGCCGTCGGCATGGGGCCGGACGGCGTCCGCGTGCGCGACGCCGTCACGGGCGAGGAGTTCGACATCGCCGCGGACGTCGTGGTGAACACCTCCGGTCCCTGGACCGATCTGACCAACGACGCGCTCGGCGACCCGACCCGCTTCATGGGCGGCACGAAGGGCTCACACATCGTCCTCGACCACCCCGAGCTGCTCGACGCCACCGCCGGCCGCGAGATCTTCTTCGAGCACAAGGACGGTCGCATCGTCCTGATCTACCCGCTCAAGGGGCGGGTCATGGTCGGCACGACCGACCTCGAGCACGACATGCGCGAACCCGCGGTGTGCACGGAGGAGGAGGTCGACTACTTCTTCGACCTGATCGCTCATGTCTTCCCCGACATCGCCGTGGACCGCTCGCAGATCGTGTACCGCTTCTCAGGCGTGCGCCCTCTGCCGCGACACGATGACACGCAGCCCGGCTTCGTCTCCCGCGACTACCGCATCGAGCGCGCCACCGCCAAGGGTCGCCCAGGCACGACCGTGCTGAGCCTGGTCGGCGGCAAGTGGACCACCTTCCGTGCGCTCGGCGAGCAGCTCGCCGACGACGTCCTGGGCCTCCTCGGCCGGTCCCGCGTGCGCAGCACCGCGGGTGTCGCGATCGGTGGTGCGAAGGGGTATCCGCGCACGCAGCGCGCCCGGGACGCCTGGGTGCACGGCCACGCCGACGGCACGGACGTCGCACGGGTCGACCGGCTGCTCGAGCGGTACGGCACCCGTGCCGCCGACCTCATCGCGTCCCTCCCCGCAGACGATGCGCCGCTGGTCTCGCTGCCGGAGTACTCGGTCGGTGAGATCGCCCATCTGGCGGCATCCGAGTACGTCGTCCATCTGGACGACCTGCTGCTGCGTCGCACGAGCATCGCCTTCGTCGGCTCGGCGAGCGAGGACGCGCTCCGTGAGATCGCCGACGTCGCCGGCGACGTGCTCGGGTGGGACACCGCCCGACGCAGCGACGAGGTCGCCGCCACGATGCGACTTCTGCGGGAGCGGCACGGAGTGGCGCTGTCGGCGGAGCGCGTCGGCGCCTGACCAGGATCGTCGGTAGCGTCGTCTGAGACGGCGGCGCGCTGCACGGGCACAGCCCAGCATCGAACAAGGGAGTACGACTGTGGCGGACTACGTTCTCGCGATCGACCAGGGGACCACGTCGACCCGCGCGATCATCTTCGACGGCACCGGATCGCCGGTCGCGCGCGGCCAGCTGGAGCACGAGCAGATCTTCCCGCGCGCGGGTTGGGTCGAGCACGACCCGAACGAGATCTGGCAGAACACCCGTGAGGTGATCGGCCAGGCGCTGGCCAAGGCAGACCTGACCCGGCATGACATCGCGGCGATCGGCATCACGAATCAGCGCGAGACCGCGGTGGTGTGGGACAAGCGGACCGGCGAGCCGGTGTACAACGCGATCGTCTGGCAGGACACCCGCACCCAGCCGATCGTCGACCGGCTGGCCGCGGACGGCGGGATCGAGCGCTTCAAGGACATCGTCGGGCTTCCCCTGGCGACGTACTTCTCGGGCACGAAGATCGTGTGGATCCTCGAGAACGTCGACGGCGCGCGCGATCGCGCCGAGGCCGGCGACCTGCTGTTCGGCACGACCGACACCTGGATCCTGTGGAACCTCACCGGAGGGGTCGACGGCGGGGTGCACGCGACGGACGTCACGAACGCATCGCGCACGATGTTCATGGACCTCGAGACGCTCTCCTGGCGCGAGGACATCCTCGAGGCCTTCGGGGTGCCGCTGTCGATGATGCCCGAGATCCGAAGCTCCTCCGAGGTGTACGGTCACGCCGAGTCGTCGAGTCTGCTCAGAGAGACGCCGATCGCCGGGATCCTGGGCGATCAGCAGGCGGCCACCTTCGGTCAGGCGGCGTTCGAGCGCGGCGAGGCCAAGAACACGTACGGCACCGGCAACTTCCTGATCTTCAACACCGACACCGAGATCGTCCGCTCCAAGAACGGCCTGCTCACGACGGTCGGATACAAGCTCGGCGACGAACCGGCGCACTACGCGCTGGAGGGCTCGATCGCGGTGACCGGGTCGCTCGTGCAGTGGCTGCGCGACAACCTCGGGATCATCTCGGAGGCCTCGGAGGTGCAGGCGCTCGCCGAGAGCGTCGAGGACAACGGCGGCGCGTACTTCGTTCCCGCGTTCTCAGGTCTATTCGCACCGTACTGGCGTTCAGACGCCCGTGGGGCACTCGTCGGGCTCACGCGCTTCGTCAACAAGGGCCACATCGCCCGAGCGGTTCTGGAGTCCACGGCCTACCAGACCCGTGAGGTGCTGGATGCCGTCAATGCGGACTCCGGAGTCCCGCTGACCGAGCTCAAGGTCGACGGGGGCATGACCTCCAACGAGGTGCTCATGCAGTTCCAGGCGGACATCCTGCAGGTGCCGGTCGTGCGTCCGGTGGTGCCGGAGACCACCGCGCTCGGGGCGGCCTACGCCGCCGGGCTCGCGGTCGGCTTCTGGTCGGGTCTGGACGACCTGTCCAAGAACTGGCAGGAGGACCGGCGGTGGGAGCCGCGGATGGACCCGGCCGAGAGCGAGCGGCTCCTGCGCAACTGGAAGAAAGCGGTCACCAAGACCTTCGACTGGGTCGACGGCGACGTCAGCTGAGGCCGGCTACTTGAGCAGGCGCGACAGCCGACGGTCCGCGAGCACCTTGCCACCGGTCTGACACGTCGCACAGTATTCGAGCGAGTTGTCCGCGAAGAACACGCTCCGCACGACGTCGCCGCACACAGGGCACGTCTCGCCGCGGCGCCCGTGCACCTGCATGCCGCGGCGCTTGGCGTCCTTGAGCTCGGCGGGGGGCTTTCCGGATGCCGCGGCCACGGCATCCGTCAGCGTCTCGGTCATCGCCGCGTAGAGCCGGTCGACGTCCTCGGGGGTGAGGCTCGCAGCGAGCGCGTACGGGGACATGCGCGCGTCGTGCAGGATCTCGTCGGAGTACGCGTTGCCGACACCGGCGAGGATCGACTGGTCGCGGAGCACGCCCTTGATCTGGGTGCGGCGGCCCTCGATGAGCCCCGCGAGGGTGTTGCGGGTGAAGGTCGGATCGAGCGGATCGGGGCCGAGGCGCGCGATGCCGGGGACATCCTGCGGATCGTCGACCACGTACACCGCGAGGGACTTCTTCGTGCCGGCCTCGGTCAGGTCGAAACCGGATCCGTCCGACAGGGCTACGCGCAACGCGATCGGCGTCTTGCCGGGGCGGATGAGCGTGGTGGGCAGTTGGTCGTACCAGCGCAGCCAGCCCGCCTTCGCGAGGTGGAAGATCAGGTGCGGCTCGCCGTCTCGCGCGGACGTGGTCGTCGCCAGATCGATGAACTTGCCGTGCCGCGCGGCTGCGGTGATCTCGGCGCCGACCAGGGCGTCGACCGGCGGATCGTAGGTCTTCAGCGCCGCGAACGCGGCGACCGTGACGCGGGTGATACTCAGGCCCGTCGTCCTGCCGCGGAGGAAGTCGACGAGGCCCTGCACTTCGGGCATCTCCGGCATCGTCCCATCCTCGCACGCGCGTGGTGCGGTGTCTCGGGTCAGCCTCCGAGCACGGGCCAGGGCTGCGGCATCCGGTCATCGGCGGGGAGGAGGCCCGCGATCCACGCGTCGTCGCGCCCGAACGAGTTCGCCGCGGCTCGGCGCAGCAGTCCTTCGTAGCGGAAGCCGAGCTTGCGGGCGACGGATGCCGAGCCCGTGTTGCCGGCGACGGCGCGCCACTCCATGCGGGCGAGGGCCGCGCCGCGCGCACCGAGGCCCCAGTCCACGACGGCGCGCGCGGCTTCGGTGATCAGTCCTCGACCGCGGTGCGGTGCGGCCATCCAGTAGCCGATCTCCCCGGCTCCCGCCGGCGTGATCCCGTTCAGGCCGATCATGCCGACCAGTGCGTCACCCTCGCGGATCGCCCATGTCGCCTCGAGGTCATCCTGCCACCGCGTCGCGGCGTACCCGATGAATCCCTCGGCGTGCTGCCGTTCGTACGGCGAGGGGACGGTCGTGTAGCGCTGCAGCGTCGGATCCTGGCAGGCCGCGAAGATCGCGTCGACGTCGGCCTCGGTGGGCACGGAGAGCTCGAGTCGTTCGGTGGTCAGGGTGACGGGCCGCATGCGCTCACGCTACCCGCCGCCGGTCTGAGCCTTCCCGACGGCTTCGGCTGCAGATCCCTGCCTTCGCCCCACGAAACCTGAGTCGCCATCGCAGATTGGTGTCGCCAACCTGCCGGAGGGCTCAGGTGCGGCGGCGGAGCAGACCGACCCGGTCGTACACGTCGGAGAGGGTCTTGCCGGCGACCTCGGCAGCGCGGTCGGCGTTCGCCCCGAGCACGCGGTCCAGCTCCGCCTTGTCATCGAGCAGCTCGAGCGCGCGGGCGCGGACGGGGCCGAACTCGTTCACGACCACTTCGGCCAGGCCCTTCTTGAAGTCGCCGTAGCCGCGACCGGCGTACTCGTCCTCGATCGCCGGGATCTGGCGGCCCGTGAGCGCCGCGTAGATCACGAGCAGGTTCGAGACGCCGGGCTTGTTCTCCCGGTCGTAGCGCACCGTGCCGTCCGAATCGGTCACCGCGCGCATGATCTTCTTCGCGGACACGGCCGGGTCATCCAGGAGCCACAGCACACCGGCGTCCGATTCGGCGGACTTCGACATCTTCGACGTCGGATTCTGCAGGTCGTAGATGCGGGCGGTCTCCTGCTGGATCACCGGCATCGGCACGCGGAACGTCTCGCCGTACCGGGCGTTGAAGCGCTCGGCGAGGTCGCGGGTGAGTTCCACGTGCTGCTTCTGGTCGTCGCCGACCGGCACGATGTCGGTCTGATAGAGCAGGATGTCCGCCGCCATGAGCACCGGGTAGGTGAACAGGCCCACCGAGGTGGCGTCCGCTCCGTAGCGCTGCGACTTGTCCTTGAACTGCGTCATGCGCCCGGCTTCGCCGAAGCCGGTGATCGTGGACAGGATCCAGGCCAGTTCGGGATGCGCCGACACGTGCGACTGCACATACAGGGTCGACTTGGACGGCTCGATGCCGGCCGCGATGTACTGCGCGGCCGTGCGGCGGGTCTTCTCACGCAGCTCGGCCGGGTCGTTCGGCTGGGTCAGGGCGTGCAGGTCGACCACCGAGAAGAACGCGTCGTAGGTCTCCTGCAGGTCGCGCCACTGCATGAGGGCCCCGATGTAGTTGCCGATCTGAAGGGAGTCGGCGGACGGCTGCATGCCGGAATACAGGCGGGGTTTGCTCACCCGACGATTCTACGGGCGTGCGTCGCGTGGCCCGGCTTCGACAGAACGAGCGGATGCCGCTCCGCCGCGACCGGCGGCTCCGGTCAGTCTCCGAGCGCGTAGTCCACCACGACGGGTGCGTGGTCGCTCCAGCGGGTGTCCCACGACGCCGCCCGCACGACGTGATACCCGGATGCCCGCGCGGCGAGGGGACCCGTCGCCAGGTGGTAGTCGATCCGCCAGCCCGTGTCGTTGTCGAACGCCTTCCCGCGGCTCGACCACCAGGTGTAGGGCCCGTCGACCTCGCCGTGCGTGCGGCGGCCGATGTCGACCCACCCGAGCCCGAGTCCGACCGAGCCGTCGACGGCTGCGACGCGCTGTCCTGCAGGGCCCAGTAAGCGGTCGAAGTACGCGCGCTCGCGGGGGAGGAAGCCCGCGTTCTTGACGTTGCCCTTCCAGTTGCGGATGTCGAACTCGCGGTGACCGACGTTCAGATCGCCGGTGACCACGGCGTACGGCGTCGACGATCCGATCTGGGCCATGCGCACCGACATCTCGTCGAGGAACCGCCATTTGAGATCCTGGCGGGCGGTGTCCGCCTCGCCGGTGGGCACATACGCGCTCACGGCGGTCAGCGTGGCCCCCGCGACGTCGAAGTCCGCTTCGATCCAGCGGCCGGACAGGTCCATCGACTCGTCGCCGAGTCCGCGTCGCACCGCGGACGGCTCGATGCGGCTCGCGATCGCGACTCCCGCGCGACCCTTCGCGAGCGCCTCGTCGTTCGCGATCGTCCAACCCGGAAGCGCCCCGGCGAGGTCTGCCGCGGTCGCGCGCACCTCCTGCAGGGTGAGCACGTCGACATCGGCGGCATCGAGCCAGCCGGCCATGCCGTTGCGCACCGCCGCGCGGATGCCGTTGACGTTGACAGAAGCGAGACGGATGCGTTGGGGCACGCTTTCCAGCCTATCCAGCAGCCCCGACACGGCGGTCGCGGTCAGGGCCGATCGGCGATCTTGCGCTCGGCCCGGAGGGCGCGCTTGGAGGGTGGCGGCAGGGCGGGCGCCGAGTCCTGGACCGCGGCCAGTTCCTCCTCCGCTTCGCGCAGGGCGAGGTCGGCGCGCCAGATCCGCCACCACGGCGCAGAATCACGAGCCTCGCGCGCTGTTCGCAACCGGACTTGCGCGGCGAGCAGGAGCGCTTTGTGCTCGGCGGCGATCCGCTCGGCTTCCGTGGGCAGAAGCAGCGGGATGTCCTTGTCTCTGGTCGCCACGGCGATCCACGCGGCCGCGACGAGCATGATGATGCCACTGATCTTGAACCACAGCAGCAGTCCCACGAACAGCGCGAAGGTCGCCAGCAGCGGGTTGGACGGTGTGTAGCTGAGAAGCAGACCCGCACCGAACTGCAGGATGGTCAGCGCGCCGCCGCCGAGCAGGGCGCCCGGCCAGATCGTGCGCCACTGCAGCTCGGTGCCCGTGAGGAAGCGGAACAGCGCCGCGAGGGCGGTGGAGTTCAACGCGAACGAGACGATCACCGAGCCGATGCCGATGCTCGTGCTGAGCGCTCCGCGGTCCAATTGGACGCCCAGCATGGACAGGATGACCGACAGCAGCCAGGAGCTCACCCAGGTGAGGGCGGCGCCGACGATGAGCGCCGCACCGAAGATCGTCGCGGCGACGAGGTCGCGTGCCTTCAGCAGGACGTAGCTGCGCCGGTCCGGCGGCAGCCCGAACATGTCGCGCACTCCGCGGCGCGAGTACGTCACCCAGCCGATCGCGGTCCAGATGACCGTGATGAGGGCGATCAGGCCCGTCACCCCCAGCACGCCGGTGGTCTGCGAGACGATGTCCTGCACCTGCTCGGGCGTGATGACGCCACTGGCGCTGATGAGATTCGGCACGTAGTTGTTGATCACGCCGATCATGGCGTTCACGGCGTCCTCGTTGCCGCCGAGCCAGATCCCGGTGATCGCGAACGCGACGTACACGGCGGCGAAGATCGCGAACAGCGCCTGGTAGCTGATGCCGGCGCCGAGCAGGAAGCCGTTGTTGATCAGGAAATGCCGCCACACTCGCACGGGGAACCAGGAGAGCGTCGCCTGCGTCAGCTTCGTCGCGGTCTGCAGGGGCTCATCGAACCGTTCGCGGAATGACTCCTGCGTCGCCTCCCAGCGCTCGCGGAGCGTCTCCTCCTCGCGGGCCGCATGCTTGGCGGCCGCCCGCGGGTCACGCACCTCGGTGTCCGCGCGCTCGTGACTCACGCTCTCAGATTACCGATCCGTCTCATCGATCGACGGATGCCGCATCCCGGCCCGCCCGGTCCGCGACGGCGCCCGCGGACACCGGCGCGCGGAACCTCCGTGTGATGAACAAGACCGGCACCAGAAGGGCGGCGGGCAGGAGGAAGGCGATCCCGAGGCCGGGTGCGTCGGCGAGGAGCCCGAGCATGACCGCCCCGAGGACTGCACCGGCGTAGTTGAAGAGGTTGACCCGGGCGATGATCTCGTCGCTGCGCGCCGGTGAGAGGGCGCCCGCCGACGTGAAGGCGAGCGGCACCAGCGCACCGACGGCGACACCGGCGAGCGCGAACCCGATGACGGCGGCGATGGGGAGGGGCAGGGCCGCGACGAGCGCGCAGCCCGCGACCGAGACCGCCGTGGCGACGGTGACCACCCGGGCGCGGCCGAACCGGCCGGCGGCGCGGTCGGTCACCAGGCGCGTGACGAGGATGGCGGCCTGGTAGGCCGCGTAGCCGATGGGTGCCAGCGCCGCGGTGGCGAGCAGGTCGTCCTGCAGGTAGACGGTGCTCCACGTCGAGACGGCCGAGTCGACGGTGAAGGCGGCGAGGATGACGACGCCGAACAGCCAGACGCCGCGCCGGGGGAGCGGTGTGCGGGCATGCGCCCCGATCGGCGCGGCGGCCCGGGCGGGGTCGAAGACCCGGAGCCCCCAGGCGGCGACCGTGACCGCCAGCAGGACCGACACGACGAGCGGTGCGATCACCGCAGCGCCGACGGCGGAGGCGCCGGCCACGACGACCGCACCGACGATCGCCGCAGCGGTGTACGCCGCGAAGTAGCCGCCCATGATGTCGCGGCCGTACCGGCGCTGCACGAGCACGCCCTGCATGGCACCGCCGGCATCGACCGCGCCCAGTCCCAGCCCGTACAGCCCGAATGCCCCGGCGAAGAGCAAGAACGCCGGATCGGGGAGGAGCACCGAGACGATGACGCTCACGAACGCCAGAGCCTCGACGGCAAGACCTGCCGCGAGCGCCACGCGACTCCCGCGCCACTTCGCCATGACATCGGCCCCGACCGATCCGAGCACCGCGGTGACGCACACGAGCAGCACCAGCAGCGAGACCGTCAGGTCGTCGATCCCCAGCCGATCCTTGAACGCCGGGAGCGAGGTGACCACGACGGCGTAGCCCAGACCCTGGGCCGCGTACGAGAGTGTCACCGCGACCCGCTCGCGTGCGGGGGCGGTGGGCGTGCTCACGCTCGGAGCATACTCGCCACTACCGGCCGCGCAGCACCGCCTGCTTGACCTCGGCGATCGCCTTGGTCACCTCGATGCCGCGGGGGCATGCCTCGGTGCAGTTGAACGTCGTGCGGCAGCGCCACACGCCTTCCTTGTCGTTGAGGATGTCCAGACGCACATCGCCCGCGTCGTCGCGCGAATCGAAGATGAAGCGGTGCGCGTTCACGATCGCCGCGGGGCCGAAGTACTGTCCGTCGGTCCAGAACACCGGGCACGAGGACGTGCAGGCCGCGCACAGGATGCACTTGGTCGTGTCGTCGAAGACCTCGCGGTCGACGATCGACTGGATGCGCTCCTTGCCCTTCTCCGGCGTGGAGTTCGCGATCAGGAACGGCTGCACCTCGCGGTAGGAGGCGAAAAACGGCTCCATGTCGACGATGAGGTCCTTCTCCAGCGGCAGACCCTTGATCGCCTCGACGTAGATCGGCTGCGAGATGTCGAGGTCCTTGATGAGCGTCTTGCACGCCAGACGATTGCGACCGTTGATGCGCATCGCGTCCGACCCGCAGATGCCGTGCGCGCACGAACGGCGGAAGGTGAGCGAGCCGTCGACCTCCCACTTGATCTTGTGGAGGGCATCGAGCACGCGATCGGTCGAGTAGAGCTCGACGTCGTAATCGACCCAGCGGGGCTCTTCGTCGACCTCGGGATCGAAGCGACGGATGATGAAGGTGACGAGGAACGACTGGATGCCGGTGTCGGCGGCCGCCTCCTCTTCGATCTTGTCGATCGTGCCGGGGTCCACGAGCGCAGTCGACATCAGTACTTCCTCTCCATCGGCTGGTAGCGGGTGATGACGACGGGTTTCCAGTCCAGACGGATGTGGTCGTCGGCGTGCGAGGATCCGGCATCCCCGGAGAGATAGGCCATCGTGTGCTGCATGTACGACTCGTCGTCGCGCTTGGGGAAGTCGTCGCGCATGTGCCCGCCGCGGCTCTCCTTGCGGTTGCGGGCGGTGACGACGACGACTTCGGCGATGTCGAGCAGGAAGCCGAGCTCGACGGCTTCGAGCAGATCGGTGTTGTAGCGCTTGCCCTTGTCGTCCACGTGGATGTTCTTGAACCGCTCGCGCAGCTCCTCGATCACACCGAGGACGTGCGTCAGGGACTCCTCGGTGCGGAACACCTGTGCGCCCTTGTCCATCTCCTCCTGCAGCTTCTTGCGCAGGACCGCGATGCGCTCCGTGCCGGTTCCGGCGCGGAGCCCCTCGATCAGGTTGCGCACCTGTGCGGCCGGGTCCTCCGGAAGCGGGACGAAGTCGGCGGTCTGCACGTACTGCACGGCGTTCTTGCCGGCGCGCTTGCCGAAGACGTTGATGTCCAGGAGCGAGTTCGTGCCGAGTCGGTTCGAGCCGTGCACCGAGACGCATGCGCACTCGCCGGCGGCGTACAGGCCGGGCACGACCGTGGTGTTGTTCGAGAGGACCTCGGCGTTGTTGTTCGTCGGGATGCCGCCCATCGCGTAGTGCGCGGTGGGCATCACCGGCACGGGCTCGACGACCGGATCGACGCCGAGATACGTGCGGGCGAACTCCGTGATGTCGGGGAGCTTCGTCTCGAGGACCTCAGCCCCCAGGTGCGTGCAGTCCAGCAGGACGTAGTCGCGGTGCGGACCGGCGCCGCGCCCCTCGGCGACCTCCTGCTGCATGCAGCGGCTCACGATGTCGCGCGGGGCGAGGTCCTTGATCGTCGGCGCGTACCGCTCCATGAAGCGCTCGCCCGAGACGTTGCGCAGGATCGCGCCTTCACCGCGAGCGCCCTCCGTGAGCAGGATGCCGAGCCCGGCGAGACCGGTCGGGTGGAACTGGAAGAACTCCATGTCCTCCAGCGGCAGGCCCTTGCGCCAGACGATCCCGACGCCGTCGCCGGTGAGGGTGTGGGCGTTCGAGGTCGTCTTGTAGATCTTGCCGAAGCCGCCCGTGGCGAAGATGACGGCCTTGGAGTGGAAGACGTGCAGGTCACCGGTGGCCAGCTCGTAGGCGACGACGCCGGCGATCTCCTTCGAGCCGTCCGCCTTGTCGACCGTGATGAGGTCGAGGACGTAGAACTCGTTGAAGAAGTTGATCCCGAGCTTGACGCAGTTCTGGAAGAGCGTCTGCAGGATCATGTGGCCGGTTCGGTCCGCGGCGTAGCACGCGCGGCGGACGGGCGTCTTGCCGTGATCGGCGGTGTGTCCGCCGAAGCGGCGCTGGTCGATCTTGCCCTCGGGGGTGCGGTTGAACGGCAGACCCATGTTCTCGAGGTCGATGACCGCGTCGATCGCCTCCTTGGCGAGGATCTCGGCGGCGTCCTGGTCGACGAGGTAGTCGCCGCCCTTGACCGTGTCGAACGTGTGCCACTCCCACGAGTCCTCTTCGACGTTCGCGAGCGCCGCGGCCATGCCGCCCTGCGCCGCACCCGTGTGCGAACGCGTCGGGTAGAGCTTGGAGATCACGGCCGTCCGGGCTCCCGGTCCGGCCTCGATCGCCGCACGCATGCCGGCGCCGCCGGCGCCCACGATCACGATGTCGAACTGGTGGTAGTGCACGCCGTCCCGGACGACGCTCTGGGTCTCGCTGCTCACGTGTGGGTGCCTTCTGTCTCTCGTGCTACGCCGCGCACAGTTCTTGCAGGAAATCGACGCTGTCGGAGGTCAGCCCGATGCAGGGGTCGAAAGTGAAGACCACGAGCGTGCCCAGCACGATCAGGAAGGCCGCAGCCAAGCCGATCGCCCAGACCAGCACGCGGCGCACCTTCGCGTTCGTGACGTAGTCGTTCGTGATCGTGCGCATGCCGTTCGCGCCGTGGATCAGGGCGAGCCACAGCATCAGCACGTCCCACCACTGCCAGAAGGGATTCGCGAGCTTGCCGGCGACGAAGGCGAAGTCGATTCCGGAGATGCCCTCGCCGAGCATGAGGTTCACGAAGAGGTGGCCGAAGATGAGGATCACCAGGAACACGCCCGAGACGCGCATGTAGATCCAGCCCCACTTCTCGAGGTTGGGTCCCGAGCGGCGGACAGTCGTGTGGGACGAGCGGGGATCCGCGATCGTGGTCATCACTCACCTCCGAACGCGAGCATGAGGTGGCGGGGCGCGAAGCCGGCCATCGTGACGGCCCAGATGCCGAGCACACCCCACCAGAGCTGACGCTGGTGCCGCGTCGCCCACGGCCACAGGTCGACCGCGATGATGCGGAGGCCGTTGTACGCGTGGTACGCGATCGCCGCGACGAGGACGACCTCGCCGATGGCCATCAGGGGGTTCTTGTAGGTGCCGATCACCGCGTTGTACGCCTCGGGGGAGACGCGGATCAGAGCGGTGTCCAGGACGTGCACCAGGAGGAAGAAGAAGATCGCCACTCCGGTGATGCGGTGCAGCACCCACGACCACATGCCCTCGCGGCCGCGGTACAGCGTGCCGCGGGGGACTTTCGAGGTGGTCTCGGATACCGACGGTACGGAGCGTGTGACTGTGGACACGATCGTCCTCCCTGCTCGGTGCGAGGTCGTTGAGCGCCGGTGCGGACCTTGCGCTGGCGCGTACCCATCCTAGGACCGCCCCGATGAGGCGGGCGACGTCGGCGTACCGAAACTCTCTCGATGTCGAGAGAGTTTCGGACCCCGAGCCGGTACACATGCCGGACATGCGGGCGAAACGCGCCGGTCGGGGCCCGCGGCTACGGTGGAGGCATGCCAGAGCCGATCGAGGACTTCTACGCCGTCATCCCCGCAGGCGGGATCGGCAGCCGCCTGTGGCCGCTGTCGCGCGCGGACGCCCCCAAGTTCCTGCACGACCTCACCGGATCGGGTTCGTCGCTGCTGCGCGACACGTGGAACCGCCTCGAGCCGCTGACCGGCGGCGACCGCATCGCGGTCGTCACGGGGCGCGCGCACCGCGCCGCCGTGGAGAAGGAACTGCCGGACATCCCCGACCACAACGTGTTCCTGGAGTCCGAGCCGCGCGATTCGACCGCGGCGATCGGTCTCGCCGCAGCGATCCTGGTGCGTCGCGAACCCGACGTCATCATCGGCTCGTTCGCGGCCGACCACGTGATCCGCGTCCCGCATCTGTTCGAGTGGGCGGTGCGCCAGGCGGTCGCCGTCGCGCGCGAGGGTTACATCTGCACGATCGGCATCCAGCCGGCCGAGCCCTCGATCGGATTCGGCTACATAAAGAAGGCATCCGAGCTCATCGTCGACGGCGCACCCGAGGCCGCACTGGTGGAGCGCTTCGTCGAGAAGCCCGATCTGGAGACGGCCAAGGAGTACTTCGCCGAGCGGTCGTACCTGTGGAACGCCGGCATGTTCATCTCGCGTGCCGACGTCCTCCTCGGGGAGATCGCCGAGCAGGATCCGCACCTCTACGCCGGTCTCATGGATCTCGCCGAGGCGTGGGACGACCGCGAGAAGCGCGGTCCGGTCGTGGACCGCGTGTGGCCGACCCTCACCAAGATCGCGATCGACTACGCCGTCGCCGAGCCCGCCGCCGAGAAAGGGCGCCTCGCGGTCATCCCGGGCCACTTCGACTGGGACGACGTGGGCGATTTCGCGAGCCTGGCCAAGCTCAACTCCCACGGACGCAAGAACGACCTGGCGATCCTGGGCGAGAACGCGCGCATCCTCTCCGATGCCTCCAGCGGCATCGTCGTCAGTCAGACGCAGCGCGTGATCAGCCTGATCGGCGTGAAGGACATCGTCGTGGTCGACACCGAGGACGCGCTCCTGGTGACCACGAGCGAGCACGCGCAGCGCGTGAAGGGCGTCGTGGACGCCCTCAAGCTCACCGGACGCGGCGACGTCCTCTGAGCGGATGCCGCGCCCGGCGCACCGGCACCGGTGAATCGCAGTCCCGCCGAGTGCGGCATCCGATTCCGGCGTGTTGCGTCTTTGTAACCATTGGCCGCCGGGGGCCCGTCCGGCATGCAAGCCCCGCGTCACAGTCGGTAACTTTGGCACGTCACCCGCGAAGTGCGCGGGGCACCTTTCATGGAGGCGTGAGTTGACTTTCTCTACCACCAAGAAGTTCGTCGGGGTAGTTGCCGCCGCCGGACTCCTCGTCGCCCTTGCCGGCTGCGGATCGGCACCCGAGCCGGCCGCCAGCGAAACCGCTGCCGCCGGCGGTGCCGTCGACGGCTTCAAGCCCTGCATGGTCTCGGACGCGGGCGGATTCGACGACAAGTCGTTCAACCAGCTCGGCTTCGAGGGCCTCGTTGCGGCCTCCGATGAGCTCGGCGTCGAATACGTCACGGTCCAGTCGGACTCCGAGGCGGACTTCGCCCCGAACATCACGAGCCTGATCGACCAGAACTGCACGCTCATCATCACGGTCGGCTTCGCGCTCGCGTCCGCCGCCGGTGAGGCCGCGATTGCCAACCCCGACATCGAGTTCGTCTCGATCGACGACGTGGTCGACAACGACTTCGACGGCAACACCGACGCGCCCAACATCAAGCCGATCATCTTCGACACCTCGCAGGCCGCGTTCCTCGCGGGCTACGCGTCGGCGTCGTACTCGACGGCCAAGAAGGTCGGCACGTTCGGCGGCATGAACTTCCCGACCGTCTCGATCTTCATGGACGGCTTCGCGCAGGGCGTGGAGTACTGGAACTCCGAGAAGGGTGACACGGTCGAGGTCCTCGGCTGGGATCGCGCTGCTCAGGACGGTGTCTTCACCGGTGGCTTCGCGGCCAACCAGGACGCCATCAACGCGGCCCAGGGCCTGGTCGACCAGGGTGTGGACGTGCTCCTGCCCGTCGGCGGACCGATCTACCAGAGCGCTGCTTCGGTGATCCGCGACTCCGGCCGCGACATCGCGCTGCTCGGCGTGGACGCGGACGTGTTCGAGACCGACCCGTCGGTCGCCGACCTGCTGCTGACCTCGATCCGCAAGGCGATCGACGTGGGCGTCCAGGAGGCGGTCCTGGCCGCCGGTACGGGCGACTTCGACGCGACGCCGTTCATCGGCACGCTCGAGAACGAGGGCGTGGCGCTGGCCCCGTTCCACGACTTCGAGTCCAAGGTCTCGCCTGACCTCCAGGGCGAGCTCGACACGATCGCGGCGGGCATCATCGACGGGTCGATCCCGGTCGAGTCCTACCTCGCTCAGTAATCCCTCCACGGACGGGGAGGCTGGTCGCCCAGCCTCCCCGTTTCCGTTTTCCCCACGCGCCCGAACGCGCCCCACTTACTAGGATCTTCAGCTATGAAGCTCGAACTCCGCGGGATCACCAAGCGGTTCGGCACCCTCGTCGCGAACGATCACATCGACCTCGTCGTCCAGCCCGGAGAGATCCACTGTCTCCTGGGCGAGAACGGCGCCGGCAAGTCGACGCTGATGAACGTTCTCTACGGGCTGTACCGTGCCGACGACGGTGTCATCCTTCTGGACGATGTCGTCCAGAACTTCCAGGGTCCCGGCGATGCGATGCGCGCCGGCATCGGAATGGTCCATCAGCACTTCATGCTGATCCCCGTCTTCACCGTCGCCGAGAACGTCATGCTGGGCCATGAGGCGACCAAGGCCGGCGGCATCCTCGACCTCGCCACCGCGCGCGAGCGCGTCCGCGAGATCTCCGCCCGCTTCGGTTTCGACGTCGATCCCGATGCGCTGGTCGAAGACCTCCCGGTCGGCGTGCAGCAGCGCGTCGAGATCATCAAGGCGCTCTCGCGCGACGCGCGCGTCCTCGTCTTCGATGAGCCGACCGCCGTGCTCACGCCGCAGGAGACCGATGAGCTCATGGGCATCATGCGCCAGCTCAAGGAGTCGGGCACCTCGATCGTGTTCATCACCCACAAGCTGCGCGAAGTCCGCGAGGTCGCGGATCGCATCACGGTGATCCGGCTCGGCAAGGTCGTCGGCGAGGCGTCGCCGACGGCGACGAACGCCGAGCTGGCCGAACTCATGGTCGGTCGCGCCGTCGAACTGAAGGTCCACAAGGACGAGCCGAAGCTCGGCGACCGGTCCCTCGTGGTCGAAGGCCTCACGGTCATCGACGCGAAGGACCAGATCGTCGTCAACGACGTGAGCTTCGACGTGCGGGCGGGCGAGATCGTCGCGATCGCCGGTGTGCAGGGCAACGGTCAGACCGAGCTGACGGAGGCGCTGGTCGGTCTCGAGCAGCGCGTGAAGGGATCGATCACGCTCAACGGCGAGGAGCTCGTCGGCGCCAGCGTCCGCCGCATCCTCGACGAGGGAGTCGGGTTCGTCCCCGAGGACCGTCAGGAGCACGGGCTCGTCGGCAAGATGACGATCGCCGAGAACCTGGTGCTCGACCGCACCGACGGGCCGCCGTTCGTCCGCGCCGGCAGTCTCCGACTCGGCTACATCGCCGAGTTCGCCGCGCAGAAGTTCACCGAATTCGACGTCCGCGGTCCCGGGATCGACGCCCCGGTCGGCACCCTCTCCGGCGGCAACCAGCAGAAGGTCGTGCTCGCCCGCGAACTCAGCCGGGATCTGTCCCTGCTCGTGGCGGCGCAGCCGACCCGCGGCGTGGACGTCGGCTCGATCGAGTTCATCCACAAGCGCATCGTGCAGACGCGGGATGCCGGCATCCCGGTGATCGTCGTCTCGACCGAGCTCGACGAGGTCACCGCGCTCGCGGACCGCATCATCGTGATGTACCGCGGTCGCATCATCGGCATCGTCCCGGGCGACACCCCGCGCGGCGTCCTGGGTCTCATGATGGCCGGCGAGACGCCCGCCGAAGCGACCCCGCCCACCGACGACAGAGGAGTCGCGGCATGAGCGAGAACCTGACCGGAGGCACGTCGATCACCGCGCCCGGATCCGCGCCCCTCGTGCAGAAGGAGGCGCCGGAGCCGTCGAAGTGGCACGACACGTTCCTCAAGATCACCCAGGGCAACGCGATCATCTCGGTGCTCGCGGTGCTGCTCGCCCTCATCGTCGGCGGCATCATGATCGCCTTCACCGACGAGGAGGTCCAGACGGCGTCGAAGTACTTCTTCGCACGACCCGGTGACACGATCGCGGCGGTCTGGAGCGCGGTCTCCGGCGCCTACATCGCCCTGTTCCAGGGCTCGGTGTACAACTTCGGTGCGCCGACCTTCGCCCGCGGCATCCGTCCCCTCACCGAGACGCTCACCTTCGCGACCCCGCTGATCGCGGCGGGCCTGGGCGTCGCGCTCGCGTTCCGCATCGGCATGTTCAACATCGGCGGCCGCGGGCAGATGCTCATGGCGTCGGCGGCGGCCGGCTGGGTCGCGTTCTCGCTCGACCTGCCGTGGGGCATCCACATGATCGTGGCCCTGCTCGCGGGCCTGATCGCCGGCGCGCTGTGGGCCGGCATCGCGGGTGCGCTGAAGGCCTGGACGGGCGCGCACGAAGTCATCGTGACGATCATGCTGAACTTCATCGCGTTCTATCTGATCTCGTGGATGCTGCGCACCCCCGGCCTGCTGCAGGCTCCTGGCTCCAGCAACCCGAAGACGCCCCCGATGAAGGACACCGCGGTCTTCCCCGAGCTGTTCGGACCCCAATACAACCTGCACTTCGGCTTCATCCTCGTGATCATCGCGACGATCGTGGTGTGGTGGATCCTCAGCCGGTCGAGCCTCGGATTCAAGTTCCGCGCCGTGGGGGAGAACCCGCACGCGGCGCGCGTGGCGGGCATCAACGTCCCGAGCATGTACATCATCGGCATGCTGATCGCCGGCGCGCTGGTGGGCCTGGCCGGAGTGAACCAGGTGCTCGGCACGATCACGACCGGCTTCTCGGCCGACATCGACGCCGGCATCGGGTTCGACGCGATCACGGTCGCTCTGCTCGGACGCTCGACGCCGTGGGGCACGTTCGCGGCCGGCATCCTGTTCGGCGCGTTCAAGGCCGGTGGATTCTCCATGCAGGCCGCACAGGGCGTGCCGATCGAGATCATCACGGTCGTCCAGGCGCTCATCGTGCTCTTCATCGCGGCACCGCCGCTCGTGCGAACGATCTTCTTCCTGCCCTCCGCCGAGCGCGATCAGCGCCGGCGCGAGAAGGCGCGGCAGAAGCAGCTCAAGGCCGAGGCAGGGGCGGTGGCGAAGTGACACTCACGCAGACCACAGGCGCGGCAGCCGTCGAGGCACCCGCGAAGGCCGACGTGCGCAGCTGGAAGGCGCCGATCGCGTTCGCGGTCTTCACCGTTCTCTACGCGCTGCTGATCCTCGCCGTGCCGCGCAGCGGTGAGACGACGTTCCGCATCTCGACCGAGGCTGACGCCCTGCAGCTGCCCGCGATCAGCGCGCCGGTCGGGGTGACGATCTGGACGGTGTTCGGCCTTCTCGTGCTGCTGACGGTCTTCTCGGCCATCCTCGTGCGCGGGTTCCGCAAGACGCCGCTCTGGCTCGTCGCGGCCTACATCGTCATCGCGATCGTCGGGTTCCTCACGTGGGCCGCGGCGGGTGCGACGATCCCGCTCGCCGGTCTCCTGGCCGGCGCGGTGGCCCTCGCGATCCCCCTGATCTACGGGGCTCTCGCCGGCGTGATCGGCGAGCGGGCGGGTGTCGTGAACATCGCGATCGAGGGTCAGCTGCTGGCCGGAGCCTTCAGCGCGGCGGTGGTCTCCTCGCTCACCGGACAGCCGCTGCTCGGTCTCGTCGCGGCGATGTTCGCCGGCGTGCTCGTGGCGTTCGTCCTGGCGGCCTTCGCGATCAGATATCTCGTCGATCAGGTGATCGTCGGTGTCGTCCTGAACGTCCTCGTGATCGGCCTGACGAGCTTCTTCTACTCGCAGGTCCTCCAGCCGAACCAGGCGCTGCTGAACTCCCCGCCGCGGTTCCCGCGCATCCCGATCCCGTTCCTGAGCGAGATCCCGATCATCGGTCCGGTGCTGTTCCGGCAGACGATCATCGTGTACCTCATGTACATCGCGGTCGCGCTCGTCTGGTTCGGGATGTTCCGCACCCGATGGGGCCTGCGTCTGCGCGCCGTCGGTGAGCACCCGCAGGCGGCCGACACCGTCGGTATCAAGGTCAACCCGACCCGGTTCTGGAACGTCCTGCTCGCGGGCGCGATCGCCGGTCTCGGCGGCACGGTCTTCACGATCGGAAACGGCATCGCCTTCAACAAGGAGATGACGGCGGGTGCGGGCTTCATCGCCTTGGCCGCGGTGATCTTCGGCCAGTGGGACCCGTTCAAGGCGACCCTGGCGGCGCTCCTGTTCGGCTTCGCGTCGAGCCTGCAGAACACGCTCAGCGTGATCGGCTCGCCGGTCCCGAGCGAATTCATGCTGATGCTGCCGTACCTGGTGACGATCTTCGTCGTCGCCGGAGTCGTCGGCCGCTCCCGGGCACCTGCCGCGGACGGCGTGCCCTACATCAAGGGATGAGTGCTGCCGCGTCCGGTCCGCCGGGCGCGGCATCCGCTCGTCCGCCGTTCTGATCCATCGGAGGATTCGCTGTGACCGACATCGACTGGGACGAGCTGCGCGCCGCGGCGACCGCCGCGAAGGAGCTCGCCTACGTCCCCTACTCGCGCTTCAAGGTGGGCGCCGCCGCGCTCGTCTCGGACGGCCGCATCGTGTCGGGCTGCAACATCGAGAACGCCTCGTACGGTGTGACGCTGTGCGCGGAGTGCTCGCTCGTGAGCGACCTGTTCATGTCCGGCGGCGGCAAGCTCGTCGCGTTCGTGTGCGTGGACGGTCAGGGCCGCACGCTCATGCCGTGCGGGCGCTGCCGGCAGCTGCTGTACGAACACGCGATCCCCGGGATGCTGCTGGAGACCGTGTCCGGCATCCGCACGATCGACGAGGTGCTGCCCGACGCGTTCGGTCCGCGCGAGCTCGAAGAGGCGTCGCGGTGACCGCGCCGGAGCCTTTCGACGCCGTCGACGTCATCCGCGCCAAGCGCGACGGCGGGGTCGTCCCCGAAGACGCTCTGCGCTGGATGGTCGACGCGTACACGCGTGGCTACGTCGCCGATTCGCAGATGGCGGCGTTCGCGATGGCGGTGCTGCTGAACGGCATGGAGCGCTCCGAGATCCGCGTCATGACCGACGCGATGATCGCCTCGGGGGAGCGGATGAGCTTCGCCGGCCTCGGCAAGCCGACGGTCGACAAGCACTCCACCGGCGGCGTCGGCGACAAGATCACCCTCCCGCTCGCGCCGCTCGTGGCGGCCTTCGGTGTCGCAGTGCCGCAGCTGTCGGGCCGCGGTCTCGGCCACACCGGTGGGACGCTCGACAAGCTCGAGTCGATCCCCGGATGGCGCGCGGCACTGAGCAACGACGAGATGTTCGCGCAGCTGCGTGACGTGGGCGCCGTGATCTGCGCCGCGGGCTCCGGTCTCGCTCCCGCCGACAAGAAGCTCTACGCGTTGCGGGACGTCACCGGAACCGTCGAGGCCATCCCCCTCATCGCCTCGAGCATCATGTCCAAGAAGATCGCCGAGGGCACGGATTCGCTCGTGCTGGACGTGAAGTTCGGCTCCGGCGCGTTCATGCGCGACGTCGACCGCGCGCGAGAGCTCGCGCGGACGATGGTGGCGCTCGGCACGGACTCCGGCGTCGCGACGACGGCGCTCCTCACCGACATGAACACGCCGCTCGGGCGCACGATCGGCAACGCGAACGAAGTCCGCGAGTCGGTCGAGGTGCTCGCCGGCGGAGGACCCGCTGACATCGTCGAGCTCACCGTGGCCCTCGCCCGCGAGATGCTGGCCCTCGCGGGACAGCCCGATGCGGACGTCGAGGCGGCACTGAAGGACGGGCGGGCGATGGACGCGTGGCGCGCGATGATCATCGCGCAGGACGGGGATCCGGATGCCGCCCTCGCGGTCGCCCGCGAGACCCACACGGTCACCGCACCGTCTGCCGGTGTCGTGAGCCGGCTGGACGCGCTGCCGTTCGGCGTCGCGGCGTGGCGCCTCGGCGCGGGGCGCGCTCGCGCGCAGGATCCGGTGATCCACGCCGCCGGGATCGACCTGCACGTGGGGCTCGGCGACCCCGTCGCCGCCGGTCAGCCGCTGTTCACCTTGCTCGCCGATGATGGGTCCCGCTTCGCGCGTGCGCTCGAGGCGCTCGAGGGATCCTGGGAGATCGGGGCCGACGCCCCGGCAGCCCGGCCGCGAGTACTCGAACGCATCACCGCCTGAGGCGGCGGCATCCGCCCCGTTCCACCCCCCACACCGCGCCTCCGGCGCAGAGGAGACCGACATGCCGATCGACCAGCACGGCGACACGAAGCTGCAGGGGCTGTCCCTTCGCGGGCTGCCCAAGATCTCGCTGCACGACCACCTCGACGGCGGAGTGCGGCCCGAGACGATCATCGAGCTCGGTGACGAGATCGGACTCGAGCTGCCCGAGTCGGACGGCACCGCGCTCGCGGACTGGTTCGCGCACAAGAGCGACTCCGGATCGCTCGTGGAGTATCTGAAGACGTTCGACCTGACGACCGCGGTGATGCAGACGCCCGAAGGGCTGACGCGTGTCGCGCGGGAGTTCGTCGAGGACCTCGCCGCGGACGGTGTGATCTACGGCGAGGTGCGCTGGGCGCCCGAGCAGCACCTCACGCGCGGGCTGTCGCTCGAGGAAGCCGTCGATGCCGTGCAGACCGGCATCGAGGAGGGTGAGGAGGCCGCCGAGGACCGCGGTCATGACATCCGTGTCGGGCAGCTGATCACGGCGATGCGTCACACCGACCGGTCGCTGGAGATCGCGAAGCTCGCCGTCTCCTGGCGCGAGCGCGGAGCCGTCGGCTTCGACATCGCGGGGCCCGAGGACGGGTTCCTGCCGTCCCGTCACCGCGCGGCGTTCGACTACCTCGCCTCGGAGTTCTTCCCGACGACCGTGCACGCGGGAGAGGCCGCAGGCCTCGAGTCCATCCGCTCGGCCATCATCGACGGGCGCGCGCTTCGCCTCGGGCACGGCGTGCGCATCGCGCAGGACCTGGATATCATCTCCCGCGCCGGCGACGAGGTGCTCGTGCAGTTCGGAGATCTCGCGCGGTGGGTGCGGGATCGGGAGATCACGCTCGAGCTGTCGCCCTCCTCGAACCTGCAGACCGGCGCGGTCGCGGCGTGGGGTGAGGAGCTCGGCGACCACCCGTTCGATCTGCTGTACCAGCTCGGCTTCTCGGTCACCGTGAACGTGGACAACCGCACGATGAGCCGGACCTCGCTCACGCGCGAGCTGGCGCTCTTGGTCGACGCGTTCGAGTACGACCTGGACGACCTCGAGACCTTCCAGCTCAACGCCGCCGCCGGTGCATTCCTCCCGATCGAGGAGCGGGAGGAGCTTATCGAGCTCATCGCCGAGGGCTTCGAGCGGTAGTCCGCGCGCAGCGCCTGCGAAACTCCACGGATCTGATGGTTCACCGGTCGATCAGGACCGCTCTGCGGTTTCGGAGGGATCAATCCGTGGAGTTCTGCAGGTTTGGTCGTGGTCCATGCGCGACGATGGCCTTCATGAGCTCCACGACGGAAGGCATCCGGTAGAGGATGTCCTCGGCCAGCGGCCGGACTGTGGTGTATCCGAGCGCGGCGGCCGCGAGATCGCGTGCCCGGTCCCTCTTCTGGGCTTCCCACCCTTCGTGAAAGGCGCGGCTGTCGCACTCGACGATCAGCCAGCCGTCCACCACGAGGTCGACCCTGCCGACGCCTTCGATCCGCACCTGCACCTGGACCTCTGCGCCGAGCCCGCGCAGGAGAAGTCGCATGAGGGTCTCCGCTCCCGATTCGCTCCGTCGGTCGAGCAGTCTGCGCAGGCTCCGGTACCGCCGTGGCAATCGTCGGAAGATGTCGCGGAGATCCCCCTCGTCGATCAGACCGTGGTGCCATGCGCTGTCCAGCGTCGCCACAGCGTCCCGGGGACTCTGGCAGCGGCACGCCTGAGCGAGCGCTTCGACGAGGTCGGCGGCCAGTGCGGTCGACTCGGCGCGAGAACGTCGCCAATGAGCGACGACGCCCTCCCTCGCCGGAAGTCGTGTGGTCGATGGCTCGAACTGCGCGTGCAGCGGATGGCTGAGTCGCACGAAGACTCCGAGGGCGGCCAGCAGCGATACGCAGTCCAGGCGCCCGCCGACTCGCCCCGCATCGATGAGCCCGCGGGGTGCCTCCGCGCTCACATAGCGACCGTTGCGGAGTCGTATCAGCACCCCTCGGCCGACGAGCCCCGCGACGGCATGGCGACTGAGTCCGCGGTCGGCGAGTGCGCTGGGGCTGAGGAATGTGGCAGGCAGGATCTGCGCAGCCATGTGTGCCGGCTTGTCCACTCGGCCAGCCAATCGGATCCGCGCGGGGGTGCACCGGTCCCGTTGACATCTGCGGATGAGTTCGGCTCGATTGCCGCCTGGGGAGGAGCCCCCGCGTCTGCAGAACTCCACAGATCCGTTCGTCAGCCGGGCGCTTTGGGGGACTTGAAGCGAGAAAGGCTCCGGATCCGTGGAGTTTCTACGACTATGCGCGCGAGTTACTGCCCGAGCAGGAACGGGCCGAGCGCGGCGGTGATCTGCTCCTCGATCTCCGCGGGCGTGAGGGTCGCCTCGCCGTCGCCGGGTTGCGGGCCGTACGCGCCGAAGCCGGCGTGGTTGCCGCCCTCGATCACCACGAATTCGGTGTCGGCAGGCAGCAGGTCGGCGGCCTCCTCGATCTTCGCGGGGGTAGACAGGCCGTCCTCGCTGCCCGAGATGCTGAGCACCGGCAGGTCGGTGCCCGACAGGTCGTTGGCGCAGTAGCTGCCGAAGAGCACGAGACCGTCGGTGTCCTGGGCGAGCTGGCACGCCCGCACTCCGCCGAGGGAGTGCCCGCCGACGAACCAGTCCTGCACGCCCGGGGCGAGCGCGGTGAAATCGGAGAGCGGACGGAAATCGAAGAACGCCAGGTTCAGCGTCGGCTTGGTGATCACCACAGTGACCCCCTCCTCGGCGACACCCGCGAGGGTCGCGGCGTAGGCGACGGGCTCGACTTTCGCACCGGGGATGAACACCAGTCCGGTCTCGGATTCCCCATCGGCCGGCGCGAGCACCCACGCCGATCCTTCATCGGTCAACGTGAGCGCGGCGTTGTCCTCCACCGCGGCCAACGCGTCCGGCTCGGCGGACATCACGCCGATGTTCGCCCACAGGAGGAACGCCACGAATGCGATGCCGAGGAGCGCCGCAATCGAGCCGAGCACCCACGCGAGGATTCTCCGGCCGCGGCGCCGGGGCTTCGGTGCGGGAACGTCGACGGGATCGTGTGCGCTCGGGGTCACCGGCCCAGATTACGCGAGCTCGGCCTGTCGGGAGGCGACGACGGCCTCGACGCGGGCGAACAGCGGGTGCGACTCATCCAGTCCGGTGACGGATGCCGTCACGGACGCGGCATCCTGCTCCCGCAGAAGCTGCTGCAGCTGCACCGACTGTTCGTCTTCGGCGTCCTCGAACGCGAGGGCCGCCCCCATCGCCGCCAGGAGCGAGTCCACCGACAGGCCGCGTTCGGCCGCTTCGGCCGCCGGTCCGACGAAGCGCTCGTTGCGGCTGAGCTTGCGCAGAGGCTGCCGGCCCACGCGCCAGACGGTGTCCGGCAGAGCAGGGTTCTGGAAGCGACGCAGGATCGTCGCGCGATACGCGGCGAGCTCGGTCGGGTCGAGCCCGTGCTTGGCGACGAGAAGTGCCGAGGTCTCCTCCAGTGTGGCCGCGACGCGGGCGGCGGTGGCTTCGTCGGCGAGCGCGTCGGCAATCGTCTCATCACCGGCGGCGGCCCCGAAGTACGCGGTGGCGGCGTGACCGGTGTTGACCGTGAAGAGTTTCCGCTCGATGTAGGGCGCCAGATCATCGACGAAGTGCGCGCCGGGGATCGTCGGCGGGTCGTCGCCGAACGGGTGCCGCTCGATCGCCCATTCGAAGAACGGCTCGACTGTCACATCGATGCCGCCGCCGGCCGGCTGCGCGGGCACGATCCGGTCGACGGCGGTGTTGGCGAACACCGCGCGTCCCGCCAGGGCGTCCCAGGCGTCACCGGCGAGCGCGGCGACCTCGTCGCGCAGCAGGTCGGTCGCATTGATCGCGTTCTCGCAGGCCATGATCTGCAGCGGGGGAGAGGACGGATCGCGCAGAGCGAGCGCCGCGACGACGTGCGGGGCGACGAACTTCAGGATCGTCGGTCCGACCGCGGTGGTCAGCACGTTGGCGCCCGCGATCTCCTCGATCACCTCGTCGGGGTGGGTGGCGCTGTTGATCGCGCGGAAGCCGGTGACGACGGTGTCGCGCGAGTCCTCCCCGACCTCGTGCACGGTGTATTCGGACGCGGCGTTGATCGCGTCCACGAGTGGTGCCGCGACGTCCGAGAAGACGAGCTCGTAGCCGCCCTCGTGCAGCAGAAGTCCGACGAACCCTCGGCCGATGTTGCCCGCACCGAAATGAACGGCCTTCATCACACGCCCGCCGCGGAGACGAGCCGGTAGAGCTCCTCGGGCGTCTGCGCGCGCTTGAGGTTCTCGACCTCGTCCTCGTCGGAGAAGAGGATCGCGATCTGCGAGAGGATCTCGAGGTGCTCGTCGCCCTTGCCGGCGATGCCGATCACGAACGTGACGGGCTCGCCGCCCCAGTCCACGCCGCCGTCGTAGCGGACGACCGAGAGCGCGGAGTCCAGGATCGCGGCCTTCGTCTCGTTCGTCCCGTGCGGGATCGCGAGCTCGTTGCCCATGTAGGTCGAGACGGTCTCCTCGCGCTGCTGCATCGCGTCGAAGTAGGCGCTGGTGACGGCGCCGACGGCCTCGAGGATGTCGGCGGCCTCCTTCATCGCCTCCTCGCGCGTCGCGCTGCCGGAGTGGATGCGGACTTGGCCGAGGCTCAGGACGTCACGGGACATGGTGTTGCCTTTCGTTCGCTTCTGCTTGGTACCGAGTATGCGGGGAAAGCCGCGGGGCCGGGGGCATCACGCCGCCCGACCCCGCAGCAGTCGATGGGACTAGTTGCCGTGCTGATCCCGCACGAGCTCCACGACCTCGTCGTACCGCGGCGAGTTCATGAAGTTGTCGACCGAGATGTGCACCGCATCCGGAGTCTGCGCCCGGGCGCGGTCGGTGAGCTGGTTCTGCGTGATGACCAGGTCGGCCGATCCGTCCAGCGCCGCGATGGCCTTGTTGACCACGGTGACGTCTTCGATGCCGGCCTTCTTGATCTTGTTGCGCAGGACGCTCGCGCCCATGGCCGACGAACCCATGCCCGCGTCGCAGGCGAACACGATGTTCTTGATCTGACGCTCGGTCATCACGGCCGGGTCGATACCGCCGCCCGCCGAGGTCACGGCACCGCCGCGGAGCCCGCCGAGCGCGTCCGAGGACTTGCCCTTCGCGGCCTCGGTCTGCGTGATCGCCGCACCGAACGCGTCGTCGGTGGCTGCCATCGCGGCAAGGTCGCGCTTGCGCGAGGCCCGCAGGATCACGGCGGCGATCAGGAAGGTCACCGTCGCGGACAGGATGACGGACAGGATCACCGCGAGGTAGGACCCGCTTGCCGTCTGAGCCAGCACGGCGATGATGCTGCCCGGCGCCGCCGGAGCCCGCAGCGCGCCGCCCAGCAGCATGTTCGTGGTCACACCGGTCATGCCGCCGGCGATCAGCGCCAGGATCGTGATCGGCTTCATCAGCGCGTACGGGAAGTACACCTCGTGGATGCCGCCGACGAACTGGATCAGCGCCGCTCCGGGTGCCGACGCGCGAGCGGCGCCGAGGCCGAAGAACGCGAAGGCGAGCAGCAGGCCGAGGCCGGGTCCGGGGTTCGCCTCGAGCAGGAACAGGATCGACGAGCCCTCCTCGGCGGACTGCTGGATGCCGAGCGGCGTGAGCACGCCGTGGTTGATCGCGTTGTTGAGGAACAGCACCTTGGCCGGCTCGATCAGGATGCTGGTCAAGGGCAGCAGGTTCGCCTCGACGAGCCAGTTCACCGCGTTGCTGAGCGTCTGCATCAGGCCGTTCACGAGCCAGGCGACGGGATAGAACCCGACGACGGCCATGACGAAGCCCCAGATGCCGGCCGAGAACATGTTCACGAGCATCTCGAAGCCGGCCTTGATCTTGCCGTCCCAGAGGCTGTCCAGCCACTTCATGGTGTAGGCCGCCAGCGGCGCCATGATCATCGCTCCGATGAACATGTGCACCTGGCCGAGCTGCGAAGCGCCCTCCGGCAGGGTCGCGTTGAAGTCGGCGATCAGTTTGTCCGACCCGGCGATCGCGCCCATCACGGCGATCGAGGCGACGACGCCACCGCGGATGCCGTAGACGATGTTGCCGCCGGTGTAGGCGATGATGATCGGCAGCAGGTAGTGGATGAACGGCCCGACGATCGTCGCGAGGTCGGCATTCGGAGTCCACCCCACGTCGATGAAGAACGCGGTGAAGATGCCCCACGCGATCAGCGCGGGGATGTTCGGCATGATCATGCCGGAGAGGAACGTGCCGAAGCGCTGGACTCCCACACGCGCCTTGTTGCTGCCCTTCGCGGGCGCAGACGCCGTTGTCATGGCTGTGTCTCCTTCTGTTTCTGTCAGGACTGCACGGCCGCGGGTGCGGCCTGGGTGGTGGCGACGGAGCGAGCCGCCTCCCTGGCGGTGGCCGCACCGTTCGCGGCCAGGGCTGCCTCGGCGATGACTCGGGCATCATCGAGGGAGTATTGGAGCAGGGTCGCCCGCACGTCGGCGAGCGCCGTGGGGGCCATCGAGAGCGAGGTCGCTCCGAGACCGACGAGCACGACCGCCAGGAGCGGGTCCGCGGCGGCCTCACCGCAGATGCCGACGGGCTTGCCGTGCAGGCGCCCGGCGTCGCCGACCTCGCGGATGAGCCGGAGCACCGCGGGGTGCCACGGGTCCTGGAAGCCCGCGACCGAGCCGAGCAGCCGGTCGGCGGCCAGCGTGTACTGCGTGAGGTCGTTCGTGCCGATCGACGCGAAGTCCGACCCTGCGAGGATCCGGTCGGCCAGCAGCGCAGAGGAGGGCACCTCCACCATGACGCCGGCGGTCTTGATGCCGTAGTCCCGGGCGATCTCGACGAAGTACTCCGCTTCCTCAACGGTGGCCACCATCGGCGCCATGACCCACAGGTCCGCGTCGGTGGCGGCATCCGCCTCGGCCAGCGCGGTCAGCTGCTCGCGCAGGATGTCCTCGCTCGCCTGCAGCGCGCGGATTCCCCGAAGCCCCAGGGCGGGGTTCTCCTCGTGCGCATCGTTGAGGAAGGCGAGGGGCTTGTCGGCACCGGCATCCAGCACGCGCACGACGACCTTCTGACCGGGGAACGCCGCGAGGAGCTTCGTGTAGGCGGCACGCTGCTGCTCGACCGTGGGCGCCTGATTCGAGCTCAGGAACAGGAACTCCGTGCGGAAGAGCCCCACGCCCTCCGCGCCGAGTGCGACGGCTTCCTCCGCCCCCTCGGGCTTGCCCAGGTTCGCCAGCAGCGGCACCGCGGTCCCGTCGGCGAGCGCCCCCGGAGTGAGGGGGGCGGATGCCGCCGATGCGCGATCCGCCGCGCGATTGGCCGCGCGCTCGAGTTCCTCGGCGCTCGGGTCGGTCGTGACGACCCCGGCGGCGGCATCCACGATCACCGTCTGCCCATCCACCAGGTCCTTCGCGCCGACCGCGCCGACGATCGCGACGATCGACTTCTCGCGAGCGAGGATCGCGGTGTGCGAGGTGGGACCGCCCTCGGTCGTGATGAGTCCGAGCACCTTGTCGAGGTCGAGCAGAGCGGTGTCCGCCGGAGCGAGGTCCTTCGCGACGAGCACGAACGGGTGCCCGGGGTCGGGGACGCCGGGCGCGGCGACGCCGCGCAGCCGTGCGATGACCCGCTGGGCCACGTCGTCGAGGTCGGCGGCGCGCTCGCCGAGGTACCCGCCCATCGCGGTGAGCATGTCGCGGAAGCTCGCGAACGCGTCGTGCACGGCGAACTCCGCCGTCTTGCCGGCCCCGATGCGGGTGTCGATCTCGCTCTCCAGGGACGGGTCCTCGGCCATCATCGCCTGCGCCTCGAGGACGTCCCGGGCGGCGCCGCCGGCCTGGATGCCACGCTGCTCGAGCTCGCGGGCAACCGCCGCGACAGCCTCACGCACGCGGGCGGTCTCCTCCTCGGTGCCGCGCTCGCTCGGGGTGTCAGTCGGCGCCGGCAGGGGCTCCGCCATGCGCGCGATCGGTCCCTGGGCGACGCCCAATCCGATTCCGACTCCTCTGATCTCCGTCATCTTCACTCCGCATCGTGGTCGGTCGAGAGCAGTTCGCTCAGGTGGTCCAGCGTGTTCTCCGCGTCGTCGCCGTCGGCCGTCAGGGTGATGTAGTCGCCCTGCTCGATCCCGAGGGCGATCACCCCCAGGATGCTGGCGGCGTTCACCGGCGCTCCGGCATCCTTCGCGATCGTGATCGGGATGCCCGCCTCCTTCGCCGCCTGCGCGAAGAGCTTCGCGGGCCGGGCGTGCAGACCATGGGCCGAGCCGATGCGTACCGTGCGGGTCGAGAGCGGCATGTCAGTCCTGTTCCTGTCGGGCGAGGTGGTCGAAGCGGGACGCGAGTGCTTCCTGCACGAGGGCGAGCGTTCGCGTGCCCTCACGATCAGTGAAGATGTCGGACGGCAGCAGCACCACGGCCGTCCCTCGCCGCGCCGCGTCCGCCTCGATCCGCGCGAGCGCGTGAGACAGATGGGGTCCGACGAGGATCACGTCTGCGGCGTCGATGTCCGTCGCGAGAGAGGACGCGGTGCCGGCGAAGGCGGTGTACGACAGCCCCTGGTGCTCAGCCGCTGCGCGCACTCGCTGAGCGACGAATGTGCTCGACGCACCCGCACCGCAGACCACCAGGATCCTCATCGACCCGCCTTTCCGATTGCCATTCTTGTGAAAGCGCTGAGAGCCGACAACCAGTTCTGTTTCCGGAGGGGCGGAAACACGGATGCCCCGGACCAGACGGTCCGGGGCATCCGTGAGCGGTTCTCAGCGGAAGAACGCGTTCGCCCGCGAGGAGAACAGGATCGCGAGTCCGATGATCGCGAGGATGCCGGTGATGATCGCGCTCCAGACGCTCACGCCGATCACGAGCGCCCACACCGCTACGACGAGATTCAGCACGAAGAGGATCGCGAGCAGGATGCGTGCGACGTTGTTGCCGCGGAAGAGCCCGAGGCTCACCGCGATCGTGAGGATGCCGACGATCAGGGCGACCCAGGCGTTGCCGCCGCCCCCGGCGAGCAGGCTGATCACCGCGCCGATGATCTGCACCGCTCCACTGATCCATGCGATGACCGCGACGAGGGTGACGCCTCCGGGTCGTTGTCCTGCCATGTCCTTCTCCTTCTGCGAGGTGTGCCGCATCCGCAGCGGCGCCCTCACGGTACCGCCGAGCCGCCGTTGCCGCCATGGGGGATGTCCGCGTGATTGACTGGCGTGACAGATCGCATCGACGCGCAGAGGACACCGTGACCAGAGCGAGACAGGACCGACTCCTGGGGCTGCTCGTCCGCGACGGTGACTGGCTGACCGCGGCGGCGCTGGCCGACGGTCTCGGGGTGACTCCGCGCAGCATACGTTCGTACGTGACGGCGATCAACGCGCGCGTGCCCGGTTCGGTCGCGGTCGAGTCCGGCCCCCTCGGCTACCGCGCGGGCCCGGAGGCGCCGGTGGCGCTGCGCGCAGGCGGGGCGACGGATGCCGGCACGCCGCGCGACCGCCTGCACACGCTCGTACGCGCCCTGCTCGACGAGGACGACGGGATCGACGTCTTCGAGACCGCCGACGCGCTGCACGTGAGCCCGGCGACGCTGGACGCCGACCTCGCACGCGTGCGCGGCCTCCTGGGCGGCACGGAGCTGACGCTCGAGCGTTCGGCATCCCGCGCACGTCTCCGCGGCACCGAGATGGCGCAGCGACGCCTGCTCAGCAGGCTCGCCCACGACGAGATGGATGCCGGATCCTTCGACCTGGAGGCGCTCCGGCGCACTCTCGGTGAAGGATCCGTCGGGGCGCACGCGTTCGGCCCGTTCAAGACCGAACTGGTCACCGAGCTCAATGCCCTCGGATACTTCGTGAACGAGTTCGGCATCGCTGACGTCGTCATGCACATCGCGATCGCGGCCGACCGGGTCGCCAGCCACCGCGGCCTGGACGCGGTCGGCGGTGACGCGTCTCCCGCGCAGGCGGAGGTCGCCGCCATCCTGGGTCGACTCGTCGAGCGTCACGTGGGTGTGCAGCTCGGTGCAGGCGACCTGCAGCATCTGTCCACGATCGTGCTGACCCGCATCGTCGCACCGGGCGCGGCCGCGCCGGCGGACCATGCGCGCGAGCGTCTCGAACCGGAGGTGGAGGCTGCGGTCCGCGAGGTCGTCGAGCAGGCGGCCGCGGAGTTCCTGGTCGACATCGCGCACGAGGACTTCATCCTGCGCCTGGCCCTGCACGTGCAGAACCTCCGCCATCGCGCCCGGGAGCAGGCGTGGTCGCGCAACCCGCTGACCCGGTCGCTCAAATCGACGTACCCGATGATCTTCGAGGTGGCGGTCTTCATCGCCAGCGGGCTGCAGCATCGGCTCGGCATCCCGCTCCTGGACGACGAGATCGCCTACATCGCGATGCATGTCGGTGGACGCCTGGAGCGGAGCCGTCGCGCCGATCAGCTGCTCACCGCGACGATCGTGTGCCCGGGGTACTACGAGCTGCACGAGCTGCTGCGCTCGAGCGTGGACCGCTCGCTCGGCCAGGCGATCGAGGTCGTCGGCGTCGAGACACGTGTGGACCCGGACTGGGCATCGATCGACACCGACCTCGTGCTGACCACGATCGACCCCTCGATATCCGGGGACCGGTTCGTCCGGATCCAGCCGTTCCTGACGGATGCCGACGTCGACCGCGTGCAGACGGCGGCCGCGCGGATCCGCCGCAGCCGTCGCCTCGCCCGCCTGCGTACCGAGCTCGAGCGGTACTTCGTGCCGGGCGCGTTCGTGCGGGGACTGGATGCGGACGCGGGTGAGGAGGCGGTGATCCGGCGGCTCGGAGCGCCCCTGGTGGCCGAGGGTGTGATCGATGAGGACTACGTCGAGCGCACGATCGAGCGCGAGCGCCTCTCCTCGACCGCCTTCACCGATGCGCTCGCCGTACCGCACGCGCTCGGGATGACCGCGACCCGCACGGCGATCGCCGTCGGGATCGCCGACCCGTCGATCCCGTGGGGGGAGGGGCGCGTGCAGGTCGTGGCCGTCGTCGCGTTCTCCGAGTCCGACCGCGGCGCGTTCCAGACCGTGTTCGAACAGTTCGTGGAGGTCTTCTCCGAGCGTGACAGCGTCCAGCGGATCGTCCGCCGCGCGACCGATTTCCCCGGCTTCCTCGACGAGCTCGTCGCCGTGATCGACGGCTGAGGCCTCAGCGCGCGAGCCGCGCCTGCAGGCCCAGCCGCACCGCCGGCCACTCGCCCGGCAGGATCGAGAAGACCACGGTGTCCCGAAGAGTGCCGTCCGGACCCAGGCGGTGGTTGCGGAGAACCCCGTCCTGCTTCGCGCCGAGGCGGGCGATCGCCGCACGCGACTGGAGGTTGTGCCAGTGCGTGCGGAACTCCACGGCGATCGCGTCGCAGCGCTCGAACGCATGCCCGAGAAGGAGCAGCTTCGCGGCGGTGTTCACCGCGGTGCGCTGCGCGTCCACGCCGAGCCAGGTGTGCCCGATCTCGACGTGACGGTTGTCCTGGTCGATGTTGCAGAACGTGGTCTCGCCGACGACGACGCCGGTGTCGAGCCGCCGCACCGCCCACGGATTCATGTGGTGCTCGTCGCGCCAGGTGAGTCGCTGGGCGATGTCGGCGGCGACGCCGTCCGCGGTCGGGACCGAGGTGTACCACGCATGCTCCAGGCCCGCGGTCGCGGCCGCGAGCTCCTCGGCGTGCTCCGTACCCAGCGGCTCGAGTCGCACGACCTCGTTCTCGAGGGTGATCGCATCGCGCAGCAGCATGGTCCGCGCCTCAGCCCCGTTCGCTCAGCAGCGCCCGGGCGCCGTCGCTGAGCGTGCTGATCCGCTCGCGGGCATCGTCGGCCGAGTCGCCGCGGACGTCGAGGTAGACCTTGAGCTTGGGCTCCGTGCCGCTCGGACGCACGATCACACGCGACCCGTCCTGCAGCCACAACCGCAGCACGTCGCCGGGCGGCAGGGCGTCGACGCCCTCGAGGAGATCCTCGACGGCATCCACTCGCGTCGTGCCGATCGATTCCGGATGCCGCTCCCGCAGCGACGCCATGATCCGGCCGATGACCGAGAGGTCGTCGACGCGGAGGGAGATCTGGTCGCTCGCGAAGAACCCGAAGGTCCGGTCGAACTCGGCGAGCACGTCGGCGAGGCTCTTCCCGTCGCCCCTCGCGTCGGCGACCAGTCCGAGCATCGCGATCGCGGCCGAGATGCCGTCCTTGTCGCGCACGGTGTCGGGGTTGACGAGGTAGCCGAGCGCCTCCTCGAACCCGAACACGATGCCGGGTGCGCGCGAGATCCACTTGAACCCGGTCAGGGTCGTGTGGAAGTCCAGGCCGTAGTGATCGGCGACGGCCTTCAGGCCCGGGGACGACACCAGCGAGCAGGCGAGAGACGCCCCCTCGCCGGCGTCGGCTTCGCGGGCGAGCCGGGCGGCGCGCCAGCCGAGCAGCAGGCCGATCTGGTTGCCGGTGAGGCGACGCCATCCACCGGGCGCGTCCGGATCGGGCAGGGCGACGGCGAGGCGGTCCGCGTCGGGGTCGTTCGCGATCACGAGCTCGGCGCCGACCTCGCGGGCCCGCTCGAACGCGAGGTCCATCGCCCCCGGTTCTTCGGGGTTCGGGAAAGCAACGGTGGGGAATCCACCGTCCGGATGCAGCTGCGCGTCGACGGGGATCGGCGCGGGGTACCCGGCGGTCTCGAGGATCCGCGACAGGGTCTCCCACCCGACGCCGTGCATCGCCGTATACACCCAGCTCAACCCGTCAGCGCCGGAAGGGGCGGGGGCGACGGCGGCGGTCGCGGCGATGTACGCGTCGAGCACCGACTCCGGCGCGGTCTCGTAACCGAGCGACCGGGGGAGGGCGCCGACATCGCCGGTGTCCGCGATCCGCTGGATGTGCGCGGCGATCTGCGCGTCGGCGGGCGAGACGATCTGCGCACCCTCGTCCGCGCCGCCCAGGTACACCTTGTATCCGTTGTCGTTCGGAGGGTTGTGGCTCGCGGTGACCATCACGCCGGCATCCGCCCCGAGGTGTCGCACCGCGAAGGCCAGCACCGGCGTCGGCAGCAGCCGGGGAAGCAGGATCGCCCGCAGGCCCGCGCCGGCGAACAGCTCGGCGGAGTCGCGCGCGAACACGTCGGAATTGCGGCGCCCGTCATAGCCGATCACGACGGTCGGCACGCGATCCGTCCCGGCGCGCTCGAGGACGAACGCGGCCAGGCCCGCGGCCGCCTGCGCGACCAGAACGCGGTTCATGCGGTTGCTGCCGGCGCCGAGCTCACCGCGGAGTCCTGCCGTGCCGAACGCCAGTCGCCCCGCGAAGCGATCGGCGAGGTCGGCGGATGCCGCCCCCTCGCCCGCGGCGGCACTCGAGATCAGCGCCTCGAGCTCTGCGCGGGTGACCGGGTCGGGGTCCTGCGCGAGCCAGGCGCGAGCGGCGGCGAGGACCCCGTCGTCCGGCCCGTTCACATCGCGCCGATCACTCGCGCCAGCAGTGACGAGATGACCGGGCCGGCGGCCTGCCCGGCCTCCATGACCTCCTGATGGCTGAGCGGGGTGGTCTGGATGCCGGCCGCCATGTTCGTGATGAGCGAGAAGCCCAGGATCTCCATGCCCGACTGCCGTGCGGCGATCGCCTCGAGCGCCGTGGACATCCCGACGATGTGGCCGCCGATCGTCTTCGCCCACTGCACCTCGGCCGGGGTCTCGTACTGCGGACCGGTGAACTGGCAGTAGACGCCCTCGTCCAGGCTCGGGTCGATCGAGCGCGCGAGGTCGCGCAGGCGCATCGAGTACAGATCGGTCAGGTCGATGAACGTGGCGCCCTCGAGCGGGGTCGCGGCGGTGAGATTGATGTGGTCGCTGATGAGCACCGGAGTGCCGGGCTTCCAGTGCGGCTTGATGCCGCCGGCGCCGTTCGTGAGCACCATGGTGCGCGCTCCCGTCGCGGCGGCGGTGCGCACGCTGTGCACGACCCGGCGGGGGCTGCGCGTCTCGTAGTAGTGGGTGCGGGCGCCGATGATCAGGACGTTCTTGCCGCGTGGGGTGCGGACGCTGCGGAGCGTTCCGACGTGCCCTTCCAGGGCGGGCTTGCTGAATCCGGTGACCTCGGTCGCAGGGATCGTCGCGACGGTCTCGCCGATGAGCTCCGCCGCACCTCCCCAGCCGCTGCCGAGGGTGAGGGCGATGTCGTGGCGGTCGACTCCGGTGAGGCGCGCGATGTCCGCCGCCGCCTGTGCGGCGATCGCGAACGGGTCTGCGGCGGGGTCGTCGAGCGACGTGGCGAGTGTGTCTGGCATGCACCCACTCTAGGAACGCGCGCGCCCCGGAGCCACCCGCGACGCGGGACGCGGCATCCGATCTCCGCGATGTCGTGGGGGCGGGCCGCTCCTGAAAGGATGGAGGCATGTCTTTGAGCTTCGAGCGCACCCAGAGCGTCGCGATCATCGGCGGAGGGCCTGGCGGATACGAGGCCGCGATCGCCGCCGCCCAACTCGGTGCGGAGGTCACCGTCGTCGAGCGGGCAGGGATCGGCGGCTCGGCTGTCATCACGGACGTGGTGCCGTCGAAGACCCTGATCGCGACGGCCGACGCCGCCGTCGCGATCTCGCAGGCGAGTGATCTCGGCGTGCAGCTGTTCGCCCGCGGTCAGGAGGGGAAGCCGCTCAAGCCGGAGATCGCGATCAACCTGTCCGCCGTCAACAAGCGGCTCCTCTCGCTCGCGCGTCAGCAGTCCGACGACATGCGCGCGTCGCTCGTGGAGGCGGGCGTGCGCATCATCTCCGGTCACGGGCGCCTCGACAGCGACAACGCGGTCGTCGTCTCGACCGGCCCGAAGGGCACCGATTTCGATCGGATCGAGGCGGACACCCTCGTGATCTCGACCGGGTCGTCGCCTCGGATCCTGCCGACCGCCCGCCCCGACGGGGAGCGGATCATGACGTGGACCCAGCTGTACGACATGACCTCGGTACCCGAGCACCTCATCGTGGTCGGCTCGGGTGTGACGGGTGCCGAGTTCGCCTCCGCCTACATGAACCTCGGCGCGAAGGTGACGCTGATCTCGTCGCGCGACCAGGTGCTGCCGGGCGAGGACAAGGACGCGGCCGCGGTGATCGAGAAGGTCTTCAAGCGCGGGGGGATGACCGTGCTGTCGAAATCCCGCGCCGACAAGGTGGAGCGCACGGAGGACGGCGTGATCGCGACGCTGTCCGACGGGCGCACGGTCGAGGGCAGCCACTGCCTGCTCGCTGTCGGGTCGATCCCGAACACCGCGGGACTCGGTCTCGAGGAGGCGGGTGTCCAGATGACGGATTCCGGTCACATCCAGGTGAACCGCGTGGCGCGCACCTCGGTTCCCAACATCTACGCGGCGGGGGACTGCACGACGTTCGTGCCGCTGGCCTCGGTCGCCTCGATGCAGGGACGCACTGCCGTGTTCCATGCGCTCGGCGACGTCGTGATCCCGCTCGAGCGGCGGCGGATCACCTCGAACATCTTCACCGCGCCCGAGATCGCCACGATCGGCTGGTCCGAGCAGGACATCGTCGAGGGTCGGATCGACGGTGTCGTCCACAAGCTCCCCCTCGCGGCGAATCCCCGCGCGAAGATGACCGGCTCGAAGGACGGCTTCGTGAAACTGCTGGCCCGCAAGGGCAGCGGCACCGTGATCGGCGGGGTGATCGTGGCCCCGCGCGCGTCAGAACTGATCTACCCCGTGGCGATCGCGGTCGAGCGCCGCCTCACGGTGGATCAGCTGTCGCGCGTGTTCGCGGTGTACCCGTCGCTGACGGGCAGCATCACGGATGCCGCCCGTGCGATGCACATCGTGGACATCGCGAACGAGGACGGCTGACCCCGCCGCCTCCGCGCATCCCCCGAGACGGCGGGTTCCCCGCCGAGATGGCGGGTTCCCCGCCGAGATGGTCGGCACCACCTCGGCGGAAGATGCACCGTTTCGGCGGAGAGGGCACCATCTCGGCGGGAGGGGCACCATCTCGAGAGGAAACCCACAACCTCGGCGGGGGAGGGCGACCACCTCGCGACGAGCGGGGAGGGGAGCCGTCAGCTGATCGTGAGGAGCTGGTGACCGGCCGACACCGTCGTGCCGGGCGTGGCGTTGATTCCGCCGATCACGCCGTCCTTGTGGGCCTGGATCGGCTGCTCCATCTTCATCGCTTCGAGCACGACGACCAGATCGCCCTTGACGACCTGCTGCCCGTCCTCAACCGCGAGCTTGACGATCGTGGCCTGCATCGGCGAGGTCACCGCGTCTCCGGACGCACCGGCGACCACGCTGGTCGCGTGCGAGCGCCGCGATGGCGGGACGGCCGCCGGGCGGGCGGTTGCGCCGGGCGCCGCGACGATCCGGTCGGGAAGGCTGACCTCCAGGCGCTTGCCCGAGACCTCGACGACGACCGTATGCCGCGCCTCAGCCGGCTTCGGCGATTCCAGCTCGCCGTCCCACGGCGGGATGTCGTTCACGAACTCGGTCTCGATCCAGCGCGTGAACACGCCGAAGTTCCCGTCCTCGGCCGTGAACGCGGGATCGCGCACCACGACTCGGTGGAACGGCAGCACCGTCGGCAGCCCCGCGACCTCGAACTCGTCCAGGGCCCGTCGCGCCCGCTCCAGCGCCTCGGCGCGATCGCGCCCCGTGATGATGATCTTGCCGAGCAGCGAGTCGAACGCCCCGCCGACCGAATCGCCGGCGGTCACGCCCGAATCCAGACGGATGCCGGGCCCGCCGAAGGTCTTGAACACGTGGATCGGTCCCGGCTGGGGGAGGAATCCGCGACCCGGGTCCTCTCCGTTGATGCGGAACTCGATCGAGTGGCCCACGGGAGCGGGGTCGTCGTAGTCCAGGATGCCGCCCTCGGCGATCCGGAACTGCTCGCGGACCAGGTCGATGCCGGTGACCTCCTCCGAGACCGGGTGTTCGACCTGCAGACGCGTGTTGACCTCGAGGAAGGAGATCGTGCCGTCGGCGCCGATCAGGAACTCGCACGTTCCCGCACCGACGTACCCGACCTCGCGGAGGATCGCCTTCGATGCCTCGTACAGGGTCCGGTTCTGCTCGTCGGTCAGGAACGGCGCGGGCGCCTCTTCGACGAGCTTCTGGTGGCGGCGCTGAAGGGAGCAGTCGCGCGTGGAGACGACCACGACGTTGCCGGCGGCATCCGCGAGGCACTGCGTCTCGACGTGGCGCGGCTTGTCGAGGTACTTCTCGACGAAGCACTCGCCGCGACCGAACGCGGTGATCGCCTCGCGGGTCGCCGACTCGAACATCTCGGTGATCTCGTCGTACTCCCGGGCGACCTTGAGGCCACGCCCGCCGCCGCCGTACGCGGCCTTGATCGCGATCGGCAGCCCGAACTCCTGCGCGAAGGCGACGACCTCGTCGGCGCCCGACACGGGTCCCGGAGTTCCGGGAGCCAGCGGCGCGCCGACCTTCTCGGCGACGTGACGCGCCGTCACCTTGTCGCCGAGCGCTTCGATCGCCTCGGGGGTCGGCCCGATCCAGATGAGCCCGGCATCCGTCACGGCGCGCGCGAATGCGGCGTTCTCGGCGAGGAAGCCGTATCCGGGATGCACGGCGTCGGCACCGGAGCGTCGCGCGACCGAGAGGATCTTCTCGACCGAGAGGTAGGTGTCGGCGCTCGTCGCGCCGTCGAGCGCGTACGACTCGTCGGCGAGCCGGGCGTGCAGGGCGTCGCGGTCCTGGTCGGCGTACACCGCGACCGAGGATTTGCCCGCGTCGCGGGCGGCGCGGATGATGCGGACGGCGATCTCGCCGCGGTTGGCAACAAGAACCTTGGCGATCTGAGGCATGGATGCCAGCCTACCGAGGCGCACAGGCGCTCTTTTGAGTGCCCTCCACAAGAAACACCCGCGATCGTGTGGGGGAGTCTACGAGCGGCACCGAGGAGTTCCTCGGATGTCCGAGGAGTTCAGCCGCGGTTCCACAGTTGCGGCCACGACACGTCGAGCGCATTGGTCAGGCGTCGCAGCGTCGACAGCGACATGCCGACGACGGTCGACGGGTCTCCGTCGATCCGCTCGATGAACGGCCCGCCCAGGCTGTCGACCGTGAACGCGCCGGCGACCTGCAGCGGTTCGCCGGAGGCGACGTAGGCGTCGATCTCGGCATCCGTGATGTCGTCCACGAACGTGACGGATGCCGCCGCCACGGCGTGCGCCTCGTCCCCGACCTCGCCCCCGCGCACCCGGATCACGCTGTGACCCGAATGCAGGAGTCCGGTCGCTCCCCGCATGCGGTGCCAGCGCCGCGTGGCGACGTCGGGCGTGTAGGGCTTGCCGAGGATCTCGCCGCCGATCTCGAACATCGAGTCGCCGCCGACCACGATCCCGTCGAAGGCCGTATCGGCGGCCGCGAGGCGCGTGGCGACGTCGGCGGCTTTGCGCCGGGCGAGCACGAGGACGTGTTCATCGGCCGGGAGCGTCCGACCCGCAGCAGCCTCGATCCCGCTGATCACCGCCTCCTCGTCGACGTCCGGCGCCAGCGTGAGCGGTTCGATCCCGGCCTGCCGCATGAGCATGAGTCGGGCGGGGGACGTGGAGGCGAGACAGACCTGCATGCGTTCACGGTAGCCGCGCCGACCCGGCGCTGTGGAATGCTCGACGGGTGGATGCCGGAGACGAACTCGACCTCGATGTGACCAGCGTGGCCCACGGCGGTGTGTTCGTCGGCCGGGTCGAGGGGCGCGTCGTCTTCGTTCCGGATGCGATCCCCGGCGAGCGGGTGCGCGTGCGACTCACCGACGTCGGCAAGAAGTCGTTCTGGCGCGGCGAGGTGCTCGACGTCCTCGACGCGTCACCGCACCGGCGCCCGCACATCTGGGCGCAGGCCGATGTGACCGTCGCCCCCGACCGGCGCCCGGGTGGTGCGGACTTCGGTCACATCGAGCTCGCGCACCAGCGTTCGCTCAAGGTCGAGGTCCTTCAGGACGCGCTGCGCCGATTCGGCGGCGTCGATGCCGGGGACGTGCGGATCAGCGCGGCCGGCGCCGATGAGACCGCCGATGGCCGCGGGTGGCGCACCCGCATCGGTCTGCATGTGGACGACGCGGGCAACGTCGGCCCGTTCGCCGCGCGCAGTCACACCGTGGTGCCGGTGCGCGACCACCCGCTGGCGACCCCCGAGGTCGAGGCGGCGGCGCTCGCGCTGGGTCAGGGCGCGCCCGGTCGCATCGACCTGGTGCAGCCGGCGGACGGCCGCGTGCGGGTGATCCCGCGACCGGATGCCGGAGCACGGACGCCCCGGGAGGCGCGGGAGGTCGTCGTCGAGCGTGTCGGCACGCGCGAGTTCCGTGTGGACGCCGGCGGGTTCTGGCAGGTGCATCGCTCCGCGGCGGCGACGCTGGACGCCGCGGTCCGCGGAGCGATCCGGGGCGCCGTCGGTGCGCCGGATGCCGAGGGTCGGCACCTCGACCTCTACGGGGGTGTGGGCCTGTTCGCGGCCGTGCTGGGCGAGCTCGGGGCCGCGCACATCACCTCGGTGGAATCGGATGCCCGCGCCACGGAGCACGCGGGGGAGAACCTCGCGGAATGGGTCGGCGCCCGCGCGGAGACCGCGCGGGTCGACCGCTTCGTCACCCGCCTCCTCGCCGACGCCTCCACCCGGGAACGGGAGCGGCTCTCGCGCGGCGTGACGGTGCTGGACCCCCCACGCTCGGGAGCAGGGCGGTCGGTCGTGCAGGCCGTGGCGGCGTTGCATCCGGCGGCCGTCGTCTACGTCGCGTGCGATCCGGTCGCCCTCGCGCGGGACGTCGCGATCTTCGGTGACGCCGGCTACGAGCTGCGCGCAGTGGAGGCCTTCGACCTGTTCCCCAATTCCCACCACGTCGAGGCTGTCGCGACCCTCGTGCCCGCGGGCTCCGCCGAACCGCGCGGCTAGGCTGGATGCGATGAACAGTGCAGTCCACGACGAGGTGAGCGCCCAGGAGGAGGCGTACTACGACATCCTGCGACCCCTCGTCTCGACGTACTCGCGAACTCCTCACATCCGATCGGTCGCGGTGGTCGGCAATCAGCCCCTCGCTCCGTCAGCTCAGCGCGCCGCGGTCATCGATGCGGCCGATCTGGTCTTCCGAGTGAACGGCTTCCGCCTCGACGAGGACGAACCGACGGTCGGACGCCGCGCCGATGTCGTCGTCTTCAACCGCGGCGTTCGCCCGACGCCGTGGTTCTTTCAGGATTACACGCGGCGGCTCTACCTCATGATCGAGCCGGGCCGGATGCATGAGGAGAACCCGAAGATCCCCGATTTCTGGCCCCGTGACCTCGGCATCGTCACGCTCGCGAACCGCGAAGTGATCGTCCCTCTCAATCGCGTGATCGGCCAGCAGAGCGCCGTCGACGGACTGTGGGCGACGACGGGCACGACTATGCTCTGGACGGCGACGCGTCTGTTCCCGAACGCCACGGTCGATGTCGCGGGTCTGTCCTTCGTGGATGCGCCTGAACAGAGGACATGGAGCCATGCATTCGGAGATCCGTCCGCAGTCGGGCCGGAGCATCTCATCGCCAACGAAGGCCGCCTGGTCCGCGACTGGATATCCTCCGGGCGCATTCGATTCCACCGTTGATCACCCTCGTCCCGGGAGTACGATGCTCAACCGTCTGAAGCGCAGACTCGATCGCGCGGTCCTTCACCGCGTCGAGAAGGAGATGTCCGAACAGCTCGACGCGCAGCTGCAGCGGCGACAGCTCAGCCCGGATTCGGTGACGCGCCGTCTTGCCGACTACGAGGCGAGGCTCGGCGGTCTGCAAGCCGACTACAGCTTCCTCCGGTCGGAATTCGATCGGCTGGCCCCGCAGCTGTCCGCGCTGGAGTACCGCTTCGAGCGGCTCCGGGATCGCGTCGGCGACGACGTTGCCGACGACGGTGCGGCACTCCGGCAGGCGCAACTCGAACATGAGCGCGCGCGGATCCGGCTCGAACTCGCGTCCCACTACGAGGAACGCCTGCGACGTCTGGAGGGCGGCGCCCATGCGTGATGCCCGCACGCAGCACGTCGACGGATCGAGGTCGGCATGAGCGTCCTGAAGAACAGTTCTGTTCTGATCACAGGAGGCACCGGTTCGCTGGGGAAGGCGCTCACCCGCGAACTGCTGGCCCACCACGACGTGGCTCGTCTGGTGATCCTCAGCCGCGACGAACTCAAGCAGTTCGAGATGCGGCAGCAGTTCGGGGACGATCCACGGCTGCGGTGGTTCCTCGGAGACATCCGCGACATCGCGCGACTTCGGCGTGCGATGCACGGTGTGGACTACGTGATCCACGCTGCGGCGCTGAAGCAGGTCGATACGGCCGAATACAACCCCTTCGAGTTCGTCGAGACGAACGTGAAGGGTTCTCAGAACGTCATCGAGGCGGCGATCGACTCCGGCGTCCGTCGCGTTGTGGCGCTGTCCACTGACAAGGCGTCCAGCCCGATCAATCTCTACGGAGCGACCAAACTGGCAGCCGACCGGATGTTCATCGCGAGCAATCACTACGCGGCGGCGTATCCGACGCGATTCGCGGTCGTCCGGTACGGCAACGTGTCGGGCTCCCGGGGCAGCATCGTGCCCAAGTGGCGGCAGATGGCCCGTGACGGCGTCCCGCTTCCGATCACCGACCGACGCATGACGCGGTTCTGGATCACGCTGCCGCAGGCAGTCCAGTTCGTCCTCAGCTCCTTCGATGTCATGAGCGGCGGGGAGCTGTACGTGCCGAGGATTCCGTCCGTGCGGATCACGGACCTGGCCGAGGCTGTCGCGCCGGGAGCAGAGATCGTGGAGATCGGAATCCGACCGGGCGAGAAGCTTCACGAGGAGATGATCGCCGAGGATGACGCACGCCGCACGCTCATCCTCGGTGACCGATTCCTCGTCCAGCCCCACCTCAGCGGCTGGGGATACCGGGCCCCCGACGCCGCCGATTCGTTTCCAGAGGGCGTGAGCTACCGCTCTGACCGAAACGATCGGTGGCTCGACGTGGCGGAGTTGCGGACCATTCTGGCTGAGGACTGAAGGATGATCTCGTGATCCCATACGGCCGTCAATCGATCGACGAGTCCGACGTGCACGCGGTGGTCGCCGCCCTTCGCTCGGATTGGCTGACGACCGGCCCGGCCGTGGAGGCGTTCGAGGCGGCTGTCGCCGATCTCGCCGGCACGGCACGGCCCGCCGTCGCCGTCACCAGCGGGACGGCTGCGTTGCACGTCGCCTACGCGGCAGCCGGCGTCCGTTCCGGCGTCAAGGTGATCACCACTCCGTTCACCTTCGCGGCGACGGCGTCGACGGCCGCTCTGCTCGGCGGACGGGTCGTCTTCGCGGACGTGGAGGAGGCGACCGGGAACATCGATGCGGATGCCGTCGAGGCCGAGCTGGACGAGGACACCGCCGTCGTGGCGGGCGTGGATTACGCGGGCGTCCCGATCGACGCGGCCCGGCTCCGACCACTCGCGAATGCAGCCGGAGCTCTGCTCCTGGAAGATGCGGCGCATTCGCTGGGGAGCACGCTCGACGGTCGGCCGGTCGGCTCCCTGGCGGACATCACGACCTTCTCGTTCTTCCCGACCAAGAATGCGACGACTGCCGAAGGCGGAGCGGTTGTCACTGACCGCTCCGATCTGTGGGAGAGATCCCGCTCCTTCCGAAACCACGGACTCGTCCGTGAACCTTCGCTGCAGAGATACCCCGACGAGGGCGCCTGGCATCAGGAGGTCCACGAGTTCGGGCTCAACTACCGACTTCCCGACGTACTCGCCGCGCTCGGTTCGAGTCAGCTGCTGCGCCTGCAGTCCTTCAAGGATCGTCGCGCCGCGATTCACGCTCGGTATGGGGCGGCGTTCGAGGGTCTGGATGGGGTCGTGCTTCCGTCGGCGCCGCCGCGTGCTGATCCGATGTGGCATCTGTACCCTCTTCGCGTCCCGTCCGAGCGGCGACGGAACATCTTCGATGCGCTCCGCGCGGACGGTATCGGCGTGCAGGTCAATTACGTACCGGTGTACTGGCATCCCGTGTTCGAAGACCTCGGCTACCGGCGCGGCATGTGCCCCGTCGCCGAGGACTGGTACCGCCGAGAGATCTCGCTGCCCATGCATGCCGGACTGAGCGACGACGAGGTGGACCGAGTGATCGAGTCCGTCCGGTCGGCGCTTCGCTGATGATGCCCGCGCGCGTCGTCGCGATCGTCCAGGCCAGGATGGGATCGACCCGCCTGCCCGGGAAGGTGCTCCGCCCGCTGCGTGACCGTCCGGTTCTGGCATGGGTGGTCCGCGCCGCGCGGGCAGCCGAGTCTGTTTCCGACGTCGTGATCGCGACCTCCACGGAATCTCGCGACGACCCGCTGGTCCATTTCGCAGAGGAGATCGGCTGCCGGGTGATCCGTGGCAGCGAGACCGATGTGCTCTCCCGCTTCGCCCTCGCCGCCGACGTCACCGGCGCCGACGCGATCGTGCGGCTCACTGCCGACTGTCCTCTGCTGGATCCGCGGCTGATCGACCAGGTCGTGGCGCTCTGGTCGGCTGACCCGCACCTGGATTACGTGTCGACGACTCTGGTGCGATCTCTGCCTCGAGGGCTCGATGTCGAACTCGTCTCGAGGAGTGCCCTCGACCGTGCCGATGCATCCGCAGGCTCTCACCACCGTGTGCACGTGACGAGCTGGCTGTATCGCGAGGGCTCGACGGAACGCACGGCAGGGATCGTCGTGCAACCCGATCACTCGCGTCTTCGGGTCACTCTCGATACAGCGCAGGACGCGGCATTGCTCGATGCGCTCGTTCCCCTGCTTCCCACCGACCGGCCGCCGTCCTGGCGCGATGTCGTGTCCGTTCTCTCCACACGTCCCGACCTGGTCGCGATCAACGCGGACGTGCGGCAGAAGCCCCTCGACGAAGGATGACCGGTCGGGTCGCGCCGATGACGGCGGTGTTGTTGCGCTGCGATGCGACGACGGGTGGTGGCCTCGGCCACCTGGCGCGGTGTGTGGCCCTCGCTCAGGCGTTGCGGACACACGGGGTGCACGATATCCACCTCTCCGGGGCGGTGACGACGGAACTCGGTGAGCGGATGCTGGAGCCAGCGGGCCTGCAGAGGCACGGGCCGATCGACGACCCGGAGCAGTTGATCGCACTGGCAGAGGACGTCGGCGCCGGTGTGCTCCACATCGATCACTACGGCCCCTTCCCGGGGCTGCGCGAAGCCGGTCGCGCGCGAGGAATAGTGACGTCGACTGCGGTCGATGACGACTTCGGCAAGCGTCCCGCAGATGTGATCGTCGACGGCTCGCCGCGTGCGCTCGTTCGCTTCGACCCGCTGTACGCCACTTCCTCGGTCGCGCTCGGCCCGAAGAACCTCGTCATGCGCGAGGGGTTGGGGTCGGCTCGCACCCTGCGCGAGGTCAGGCCCAGACCGCATGTGCTCGTGATGATGGGCGGAACGGATGCAGGGGGTCACGGTCCGCGCATCGCCTCGTCGATGGCCGCGATTCCGGCCGTAGGACGAGTCGGACTCGTGGCGGACGGGGTTGCCGCAGCGTCACCTGATTTCCAGGTCGTGGCCCGGAACCCGGACCTGCGGAGTCTCCTGGAGGACTGGGACGTGGTGGTCACGGGAGCAGGCACGACCGTGTGGGAACTTGCGGCATTGCAGGTGCCGATGGTCGTCGTCGGACTCGTGGAGAACCAGCGCGACCATTACGGCACGCTCGTCGGCTCAGGGCTCGCCGTCGGCCTCGGCTTCCTGCCCGACGGATCTCCGCTCGCCATCCACGAGGTCGCCGCTGCGATGGCAGACCCGCTTTCCCTGACTCGGATGGCCGAACGCGCCCGTGGTCTCGTGGACGGGCGGGGAGCGAGGCGTGTCGTTCGGACGTGGAGCGAAGAGCGGATCTCCCGATCCCGCGTCGGACTGCGCGTCCGCCCGGCGTCCGAGCGGGATGTGGGTCGTCTGTACGCCTGGCGCAACGACCCGGCGACGCGCGCAGCTTCGCGGTCCCAGGAGCCTGTGGGATGGAGCGATCACGTCGTGTGGTTCGCGGGTGCGCGCGAGGCCACGGATCGCCGCGTTCTGGTCGTCGAGAGTGACGGCGAGCCCATCGCGACGACCCGATTCGACCGACGTGATGCCGATGAGTGGGAGTTCTCGATCACGCTCGCGCCGGAGGCGCGGGGCCGGGGATGGGCGAAAGCCGTCGTCGCGGAATCCGTGGCGGAATTCCGTTCGCGATCGTCCTCGACCGCGCTCCTGCTCGCCGACGTCAGGACTTCGAACGATGCCTCGAACGCCGTTTTCCAAAGTCTGGGATGGCGGCCCGGCACCCCCGGCGCCGGATGGATGCGGTGGAGTCTCTCGGGCTCGGAGGTCAGAGAAGATCCCACCTGAGCGGCGTGCCCTTGCGGACGTCCGAACGGAATCGCCGCCCCTGCACGCGGTCCCACTCCGCGGGCGCGAGACCTCCCGCCGGTCGGATCGAACGAACGGTGTCCGAGGTGACCTCTTCGCCTGCGGCGACGTCGCGGACGACCCACAGCGACCGAGCAAGACGACGGCTCTCCGATTCGCCCGCCGACACCGCCGGCGTCGCGCTGCCCAAGGATTCCCACACCCGTCGAGCCTCGACGGCCAACGACTTCATCTCGCTCGGCTCGAGCGAGAACGCGGCATCGACGCCGCCTTCGGCCCGCGACATCGTCATGTGCTTCTCGATCACCGTCGCACCCATCGCCACCGCAGCCAGACTGGAACCCAGCCCCGGAGTGTGATCGGAGAATCCGACGGTCACACCGAGAGCATCGCGCAGCACCGGAATGCTGCGCGCATTGACCTCTCGCGGGTCCGCCGGATACGCGGACACGCACGACAGGAGGATGATCCCGCTTGCCCCCGCGGACGTGAGCGTGTCGATGGCTGCCGTCACTTCCTGCAGTGTCGCGGCGCCGTTCGACAGCATGACCGGCTTCCCCGTCGCGGCGACAGCGCGGAGGAGACCGGTGTCGCCGATCTCCAGCGAGGCGATCTTGTAGGCCGGGGCTTCGAGTTCCTCCAGCAGGGTGACGGCCGTCGCGTCGAATGGGCTCGAGAAGGGGATCAATCCCCTGCGGCGCGCGTGCCGGAACAGCTCCGCATGCCAGTCCCACGGCGTGTGCGCCTCCGTGTAGAGGTCGTAGAGGGTTCGTCCGCCCCAGAGGCCGTGGCCGTCGGAGATTCGGAAGGCTGCCGTGTCGGCGTCGATCGTGATCGTGTCCGCCGTGTACGTCTGGAATTTGACCGCGTCGACTCCCGCGTCCGCCGCGGCGTCGATCAGCTCCAATGCCCGGGAGAGTCGACCTCCGTGGTTGCCGGAGATCTCGGCCACCACGAACGGCGGTGATTCGGTCCCGATCGTTCGGCCTGCGATTCTCATGTTTCCCCTGCGCCTTCTTGCTGACCATTCAGGATACCGAGGCATGACTCACGCGCCTGCCCGCCGGCTCCGCCGAACCGCGCGGCTAGGCTGAACCCATGACGCGCGTCGCCCTCATCGACGACCACGAATCCGTTCGGCTCGGACTCGAGGCGGCCTGTGCGCGCGCCGACAAGGACGTCGTGTTCTCCGGCAGCAGCGTCACCGGCTATCTCGAGTGGCGCGCCTTCAGCGCGGCGCCGCCGGCCGATGTCGTGGTCCTCGACTTGACGCTCGGCGACGGCACCACCGTGACCGAGAACGTCCGCCGTCTGGTCGTCGACGGATCCAGTGTCATCATCCACAGTGTCGCCGACCGCCCGGCCGCCGTCCGAGAGGCGCTCGCGGCAGGCGCTGCGGGTGTCGTGAGCAAGGCGTCGCCGATCGGCGACGTGATCGCCGCGGTCCGCACGGTCGCCAGCGGTGAGCCGTTGAACAACGTCGAGTGGGCGAGCGCGGTCGAGGGCGACCGGGCGTTCGCCGACGCCCAGCTCTCGGCCCGTGAGCGCGACGTGCTCCGTCTGTACGCCGCAGGTCTTCCGCTCAAGGTCGTGGCCGACCGCCTCGGGGTCGCGTACTCGACGGCGAAGGAGAACATCACCCGCGTGCGGGTCAAGTACGTCGAGGTGGGAAGGCCCGCGCCGACGAAGGTCGATCTCCTCCGCCGGGCGATGGAGGACGGGATCCTCTCCGAGCCGAACGACAGCGAGGGCGTCGGTGGTGTCGGAGCCTGAGAGCACGCGCGCGATCCTCGACGACGCGTGGGGGCACATCCCGCACTCGCGCGAGACGACGGCCGGGCTCGGATCGTTCACACGTCTACGCATCGAGCGCATCCTGTCGCTCGTGGTCGCCCTCGGCGGCCTCGCGCTCGGCGCCCAGGCCTTCCTGAACGCGCTGGGTCCGTACCAGGAGACGCCGCAGTGGCACGTGCCGCTCATGCTGATGACCTTCGTGCCGCTCGGGGCGATGCTGCTCGCGTGCGCGATCGGCCGGGGTGTGCGCCTGTTCGCGGGCATTTTCGCGGTGATCTACCCGATCACTCTCCTGCTCTGGCCGATGGCGACGGCGGGCGGGGATGCCGACCCCTCGGTCGAGCCGTGGATCTGGTACCTGGTCAACGTCGCGACCGTCGCAAGCGTGCTCGCCTTCCCGCTGATCCTGCAGGTCGTCTGGACGGTGATGGTGCCGCTGCTGTTCGGGGCGGTGCGGATGATCCAGGCAGGGTTCGCGCCGGAGTACTGGTACTCCGTGAGCCTGGACGTGTCGTTCGCCCTCATCCTCGGCGGGATGCTCACGACGCTCGGGTGGGTCTTCCGGTCGGTCGCGGCCAACGTCGACGAGACCCGGGCGCGCGCGGTCGAGTCGTATGCGGACGCCGCAGCAGCGGATGCCGCCGAACAGGAACGCGTCGCCGTGGCGGCGCTCATGCACGACAGCGTTCTGGCGGCACTCATCGCCGCGGAGCGCGCGCACACCCCGCGCGAGCGGACCCTGGCCGTCGCGATGGCCCGCGAAGCCCTCACCCGCCTCGCCAACACCGAGCAGGGGTCCGAGGAGGGCAGTGACGAGCCGCGCGACCCGGAGAGCCTCGCGGACGGCATCGAGCGCTCGGCTCTCGAGCTCGGCGTCCGGCTGACGATCGAGCGCGACATCGAGCCGCTCACGCCGGCGATGCCCGGTCGGGTGGCGCGGGCACTCGTGCTCGCGTCCGCTCAGGCGATCGCGAACGCCGCACAGCACGCCGGCGGCGCGGGCCTCGCGGTGAGCGTGCGAGGGCGTGCCCGCCCCGCTCAGACGCTCATCACCGTCCGCGACACCGGTGCCGGATTCGACCTGGAGCGCGTGCCGCAGGACCGGCTCGGCATCCGTGCATCGATCTTCGCCCGCGTCGCGGCGGTCGGCGGCACGAGCGAGATCCAGTCCGACGCGCAGGGCACGACCGTGTGGCTCGAGTGGCGGGAAGGCACATCGTGATCAGCGTTCGCAGGATCATCGTCGGCATCGCCCTCGCCTTCACGGGCTATCTGGCCCTGCGCGGACTCTGGTGGACCGAGCCGCCCGTGCAGCCACTCGTGATCGTGGCGGCGCTCAGCCTCTATCTGGTCACGATCTGGCTCTGCATCTTCTGGGAGCCTCGTCGCGCACAGATCCCCTCGCCCGTCGACGGTCCTCCCACCGGCCTCATCGGCGGTTCGCGGACCCGCCTTCCGCGCTGGGCCGGTGTCATGGCGCTCGCCTCCGCCTTCATCGTCCCGACGGCGATCGCGGTGGCTGTCCGTCCGGAGGATCGCACCGACCCCTTCGCCACGTGGTATCTGGGCGGCATCGGCGTCCTGATGGTCATCGTGATGGTGCGCCGCCGCCCGTGGGTCGCGTGGATCGGCATCGCCGCGCTCGCCGTCGGCTCGATCTACTGGATGGGCCTTGTCAACGCGATGAGTCTCGGGCTCGTCGGGTCGATCGTGTGGGTGGCGGCGACGCAGCTCATGCTGCTGTCGATCGATCGCGCGGCGCGAGACACCGCCCAGCTCGCGCAGCTGCAGCGCGCGGCATCGGCGTGGCAGGCCTCGCAGAGCGGACGTCAGCGGGAGCGCCGGATCCAGGTGCAGCGCGCCCTCGCGGTCGCCGGGCCGGTGCTGACCCGCACGGTGGCCACCGGAGGTGCACTCACCGACGAGGAGCGCACCCAGGCGCATCTGGCCGAGGGTCGCCTGCGCGATGAGATGCGCGGTCCCCGGCTGCTCGACGACGCCGTGCACGCTGAGCTCGAGCGGGCCCGCCGGCGCGGGGCGAGCGTGACCGTGCTCGACGAGGGCGGCTTGGACGGACTCGACGAGGCCGCGCTCGGGGTGATCCGGGCTGAGCTCGCGGAGACGCTGCGTTCAGCACGGTCGGACCGCCTTTACATCCGCACCTCGCCCGATGAGCGCGTCGCCGTGACGGTCGTCGGGCGATCGGCCTCGGGTGAGACGCTCTCGGACGAGGATGCCGTCGACCTCTGGCGCGAGATCGACCACCCGCCCACGCGCTGAGCCGGCGTCGCGGAAAGAGTTTTCGCTCCCCGTCCCGGCGGGGGAGGGGAGCCGGGGCGGGAAGCGAAAGTGGGAGATGGTGGGGGGCGGCGAAGCCGCCTACCCCCCACCGGGCGGACAGTTACCCGAAAACCGTCCGCGTGGCCGAACCTGGGCTGTCACGAATGAGCAGCAGGTCGACCGAACGCATGATGCGTTCCAGCCCTACAAGTATGCGCAGGCCCGCGAGAAGTCGTCTGTAGGTATTTCGGGGGACACGCATACGTGCGAATGGATGCCGGACTCAGCCGAATCTTCCCCAGCCCAGGTCGCGCCGCAGCGGCGCGCGGAGCCCGCGCTGCGACAGTGCCCAGCCCGAACGGGACGACGTGTCATCGGCGGTCGCGCCGGCGGCCTCCTCGGCATAGGCCTCGCTGACGACCGCGACCAGGGCGGCGAGCTCCTCCGGGGTCGGATCGCCCCGCAGGAGCTCGACCCGCATCTGATCGACGGCGTCCTCCTGCTCGCTCACAGCGGGATGTTCCCGTGCTTCTTGGGCGGCAGGCTCGCGCGCTTGCCCCGCAGCGCGCGGAGCGCCTTCGCGACGGCGACGCGGGTCTGCGCCGGCTCGATGATGCCGTCGAGCTCGCCGCGCTCGGCCGCGAGGAACGGGGACGCCACGTCGTACGTGTACTCGTTCGCCAGGCGCGTGCGGACGGCGGCGACGTCCTCTCCGGCGTCCTCGGCCCGCTTGATCTCGCCGCGGTACAGGATGTTCACCGCGCCCTGGCCGCCCATCACCGCGATCTCGGCGGTCGGCCACGCCAGGTTGATGTCGGCGCCGAGCTGCTTGGACCCCATCACGATGTACGCGCCGCCGTAGGCCTTACGGAGGATGACCGTCACGAGCGGCACGGTCGCCTCGGCATACGCGTACAGCAGCTTGGCACCGCGGCGGATCACGCCTTCCCACTCCTGGTCGGTGCCGGGCAGGTAGCCGGGGACGTCGACGAGAGTCAGGATCGGCACGGAGAACGCATCGCAGAAGCGGACGAAGCGACTGGCCTTCTCGCCCGCCTGGATGTTCAGCGTGCCGGCCATCTGCGAGGGCTGATTCGCGATGATGCCGACCGTGCGTCCCTCCACGCGTCCGAACCCGATGACGATGTTGGGGGCGAAAAGGGGCTGCACCTCGAGGAACTCGCCCGCGTCGACGACGTGACCGATCACCTGATGGATGTCGTAGGGCTGATTCGCGGAATCCGGGACGATCATGTTGAGCGTGCGGTCGGCATCCGTCGTCTCGAACTCGAACGTGTTCTCGTAGACCGGCAGCTCCGCCATGTTGTTGTCGGGCAGGAAGCCCAGCAGAGTGCGCGCGTAGTCGATCGCGTCCTCTTCGTCCTCCGCGAGGTAGTGCGCGACGCCCGAGCGGGTGTTGTGCGTGTACGCGCCGCCGAGCTCCTCCATGCCGACGTCCTCGCCGGTCACGGTCTTGATGACGTCCGGACCCGTGACGAACATCTGCGAGGTCTTGTCGACCATGATCACGAAGTCCGTGAGTGCCGGCGAGTAGACCGCGCCGCCCGCGGCCGGGCCCATGATGAGCGAGATCTGCGGGATCACTCCGGAGGCCTGGGTGTTCAGGCGGAAGATCTCGCCGTACTTGCCGAGCGCGACGACACCCTCCTGGATGCGCGCGCCGCCGGAATCGAGGATGCCGATGATCGGCATCCCACCGCGCAGGGCGAACTCCATGATCTTGATGATCTTCTCGCCCGCGACCTCGCCGAGGGAGCCGCCGAAGGTCGAGAAGTCCTGCGAGTACACCGCGACGGTGCGCCCGTGGATCGTGCCGACGCCGGTGACCACGGAGTCGCCGTAGGGGCGGGAGCGGTCCATCCCGAACGCCGTGGTGCGGTGGCGGACGTACTCGTCGAATTCGACGAAGCTGCCCGGGTCGACGAGCTGCTCGATCCGCTCGCGTGCGGTGCCCTTGCCTTTCGCGTGCTGCTTGGTCTGCGCGGTCTTCTCGGCGTCGAGAACGGCCTCCTGGAAGCGCGAGCGGAGGTCGGCGATCTTGCCGGCGGTGGTCGAGAGATCGGGCTGTTCGGTCACCCGTCCCACTTTATCGGCGGGGGGCGGATCCGAGTTGGAGAGTTCGCACAAGCGGGCGCGCGGCGGGCTGTCGCTAGGGTGACACACATGTCGATTCCTGATGAGGGCTACCCGCTCGCCGCCGCCGTGTCCCCGCGCCTGCAGGTGACCGAGACCACCGACTCGACCAACGCCGATCTGGTGAAGGCCGTCGCGGCCGATCCGGAGCAGTGGCCGCACCTCTCGCTGATCCTGACCACCGATCAGCGCGCGGGTCGCGGACGCCTGGACCGGACGTGGACGGCCCCGCCCGGTACGGCTCTGGCGGTATCCGTGCTCGTGCGGGTCGACGGTCTGCCCGTCGCCGCACGCGGATGGGTTCCGCTCGTGGCCGGTGCGGCGATGACGCGGGCCGTCCGCGACCAGCTGCGCGGGACGCCCCATCGCGTGACCGTCAAGTGGCCGAACGACGTGCTGCTCAACGGCGGCAAGCTCTCCGGGATCCTCGCCGAGGTCGTCCCGGGTCACCCGGATGCCGTCGTGATCGGCGTCGGCGTGAACACGCGCATGAGCCTCGCTGATCTCCCGGTCGAGACGGCGACCTCGTTCGCCGCCTCCGGTCTCGAGGTCGACGAGGACCGTCTCCTTGCCGCGTTCCTGACCGAGCTCGACGCGCAGCTGACGGCGCTGCTCGCGGCGGGGGGAGACGCCGGGGCCGCCGGCGTCGCCGCCGACATCGTCGCGCTGTGCAGCACCGTGGGGTCGGACGTCGATGTCGCGCTTCCCGACGGCAGTCACCTCGTCGGACGCGCCGACGGCATCGATGCCGAGGGGCGCCTCGTGGTCGTCGCGGACGGCGTCCCGACTCCCGTCGCGGCGGGAGACGTCGTCCACGTGCGCTGACTGCGGGCGTGGCAGCCGCCGACGTCGGCGGCGACCCGCACAATGGGAGCATGACCCAGCCGACCACATACGGCGGCCGTCCGCCCATGGTGGTCCCGGGCGCGCCGACACCCGAGCTGCGCATCGCGCGCTTCCGGCGGCACGCCCGGCGCATGATCTGGCCGGCGCTCATCCTCATCGCCGTAGCCGGCGCCGTCGGGTACTTCTACGGCAATCTGCCCGCGCCTTTCGAGGACTGGATGCTGCTGACCGCCGCGGCGGTCGTGGTCGTCTTCCTCGTCCTGCTGCCGTTCCTGTCGTGGTGGTCGCACGTCTACACGATCACCACGCGGCGCGTGCTGGAACGATGGGGTGTCTTCGGTGTTCGGCGGCGTGAGCTCAGTCACGTCCGCGGCTACACCGTGCAGGAACGCCGGGGCCTCATCCAGCGGATGTGGGGCGCCGGAACGCTCACGCTGTCCAACGGGGTCGATGAGTCGCTGCGGATGACGAACATCCCGAGCGTCGCGCTCGTGCACGAGGCGCTCGTCGACCAGGTCGAGGTCAACCAGATCCTCGCTCACCGCGACGCGCAGGCGATCCCGCCGATGCCGCCCGCGCCGTCCGCCGCCTGATCCACCGGGTCGAGCAGGGGAGAGAGCCTGCGCGATGATGGGAGGACACAGAGCGACGGAAGGGACGTTCATGGCGCTGCGAGTCGGAGTCGTCGGTGGAGGACAGCTGGCGCGGATGATGATCGCCCCCGCGGTGGAGCTGGGCGTGGAGCTGCGCGTGCTGGCCGAGGAGGAAGGCATGTCGGCCTCGCTCGCCGCGACGGCGGTCGGCGACTACCGCGATGCCGAGACCGTGCTCGCGTTCGCCCGCGACGTGGATGTGGTCACGTTCGACCACGAGCACGTGCCGCAGGACGTGCTCCAGACGCTTGTCGACGCCTCCATCCCCGTGCACCCCGGTCCGCACGCGCTGCGCTTCGCCCAGGACAAGCTGCAGATGCGCGCGCGACTTCAGGAGATCGGGATGCCGCAGCCGGAGTGGGCGGCGGTCACGAGCCGCGAAGAACTGCAGGCGTTCCTCGACGGCCACGGCGGCAGTGCGGTCGTGAAGACCCCCCGCGGCGGATACGACGGCAAGGGCGTGCGCGTCGTCCACGCGGCGACGGAGGCCGATGACTGGTTCGCCGCGCTCGCCGAGGACGGCCGTGGTGGCGCGCTGCTGGCGGAGGAGCTGGTCGACTTCTCCCGGGAGCTTGCGCAGCAGATCGCCCGGCGACCGTCGGGCGAGGTGCGCGCGTATCCGGTGGTGGAGACCGTGCAGCGCGACGGAGTCTGCGCAGAGGTCATCGCGCCCGCGCCCCGCTCCAGCGGGCGGATGGCTGACGTCGCCGCCCGCATCGGTATCGGGATCGCGGAAGGACTGGATGTCACCGGAATGCTCGCGGTCGAGCTCTTCGAGACGACCGACGAGCGACTGCTCGTGAACGAGCTGGCGATGCGCCCGCACAACAGCGGGCACTGGAGTCAGGACGGCGGTGTCACGAGCCAGTTCGAACAGCATCTGCGCGCCGTCCTCGACCTGCCGCTCGGCGACCCGGAGCCGCGAGCCGAGTGGTCGGTCATGGTGAACATCCTCGGCGGCCCCGCCGAAGGCGCACTGGAGGACCGGTTCGCGACGGCGATGGCGGCCCACCCGATGGCGAAGGTGCACACGTACGGCAAGGCGCCGCGTCCGGGACGCAAAGTGGGGCACGTGAACGTCGCCGGGGAGGACCTGGACGAAGCCGTCTATCAGGCCAGGGCGGCGGCATCCGTCTTCCTGGATTGACCGTCGTATCGGCGCTCCGGCCGCGCCGTTGCGGGGATCTTCCAGGCGGGCGCCCTAGCCTGGATCGGTGACTGACTCGACCGCGCGCGTGCCGCTGCATTCGTCCGACGCGCCGCTGGTCGGCGTCGTGATGGGTTCGGATTCGGACTGGCGCGTCATGAGCGACGCGTCGCAGCTGCTCACCGACTTCGGCGTCCCGCACGAGGTCGAGGTGGTCTCGGCCCACCGGACGCCCGACAAGCTCCTCCGCTACGGTCGCGAGGCGCGTGCGCGAGGCCTCCGCGCGATCATCGCGGGCGCGGGCGGCGCGGCTCATCTTCCGGGCATGCTCGCATCGGTCACGGCGCTGCCGGTCATCGGCGTCCCCGTGCAGCTGGCGACCCTCGACGGCCTGGACTCCCTCCTGAGCATCGTGCAGATGCCCGCCGGCATCCCGGTCGCGACCGTCTCGATCAACGGCGCGAAGAACGCAGGTCTGCTCGCCGTCCGCATTCTCGGGTCGGCGGATGCCGCGCTCGGCGACCGGGTCGAGCACTTTGCGCGAGACCTCGAGCAGCAGGTGGAGGAGAAGAACCGCCGCCTCAAGGAGTCGCTATGAGCGTCGCGAGTCCGCCGCGGCCGGCATCCGTCCGCAACGTCTCGTCGAAGGTCGTCGAAGACCGGCCGATGCGGTACCCCGACACGTCGTCGCGCGAGGTGATGACGCGTCGAGGCTGGTGGCTCGTCCTGCTGAACTTCCTCGTTCCCGGTTCGGCGCAGGCCGTCGCCGGCAATCGGCGCCTCGGCAAGATCGGGCTCGGCGCGACGCTGGGGCTCTGGATCGCCGTGATCCTCGGCGGGCTCGGACTGCTGCTGTGGCGGCAGGGCACCGTGAGCATCATCACCGGCGCGTGGCTACCGGACTGGCTCGGGCTCCTGCGCGCCGGACCCCTCACGATCATCCAGATCGCGCTGCTCGCGTACGCGGTGCTCTGGATCGTGCTCACGGTCGACACCCTGCGTCTGGTCCGACTGGTCAAGACGGGCACGATCGCCCGGTTCGGCATCCTGCTCCTGGCCGTCGTCCTCCTGGTCACGGGCACCGGAAGCGCGGTGTACGCCTCGCAGATCGCCGGCACGACCCGTGACACGCTCGGCGCGATCTTCGGCGCGAGCGGACCCTCGGTGCCGCCGAGCGACGGCTACTACAACATCCTGTTGCTCGGCGCCGACAGCGGCGAAGGCCGCGACTCGATGCGGTTCGACAGCATCTCGGTCGTCTCGGTGAACGCCGAGACCGGTGCGACCACGATCACCGGCATCCCGCGCGACATGCCGAACGTGCCGTTCTCGGCGGGCCCGATGCAGGACAAGTATCCGAACGGCCACACCGGCTTCGCGAACGCGACGTGCGGGTGGGGGAGCGGCATCAATCAGCTCCGCACCGAGGTGGAGGTCTGCCAGGACGGCAACGCCCTCTATCCCGACGCGAAGGCCAACGGCTCCGAGCCGGGAATCGAAGCCACGAAGGACGCCGCGGAGGGCATCCTCGGGATCGAGATCCCCTACTACGTCTTCGTCGACATGCACGGCTTCGCCTCGCTCGTCGACGCGCTCGGCGGCGTCGACATCAACGTCGTCGAGCGACTGCCGAAGGGCGGCCCGCCCGAGGGCGTCGACCCGAACGACGTGGACAGCTGGGCGATCGGCTGGATCGAACCCGGACAGCAGCACATGGACGGCGACACCGCGCAGTGGTACGCCCGGTCCAGGTACACCACGAGCGACTTCGACCGCATGAAGCGCCAACGCGAACTGCAGGAGGCGATCCTCGCGCAGTTCACCCCCGACGTCGTGCTCACCCGCTTCAGCGATGTCGCGGCCGCCGGGCAGGATCTGATCCAGACCGACCTGCCGCAGTCGCTGCTGCCGTTCCTGGCAGAGCTCGCGCTCAAGGCCAAGGAGCAGCCGGTCACGACGATCGAGCTCACGCCCGAGGGCGGCATCGACGAATACGACCCCGACTTCGCCTACATCCAGCAGCTCGTGCAGCAGACGCTGCACCCGCCGACGCCGACGCCGACCCCCGAAGGCTGAACCCCATGACCGCCACACTCCGGTTCATGCTCGATCAGCTCGTCGCGCCCACCGATCCCGATCTCGAAACGGCGTCTCGTGAGCTGGCGACCGCCCTGATCGACCGCGCTCCCTCCGGTTGCGAGGTCGCCGGAATCGCGCCCGCAGGTTCTCCCGCCGTCGAGATCGCCGGTCTCGCCGAGGTGCGCCGCAGCCCGCTCGCTCGTCGTGAGCTCGCGGGTGCGCTGCAACTCGGCGTCGCGAGCGGCATCGGCGGCGGCATGATCCACTCGCCGACCCTGTTCGCACCGCTGGTGAAGCACGATCGTGTTCACGACCACGACCAGACCGTCGTCACGATCTGGGATCTCGGGCCGTGGGAAGCCCCGGGCGAGTATCCGAAGGCGAGCGTGGCGTGGCAGAAGGCGATGCTGAAGCGCGCGGTCAAGCACGCCGATGCGGTCGTCGTGCCGACGCACGCGATGGCGGTGCGACTCGCTGAGATCGCGAAGCTCGGTGAGCGCATCCGCGTGATCGCGGGAGCGGCCCCCGAAGGATTCGCCGTGCCGCGCGATGATGTGGGACGCCGGCGCGAGCTCGACCTGCCGGAGGGGTTCGTGCTGCTCTCCGGGCATCACGGCGAGTCCCTGGGCGCGGGACTTGCCGCGGTCGCCCGATCGGGTGTCGACCTTCCGGTGGTCGTGATCGGCGCTGCCGAAGGCGAGGAACCGACGATCGCGGATCAGGCTTCGGCGGCGGGTATCCCCGAACGGAGCCTGCACGTGCGCGGCGCGCTCTCCGGTGCTGACCGCGCGGCGGTCTTCGCAGGAGCGGTCGCGTTCGTCGTCGCCGATCAGCGATTCGGGCTGCCTTGGCGTGTGCTCGAGGCGTTGGCCCTCGGAGTTCCCGTGGTGGCGGCATCCTCGCCCGTGAACGACGAGGTCATCGTCGACGGCGGAGCCGTGGTGGATGCCGACCCCGAGGCACTCGGTGCGGCTCTCGCCGACGCGCTCGGGACGACTGCCGCCGCCACGCGGCTCGGCGTGCTCGCGGCCGACCGTGGCCGCGCGTTCTCGTGGCTCGGAGCCGCCGACCGGGTGTGGCAGCTGCACGCGGAGCTGTAGCGTCAGGCCCTCATCATCGCAACGGCCTCTTTCGAGTCGCCGTCGAACGCCACCTTGCCACCGCGGAGAAGGATGCCGCGTTGGCAGAGGTCGGAAACCATGTTGAGGTCGTGGGAAACCACCACCAAGGTCTTGCCGGCACCATGCAGTTCGCGGATCCTCGCCAGGCACTTGCGCTGGAAGGGTTCATCGCCGACCGAGAGGATTTCGTCGATGAGCAGCACGTCGACTTCGGTGTGGATCGCGACGGAGAATGCCAGACGAAGGAACATTCCAGAGGAATAGTGCTTGACCTCGGTGTCGATGAACTTCTCGATCTCGCTGAAGGCGACGATGTCGTCGAATCGAGCGTCGATCTCCTTCTTGCTCATGCCGAGTATCGCCGCATTGAGGAAGATGTTCTCGCGACCGGACAGGTCCGGGTGGAATCCCGCGCCGACTTCGATCAGGCCGGCGACGCGGCCGCGTGTGAGCACTTTCCCACTGTCGGGTGTCAGCACCCCGGAGATGAGCTTGAGCATGGTCGACTTGCCGGAGCCGTTGAAGCCGAGAAGTGCCACCGCTTCGCCCTCCGCGATCGTGAACGACGTCCCGTCCAACGCGTGGAAGTCCGTTGTCAACGGTTTGCGGCGCACGGCCGCCACGAAGGTCTCCTTTATGGAGTGCGTGTGGCGGAGCTTGAAATCTTTGTGAACGTCATCCACCACGATGCTGGGGGTCGAGACGTCAGAGATCCTGGGCAAAACGACCCTCCAGACGACGGAACACGGACTGGCCGATCACCAGGAGAACGAGGGCGAGGGCGAGGGCGATGATCGAGAAGAGAGCGAGATCCGGCAGGGGCTGCGCCCCGCCCGGATCAAGGGGAAACCATATGCCGTAGTGGAACAGCTCCACCGCGGGTGTGAGGGGGTTCAAGCGATACAGGACGAACAGCCAGTTCGGCACGGCATCGGCGACCATCTCCCACTGATACATGACCGGTGAAGCCCAGACCGCCATCATCACGATGATCTCGACGAAACTCTGCGCGTCACGGAAGGTCACGTTGATCGCCCCGAAGAGAAGCCCGAGGCCGGTCGCGAGCACGGAGACGATCAGAAGCGCGAGCAGTATCGCACCGATCTGGATGGCGGATGGCGCCCACCCGAAGAACAGAGCAATGACCACGACGACGATGATCTGGGGAATCGTGTTGACGGCAGCGATGAGCATGCTCGAGACGGGGAACATCTCGCGCGGAAGGTAGATCTTCTTGATCAGCGCGGCGTTGTCCACGAGCGATCGGGTGCCGTTCGAGAAAGCCTCGTTGAAGAACGTGACCACCGTGATGCCCGCAAGCAGGTAGATCGGAAAGAAGTCGACCCGGCTGTTCATCCCCAGGAAGACGCCGATCGCGACGTAGAAGACGACGAATTGCACGAGCGGCTTGACGTACGACCACATCCAGCCGAGAACGGACCCGCGGTACCGGATCTGAACTTCCTTGCGCACGATGAGGGAGAGCAGATAGCGGCGGTGGAAGACATCCAGCAGGCCGAGGTTACGTCCTGGCTGCTCGAGCGCGGACGACTCGGGCGAAACGCGGGACATTGCCCTCCTTCAGGCGTGGGTCGGGTGGCCCGGGGCGGGCGGATTTCATCTTAGTCGCGGGTCGCATCACAGATCCTGGGAGCGGCTCCGCACGCCGCTCACGGGTTGCTCCAAGACCACGTTGATAGCATCTGACTGCTCCGTCACTCGGCGGGCCGCTCCTCAGATCTCTCAGGGAACACCCGCATCGTGATTCAGACTGTGCTCGGACAGCCGGCCGTATTCCGCATCACGAACGACTCCGACGTCCTCTCGGAGTTCTCGCTGCGCGAACGGCGACTCCTCGTGGGCGCCCTCAACTTCCATGCGCTGATGGCACCGGGGCGCGATCTGATCGTGCACGGCTACGACGGCGATTGGACGACCCTTCCGCGCACGACCGACGACGCGACCTTCGATGGCATGTCGCGCCAATTCCGTCGGCGGGTCTTCACCATCGGAGCGGCCAGCGAGATCTCTCCATCTTCGGGAGAGGGCGCTGAGGCATCAGCGATGGCACGAGCGCTCGCCGCCGGAGCGGTCCGGCATGTGCACGTCTCGCGAGACGAGGTGCTGGATTTCGACCCGCCGCGCGATCAGTCCACCAGCGTGGTGCGACGAGCGCTCCGAGCGGTGCGAGCCCGCACGCCGCTCCTCTACGACGAGGCGCGTGACGTGGAGTTGCTCAGGCATCGGCGGGCCATCACCCACCCCGCGCAAAGACGGCGCTTCGCGGAGGAGTTCTCGCCGGGGGGTATCCATGAGGACGGCGAGCTTGTCCCGGCGACGCGCCCACCAGCGCAGGCGCCGCGGGCAATCGTCATCGGAATGCACTGGTTCGAGTTGGGCGGTGCTGAACGTTGGGCTTTCGAAACCGTCAAGCTCGTCCGGGACGCGGGGTTCCTTCCCATCGTCTTGACCAACAGAGATTCCCACCATCCGTGGATCGGACGCCCGGAGCTGGACGGTGCCCTTCTGATTCCGTTCTCCGAGCCGACGGTGCGGTCGCAGACACCCGGTGTGGAGGAGCTGCTGAGTGCCATTCTGCGCACTTTCGATGTGCGTGGCATCGTCGTCCATCACAACCAATGGCTCTACGATCGGCTGCATTGGGTGGCGATGTCCCGGCCGGAGATCCCCATTATCGACTCGACGCACATCGTCGAGTACCGCGGTGGCGGCTTCCCCCACAGCAGTGTCCGGGTGGAGGATGTCATCACGCGGCACCACGTGATCTCGCCGACGCTACGCCACTGGATGGTGGAGACGCAGGGCGTGGCCGCGGAGAAGGTCGTCATGGCGCCGTTGGCGGGGTTGACCGTCCAGAGCGTCGAACCCACCTTCCGATCGCGAGGCGAGTCGGAGCCTTTCACGGTGGCCTTCGTCGGACGCATGGCGCGCCAGAAGGCGCCCGAAGTCTTCCTCGCGATGGCCCACCGTCTTCGTTCGGACCAGGCGCCGCTGCGCTTCATCATGCACGGCGACGGCGAGTTGTCGTCATGGGCCGATGACCTCATCGCGGCGTACTCGCTCCAAGGCATCGTCGAGAGGCGCGACTCGGATGTTCCGGTCGAGCACACGCTGGCCGAGGCCCACGTCCTCGTCGTGACATCGCACAACGAGGGCCTCACCCTCACGACTCTCGAGGCCATCAGCCACGGTGTCCCGGTGATCTCGACCGACGTGGGCGCGCAGTCCGACATCATCCCGTCGCGGGCGCTCGTCAGCCGCAACGTGCATCTCGCCGTCCGCCAGGCCGCCCGAAAGGTCGCATGGCTCGCCGGCGACGAGAGCGCGCGCGAGGAGCTCTGGCGCGACGAGCGGCACGCGGAGCAGAAGCTCCTGTCCGCAACACCGGCAAGCGAATGGTTCACACAGGAGGTGGGATCGTGGTGACGGTCGCCGCAGTCATCGTCACGTTCAACCGACTCGAGAAGCTCAAGAGCGTGATCGCCGCGCTTCAGGCCCAGACTCTAGCGCCGGCGACGCTGCTCATCATCGACAACGCCTCGACCGACGGAACGGCAGATTACCTCGCGGGCCTGCGGCATGACCCTCGCATCGACGTGGTCACGATGGCGACGAACACGGGGGGAGCGGGCGGCTTCGCCGAGGGGATGCTGCGCGGTTACGCGACCGGCGCGGACCACGTGTGGATCATGGACGACGACTGCTACCCGCAGCCGACCGCGCTGGAAACGCTCGTGCGCGGATTCGACGAGGCCGTCGCCGAACTCGGCCCCGATGTGCCGTTCGCGTGCTCGGTCGTGAAATTCACGGACGATTCGATCTGTGAGATGAACAACCCGGTCCCGACATGGGACTGGGGTCGCCTGATGGTCAAGGGCCAGCGCAACGTCATGGTCACCGCATGCTCGTTCGTGTCGGTGCTGATCCCTCGCTGGGCGATCGCCCGCTACGGCCTGCCCTACCGTGACTACTTCATCTGGTTCGATGACCGCGAGTACACCCTCCGCCTCACGAAGGTCTGCCCGGGCGTCCAGGTCCTCGACAGTGTCGTCATCCACGACATGGGCGACAACCGCGGGGTGAACTTCGCGATGGTGGATGCGAAGAGTCTCTGGAAGTTCGAGTACGGGGTGCGCAATGAGGCGTCCTATCAGTTGCACCACCGCGGCCTGCTCTACTTCCTCGAATTCGGCGCACGCCTGTTCGTGAGCCTGCACCGCGGCCGGGTACCGCTGCGCCTGCGCGCACGACTTCTGCGCAAGTGGCTGGCGGGAGTGACGTTCAACCCGTCCGTCGAGTTCCCCGAGCAGGTCGCCCGATGACTCGCGCGACCGCTCGGAAGCGACGGATCCCCGGCACGTGAACTGGCTCGCCATCGTCCCCGCCCTGCTGGCGGCGACGGCACTCCTCGCACTGCCCGGTGGGCTGGTGGCGTACCTTCTGCGACTCCGAGGGCTGTGGCTCGTGGGAATCGCCGCTCCGCTGTCGGTGTCGCTCGTGGCCGTCTCGTCGCTCATCGGCGGGTGGACCGGAATACCGTGGAGCCCGTTTCCGCTCCTGGTCCTGACGGCCCTCGCCGCTCTCGCGGCGCTCGCCTGGTCGCGTTGGGTCGGCATTCCGGGCTCGCCGCGCCGCGCATCGCGTTCCCGGCTCCCGCAGATCCTGTCGGTGGCCGTTCCTGCGGTCGTGATCGGGTTCGTGCTCATGCGCAGCATGGTCTCTCCCGAGTACTTCGCGCAGCGGTACGACAACTTCTTCCACCTCAACGCCGTCCAGTACGTGCTCGACACCGCGAACGCGTCGCCGCTGTGGGTCGGGACGATGACGAGTGCCGAGGGTCTTCCGTTCTACCCCTCGGCGTGGCACGCAGTGGTTTCGCTCGTTGTCATGCTCTCGGGGGCGTCCGTCGTCGTCGCGAACAACGCCGTGATCATCGTCGTAGCGGCACTCGTCTGGCCCATCGGCGCCGTGCTGCTGACACGCACGCTCGTCGGGGCCGACAGGGTCGTCATCGTCGCCGCCGGTGTCCTGACCGCCGCGTCTCCGGCGTTCCCCTACCTCCCGCTGCACTACGGGGTGCTCTATCCGCTCTTCCTCGGACTCGCCTGCCTGCCCGCGGGTCTTGCGGTCGCCTACCAGGCGCTGCGGCCCGAGCGCGTGGCACGACGACACGATGCAGTCCTCCTGCTCGTGCTCGCCGTACCGGGCATCGGTGTGGCCCACCCCGGCGCGCTGATCGGCCTCCTGGCGCTGACGCTCCCCATGGTCGTCGGGACCCTTGCCGACCGGATCGCCCGGGCGTCGGGAGGACGAGCGCGTCTCCTCTGGGCGTCCGCGCTCGTCGGCTACTTCGTCGTGGGTCTCGTCCTCCTGCAACGCGTGCGCCCGCCGGCCGACCAGATCTACTGGCCCGTGATCGCGAGCCTGCCGCACGCCATCGGCGAAGTCGTCTCGGCCGCGGTATACCAGTACCCCATCGCTCCCGTACTGGCGGCAATGCTGATCATCGGCGCCTACTCGATCGTCCGCCGACCGACGTACGGTCGCTGGATCGTTCTGGGCACGGCCGCTGTGGGCTCCGTCCTCTACATCACGGTGGCGGGGTCGCCGGTAGAGCTCCTCCGCACCTGGCTGACGGCACCGTGGTACAACAACGCTCCCCGGCTCGCCTCCCTGTGGATGGTGGCCGTACTGCCCCTCGCGGCCGTCGGCACCACTGCTCTCGTGCGGTGGATGATGCGGCGCGCGTCCCGGCTGCGCACATTCTCGTCGCGCTTCCCTGTCGTGGCGCTGGTCGTCTTCGCTGTGGTCCTCACCGTCACGACGCAGGGCACCGCGGTGCGGCAGGCGGCCGCGGACATCGAGTACACGTACAAGATGCGCTCCGACGCGCCGATCATCACTCCGGACGAGCTCGCACTCATCGACCGACTCGACGAGCTGGTACCCGAGGGGGCCGTCATCGCCGGTGACCCCTGGACGGGGACGTCGTTCGCGTACGGCCTGAGCGGACGCCCGGTCCTGATGCCGCACCTGCTGATGGACGAGACCGAAGCCGCGCGCATCATCAACACGCGGCTGGACACGGACGGCGATTCGCCGGCTGTGTGCGACGCACTCGAGGAGACCGGCGTGCGCTACGTGCTCGACTTCGACCGCGGAGGGGACTTCATGGACAACGGCGGCGACTTCTCGGGGCTGGATCGGCTCGCCGACTCGCCCTACACCGAACTCGTCGCGGAAGAGGGCGGCGCCCAGCTCTTCCGGATCATCTCGTGCGGACTGACGTCATGAATCGCGTCGAGATCGTCGTCCCGTTCTGGGGCGAGCCCGGTCTGCTCTACGAGACCGTCCGTTCCGTGCAAGCCCAGACCGTCCGCGAGTGGCGGCTCACGGTCATCGACGACTGCTACCCCGACCCTGCTGTGAGCGAGTGGTTCTCGCAGCTCGACGACAGCCGCATCACGTACATCCGGAACGAGGTGAACCTCGGCATCACGGAGAATTACCGGGAGGCCATCCGGCGCGCACGAGGCGAGTACCTGACGATCCTGGGTTGCGACGACCTGCTGCACCCCGGCTATCTCGAGGTGGTCGGTCGGACGATCGACGCCGTGCCCGATGCCGACGTCATCCAGCCAGGAGTCCAGGTGATCGACGAGCACGGGACGCCGGTGCTCCCGCTTGTCGACCGGGTGAAGCAGCGCATGCTCGCGCCGCGCGGCGGGAAGGGGATCGCGGTGCTGCGCGGTGAGCGCATGGCGACGAGCCTCATCCGCGGTGACTGGCTCTACTGGCCGTCTCTCACCTTCCGCACTGACACCCTGCGGCGGATCGATTTCCGCGACGGCTTGCCGATCATCCAGGACCTCGCGCTCCTGATGGACATCGCGTTCGAGGGCGGGAGTCTGGCTTACAACCCCACACCGGCGTTCTCCTACCGTCGGCATGGGGGGAGTGCCTCGCAGAAGACCCTGCTCGATGGTCGCCGCTTCCGCGACGAGCGCACCTACTACGCCGAAGCGGGCGCCCTCGCGCGGGCGATGGGGTGGGATCGCACCCAGCGCACGGCGAGGCTGCGCGTCATGTCGCGCCTGCACGGCATCGCCGAGCTGCCCGGAGTCCTCCGGCACGGAACACGTGCCGGACTACAATCGACACTCGCGCACATCTTCGCTTTCTGACCCGCGCGGGCTCCACCGAGCCACTCGCCCCACGCTCTGGAGAATCTGCATGCCCGAACACGTGCTCATCACCGGTGGTGCCGGATTCATCGGCACGCGCGTCGCGCGCCGCCTCGTCGACGCGGGGCACACCGTCACGGTGCTCGACTCCCTGATCGCCCAGGTCCACGGGGACGACCCTGAGGTCACCTCGCCGCTGCTGCGGTCGCTGGACGGGGTCGCCGACGTCGTCCGGGGGACGGTGACCTCGGCCGACGACCTGCGGCGCGCTCTGACCGGTGCCACCCTCGTCGTACACCTCGCCGCCGAGACCGGCACCGGGCAGTCGATGTACGAGATCGACCGCTACGTCGAGGCGAACGTCGGCGGCACCGCGAAGCTCCTCGACATCCTCGCAAATGAGAAGCACGATGTGCGCCGGATCGTCGTGGCATCGTCGCGCTCGATCTACGGCGAAGGGTCCTATCGAACCGAGGACGGGCGGGTCGTCCATCCACCACACCGTGCGGATGCGGCTATGGCGGCAGGCGACTTCGACGTGCACATGCCGGGCGAGGGCCCGATCACCGTGATCCCCACGGATGAGTCCGCGAAGCTGCATCCCTCCTCGGTGTACGGCATCACCAAGCAGGTGCAGGAATCACTCATCATGACGGTCGCGCCCACGATCGGCATCGAGCCGGTCGCGTTGCGCTATCAGAACGTCTACGGTCCCGGGCAGTCCCTCAAGAACCCCTATACCGGCATCCTCTCGATCTTCTCCACGCTCATCCGACAGGGCAAGGAGATCAACATCTTCGAGGACGGACTCGAGAGCCGTGACTTCGTGTACATCGACGACGTCGTCGAGGCCACGTTCCGCGCGGCGACCGTCGCCGATGCGGCCGGCGGGGTCTTCAACGTCGGCTCGGGTGTCGCCACGACGGTCCGTGAAGTCGTCGACGCGCTGTTCAGCGCTTTCGGCAGCGAGGTGCCCACGCGGGTGTCGGGCAACTACCGTCTCGGCGACATCCGCCACAACGTCGCTGACACCACACGTCTGCGCGACGTGCTCGGCTACGAGCCCGAGGTGGCGTTCCGCGACGGCGTCGCACGGTTCGTCGAATGGGTGCTCAGCGAGCCCCTCGAAGGCGACTCATACCAGCGCTCTCTCGATGAGATGGCCTCGCGGAATCTGCTGAAGTGACTGTGGGCCTCGCGCTCGCCGGTGCCCCCTTCCCCTATCGCGCCAACAGCCTCAACCTCTTCCGCTTGATCCTGGCGGCGATGGTGCTCTTCGCGCACTCGTTCTACATCGTGGGCGAAGGGGAAGGTCCGAAGATCCAGGGGGAGAACCTGGGTGGGTGGGCGGTCGCGGGATTCTTCGTGCTGAGCGGATTCCTCATCACCCGGAGCCGACTGCGGACCGCGCCCGGGGAGTACCTTTTGCACCGCATCGCCCGCATCTTCCCGGGCTTCCTGGTGTGCCTGATCGTCACCTCGTTCGTGTTCGCCCCGATCGCGGCGCTGATCGAGCACGGCACCCTCGCGGGCTTCATGAGCACCCCCATCACGCCCCTGCAGTACGTCTGGTCGAACCTCACGCTGTACATCGACAGCTACACGATCGGCACGACGCTGGAGTCGGTGCCGTATCCGGGCGTCTGGAACGGTTCGCTCTGGACCCTGTTCTACGAGTTCCTGTGCTACATGCTCGTCTGGCTCCTGGGCGGGATCGCGCTGTTCCGCCGCAACGGATGGATGGCTGGCGCGGTGTTCGTGCTGAGCCTGTTCGTGTGGATCGGCGCCTCGCTCGCGGAGCGATGGGGGCTCGACGCGAGCTTCCTCCTTTTCGCCAAGCTCGCGCCTTTCTTCCTCGGTGGCGCGCTCGTCTTCTTCATCGTCGAGCGCTCGGGGATCAACGCGATCGTCGCCGTCTTCTCGCTGACGATCGCCGTCGTGCTCATCGTCGCCGTCCCGCGCTGGGGTGGTCAGGCATCCGCGCCTTTCCTCGCGTACGGTCTGCTGTGGCTGTCCTCCGTCGTTCCCCAGCCGCGCTGGGTGGCCCGCAACGACGTCAGCTACGGCTTCTACATCTACGCCTGGCCCATGCAGCAGATCGCCGTCCTGCTGGGTGCAGCGGCGCTCGGTCTGCCCGTGTACATCCTCATCGCGGCCGTCATGACGTTCGTCCTCGCCTGGCTCAGCTGGGTGGTCGTGGAACATCGCGCGATGGAATGGGCCCGCCCGCGCGCTGGGCGGCTGCGCCCCACTCCCGTCGGTCCGTGACCGCATCGACCCTTCAGATCTGGATTCCCCATGCCCCGCGTCCTCGTCGATCTCCTCTCCTACACCGGTACGAAAGGGGGGATGGAGACCTACACGCGCGATCTTTACCGTGAGCTCGGGCGGCTGGAGGACGACTACGACTACATCGGCTTCGTGAGCCGGGAGGGGGCCGATCTCGACCTGTCGTGGTTCCCCGGGCCGATCGTGCGCTCGGGCATCAGTGGCGAGAACCGGTTCGTATGGGCGTGGGGCGAGCTGACCCAAGTCGCCCGCGCCGCCGTCCGGCACGACGCGGACCTGGTGCACGCCCCGGCGACCTTAGGCCCACGTAAGACGCGCATGCCCACGGTCGTGACAATGCACGACATGCTCTATTGGAGCCATCCGGAGTACATGAGCACACCGCTCTACACTGCGCCGGTCAAATGGATGGAGAAGGTGGCGGCCCGCAACGCGCGGCGCGTGATCACGATCAGCCCGGACTCCGCCACCGAGATCGCGAAGTACCTCGGCGTGAGGGACGACAGACTCGACGTCGTGCCGCTGGCAGGGTCGTCGCCCGCGGGGGTCGACCGGCGCCGGGCGGGCGAGGATGGTCCGCTCATCCTCGCCATGGGCAATCGCCGCCCGCACAAGAACTGGGCTGCGCTCATCCGGGCCTCCGCGCTGCTGCCGCTCGAGCGTCGACCCCGCGTCGTGATCACCGGGGGTCGCGGAGAGGATCCTCTGGCCGAGGTCGCGCGCGAGTACGACGTCGCCTCGACGGTCGAGCTGCGCGGATGGGTGGATGACGCGGAGGTCCGCGACCTCTACTCCACCGCGACGGCGCTCGCGATCCCCTCGCTCGCCGAGGGCTTCTCGCTCCCGGCGCTCGAGGCGATGGGCGCCGGTGTTCCCGTGCTGCTCAGCGACATCGGCGTCCACCGGTATGTCGGCGGCGAGGCGGCGCGCTACTTCGACCCGCACGACGACGAGGCGCTGGCTGAGCTGATGGACGCTGTCGTGGGGGATGCCGCCCTCCAGGCCGAACTCAGCGCAGCGGGTCTGGCACGGGCGGCCGAATTCACCTGGACGCGGACCGCGCGCGAGACGCGCACGTCATTCGACCGGGCGCTCGGCATCTCCCGCTGACGGGCCGCCGCCGGTCCTCCGACGACGGACCGCGGAACCGGCTGCGTGCGTGAGAACGCCCGCCGCCGGCGCGGCGAGGATGGCCGTCAGCACCCGTGCGGGGTCTTCCCACGGGAGGAGTAGCCCACCGACCAGCACGGCGGAGGCGACGGCCCATCCGGCGAGGTAGACGCCGTGTCGTCCGGAGGCCAGTACGGCGGGACCCGTGATGCACAGCAGTCCGGTGAGTCCGGCGCTCGCGACGATCAGCGCGTACGCGGCGGCAGGCAGCTCGTAGCGATCGCCGTAGAGGAGCACGATGATCCACGGTCCGACGAAGAGCGCGAGCACCGACAGCACCCCGGTGAGCGCCAGCAGCGCGCCGCCCAGTCGGAGCACGCGGCGCCGAACGGCGTGGGCATCGTCGCGGAACGTCACGACCAGATAGCTCTGCAGGGCGAGCAACGGGATCACCAGAGGCGCTCGCGTCAGAGTGATGACGAGGATGAGCGACGCGAGCAGGGCGCCGTTCGTGCGCGGTGAGGTGAGTCCGAGCAGGAAGGGCAATCCGCTGATCATCAGACCGGTCGCGGCGGCGGCGGCGACCGTCGTCAGGCTGTTGCGGCCCAGGGCGCCGATCCCGGTGTCGAGGTGGAGGGTGGCGCGGATCGATCGTGCCGACAGCGCGAGCACTCCGACGAACGCGAGGAGGAAAGGGACGGCGACGGCCCAGCCGAGCGCGACCATCCCTCCGCCGAGCGCGAGCGCGGCAGTGACCGCGATCAGGCGGAGGGCCGAATCACTCACGGTCATCGTCGCCACGGCGGGCCAGTTGCGCACGCCGTACAGAGCGCCGCTGAGGACGGCCACCATCGTGTAGCCGAGCGTCGCCACGGCGACCGCAGCCACGAGCATCGCGACGTCCGCGGCGAACACAGCCGGTGCCCACAGGGGCGAGGTCGCGACGACCGTCGGCACCGCGACGGCGGCCGCGACTCCTGCGAATCCCCAGAGGCTGCGCCAGCCGGAGCCCTTCCGGTCGGCGGTGGGATGTGCGGCGCGGGTCAGTTCGTTCTGGATGCCGGACAGGGCGGAGACGATGAGATAGACCACCGACCAGAAGACGCTGAACGCGATGTACTCGTCGGTGCCGGTGAAGGCGGGGACGACCGCTTGGATCACATACCCGATGGCGCCGGCGACGACCGTGGCGCCCAGGACGTAGGTCAGGCCGCGATCCCGTGCCGGCGGGCGCGCTCCGGTCAGGTCAGATGCGCTCATCGCCGTCGACTCGCGGCGACCCCTCCGGCTGCGCGGCATCCGAGTCCAGAACATCCACCCGCGCGCGCAGGAGGTCGAGGTCGGCATGCAGGATCGCGATCTCCTCGGCGGTGCGGCGAATCTCGTCTTCCGCCTGCGAGAGCTCCCACGACAGGTGCAGGCTCACGGCGAGGAGCAGAACGATCGCGAGCGAAAACAGCAGGTTCGCGGGCAGCTGGACCCCGAGGACGGCCGTCAGCCAGAGGAGGAGCTGCGGGAAGACGCCGAGGATCAGGACGGCGAGGCCGATCACCAGCCAGAGGACGGCGTACTTCTCGCGGAGGCGCCGGGTGAGCAGCATCCACATGACGAGGATGAGGATTGCCAGCGCGAGGAGGATGCCGCCGAGGACGATCATGCCGTGCTCCCGTCCGCGATGCTGCGTCGGTCGGGACGGGCCCGGCGCATGACGGCCAGGCTCAGTGCGAAGACCGAGCGCAGGAGATAGACGGTGGAACCGATGGATCCCTGACTCGGGCGGCCGTGCGCACGCGGTCGCATCGCGACGGGAACCTGCGTGACGGTCAGACCGGCGTGGCACGCGGCGACCAGAGAGTCGAGGGTGTCTCCCAGATACTCGGCCGGGTAATAGCTGATGTACTGATCGATCGCGCGCGGTCCGGCCGCGCGGAAGCCACTGGTCACGTCCGTCAATCGCGTATGTGCGACGCGCGAGAGCACCGACGCGAGGAAGACCATCGCCCACCGGCGCGGGCCGTGGACCTCGTAGTCCCCGACGTCGCTGAACCGCGCGCCTATGGAGATGTCCGCGTGCTCGAGCCCTGCGAGGACGCGGTCGATGTCTGAGGGGTTGTGTTGCCCGTCCGCGTCCACCTGGATCGCACGGCGGTAGCCGTGCCGCTGCGCGTATGTGAACCCCGTGCGCATCGCGCCTCCGACCCCAAGATTGAACGGCAGACTGAGGACGATTGCGCCCGCTTCGCGAGCGGCCTCTGCCGTGCCGTCGGTGGACCCGTCGTCTATGACGGCGACGTCATAGGCCTCGCCGGCCCGGAGGATCTCACGCACCGTCGTTCCCACGTTGCGCTCTTCGTTCCATGCGGGCACGATCACCAGCACGGCGTCAGGGGAGGAGGTCATGGTGTCAAAAGCGTAGCAACCGCGGGCGCCGCCTCCCGCCGTTACTCCACGAGGTACGTGCCGTTCGCCAGCAGTACGAGGGTGCCTCCCTGGAAGCGCTGCTGCCAGCGGCCCTCACCGGTTGTCTCGTTGCCGAGCGGCCAGCCCAGCGCGCCCGACGGTCCGCCGCGGCGCAGGTACTCCGCCCCGAGAGCGCCGCGCGTGAGGAACGCGCCGGTGGACGAGACCAGAACAGTTCCACCGGCGAAGTCCTGTCGGTAGCCTCCGGCGGTCGCGAACTCGTTCTGCTTCGGGATGCCCAGTACGCCGCCCGGCCCTCCCCAGCGCTCGTGGAACGTGCGGATATAGCCCCGGGTTTCGGCGGTGCCGGTCGACGAGGCGAACACCGTCGCGTTCTGGAACTGCTGCACGATCGCTCCGCTGATGGTGCTCGCAGGCGCGGTCGCGAAGCCGTACGTCGCCATCCCGCCGCCGGCTGCGAAGTGAGTGAACACCGCGCCCGTCGCGGCCGACGCGGTCCCGCTGCGGGGCACGAACACGATCCCGCGGGCGAAGGACTGCGACCAGCCGGCCGGCGACTCCTGTTCGGCGCCGGTCGGTACGCCCAGTATGCCGATCCCTCCTGCCCTCCGCGCGGTCTGAAGCACGGCGCCGACGACGGGCGCTCCGGTCGTCCCGTCCGCACTCGTCCAGATCTCGCCGCCCTGGAACGGCTGCCGGATGCTCAGGCCGTCGGAGACCGCCGGTCCGACGGGCCAGCCGAGGCGTCCCGTCACGCCGCCGGCCGCATCGAGGATGCGGGCCGCAGCCGTCGACACGGAGGTCGTGGCGACCGCGCTGCAGTAGATGCGCCCGTTCTCGAAGCTCTGAAGGAAGCCGCTCTGGAGACCGCCCTCCGCCGAGGTCGCCGCGCCGAGTGCTCCGCCGGCTCCACCGAGGCCGCGGTACGTGCGACCGATCACCCCGGTCACTCCGAACACGCCGGCCGGAGAGGTCGTCAGGGTGGTCGGACCAAAGTCTTGGGACAACGACGCGCCAGAGCCGAGCTGCGGACCGGTCGGGTAGCCGATACGCGCGACGCCGCCGAACGCGGTCAGGGCCGCGCTCAGCCCTGTCACAGCGAATGTCCCTCGTGAAGTCGCGTAGACAGTTCCGCCCTGGAAGCGCTGCGAGAATCCGTCGGCTTCCGTCCGTTCACCCTCAAGCGGCGCGCCGAGCGTCCCTGTGATGCCCCCAGCGGCGGCGAACCCGCGATAGACCTCTCCGCGGACGGTGATCGCGGTCCCGCTCGTCGGGCGGTGGATCAGGCCCGCGGTGAACTGTGCGTGGGTGCCCGTGGAGGTCGTGCCGGTCGTGACCGGCCATCCGACTGCCGACGGCCCGCCTGTCGCGAGGTACGCGGAGGTCCACGCCGTGTCGAGCGGCGCGACGGTCGACGGACCTTGGAAGACGCTGCCCTTCGCGAAGTCCTGACGGGACCCGGCGTCGAAGCGGTACGCACGGCTGGTGGGCCATCCCAGCGCGCCGTTGATGTTGCCGGCGGCTTCGTACACCTCGTTGATCGGCGACGCGACCGCATATCCGACTCCGTCGGCCGGGCGGACGTAGATGCGGCCGCTGACGAAGTCTTGATACCAGCCGCCGGCCGCCGCCAGCACGGGACCGCGCGGCCATCCGAGTCCGCTCTGCACCTCTCCGACGATCCGGTACTCGACCTGCGTGCCGCCGATCGTGGCGCGGACGGTCGACTGGTCGGCTGCGAGATAGAGGTCCGCCTTCGAGAAGCGCTGAGACCAGCCTTGTCCGTTCCAACCACGCATGGGCGCGATGGGAGCGCCGATCCAACCGGTGGCTCCGCCCTGCGACTGCCAGTAGTCGTACAGGGCACCCGTCACCTGGATCGACGGTGCGCCGAACCAATCCACGAAGCGCTGGTAGAAGTTGCGGTTGCCGTACGTGGAGCAGCCGTCGCCCTGCCCGTATCCCGCTCGCAGAGAGGCCGCATTGGGCTGGTATGGCGTGTAGTAGTAGAGGTTCGCGGTGGCCTGGTTCTCGATGTATACCGGCGAGGACCCGCAGGAGGCGTCAGGACTGAACCGGATGTTCCACGTCTTTCCCGGGGCGTAGTAAGTGAAATACCGGCCCTCGGTGTAGATCTGAAATTGGCGCGCGGCGCCATACACCTGATTGAAGAATCCGTAGTATCGCGTATCGCAGGCCGCTGTGTCGGGGCACCCCTGACCCATCGCGATCGTGTACCGCCAGTCCGAGGGCCAGGTGTGGGTGACGAGACCCTGCTCCTTCTCGAGGGTCACGATGAGCACCTGCGGGTTGATCCCGCACGCCAGCGCGACCTTGTAGATGATCCGGGCCGCGGATTCGGACGAACCACCCTGATACTCGGCGCAGTATCGGTCGGCTGCCCGCGTGTTCGTGGTTTGTCGGAAGTCCTTCAGGCACGTGTAACCGGATCGGCACGTGGGAACGCGTTCGCGCAGGAAGGCGTCGATCTGTGCTTCATTCATGGATGCGGTGTCGAAGAACCGCTCATCGGAGATGATGTTGCCGGGCCGGAACTGACTCAGATCCGCTGCGCGGACGATGCCGGTGTCGACCATCGCCTGTGTCGCGACGGGCGCATTGAGCGGCGCGGCGGTCGCCGGCGCGGTGACCAGCGACCCGAGCATGAACGTCGCCACCACGAGCAGAGCGGTCAGTCGGGGGACGCTCCGCGTGTCGAATCGAGTCACGTCTACATTGTGGCGGAAGTTGGGTGCCGTTACCACTGTGACTATTGAGAACAATGTGACACGCCGTACCTGAAGCCGATTTGCGGAAATGTCCGGCCCGAGTGCGGGTTGCCCCTGTGACACGATTGACGGATGAAGGGCATCATCTTGGCTGGTGGTTCCGGTACGCGTTTGCATCCGGTGACGTTGGGTGTGTCGAAGCAGTTGATCCCGGTGTATGACAAGCCGATGGTGTATTACCCGTTGTCGACGTTGATGCTGGCGGGGATCCGGGAGATTCTGATCATCACGACCCCGCATGATGCGCCGTTCTTCGAGCGGTTGCTGGGGGACGGGTCGCAGTTCGGGGTGGAGTTGTCGTTCGCGGTGCAGCCGTCGCCGGATGGGTTGGCGCAGGCGTTCACGATCGGTGCGGATTTCATCGGGGACGACAAGGTCGCCCTGGTCTTGGGGGACAACCTTCTGTATGGGCCGGGGCTCGGGACGCAGTTGAAGCGGTACGCGGATGTCGATGGTGGGGCGATCTTCGCGTACTGGGTTTCCGAGCCGTCGGCGTATGGGGTGGTGGAGTTCGATGATGCGGGCAAGGCGGTGTCGTTGGAGGAGAAGCCTGCGGTTCCGAAGTCGAATTTCGCGGTGCCGGGTCTGTATTTCTACGACAACGACGTCGTCGAGATAGCGCGGGCCCTGGACCCGTCGCCGCGGGGTGAGTATGAGATCACGGATGTGAACCGCGCGTACCTGGAGGCGGGGAAGTTGCAGGTCGAGGTGTTGCCGCGGGGGACGGCGTGGCTGGATACGGGCACGTTCGATCAGATGACCGATGCCGCGGATTATGTGCGGACGATGGAGCGGCGCACGGGGATGCGGATCGGTGCTCCGGAGGAGATCGGGTGGCGGCAGGGGTTCCTCACCGATGAGCAGCTCCGGGAGCGTGCGGTGAAGCTGGTGAAGTCCGGGTACGGGTCGTATCTGTTGGAGATCCTGGAAAGAGGCCGCTGATGGGGAATCTTCTCGTGACCGGTGGGGCCGGGTTCATCGGCTCCAACTTCGTCCACCACGTCATCGAGCACACCGATCACCACGTCACGGTGTTGGACAAGCTCACCTACGCCGGGAACCGGGCTTCTCTGGCGGGGCTGCCGGAGGATCGGGTGGAGCTGGTGGTGGGGGACATCACCGACGCCGCGCTGGTGGATGGGTTGTTCGCGAAAGTCGACGCGGTGGTCCATTACGCGGCGGAGTCCCACAACGACAACTCGTTGCATGATCCGCGCCCGTTCCTGGACACGAACATCATCGGCACGTACACGCTGCTCGAAGCAGCGCGGAAGCATGACCGGCGGTTGCATCACATCTCCACGGACGAGGTCTACGGGGATCTGGAGTTGGATGACCCGGACCGGTTCACCGAGAACACCCCGTACAACCCGTCCTCCCCGTACTCCTCCACCAAGGCCGGGTCGGACTTGTTGGTGCGGGCGTGGGTGCGGTCCTTCGGGGTTCAGGCGACGATCTCGAACTGTTCGAACAACTACGGCCCGTACCAGCACGTGGAGAAGTTCATCCCGAGGCAGATCACGAACGTGATCCGCGGGATCCGCCCCAAGCTCTACGGGGCCGGGGAGAACGTGCGGGACTGGATCCACGCCGATGACCACTCCTCCGCGGTCCTGACGATCCTGGACAAGGGGGTGATCGGGGAGACCTACCTGATCGGCGCGGACGGGGAGCGCAACAACAAGGACGTCGTCGAACTCATCCTCACCCTGATGGGGCAGCCGGCGGTTGCGTATGACCATGTCACCGACCGTGCCGGGCACGACCTGCGGTACGCGATCGATTCCACCAAGCTCCGCACCGAGCTGGGCTGGGGCCCGCAGTACTCCGATTTCGAGGCGGGGCTTGCCGCGACGATCGCCTGGTATCAGGAGCACGAGGACTGGTGGGCGCCCACCAAAGACGGTGTCGAAGCGTTCTACGCCACGAAAGGCCAGTAACCCCTGATGACGGAGTTCGGCAAAGCCCTGACGCGCACGCAGACCCCGATCCCGGGGCTGGTGGTGTTCGACCTGCCCGTGCACGGCGATAACCGGGGCTGGTTCAAAGAGAACTGGCAACGGGAGAAGATGCTCGCCGAAGGCCTGGAAGATTTCGGGCCGGTGCAGAACAACATCTCCTTCAACGACGCTGTCGGCACCACCCGCGGCATCCACGCCGAACCGTGGGACAAATGGGTCTCCGTCGCCACCGGCCGGATCTTCGGCGCCTGGGTCGACCTCCGCGAAGGTGACACGTTCGGGACCGTGTTCACCACCGAACTGGACCCGTCCACGGCGATCTTCGTGCCCCGCGGGGTGGGGAACTCCTACCAGACCCTGGAACCCGACACCGCGTACACGTACCTCGTCAACGACCACTGGTCCCCGAACGGGGAGGGGTACTCGTTCCTGAACCTCGCCGACGAGACCGCCGGAATCGACTGGCCCATCCCTCTGGATGAGGTCGAGATCTCCGCGAAGGACCTCGCCCACCCCCGCCTGAAAGACGTCACCCCCGTCCCGCCGCGTAAAACGCTCATCCTGGGCGCGAACGGGCAACTCGGCAGAGCTCTCCGTGACGAGTTCGGCGACCACCCCCACATCGAATACACCACCCGCGCGGAACTGGACATCACCGACCCGAACCTCGCCTCCGCACGCCGGTGGCGGGACTACGACACGATCATCAACGCCACCGCCTACACCGCCGTCGACACCGCCGAAACCCCCACCGGCCGCGCCACCGCGTGGGCCGTGAACGTCACCGCCGTCGCCACCCTCGCCCGCATCGCCACCGAAAACCGGATCACCCTGGTCCACGTCTCCTCCGACTACGTCTACGACGGCACCAAACACGGCGAATACACCGAGAACGATCCCACCTGCCCGCTCGGGGTCTACGGGCAGACCAAAGCCGCCGGCGACGCGATCACCACCACCGTCCCCCGCCACTACCTCATCCGCACCAGCTGGGTCATCGGCGACGGCAACAACTTCGTCCGCACCATGGCCACCCTCGCCCAACGCGGCATCAACCCGAAAGTCGTCAACGACCAGGTAGGACGCCTCACCTTCACCACCACCCTCGCCGAAGGCATCCACCACCTCCTCAACACCCGCCCCGAATACGGCACCTACAACCTCACCGGAACCGGCGAACCCACCACCTGGGCCGACATCGCCCGCCACGTCTACGAACTCACCGGCCACGACCCCAACCGCATCACACCCGTCACCACCGACGAGTACTTCGCCGCCGCCACCACACCGATCGCCCCCCGCCCCCACAACAGCACCCTCAACACCACCAAAATCACCACCACCGGATACACCGCACCCCACACAGCGGACTCACTCGCGACCTACCTTCATCCCTGACACGGGAGGGTTCGGGTGTCCTTCAGATGGCACGTGACCGCCACGCCTACACTGGGGCCGGGCGCGGAGTGCGGTTCCCTCGGATGAGGGCGGATCTCCTCCGGTGCCGGCCACGACCCGTGGCGCACCGTTCGTTCCACGATCGCCCCCGCACAGAGCACCCATGACCAGCCAGATCACGACAGCTGCCGCCCCGACGCCCTCTACGAGACGTCCCTTCCGCACCGACATCCAGGCGCTGCGGGCACTCGCCATCGCCGCGGTCGTCCTCAATCACCTGTGGCCGGCCCGCGTGACTGGCGGGTACATCGGCGTGGATGTGTTCTTCGTCATCTCCGGCTTCCTGATCACAGGCCACCTGTTCAACGAGATCTCGCGGACTGGTCATGTCCGACTGGGCGCGTTCTATGCGCGACGCATCAGGCGCCTGCTGCCGGCGGCGCTCCTGGTCCTCTTCGTGGCCGGAATACTTGTCATGGTCTTCCTCCCATACCCGCGCTGGGAACGGAACGCTCTGGAGATCGCATCCAGTGCGCTCTATGTGGAGAACTGGTTCCTCGCGGCGATGTCGGTCAATTACTCGGCACTGAACGACTCGGCCAGCGTCGCACAGCACTACTGGTCGCTCTCGGTCGAGGAGCAGTTCTATCTGGTCTGGCCCATCCTGATGATCGCCGCAACCCTCGTCGGAGCGCGTCTCACCGGCAGCTCCTCCATCCGTCGGCGGGTGCTGGTCGCGCTCTCGGTGGTCGCTGGTTCGTCGCTGACGGCAAGTGTGTTCTTCACCGCCGCCTCTCCGAACCAGGCGTATTTCGTGACGTACACCCGCGCCTGGGAGTTTGCTGTCGGCGGTCTTCTCGCCCTGCTCGGCCACCGCGTCGTGCTCAACCGTTTGTCCGCCAACGTGCTGTCAGTCGTCGGCTTCGCATCGATCTTCGTCGCGATGCTCACATTCGGTGAACGAACACCCTTCCCGGGCGTCGCCGCACTCCTCCCGGTCCTGGGAACCGCCGCCATCGTCGCGGCCGGGGGCCGCCACGACAGCTTGTGGCACGGGCGGCTGAGTGCAACGCGCCCGGTCCAGTGGCTTGGCGGTGTTTCGTACTCCTTGTACCTCTGGCATTGGCCGCTCATCGTCGTTGCCCCCTTCGCACTGGCCACAGAGTCGACGACAGCACTCAAGGTCGGTGTCCTGGGCGCCGCCCTCCTGCTCGCGGCTGCGACGAAAACGTGGATCGAGGATCCCGGACAACGCTGGGCGGGATGGGTGAGCGTCAGGCGTTCGCTGTTCGGCATGATCGCGGGTGTCGTGGTCGTCCTCTTGGCGGCCGGAGCGCTACTCGTCGGTCAATCACTGAGATCCGCCGCCGATGCGCCGACAGCACCATTGCCTACCGGCGCCTGTGTGGGGCCGGCGGCCATGGCGCAGGCGGAGGCATGTCCCGAACGGTTCAGCAAGGTGGGATCTCCTGTGATGGCCGCGAAGAACGAGTACTTCTACACACCACCGGTGTGCGGGGACTTCCTCGACGAGCTGTCCTACGGCGACAAGAAGACGACACGCGTGTGCGACTACTCCCGCGGTGCGGAAGATGCCGAGGACGTGTGGCTGATCGGCGACTCGCATGCACAGCAGTGGCAAAGTGCGATCTTCGACATCGCGCGAGAACGTCATTGGAGACTGACCCTCAGCTTCTATGGCGGGTGCCCGCCGGCCGACGTGGCATTCACCGGTTTCCGCGGTGCGTGGGGACAGGCCGACGTCGATCAGTGCCGGCGCTGGTCACGGGAAGTCTCGGAAAAGGTGGCCGCAGCCGCGCCCGACCTCGTGCTGACCTCCATGGCAGCCCGGCTTCAAGAGGTCGACGACGGGTCCGCTCGGTCGGAGACCGACCAGTTCGCCGACGGTCTTCTCCGCGACTGGGCACGATGGACTGCCGTCGGAGCCGAAGTCGTCCCGATCGTCGATACCCCGCTGAATGCCGAGGTGCGAGAGCCCGACTGTCTGCTTCTGAACGGCCGAGACCCGCTGGCGTGCGCTCGTCCGCGTGCTGAGGCGCTCCCTCCGGATCCGATAGCGATCGCAGCCGCCCGGAGCGCCGATCCGCACGTCCGAGCGATCGACCTCTCGGACAGCTTCTGCGACGCCGAACGCTGCTATGCGGCCGTGGGCGGCATTCCGGTGTACTTCGACGGCGACCATCTCAACAGGGAGTATGTCCGGATGCTCGCTCCGACCATCGGTGAGGCGATCGATCAGGTGTCGGCTGGACTGCCCGAGTAGAATCGGCGGGGCCGCGAAGGATTCTGGCCACCCCTGCACCCGAACCCCAAGTGAGTTCCCATGGATCTTCTCATCGTCGGCTCTGGCTTCTTCGGCCTCACAATCGCCGAGCGTGCCGCCTCAGCGGGCCGCAAAGTGACTGTCATCGATCGGCGGACACACATCGGCGGAAACGCCTACAGCGAGAACGAGCCGGAAACGGGAATCGAGGTTCACCGCTACGGTGCGCATCTGTTCCACACCTCCAATCCGGCGGTCTGGCAGTACGTCAACCGGTTCACGACCTTCACGGACTACGTGCACCGCGTCTACACGAACCACAAGGGCGTGGTGTATCCGCTGCCGATCAATCTCGGCACGATCAATCAATTCTTCGCGGCTGCGTACTCTCCGGAGCAGGCCCGTGCGCTCATCCAAGCGCAGGCGGGGGAGTTCGACGCCAAGGACGCGGCGAACCTCGAGGAAAAGGGCATCGCACTTATCGGGCGTCCCCTCTATGAGGCGTTCATCCGCGACTACACCGCAAAGCAGTGGCAGACCGACCCGAAGAACCTCCCCGCCGAGGTGATCAGCCGTCTGCCGGTGCGCTACACCTACGACAACCGCTACTTCAACGACACGTGGGAGGGGCTGCCCACCGACGGCTACACCGCCTGGATCGAGCGGATGGCCGACCACCCGAACATCGACGTGAAGCTCGACACCGACTTCTTCGACGAGACCCAGCCGTTGCACAAGACGGCGACGGTCGGACAGCTCCCGATCGTCTACACCGGCCCGATCGACCGCTACTTCGACGACGCTGAAGGTGCATTGTCGTGGCGCACGCTCGACTTCGAGGAGGAAGTCGTGCCCGTCGGTGATTTCCAGGGAACCCCGGTTATGAACTACGCCGACGCGGACGTCCCGTACACCCGTATCCACGAGTTCCGGCACTTCCATCCTGAGCGCGCCGATCGGTACCCGTCCGACAAGAGCGTCATCATGCGCGAGTACTCCCGATTCGCCACGCGCGAGGACGAGCCCTACTACCCGGTCAATACCGCCGAGGACCGCGCCGGCCTCCTGGCCTACCGTGAGCTGGCCAAGGGGGAGCGGGACGTGCTTTTCGGCGGCCGCCTCGGCACGTACCAGTACCTCGACATGCACATGGCCATCGGCTCGGCGTTGTCGATGTGGAACAACCAGCTCGCCGACCAGACGGGCTCGTGAGCTCGATCGCCACCCCCGTCGAGGACGCCCGATCCTCCTCAGCGGGTGAGCATGCCGCACTGCCGCGAACTCCGTTGTCCGCCGCCGGCTCGGTGGCGTATCGAGCGGACATCGACGGGCTGAGGGCGCTCGCCATCCTGCTCGTCGTGGTGTACCACGTCTGGTTGGGCCGGGTGTCCGGCGGCGTGGACGTCTTCCTGATGATCTCCGCGTTCTTCCTCACCGCATCCTTCGCCCGTCGCATGAAGCACGGCGCTCGCATGCGGGTCGGCACCTACTGGCTCCGCAAGTTCCGGCGGCTTCTGCCGGCCGCAGTGGTGACACTCCTCGGTGTCCTCGCGACGGCGTATTTCCTCTATCCGCCGACGATGTGGTCCACCCTGTGGCGACAGACGTGGGCGTCGCTGTTCTACCTCCAGAACTGGGAGCTGGCGTTCTCCGAGGTCGACTACTACGCACGGGACGAGCAGGTCCCGAGCGCTCTTCAGCATTTCTGGTCCCTTTCCGTACAGGGCCAGGTCTTCGTCCTCTGGCCCCTCATCTTCCTCGTCGTCGCGTTCGTCGTCCGGCGCACGCGGATCCGGGCCGATCTGCTCCTGGCCGTCGTCTTCGGCCTGATCTTCGCGGCCTCGCTCGCCTTCTCCATCCATGAGACCGCGACGAACCAGACGTTCGCCTACTTCGACACGCGCACCCGTCTCTGGGAATTCGCCGCGGGCTCGCTCGTCGCGCTGGCCATCCCCTTCTTCCGGGCGCCAGCCTCCGTCCGAGCAGTGCTCGGCTGGGTGGGTGTCATCGGGATCATCGCGTGCGGCATCGTGATCGACGTGAGAGGCGGGTTCCCCGGCTACCTCGCTCTCTGGCCCGTGCTGTGCACCGCAGCCGTGATCTTGGGAGGCGCCGCGCCCGCTCGAGGGGCGCCGTCGGCCCTCCTGGCTTCGCGACCGCTCCGCTTCCTCGGTCGCGACGCCTACGCGCTCTATCTCGTGCATTGGCCGGTCCTGATCACGTGGCTGATCGTGACGGACCGGACGAGCGTCGGTCCCCTCGCCGGCCTCGCGATCATCGTCATCTCGTTCGTGCTCGCCCGCGTCGTCTCGGGGAGCGTCGAGAACCCCATGCGGCGACTGACCGCGCTGGATGCTCGACCGGTGCTCGGAGGTGTCGTCATCCTCGCGTGCCTCGCGACGGTTGCGGTGCCGCTGACAGTGTGGCAGATCGCCGAACGGGTCCGCGTGGAGTCTGCCGCGGCGGAGTTCGCAAGCGACTACCCGGGAGCGGCGGCGCTTCCGTTCGGCGAGGGCGTTCCAGTGCGGGCGGGTGTGCCGCTGCTCCCTGACCCGACGTCGATCGGCGACGAGTGGGTGGCGTTGGAGTCTGACTGCGAAGAAGCGTTCCGTCCGTCCTCGCCCTTGGTCGCCCGTACCTGCGTCCAGCTCAGAGTGGGTGATGGTGCGTCGGGTACGGTGGTCGTCGTCGGCGACTCTCACGCCCAGCAGTGGATGGGGGCCGTGTTGCCGATCGCGCGGGAGCAGGGATGGAATGTGATCGCGCTGCTGAAGGGTGGCTGCTCCTTCGCCGTCGACGAGCCGCCTGTCCCCGGATCCCAGGACTGCGAGCGATGGCGAACGGCCGCCGATCGGTACATCCAGCGGCTGGAGCCCGACGTCGTCTTCGGCATGGCCACGAAGACCGAGCCGGGCGGTCCCGGCGAGCGTGTGCTGGACGGGCTGGAGAAGACCGTCGAGTCGCTGGAGTCGACGGGCGCAGAGGTGGTGCTGTTCCGCGACAACCCGCGCTTCACCGAGGACATCTTCGAGTGCGTGGTCGAGAACGGTGCGGATTCGGTCCTGTGCCGCACCGATCGGTCGGACGCGCTCGCCCGCTTCGATCCGGCCCGCGGCTCGGTCGGAGGTGCTCATCTGGTGGATCTGTCCGATTACCTCTGTCCGGAGGACGTGTGCTTTCCGGTCATCGGCAACGTCGCGGTCTACCTCGACGACAACCACCTCACCCGCATGTACGCGGCGACGCTGGCGCCTATGCTCGCGCGGGAACTCGCCGCCGCGGGCGTGATCGAGACCGGCTGACCCGCCGCTGTCATCGCCCGTCGGAGCTCCGGGTCGAGAGGGCCTCGACGAGCGCGGGAGTGAGGGTCGCGGCGAACGACCGCGTCATGTGGTTGTCATCCGTGTAGACCACGAGACCGCCGATCTGCCAATGGCAGCGCTCCTCGTCGCAGAACTGCGCCGTGAGGTCGATCAGGTCGGCGCCGGTCTCGACGGCCGCTGCGCGCATCGGGTCCACGAAATCCGCGTCGCTGCGCGGCATCGTGCACTCCTGCGCATCCCGCACCGCGAGACAGTCGGGTGCACCGGACGCGCCCTGCACGGGGGTGCGCGCGGTCTCCGGATGGTCGGTGAGCACGGTGACGCGTTTGCCGGCATCCTGCAGTCTGCGGATCGTCGCCGCGACGGCACGCGGAGACAGGGGCCGATTCCCTGGCTCGTCGGAGACGTACAGCCGTGTGCGGTTCGTGAGGACGACGTCCGTGATGACGGGGTCGGCGGCGATCTCGTCGATCACCGCCCTCGTCGACTGCGGACACAGCTGCGCGCCGACCGGATCGTACCCCCAGGCGCCGCCGAGCGGCTCTATCGAGACGAGCGGGCATCCCGAGACGAGGAAGGTGGACAGTCCCCAGCCTTCCTGCTCCGTCGCACGCTCGAACGTCTCTACCCATCGGGTCGCGTGCGAGTCACCGACGAGCGCGATCGTCTTGTCCATGTCGCGATTCGCTGGCCGCAGGTCGCAGCGCCGGTACGTCGACAGCTCGACGCTGAGCTCGCACGCGGCGACGTCGGTGGCCGGGAGGTCCGAAGCGAACGAGGCAGCCGGAGCTCGCAGGGCAGCGGTTGAGGGGCCGCGGCACTGCCGATCCGTCATCGCGGCGGCACCCCAGCACGCCGGTAGAGTCGCCGGCACCCGAGGCGGCGGCGGCGGCGTTGTCATCGCGAGCGGCATGCTCATCGCCACGACGACGATCATCCCGCCCCCCGCCGCCAAGAGCGACCGTCGAGGTCGTCCGGAGACCAGCCATCGGTGTGATCGCACGGGATCTTCGACGAAGACCTTGGATGCCCACCCCAGTGCGATCGAGACTGCGCCGACCGCGACGGACTGCCAGGTATTCAGCGGCGCCAGGAGCGCGTACGGGAGAAGGACGATGAGGGGCCAGTGCCAGAGGTAGACGCCGTAGGAGACATCGCCCACGAACTGCACCGGCCGCACCGAGAACAGAGCCGTCGGTGCCCACCTGGCGCGGGGGGCGCCCGCCACGATGACAAGGACCGTGCCGAGCACGGGCAGCAGGGCGGTGAAAGAAGGGAAGGGCGTCGCACCGGTGAAGAGGAACATGGCGACGGCGAGCAACGCGAACCCCGCCCACGACGACGCGGCAGCGACGCCGCCGGTGATCGGGGTGGGGTTTCGGCGCAAAACGAGTGCAAGGAGCGCGCCCGCCCCGAACTCCCACGCGCGCGTCGCGGTCGAGAAGTAGGCGACCGTAGGCACGAGAGCCGTGTACACGACCGAGAAGACGAAGCTCGCAACGGTTGCGACGAGGACGGCGCCCGTTATTCCCCGGAGCCCGCTGTGCCGCATCCGGCCGGCGAAGTAGGCGCCCCCGATCAGCAACAGCGGCCAGACGATGTAGAACTGCTCCTCCACACCCAGGGTCCAGAAGTGCTGCACCGGTGACTTGACGTTCGACAGCGCCATGTAGTCCACAGACTGCGCCGCCAGAGCCCAGTTCTCGACATAGAAGGCGGAGGCGATGATCTCCAGGCCGAACTGCGGCCACCTCGTGAGCGGCACGAGGATGTATACAGCGGTCGCCGTCGCAGCGAGGACGAGGAAGGACGCCGGCAGCAGCCGTCGTGCGCGCCGCGCCCAGAATGCCGGGAGCGAGATGCGGCCGCGACGAACGTGGTCGCGCACGAGGTGGTCGGTGATGAGCAATCCCGAGACGACGAAGAAGACGTCGACGCCGACGTAGCCGCCCGGCAAGCGGAGGGGCCAGAGGTGGAACAGCAGGACACCGAGCACGGCTGCCGCGCGGAGCGCCTGAATCTCCGGGCGGACGACCGGCGTGCGGTGTTGCGGCTCTGTCGCGGGACCCCATGCATCGGTATCGCTCGAGGTCACAACGCCCGCTCCTTCTGCATCGCGGCGGGATCCAGCGTAGTGTCCGTCGTTACGGGCGCCCCGCCACCGCGCGGGTGTGATCCGTCCCCATAGACTCGTCTCCGTGACCACAGCCGCCGTCGGCGCTCCGGGCTCTCCTCGGCGCTACCTCCACTCGCTGTGGCTCCTCACCGCACGAGACCTCCGGGTCCGTTACGCCACGAGCGCGCTCGGTTACCTCTGGTCGGTGCTGGACCCGCTTGTGATGAGCCTGATCTACTGGTTCGTCTTCACCCAGGTCTTCCAGCGCACGGTCGGACATGAGCCGTACATCGTGTTCCTGATCACGGCGCTCCTGCCGTGGGTGTGGTTCAACGCCGCGGTCTCCGACTTCACGCGCGCGTTCAACAAAGACGCCCGACTCGTCCGTTCCACGGCGATCCCGCGGACGATCTGGGTGAACCGCATCGTGTTGAGCAAAGGCATCGAATTCTTGTGCTCGTTGCCGGTCCTGGCCGGCTTCGTGATCGTCGCCGCCTTCACCAGCGCCGCGCCGGTCGCCCTCAACTGGGGGCTTCTGCTCTTCCCCGTGGCGATCCTGCTCCAGACGGCACTGCTGGTCGGCCTCGGCCTGCTCGTCGCACCGCTGTGCGTGATGTACACCGACCTCGAACGCACCACGAAGCTCATCCTGCGTGTCCTCTTCTACGCGTCGCCGATCATCTACTCGGTTTCCGACCTGCCGGGCATCTTCCCCGAGCTTGCGGCCTTCAACCCGCTGTCCGGCATCTTCACGCTGTACCGCGTCGGTTTCTTCCCCGAGGTGTGGGACACGCTGAGTGTCGTGGTCGGGGCCGTCATGAGCCTCGGTTTCCTCGTGCTCGGCATCCTGGTCTTCCGTCGGCTCGAGCGTCCCGTGCTGAAGGAGCTGTGATGGGTGATCTCGCGATCGAGGTGCGCGACCTGGGTGTGCGGTTCCGCCGCAACAGGCGCGGCCGCCGCAGCTTCAAGGACCTGTTCGCCGATTCGTCGAGGCGATCCAAGCCGGGGGAGTTCTGGGCGCTGCGCGGTGTCTCGTTCGACGTGCGCCCCGGCGAGTCGATCGGCGTGGTGGGTCGCAACGGGCAGGGCAAATCCACCCTCCTCAAGCTCGTGGCGGGCGTCCTCCTGTCCGATGAGGGCAAGGTCCAGGTCAACGGCGGGGTCGCACCGCTCATCGAGATCACCGGCGGCTTCGTCGGCGATCTGACCGTTCGCGAGAACGTGCGTCTGACCGCGGGGCTGCACGGCATGTCGCGCGCCGAGGTCTCTCGGCGCTTCGACGGGATCATCGACTTCGCCGAGCTGCACGAATCGGTCGACACGCCCTATAAACACCTGTCGAACGGCATGAAGGTACGCCTCGCGTTCGCGGTCGTCTCGCAGCTCGAAGAGCCCATCCTGCTCGTCGATGAAGTGCTCGCCGTGGGGGACAAGGCGTTCCGCGAGAAGTGCTACACGCGCATCGATGAGCTGCTCTCGGAGGGACGCACGCTCTTCTTCGTGAGCCACAACGAGAAGGATCTCCGCCGCTTCTGCGAGCGGGGTCTCTACCTCGACAAAGGTGGTCTCGTGATGGACGCGCCGATAGCCGAGGTGCTCGACCGCTACAACGCCGACTACAACGCCGGCTGAGCCTCAGCCTTCGGCGCCCACCAGCGGCGGCATGGGCTGCCACGACGCGTCGCGCGCGATCTTGCCGCCGTCGCGGATGCCGCGGAAGAGGTTCGAGGTACCTCGAACAGTACGCTCCACGGCCACGAGGCGGATGAGCTCCTTACCGAAGGTCAGCGCCGTTCCGATGCCGAAGAGCACCGGGTTGTACACACCGAGCGAGCGGTAGTAGTTCTTCATGTGCCCGCGGTTGCGCATGATGTAGTACCGGTACGCGTTGCTCGAGGCGTTCATGTGCCGGATGCCCATGTCCCACTGCTTGATCTCGCGGGTGCGGCGCAGCACGAATTCGTCCACGATGACCGAAGTCGTCTTCCGCGACGCGAGCCAGCCGTACATCTGGTCGTCCCAGTAGATGAAGAAGCGCGGGTCCGGCAGGCCGATCTGCTCCACGATGTCGCGATGGATGAACATGCCCTCGAAACAGCCCGAGTTCATCGGCTTGAAGCCGGACGCGTCGAAGCCGGCGGGTGCGAACGGGATCGGGATGCCCAGCGGCTCGGCGACTCGGTACTGCCAGTAGAACTCGCTGCCGTCGTAGTCGTAGCGCCGGCCCTGGATGCTCTTGAACCGCGGCGCCCACGCACCCATGCGGGCCAGACCGTCGGGAAGCACCTCGACGTCGTCGTCCATCAGCCAGATCCACGTCGAGCCGAGTTCGTACGCGGTGCGCATGCCCTCGCTGAAGCCGCCGGACCCGCCGGTGTTGGTCTCGAGCCTCCGGTACACGAGCTCGGTACCGAGCTTCTCGCGGTACGACTCGACGAGTGCGGTGGTGTCGTCGACCGAGGCGTTGTCGATGATGACGACATGACCCGGCTTCGGGTCCATCTTCGTGATGCTCTCCAGCAGCCGCGTGAGCAGTCCCGAGCGGTTGTAGGTGACGATCGCGATCGTGGCAGAAGCGGGATCGAAGGGGGTCGTCGACGTCATCTCGGGCTTGTCAGCTGTACGGGGCATGGCCTGAGCATCCTACCGCGACCCACCCGGCGCTTCCTGGATGCGGGGGAGCAGCGGCCCGCCCGCATCGATCCGCTCGCGCCACGAGCGGGACTGTCCGGCCCGGACGGCGCACAGCACGAGCAGCAGCCACCCGAAACCGGTGAGCGTGAAGCTCTCGAACATCGAGTCGACGAGCAGGGCGATGAGGACGAGCGGCGTCCACGCGTAGATGACCGAGCGGCGCTGGCTCGCATCGAGCCACGAGCGCACGAGCGCGACGCCGGCGAGACCGGCGAACAGCAGCAGACCGATCCAGCCGAGCTGCAGCAGCACGTCGAAGTAGGCGTTCAGCCCGCTCGCGTGGCTCGTGCGCAGCGTGTAGTTGATCGCGCTGAAGGGGAACTCCGCGCCGTTCCACGGCCCGAACCAGCCCCAGCCCTGGACCGGCTTGGAGCGAAGGTAGTCCACCATCGTGTTCCACAGGGTCACGCGGGTCGCGAAGTCCGAGCCGGCGCCGAGCAGGGCGATGATCGGATGCCGCGCCGCATAGCCGATGGCAAGACCTGCGACCACGATCCCGCCGAACGTCCACTGCAGTGCGGAGCGGTCGGCGGGACGGGCGTGCCGCACGAGCGCGAGGGCGCCGACGGAGAGACCGACCGCGACGGCGAGGACGAGCACCGTGGGGGAGTCGCTCAGCGCAGCGAGACCGCCCGCGAGCACGACCGAGTACACCGAGACACCGAGTCGCACCGTCTGGGTGCGGTATTCGATCAGGAACGTGATGAGCGCGATCACGGCGACGAACCCGAGCAGGTTGCGCGTGCCGAAGATGCCCTGGACCGGTCCGAACTGGGCGATGTTCCCCTGGATGCCGAGGAAGCGGATCGGGATGTCCAGCAGGATGCCGGACAGGATCTCCATGCCGAGCGAGATGGACAGGAGCACTCGGAGCACGTCCCCGAGCGCGCGCACCGTCTGCAGCGTGTCGCGGACGTGGCCGATCGTCACGGCGAGGAAGGCGAGGCCGAACAGCGACACCCATCCCCAGAACGAGCCGGAGGTGTCCTGGCTCCAGAACACGCTCGCCAGCGCCCACGCGATGAACAGCAGAACGGTGGTGGGCGCGAGCCGCACGAGCGAGATCTCGCGGCGCCGGGCGATCAGCATCCCGAGCCCGAGCACGCACAGTGCGACGACGATCGACGCGTAGGTGACCCGACCCGCGATCCGCTCGATCGCGAACGCGGAGAAGACCGCGCCGAACACCGCGATCGTGAAGGCGCGCGCGAGATCGGCCGAGGCGAGCAGAGCGATCCAGCGGACGGGCGGCGCGCCCGCCGTCGTCATGAGGCCTGCGTGGTCAATTCGCCACGCTCGATCGCGATGCGCATCTCTGCGGCGCCTTCGCCGATGTGCGGGGACTGCTTGATCTTGAACGCGAGCAGGACCACCAGCATCCAGCCCCACAACAGCAGCGGGCTGGACTCCGCGAGACCCTGCACGAGCAGGACCGCACCGAGCAGGGTCGGCAGCAGGGTCAGCGGCGAGTACGGGCGGTCGGCGCGCAGATCCCAGCGGGGCCGGTCGACGGCGAAGAACCACGACCGCCAGATGTAGGCGAGGTAGGTCATGACCATCAGGAACACGCCGATGACGCCGAGTTGCAGATAGACGTCGATCCACATGTTGTGGGCCTGCATCACGGTCTGTCCGTGATCGGTGATCCAGCCGTCGAACGCCGGGTCGGTCGTGATCTACGGCGTGGAGAAGCCCCAGCCGATCCACGGGTGCTCGTTCGCCCGCGCGAGCACGTCCTCCCAGATGCGCTCGCGGCCGGTGAGGTCGGCGCTGCGGCCGAGCGCCTCGAACACGGGCCCGCGCAAGAACCAGAATGCGAGGAGACCGCCGATGCCGACGACCGCGTACGCGATGTAGTACCGGGTGCGCTCGCCGGGACGCTTCGCCCGGCGCATCAGCAGGACCGTCACCAGCACGACGACCACCGCGACCGCCGCGACGAACGCGGTGGCGGAGGAGGCGCGGACGAAGAGGAAGGCCGAGACGACGATCCAGCCGATCAGGAGCGTCCGGCGGGGGGCGCGGGCGGCGAAGCGGATCGCGAACACGATGATCGCGAGCAGCGCGACGGGACCCAGGAGGTTCGCGTTGCCCATGATGCCCTGCAGGCGCCCGCCGTCGAAGAGGTTGTCGCGCGACCAGTAGACGATCGGGTCCTCCGCCGGCTCGCTCGGGACGATGAATCCGGGCAGGATCGGCCCGCCGATGAACACCGAGACCCACAGCTCGAATGTGAGCGACAGTGCGATGACCCATTTGAGCGCCGACGCGAGCGCGCGGACGATCTCACGCCACGTGAGGACGCTCCCGATGAAGAGTCCCTGCAGGGTCGTGATCACCAGCAGCAGGAGCGTGAGCGCGGTGGCCTCGCGCCAGGCCGACCAGATGATCGACGCCGTGGCCCACACGACATAGCCGATCGCGAACCACGGCAGGCGCCGCCACTGCACGGGCGGCCGGACCCCGAACCAGAGGCCGATCGAGAGAAGCCCGCCGGCGATCGTGATCACGGCGGTCGGGATCTCGCCGAACGCGTTGATCCACGCGGTTCCGGACAGCGCCATGAAGAGCACGAAGATGCACCAGCCGCGAAGCAGAAGATGACCCGTCTTCTCACGGGCGGGCGCGGCGGGGGGCGCCGACGCGGGGTGCTTCGAGTGGACGGCCATCGTGAGATCAGGCTACCGGCTGGCGCCCTCTAGCCTGGAGGCATGCTCGCGCCGATCACGAACACGCCTCGGGACTACGACTGGGGCTCCACGAACCTCCTGGCCGACCTCGAGGGCCGACCGGCATCCGGGCAGCCGGAGGCCGAGATCTGGTTCGGCGATCATCCCGGCTGCCCGGCCCGCGTGGCGGACGGCCGCCCGCTCGGCGACTGGCTCCGCGACGAGGGCGCCGGCACCGGGGCACCGGAGCGCCTGCCCTATCTGCTGAAGCTCCTGGCGGCGGCTTCCCCCCTCTCGATCCAGGCGCACCCCTCGCGGGCGCAGGCGATCGAAGGATTCGCGCGCGAGGAGGCCGCGGGCATCCCACGGGACGCCGGGACGCGCACGTATCGCGACGACAACCACAAGCCCGAACTCATCGTCGCGATCAGCGATGAGTTCACCGCGCTCGCAGGGCTCCGCGACCTCGACACCACGCAGCGCCTGCTGGCGGAGCTCGGGCCCGCGGGCGACGATCTCGCGGCGCGACTGAGCGGGCCGGATGCCGCCTCCGCGCTCCGCGACACGATCCAGTGGCTGCTCTCGGGCGACTCGTCCGCGACCGTCGACGACGTGGTGGCCGCCGCGGCGCGCACCCGGTCCGACGCGTTCGCGGCCGAGTTCGCGCTCGTGGGCCGCCTGGCCGCCACGAACCCGGGCGACCCGGGCATCGTCGTGGCGCTGCTCATGAACCTCGTGACCCTGCGCCGCGGTGAGGGCGTGTATGTCCCGGCGGGCGTCCTGCACGCCTACCTCGAGGGGCTGGGTGTCGAGCTCATGGCCGCGAGCGACAACGTGCTGCGCGGCGGGCTCACCCCCAAGCACATCGACGTGGACGAGCTCGTCGCCGTGCTCGACGCGACACCGGGCCCCGCTCCGGTCGTCCGCGCGGAATCCCGCAGCGGGGGAGTGTTCGTCTACCCGACGCCCGCGCCCGACTTCGCCCTGACGCGTGTGGAGGTGGCGGATGCCGACGTCGCGCTCGCGCTCACCGGTGTCGCGATCGCCGTCGCCACCGCCGGTGAGGTGACGCTGCGCGGTGCGGCGGGCGAGCCCGTGTCCCTCCGCCCCGGTCAGGCGGTGCTGATCACGCCCGACGAGCGTCCCGTCGCCGCGGGACGCGGTGAGCTGTTCGTCGCGCAGCCGGGCGTGTCCGGATCGTGATCCGAGCGCGACACGCCGCTGGCGCGTCGTAAACGTTCAAGTCCGGGATGAGGCTTTACGATCTGCGACTTGACCCTGGCGAACTACACGGGTGTAATTACTCGTACACGCGAACAGCGTGGGGGGATGACAGCAAGGAGAACGAGATGACGGGTTACCGTTCCGGCGTTCCCGACAATTGGTTCGTCGACCCGGTCCAGCTCGGGGTTCCCGGAGTCCGCCGGCCGCTGGCCGACGAAGAGGGCAACCCGCTCGGCTGGCAGACCGATGCGCTGTGCGCGCAGACCGACCCAGAGGCGTTCTTCCCCGAGAAGGGCGGATCGACCCGCGACGCGAAGAAGATCTGCACGACGTGCGACGTCCGGGGCGAGTGCCTCGAGTACGCGCTGCAGAACGACGAGCGCTTCGGCATCTGGGGCGGCCTGAGCGAGCGCGAGCGCCGCAAGCTCAAGCGCCGCGCCAGCTGACCGGCTGAGCCGCAGAGCGATCCGGTCGCGTTCGCGCCCTCGCGGCGCGTGCGCGCGGCTCGTCGCCGCCGCCGACCTAGGCTGACCACGTCATGCCCGCCAGAGTCCACGCCATCCTCGTCGTGCGCCCCGACGGTCGCACGCCGGCGGCGCACCACCTGCGCCGCACGCTCGCGGCCCTGGGCGAGCAGACGCGGCGCGTCGATGCGCTCACGATCGTCGCGTGCGGTGACGACCCGGGTGTCGCCGCCGTGGCTGCCGCGTCCGGGGCCGAATCGGTGATCACGGCGCCCGCGTCCACGACGTTCGCTGCGGCGACCGCGATGGCGACCCTGCGCGTGACGGGCGACGCGGTGTGGTTGCTCGCGCAGGACACCGCTCCCGAGCCGGAGGCGCTGGCCCGCCTCGTCGGCGCCCTCGAGCTCGGCCCGTCGGTGGCCTTCGTCGCGCCCAAGCTCGTCCGCTGGGACGACCGCACGTCGATCGTGTCACTCGGGGTCAGCATGACCGGCTTCGGCCGCACGATCGAACTGGCCGATGACGAACTCGACCAGGGTCAGCACGACGCCCGCGAAGACGTCCTCGGGTCCGACATCCGCGGAGTGCTCGCCCGCACCGACGCATGGCGGTCGCTCGGCGGCCTCGACCGATCGCTCTCGGGAGCGGACGAAGGTCTGGACCTCGGCGTGCGCGCACGATTGAGCGGGGCCCGCGTGCTGCTGGTCCCCACCGCCCTCGTCGCGGTCGCCGGTGACGGCGTGGCGGGGCTCCCTGCCCCGCTCACCGCTCCGCGGCGCCGCAGGCGCGCCTTCGCCTCCCGCACCGCCCAGCTGCACCGCCGACTCGTGTACGCCTCACCGGTCGCGGTGTTCTTCCTCTGGCTCGCCATCCTGCCGATCGCGGTGTGGCGAACGATCCTCCAGCTCGTGCGGAAGCAGCCCGGATTCGTGATCCCCGAGTGGCAGGCGGCGCTGGCGGCCCTGGTCCGACTGCCGTCCGTCGCACGCGCTCGCACACGGATCCGCACGTCGCGCGCCGCGTCGTGGGCGCAGATCACTCCGTTGCGCGTCTCGCAGCGCGACCTGCGCGAGCAGCTCGACGACGATGCGGACTCGATCGATCCCGCACGACGCGGTGACCTGCGCTTCTTCACCGGCGGTGGCGCCTGGCTCGTGCTCGGGGCGATCGTCGTGTCGATCGCGGCCTTCCCGGCGCTCGCCGCGTGGACGGTGCTCGGCGGGGGCGGACTGCAGCCGCTCGTGGCCGGCGTCGCGCAGCTGTGGGCCGAGGCGGCCTACGGCCTGCGCGCATCGGGCTTCGACACGATCGGCCCGGCCGACCCGTTCGCCGCCGTCCTCGCTGTCGTGGGCACGCTCTGGCCCTTCGACCCGTCCCGCGCCCTCGTGATCGTGTGGCTCGCCGCCCTGCCCCTCGCGGCGCTCGGCGGCTGGTTCGCCGCCACGCGCGTGACCGACCGCTCCGTGCTGCGGTTCGCGGGCGGCGCGCTCTGGGCGCTCGCGCCGACCTTCCTGGCCGCCCTCACGCAGGGACGGCCGAGCGCCGTGCTCGCGCACCTCCTGCTGCCCTGGCTGTTCTACGCCGGCTCGGTCGCGCAGCGCTCCTGGGTCGCGTCCGGAGCCGCATCCCTCCTCTTCGCCGCCGTGATCGCGTGCGCACCCTCGCTCGCCCCTGCTCTGGTCGTCGCGCTCGTCGGGGCGATCGTGCTCACCGTGGTGCTCCGCCGCGGGCGCGGCGTCGCGCGACTCATCTGGATCGCCGTGCCGGGGGCCCTGCTGGCGGCGCCCCTCGTGTGGCGTCAGCTGCGCACCGGCAATGCGTGGGGGCTGCTCGCCGACCCGGGTCTGGGGTGGGCGGGGCCGCAAGTGGCGGCGGATGCCGCGGGGCGGGCGCTGCTGGCCGCCGGCATCCCGACCCCCGACCTGGTCGGCTGGGCGGGGTTCCTGCCGGGCGTGCCGACGTGGTGGGTGCCGCTGCTCGCGGCGCCCGTCGCGCTGCTCGCGGTCATCGCCCCGCTCACGCAGCGCTGGGCGGCCGGCATCACCCTGCTGGTGATCACGGCGCTCGGCCTCGCGACCGCGTTCGGGGCGGTCGGCATCTCGGTCGCGTTCGCGCAGTCGTTCCCCGTCGCGCTCTGGCCCGGGACCGGACTCAGCCTCGCCTGGCTCGGCGCGGTCGGCGGCGCGCTCGCAGCCCTCGATGCCGGGCTCGCACCGCGGCTCGCCGCGGTGCGCACGGTTGCGGCGACCGTCGCGATGGTCGGTGTGCTCGTGCTCGCCGTTCCGGCGCTCACGTCGATGGCGCGGGGCACATCCCTTCTCACGAACGGCCCGGCGAGCACCCTGCCGGCGTACGTGGCCGCGGCGGGCCGGGAGGATCCGGAAGTGGGGACGATCATCCTCACCCCGCAGAACGAGGGCGGCGTGTCGGCGCAGGTCGTGTGGGGCGGGAGTCAGACCCTGAACGGACAGGCGACGATCCTGTCGACGCGCACGGCCGGCATCCCCTCAGACGACGAAGTGGCGGACCTCACCGCGAACCTGGTGACCTCATCCGCGGAGGACGTCGTCGGAGACCTCGCCGCGGACGGGGTGAGCTTCGTCCTCCTGGCCCCGGCCGCCGCGCCCGAGTCCGACCTCTCGCGCGCCTTCCGGCTCTCCGCCGAGACCGCGCTCAACCAGCGCGACGGCCTCGACGCCGTGGGCGATACCGCGAAGGGCGCGCTCTGGCGCGTGACCCAGGACGTTCAGCCGCGCGCCTCGGCGTCGGCATCCGTCCACGACCTGTCCCGCACGATCGGACTCGTGCAGCTCGGCGCGGTGCTCGTGGCGCTGCTGCTCGCGATCCCGACGGCGGCGTCGCGTCGCGAAGCCCGCCGCGCGCCCCGCGTCGTGGGACCGCACTGGAGGGAAGGCCGATGACCGACCGCCCCGCCTTCCGATGGGCGACCACGAGCGCGCGGCTGCTGGCCGGCACGCTCGTGGCGATCGCGTTCGTGATCGCGGTCGTCACCTCGGTCTCGATCGCGTGGCCGACGCTGGGGCGAGAGCCCGCACAGGTCGCGGCCACCCCGGCGCCGGCCGACAGCGTCCTCGTGTGCACGGGCGGTGTCCTCGCGATCGGGCGGGACGCGGTGGATGCCTCGCGCATCGAGACCGCTGCGCCGCAGAGTGTGATCAGCGGAGTCGCGCAGGGCGACCCGACACCCTCGTCGGCGTCGCTGTCCGGACCGACGATCGACGGCGTCTCCGCGCCGACAGTCGTCGTCGCGGCCCCCGCGGCCGGCGCGCGGACCGACGTCGCGGCATCCGGATCCGCCACGGTCTCGGCCGACGATCTCCGCGGATTCGCCGCGTCCGCGTGCCGGCCCGCGCTCATGGAGTCGTGGCTCGTGGGCGGATCGGCCGCGACCGGCGCGTCCGACGTCGTGCTGCTGGCGAACCCCGGCACCGTCCCCGCGACCGTGCAGCTCACCGTCTACGGTGCTGCCGGCGTGCAGAACCCGCCCGGCGGCACCGACCTCGTCGTCGCGCCCGGCGCGCAGATCGTCGTTCCGCTGGCCGGTCTCGTCCTCGGGGAGGAGAGCCCGGTGGTGCGGGTCACGGCGACCGGCGCACCCGTGCAGGCGGCGCTGCAGACGAGCATCACCCGCACCCTCGTTCCGGGCGGCGTCGACCAGGTCGGCGCGATCGCCGCGTCGGCGAAGACCCAGGTGGTCCCCGGAGTCAGTGTGACGCAGAACCCCGGTGCGGACGGCGCCACCGGAACCGCGACGCTCGTGCGCATCCTCTCCGCCGACGCGGACACGACCGTCACGATCACCGCGACCGCGATCGGGGCCGCGGCGGGGCCGCCCACGACCGAGACCGTGCCGGTCACCGCCGGCATCCCCACCGAGGTGGAGCTGCCGACCCTCGTCGCCGGCGACTACACCGTCGTCGTGACCGCCGAGTCACCCGTCGTGGCGGCCGTGTGGGAGACCACCGGATTCGGCGAGGGATCGGACTTCGCGTGGTACGCCGCCGCACCCGAAGTGGAGGCGCCGAGCCTGTTCGCCGCGCCGCCCGGCCCCGCGCCGGTCCTCGCGCTCGCGAATCCGACCGACACAGCGGTCACCGTGAGCGTGGACGCCGTGGACGGCGCGTTCGCCCAGCAGGTCACGGTCGCCCCCGGGGCGTCGGCCTCGGTGCAGCTCACCGCCCGGACCGTCTACCGGCTCAGCACCGAGGGGGGCGGCATCCGCGCGGGTCTCACGCAGAGCGGCGACGGCGCGCTCGCAGGATTCCCGGTGTGGCCGTCGGATGCCGCCGCGGGCGAGATCACGGTCTACCCGTAGCGCCGCACTCAGAAGAAGCGGAACCGTTCCGGCCCGAGGTCCCACGGGTCGCGGCCGAGGTACTCCGCCGCGGCCCGGAAGACGCTGCTCTCGACCATCATGCGGCGGTGCAGGTCGTCGTCGCGGTGCAGGTGGCTCAGTCGCTCGATCGGGAGGCGGTACATGATGATGCGCTTCTCGTCGACCAGCGCCCGCCAGCGGGGGATGCCGTCGTCGTCCGTCGAGGGGGGCATGTCGCCGACCTCGAAGCTCACATCGCGCAGTTCGGGCCAGGCCGAACGGAGGAACTCCGCGGCCGTGCCGACAGCGAGGTCGAAGCGATCGACGCGGGTCTCCAGCGGCGGCAGCGGCGGGCGCACGATCGGACTCCGGCCCTCTCGGCCGTGGCGGCCGTGGCGGGACGGCCGGCGCGCGGGAGTGGGTGCATGCTCCTTGCTGCGCCGCCATGCCATGCTCCGATCCTACGTCGCGGGGTCGCTCGCTGCGTCGGCGCCGGAAACCTGCGATGGCCCCACGAAATCTGAAGCGCCATCGCAGGTTGGTGTCGCCAACGTGGGGGAGGGGTGGGGTGCGCGGCGCGGCGGCGACGCGGGTGCGGCGGGCGCGGATAGCGTGGAGGCGATGCGCGAACGACTCTGCTCGAAGGTGGGATGCGCCCGCGAGGCCGTCTCCACCCTCACCTACGACTACGGCGACCAGATGGCGGTCCTCGGACCCCTCGGGTTCGGTGGCGACCCGCACGCCCACGACCTGTGCGCGATCCACACCGACCGGCTGTCGATGCCGAAGGGCTGGGTCGTCGTCCGTCACGAGACGCTCGCGCAGCGCTGACGCGCCGGCCCGTCTGGGAGAATGGGCGGATGAGCACTGATGTCGCCGCCGCCCTCGAGTTCCACGTCGCCGATCTGAGCCTCGCCGAAGCCGGGCGTCACCAGATCCGTCTCGCCGAGAACGAGATGCCGGGTCTCATGGCCCTGCGCGAGGAGTTCGGCCCCGCCCAGCCCCTGGCCGGTGCCCGCATCGCCGGGTCGCTGCACATGACCGTGCAGACCGCTGTGCTGATCGAGACCCTCACGGCTCTGGGTGCGCAGGTGCGCTGGGCGAGCTGCAACATCTTCTCCACGCAGGACGAAGCCGCCGCCGCGGTCGCCGTCGGTCCGACCGGCACGGTCGACGCACCCGCGGGTGTGCCCGTCTTCGCGTGGAAGGGCGAGACGCTCGCCGAATACTGGGCGTGCACCGACCGCATCTTCGACTGGTCGGCCGAAGGCTTCGCCGGACCCAACCTGATCCTCGACGACGGCGGCGACGCGACCCTGCTCGTCCACAAGGGCGTCGAGTTCGAGCGCGCGGGCGCGGTGCCGGATGCCGCCCCCTCGGACTCCGCGGAATACCGGATCGTGCTCGACACGCTTCGGTCGAGCCTCGAGCGCGACCCCGAGCGCTTCGCGCGTCTCGCGGAGGGACTGATCGGAGTGACGGAGGAGACCACGACGGGCGTCCACCGCCTGTACGAGCTCGCCGCAGCAGGGCAGCTCCTGTTCCCGGGGATCAACGTCAACGACTCGGTCACCAAGTCGAAGTTCGACAACAAGTACGGCATCCGTCACTCGCTCCCCGACGGACTGAACCGGGCCACCGACGTGCTCATCGGCGGCAAGACCGCCTTCGTCGTGGGGTACGGCGACGTGGGCAAGGGCGCGGCGGAAGCGCTTCGCGGTCAAGGGGCACGCGTGATCGTCGGCGAGGTCGACCCGATCTGCGCTCTGCAGGCCGCGATGGACGGCTTCCAGGTGGCGCGCCTGGAGTCCGTTCTGGGCGAGATCGATCTCGTCGTGACCGGGACCGGCAACAAGAACGTCGTGACCGTCGAGCACCTGCTGGGACTCAAGCACCTCGCGATCGTCGCGAACGTCGGCCACTTCGACAACGAGATCGACATGGCCGGGCTCGAGTCGCTCCCGGGCGCCGAGGCGATCGAGATCAAGCCGCAGGTGCACGAGTGGCGGCTGCCGAACGGGCGCAGTGTGCTCGTCCTCAGCGAAGGTCGCCTGATGAACCTCGGGAACGCCACCGGGCACCCCTCGTTCGTCATGAGTGCGTCCTTCACGAACCAGGTGCTCGCCCAGCTCGAGCTCTTCACCAACATCCAGGCGTACCCGGTCGGCGTCTACACGCTGCCCAAGGCGCTCGATGAGAAGGTGGCGCGGCTGCACCTCGCGGCGCTCGGTGTCGAGCTGACCGAACTGAGCCCGGAGCAGGCCGCGTACATCGGCGTCCCGGTGGAGGGGCCCTACAAGCTGGAGCACTACCGGTACTGAACCCGCGGGTCAGCGCTCCGGGAACCCCCGTGGGGTGCCGGATGCCGATGCCGTGAGCGCGGCGACACGCTGGTCCTCGAGCTGAAGCGCGCGCAGCTCGCGGTCGCGGCGGACGGCGACCACCGCGCGGACGAACGTCTCCGCATCCACGGGAGGGACCGGGGACACGTGCTCCGACGCTTCCGCCGCGAGGGCCTGCGCGAGCCGGGCCCGCTGCGGCGGCTGCATCGCGTCGGCGTTCTGCACGAACTGCGCGATGCGGCGCGACAGGCGGTCGGGGAGGCGGGCCACATCGGCGGTGGGCGCCCATCCGGCGAGGGCGGGTGGCACCGGCGGAGCAGGCGGCGGCAGCTTCGGCGTGCGTGTGCGTTCCGAGTAGGTGCCGGCCATCAGGTCGCCGAGCCGCTGCGCGCGGGGTGTGAAGGCGCCGACGAGCGCGGCGACCGCCCCGACCGTGAGCCAGATCTCGAACACGCCCACCAGTGCCCGGATGAACGCCTGCCGGAACCCGGACGCACCGCCGTCCGTGCGGACGATCCGTCCGCCCACGACGAGCTTGCCGAGACTGCGTCCACGGGTGATCGTCTCGACCACGGTGGGGATCGCGACGGTCACGGTGACCAGGACCACGATCGTGAGGATCGGCAGGGTGACGGCATCCAGCGCCCCCTGCCCGACGAGCCACATCGCGACCAGCGCGAGGAGCACGAAGACGACGACGCCCAGGAGAACGTCGATCAGCGCGCCCAACGCACGGAGGAAGTACCCGACCGGCTGCACGTCGAGCGCCACAGCCTCGCCCGTGAGGATCTCGTCCTGGGCGAGATCCACCACCCGGGCGGCAGGGGGTGTCGGTGCGGGCATGCGTACAGTTAACCGCATGGACCTCGACGCTCTGGCGGCCGCGCGCGGCGCCGAGTGGGCGCGGCTGGACGAGCTCAGTCGCTCGCGCCGGCTGTCCGGGAGCGAGGTCGACGAGCTCGTCACGCGCTACCGTGCGGCATCCGCGGATCTCGCCGACATCAAGACGTCCGCCGGCCGCACCGCGCACGGCGACCATGTCTCGACGATGCTCGCCCGGGCGCGGCTGCGCCTGACCGGGGCTCCGGAGAACGTGCTGCGGCAGATTCCGCGGTTCTTCGCGCTGCAGCTGCCCGCGGCGCTGTACCGGGTGCGGTGGACGACGCTCGTGATCGCCGTGCTGTTCATCGCGGTGACCGCGCTCGTCGCGTTCTGGATCTCGGGTGATGAGGCGCTCGTCGCGTCTCTCGGCAGCCGGGCGCAGTTGGAGTACTACGCCGAGAACGAGTTCACGGGGTACTACAGCGAGAACCCGGCCGCCGTGTTCGCCGGGACGGTGTGGACGAACAACGCGTGGATCGCCGCGCAGTGCGTTCTTTTCGGCATCACCGGCATCTGGCCGATCATGGTGCTCGTGCAGAACGCCGTGGGCGTGGGCACCGCCGCCGCGGTCATGCTCGCGTTCGACCGCGGGGATGTGTTCCTGCTGTTCATCCTCCCGCACGGCCTGCTCGAGCTGACGTGCATCTTCGTCGCCGGCGCGGCGGGGCTTCATATCTGCTGGGCCTGGGTCGCCCCCGGACGGCGCTCCCGCGGGGAGGCGCTGGCCGCTGCCGGTCGCTCCCTCGCGACGATCGCGCTCGGGCTCGTGATCGCCCTCGGACTGTCGGGCCTGATCGAGGGGTTCGTGACCGCCCAGCCCTGGCCGTGGCCCGTGAAGATCGGCATCGGCGCCCTCGCGCTCGGGGTCTTCGTGTTCTACATGGTCTTCGTCGGCGGCCGCGCGCATCGGCGCGGCGAGACGGGCGACGTGACCGAGTACGAGGCCGGCACCCCCACGCTCACCGCCGGCTGACCCCGGCAAAGCGAAAGGGCCGGCCGCGAAGCGGACCGGCCCTTTTCGGCAGAGCAGACTCAGGCCTTCTTGCGGGTCCCGTCGAACAGCGCCCGGTAGGCGAAGCCGGCGATGAGACCGCCGATGATCGGGAACACGATGAACACCCACACCTGGCTGAACGCCAGGCCGCCGCCGTACACCGCGGTCGCGATCGAACGGGCCGGGTTCACCGACGCGTTGTCGATGGGGATGATCGCGAGGTGGATGAGCACGAGGGTCAGACCGATCGCGAGGCCCGCGAAGTTCGAGCCGCGCGTGGAGTGCGTGACACCGAGGATCACCGTGACGAACAGCGCCGTGAACAGCACCTCGACGATGATCGCCGCACCCAGGCCGAAGCCGCCGGGGGAGAGCTCACCGAAGCCGTTGCTCGCGAACCCGCCGTCCTGCGCCGCGGACAGCCAGCCGTCCGGGCCGAAGATGCCGATCAGCACGATCAGGGTCGTCGCGACGAGACCGCCGACGATCTGGGCGATCACGTAGGGGATGACGCTCTTCCAGGGGAAGCGACCCGCGGCCGCGAGGCCCAGGGTCACGGCCGGATTGAAGTGGCCACCCGAGATCGGACCGAACGCGTACGCGCCCGCGATCACGGTGATGCCGACGGCGAGGGCGACGCCGGTGAAGCCGACGCCGAGCGAAGTGCCGTTGTCGCTCGCGCCGAAGTTCGCAGCGAACAGGGCCGTGCTGATGACGCCGAGGACCAGCAGCAGGGTGCCGAACGCCTCAGCGATGAGGGTGGCCGCGGTCGAGGGTCCGGCCGGGACCTCCGCGGGGGTGTGATCGAGCTCGGTCGGCTCGACGGGCTTGTCAGGACGCGGGTCGCTCATGACTCGAAGCTCCTTCTGATCGGAACGGGCGGCGGATCCGCCGACCCAGAGCCTAGGGCATGCTCAGCAACTTCCCAGGGAGCGTGGTCGGCAGGGCGCGGATGCCGGTCATCCGGCGTCATGTTCGTCCCGTCGCGGCGGCGTCAGAGTCGCCCCGCCGCCTTCAGCGCCAGATAGCGGTCGGCGATCCGGGGCGGCAGGGCCTCGGCATCCGCGCTGATCGCTTCGCCGCCCGCGCGGGCGACCTCGGCGGCGACCGCGGCGGCGTCGCGGGAGGCGCGCTCCGCGTCGGCCTCGCGGTACGCCGCCGCGGCGTCCGCGGCGTCCGCTGCCGGCACCCGCTCGGCGTCGGTCACCGTGCCGACGAGCACGTGCGCGCGGCGGGCGAGGGCGGGAAGGGATCCGAGGAACCCGCGAGCGGCATCCGGAGCATCCTGCGCCGTCAGCAGCACGACGAGCGACGGGCGAGAGGTGAGGCTCCGCACCGCGGCGAACGCCGCGTCCCAGTCCGTGTCGATCAGCTGCGGCTCGACGGTCGCCATCGCGTCCACGAGCGCGGGCAGCAGCGAAGGGCCATCCACCCGAGTCACGCGCGCCCGGGTCGTCCGGTCGAACATGAGCAGATGCGTGTGGTCGCCTGCGCGGGATGCGAGGGCGGCGAGCAGCAGAGCCGCCTCCATCGCGGCATCCAGGCGCACGCCGTCGCCGACGCGCGCCGCCGCAGTGCGCCCCGTGTCGATCACGATCACGACGTGCCGGTCGCGCTCGGGCCGCCACGTGCGCAGCATCGTCGTGCCCGCCCGGGCCGTGGCGCGCCAGTCGATCGAGCGCACGTCGTCTCCGCGCACGTATTCGCGAAGGCTGTCGAACTCGGTGCCCTGCCCGCGCACCTGCACGCTCGTGTTGCCGTCCAGCTCGCGCAGCCGCGCGAGCCGCGACGGCAGGTGACGTCGTGCCGTGAACGGGGGAAGGACCCGGATGCTGCCCCGCGACGTCACCGTGGCCTGCCTGCCCGCGAGTCCCAGAGGACCGTCCGCGCGCACGGCGACGAACTCCGACCTCAGCTCGCCCCGGCGCCGCGGCGCCAGCGGCACGGTGACGCGGCGACGCTCTCCGGCAGGCACATCGATCGGGATGCGCGCCTCCGGCGCTCCCGCGGTCGGCTGCCAGGCGTCGCGCATCCGCCCGCGCACCCGGCGCTCCCCGGGGTTGGTCAGCCACATGCCGGTCTCCACACGCTGGCCGAGCAGCGCGCGGGCGGGTTCATCGCGGTTGACCCGCAGGACGCGGGGGTCGGGAGCTAGGGCCGCGTCGCCGAGCGCCGCAGCCGCGCACAGGAGCAGCCAGCCCGCCGCGCCGATCCATGCATTCACACCCGCGAGCGAGAGCAGCACGACGGGCACGGCGCCGAGGGCGACGAGGAGGGGGAGGCGGCCGGTGACGAACACGTCAGATCGGAACGCGGGTCTGCTGCAGCACGGAACCGAGCACCGCGTCGACCGAGACGCCCTCGAGTTCGGCATCCGGTCGCAGCCTCAGCCGGTGCCGCCATGTCGGCACGAGCATCGTCTGCACGTGGTCGGGGGTGATCGCCGGGTATCCGCCGAGCCACGCCCACGCCTTCGCCGCCGCCAGCAGCGCGGTCGTCGCGCGCGGACTCACGCCGAGCTGCACGGAAGGGCTCCGACGGGTCGCCTGGGCGAGGTCGACGACGTAGCCGAGGACGTCGTCCGAGACCGTGACGGATGCCGCCGCCTGCTGTGCCGCGTGGATCTCGGCGGCGCTCACGACCGGTCCGATCCCGGCCGCGGCGAGGTCGCGCGGGTCGAAGCCCTCGGCGTGGCGGCGGAGGACGGCGAGCTCGGCGTCCCGCGCGGGGATCTCGACGATCAGCTTGAGGAGGAACCGGTCCAGCTGCGCCTCGGGGAGCGTGTAGGTGCCCTCCTGCTCGATCGGGTTCTGCGTCGCGGCGACCAGGAACGGGTCCGGCAGCCGCCGGGTCACGCCGTCGGTGGAGACCTGCCGCTCCTCCATCGCCTCGAGCAGCGCCGACTGGGTCTTGGGCGGCGTGCGGTTGATCTCGTCGGCGAGGACGACGTTCGTGAAGACCGGTCCTTCGCGGAACTCGAACTCGCCGGCCTTCGCGTCGTACACGAGGGATCCGGACACATCTCCGGGCATGAGATCGGGCGTGAACTGGATGCGCTTCGTGTCGAGCCCGAGGGCGGTGCTGAAGGCTCGCACGAGCAGGGTCTTGGCCACACCCGGGACGCCCTCCAGGAGCACGTGTCCGCGCGAGAGGAGAGCGATCAGCAGCCCGGTGACGGTGCCGTCCTGGCCGATCACGGCTTTGCCGACTTCGAGGCGCACCCGGTTCATCGCTTCGCGCAGGGCGGCGTCGTCTGCGGTCGGGGGCGGGGTCGGATCGCTCATCGGGTGGTCCTTTCGTCACGTGCGGTCTCGGGTCGCACACGCACGTGCACGGCCCGTTCGAGGTCTTTCAGCCGTCGGTGCAGCTCCGCCAGATCGGCGTCGGTGCGGGGTGTCGCGTCGATCAGGATGCCGCGCACGGCGCCGCGGTCCCATCCGGTGCGCGCGGCGGCGGCATCCGCGATCTCTCCGGCCGCCGCCTGCGGGCCCAGGCCCAGCAGCGCGGCGAGCCGGGACAGCGCGCCGATCCGCAGCTGGTCGGCGGCGTGCAGCGCGTCCCGGGCGTGCGCGTACAGCCGCGCCCTGCCCTCGGTGGTCTCTCCCGCGCGGACGGTCACCGGGAGGCGCTCGGCGACGAGCGCGCCGAAGCGCCGCCCGCGCCAGATCGCCGCCGCGACCCCTGAGGCCAGCAGCAGCACGATCACCGGGCTCACCCACGGCGGGGTGAGCTCGCCCAGCGACGGATCGCCGTCGATCAGATCGGTGTCGGTCAGGGCGGGCATCCACCAGATGACCGTCGGATGCCGCCCCATCAGGTTGACGGCGAGGGCGGCATTGCCGTTCTCGGCGAGATGCTCGTTCGTGAAGAGCGCCCGCCCGTCCACCGCCGTGAGCGGACGACCGTCTCGTGTGCCGGAGAGCAGTCCGTAGCCGCCTCCGGTCGCGTAGCACGCGTCGATACCGGCGCCGGACTGGTAGATCGCGCCGGGTGCGACGCCGCCCGCGCGCTCGGCCGCGGCGAGGGCGCAGGCGCCGTCGACGACGGTGCCCGGCCCCACGCCCGACGTCGACGATCCCGGCAGCAGCAGTCGCAGGGTGCGGGCGCGCGGGTCGATCAGGACGACGTCGGCGGCGGCATCCGTCACCGCGGTGAGGCCGTCGTCGGACAGGGACGGTGCGTCGGGCACCACGAGCGTGGCCGCGCCGCGCTGCAGCGCCTCGCGCGCCGCGGCGCGGTCGCGGACGACGGTGACGTCGATTCCTCGGTCGCGGAGGATCTCGACGAGGGCTTGCGCGCCGGTGGGACCGGCGGACTCGGGATCGAGCACGTTCCGCTCGCTCCAGCGGCCGAGGCCGGCCAGGGCCGTGCCTGCGATCCCGACGCCGATCAGCACGGCGGCGATCGCGATCCACGCGGTGACGCGTCGTCGCCGGGAAGGCGCTGTCGTGCCCGATGCCGGATCGGCGGCCACGGTCGCCGCGGTCATCGGGCCGCCTCCGTGAGACCTGCGGACTCGGGCAGCACGGGGCGGGTGCGGGTCACCTGCTCGTCGACCGCGACGATGCGCGCGTAGAGCTCGGAGGTGCCGGGACGACGCAGGTAGCGGACGTCGTCGAAGCCCGCCGCGGCCCCTTCCAGGACATCGGCCTCGGCGGGGAACGCTCGTGCGGCCGACCGCGCGAAGGCGTGCACGGTTGCTCCGGGCGGGGTGTCGACGGCGCCGCGTTCGAGCAGCCCGCGCGCGAGTGCGCGGAAGCGCAGCACGATCGCGGCGTCCCACTCGCCGGCCGCGGCGCGGGCGGCGGCGTCGTCACGCAATCGGGAGGCGGACAGGCCGTCGTCGGTCCGGAACGGGTCCTCCGCCCTTCGGCGCCGCCCGGTGGCGCGGGGGACTCCCCAGATGAGGAACGCTGCCACGATCACGAGGACCACGACGATCGCGGCGATCAGCGCGACCCACGGACCCCATTCACCCTCGAGCTGGGTGCCGAAAAGCGAGGCGAAGAAATCGCCGACCGCGCGAGCGATGAGGTCCAGCGGCGTGGGCTGAGCCGCGGCGTACGCCGGATCGGAGAGCTCCTGCTCGGCCCACCGGCGCGCCTCGTCGCCGTCCGGAGTGAGGGGCGGGACGGAGGCGGACAGCCGCGGAAGGGCGGTCAGGACCACGGCGAGTCGGGGTCGGCCCTGTCGGGACGCGCTCCCGGCGCCGTCCAGCGGGTCGGCGGGGCGTCGTCCGTCGGATCAGGAGGCGCGGCGGATGCCGGGGGCGGTGAATACGGCGGGGGAGGCGCGTAGCCCGGCGCGGGCGCGTAGCCCGGAGCGGGCGCGTAGCCCGGGGTGGGAGGGTGACCAGGGGCTGGCGCGTAGCCGGGGGCGGGAGCGTAGCCGGGGGCCGTCGCGGAGCCCGGAGCGGCCGACGGGCCCGGGTACGGAGGCGGCGGGTAGGCGCCGTAGCCCGGGGCGTACGCCGTCGGGCGCGGAGCGATCTCGCGCCCGACGTTCTCGCGATACGGATCGGGGAGGGCCGTCGCACCGCCGTCGCGCCGCTCGATGTAGGTGAGCAGGTCGAGGTCGAGGCCTTCGCGCCGCATCCGGCAGTCGATGTAGATGATCGAGGTGGCGGTGGCCTGGACGACGACGGCGACGGACTGGATGAGCAGCGTGACGACCTGGGTGAGGACGGCGCCGGCGATGATCGCGATGATCGCGCTCGGCTCCGGGGCTCCGGTCGGCGCGATGATCGTGGTCAGGCCGCTGGAGAGGAACGAGAACGGCAGGCTGATCACCTGCGCGATCGCGCCGAACGTGAGCGAGATGATGACGACGATGCCGAGCGCTTGCCAGAAGCGCCCGCGGATGAGCGTCCACGAACGGACGACGGCGCCGCGGATCGTCGCGTGCTCGAGGATGATCGCCGCGGGCGCGAGCAGGAGCTTCGTGCTGAGCCAGAGCGTGAGCGGAACCGCCGCGAGGATCAGGAGCACGGTGAGTCCGATCGCGACGGGGAGGGCGGCCACCCCCACCGCGATCACACCGGCGGCCACGACGGCGATCACGACGAGGACAGCCAGGGTCAGCAGGAACGAGTAGCCGATCAGACGCCAGACCACGGGCTTGAGCTGCTGCCAGAGGGCGCGCAGAGTGAGCTTCTCGGCGACGGCGGCGTGCGCGACCTCCGTGACGACGATGCCCTGCACGATCACGCCGAGCGCCGCCGAGGCCAGGCCCAGGACGAACGCCGCGATCGCGGTGACCGCGACCGACCCGGCCAGCACGGCGTTGAACTCGTCCGTGCCCTCGCGCAGCGTGTCCAGGCGGGTGAAGGAGGCGAGGGCGACCGCGCCCACACCCAGCAGGACGAGGATGTACGCCGCGGTCTGCACGCACAGCGCGAAGCCGAGGAGCACGCGCGGGTTCTGGCGGAGCGCAGCGAACGAGCGTCCGAGGATCGTGCCGAACGTCAGGGGCCGGAGCGGGATGATGCCGGGGCGGGACGCCGGGGTCCAGGCCGGATAGGCGGTCACGGATGCGCCTCCTCGTGATCGTGGTTCCCCATCGTTTCACACCCTTCCGACGGTTCTGCGGCGCTTCAGCGTCCGCCGAGCGCCCCCTCGGCCTGTCTTCAGGCGTCTTCGACTACTCTGTGGGGAGCGCACGGGGACGCGCGAGCAGTGCCGTGCCCCCGGCCGGACGCAAAGGACTGAAACGCGCGAGATGACATCACGCATCCTGGTGGTCGACGACGACACCGCCCTGGCCGAGATGATCGGCATCGTCCTGCGCACCGAGGGATTCGACACGGTCTTCTGCGCGGACGGGCTCAAGGCCGTCGACATCTGGCGGGAAGAGCGTCCCGACCTCATGCTGCTGGACCTCATGCTGCCCGGCATGGACGGCATCGAGATCTGCACGCGCGTGCGCGCCGAGTCCGGCATCCCGATCATCATGCTGACCGCCCGCACCGACACGGCCGACGTCGTGAAGGGTCTCGAGTCCGGCGCCGACGACTACATCGTCAAGCCGTTCAACCCGAAGGAGCTCGTCGCCCGCATCCGGACGCGCCTCCGGCCGGCCGCGCAGCCGCTGAACGAGACGCTGCGCATCGGCGATCTGACGGTCGACGTCGCCGCGCACGAGGTGCGGCGCCACGACGAGCCGATCGCGCTCACGCCGCTGGAGTTCGAACTGCTCGTCGCGCTCGCCTCCAAGCCGCAGCAGGTGTTCTCGCGCGAGATGCTGCTCGAGCAGGTGTGGGGCTACCACTACAAGGCCGACACCCGCCTGGTGAATGTGCACGTGCAGCGCCTGCGGGCCAAGGTCGAGCTCGACCCCGACAACCCGAAGATCGTCACGACGGTGCGCGGCGTCGGCTACCGCGCCGGCGCCGTGGTCTGAGGTCGTCGTGCCTCCCGTCGGCGTCCCCGGGACGACCGCCGGCGTGCCGACCGGGACGTTCGCGCAGCCGGTCGTGCAGACTCGTCGCCCGTTGATCGCATGGCGCAACTGGCGTGCCTGGCCCGATGACCTCGCCGGCCTCTGGCGCCGGTCGCTGCGGTTCCGCACGATCCTGGTGACCCTCGCCCTGACGGCGCTCGCGATCCTCGTGGCGTGCATCTGGATGGCGCTCGCGATCCAGAACGATCTGTTCCAGGCCAGGAAAGACCAGGTGCTCGCCGACTCGCAGCGCGCGACCGAAGCGGCGCAGGCGACGCTGGACGCCGCGGCGGTGCAGGGCGACAGCATCCAGATCCAGAACCTCATGACCAGCGTCCGCGACACGCTCGCCGAGCGGTCCTCCACCGACCTGATCGCCGCGTTCCGCATCGACCGGACCCCCTCTCAGCTCGCGCCCCAGGACTTCACCGTGCGGGGGCTCACCGAGGACGTCATCTCCGAAGGACTCCGCGAAGCAGTGCAGTCCTCCGCGAACCAGCAGTGGTGGCAGTCGGTGTCGCTTCCCCTGACGGACGGGCCCGTGCCCGGGATCGTCGTGGGGCAGCAGCTGTCCGTACCGGACGTGGGCGGTTACGAGCTTTATCTGGCATACGACCTCGGCAGCGCATCGCAGACCCTCGGTTTCGTGCAGGCGACCCTGTGGATCGTCGGCATCTCGCTCATCGTCCTGATCGGGGCGATCTCGTGGTTCGTCCTGCGCTCGGTGACGATCCCGATCGGCGAGGCGGCCGACACGAGTGCGAAGCTCGCGTCCGGAGAGCTCGGCGTGCGACTGCCGGTGCGCGGCGAGGACGAGCTGGCGACCCTCGGTCGATCGTTCAACGCGATGGCCGACAGCATCGAGTCGCAGATCAAGGAGCTCGCCGACCTCTCGCTCGTGCAGCAGCGCTTCGTGTCTGACGTCTCCCACGAGCTGCGCACGCCGCTCACGACGATCCGCCTCGCCGCCGACATGATCAACGATCAGCGCGACGAGTTCGACCCGGCCACGGCGCGCGCGGCCGAACTGCTCAACGCGCAGGTGCAGCGCTTCGAGACGCTCCTGACCGATCTGCTCGAGATCAGCCGTTACGACGCCGGGTCGGTGCAGCTCGAACTCGAGCCCACGAGTCTCGCCCACCTGGCAGAAGACGTCATCGGCTCCATGCAGCAGCTCGCCGACCAGCACGGCAGCGACATCCGGCTCGTCGCCCCCGGCGGGTACTCGCCGGTGGAGATGGATCCGCGACGTGTGCGGCGGGTCGTGCGCAACCTGATCGGCAACGCGATCGAGCACGGCGAGGGCAGGCCGATCGTGATCACGGTCGACAGCGACCAGCAGGCCGTCGCGATCGGCGTGCGCGACTTCGGGCTCGGTATGAAGCCCGAGGACGTCGACCGTGTCTTCGACCGCTTCTGGCGCGCCGACCCATCTCGCACGCGGACGATCGGCGGGACCGGCCTCGGTCTCTCGATCGCCCTCGGAGACGCGCGACTGCACGGCGGCGAGCTGTCGGTCTGGTCCGAACTCGGCCGCGGGTCCAACTTCGTGCTCACGCTGCCGCGTCAGTCCGGCCACCTGACGGCCGCCTCCCCGGTGCCGGTCGACCCGGGTGACGACGCGATCGCCGCGATCGATGCGCTCGGGCTCACCCAGCCGATCGAGATCGTCTCGATGGATGCCGCCGCCGAGGCCTCGGGCCGCGGGGGTGCGTCGTGAGCCGGCGGCGCGGCATCCTGTCGGCGTTGCTCGTGATCGGCGCGCTCGTGCTCTCCGCGTGTGCCGGGCTGCCGATGAGCGGCCCGGTGAACCCCGGGCTCTCGGCGGGCGAGGACGCCGGATCGCCGGAGTTCCTGTTCCGCCCCGATGAGCCGCAACCGGGCGCATCGCCGGAGCAGATCGTGGAGGGCTTCATCCGCGCGGGTTCGGGGCCGGGACCGGCCGCGAACTGGGAGGTCGCCCGGATGTTCCTCGCGCCGTCGATCCGCGAGACGTGGAATCCCGAGGCGAGCGTCACGATCGACCTCCCCGATGATCGCGAGTCGATCCCGACGAGTGAGGGGGCGGTCGAGGTCGCGATCGCGTCCGTCGGGAGCGTCGACGGCACAGGCGCGTATCAGCCCGACGCGGGCATCACCCAGCTGTCTTTCCGACTCGCCCAGCAGGACGACGGCGAATGGCGCATCACCGAGGCTCCGGACGGCGTTGTGATCGACCGCGATGTCTTCACGAACGTCTTCCACCGCTACTCGCTCAGCTACTTCGATCCGACCTACCGGTTCCTGGTCCCCGATGTGCGCTGGTTCCCGACGACGAACGCCGCGACGCGCATCACGCGCGCGCTTGTGAACGGATCGCCGAGCTCATGGCTCGCCGATGCGGTGGAGGACGCATTCCCGGAGAGCGTCACGCTCGCGCGTCCTTCCGTGCCGCTGGAGTCCGGCGTGGCCCAGGTGAGTCTCACCCCGGAGGCGCTCGCGGTGGAAGCGACGACGCTCGACCGCATGCAGGCCCAGCTCGAGGCGAGCCTCGCCTCGGCGGGGGTCTCGGCCGTGCAGATGTCGGTGGCGTCGACACCCCTGAGCGCCGAGGCCACGACGACCCAGTCCACGCGCGTGACCGGACCACCGCTCGTGCAGACCGACGCGGGTTTCGGCTTCCTCGCCGGCGACGAGCTGACGCCGATCCCCGGGCTCTCGGACGCGATGGAGCTCGTGGATCCCCTGGCGATCCAGGTCTCCGCCGACCGCGACGTCGCCGCCGTGCGCCTGGTCGGGGGAGAGGTCGCCCGGGTGCCCGCCGAGTCGCCCGTCGCGGTGGTCGACTCGCGTTCCGGCCTGATCAATCCCGGTGTCGACCCGTTCGGCTTCATCTGGAGCGTGCCGCGCGACCAGCCGTCCGCGCTCACGGCGTTCTCGGTGTCCGGCCAGCAGAGCATCGTCGCGGACGCGTGGCCGGCGGCATCCGAAGTCGTCGCGATGGCGATCTCGCGCGACGGCACCCGAATCGCCGCCGTCCTGATCACCGGAGGCCGCTCCGAGGTGTGGGTCGCGGGAATCGTCCGCGGGACGGAAGCCGTTCCCGTGCGTCTGGGCGAAGCTGTTCCGCTCGGTCCGCTCACCGGTTCCGGGACCGCCCTCGCCTGGCTGGACGACACGAGCGTCGGCGTCCTCAGCAGCGAATCCGGCGGTCCGCTGTTCACCGAGCAGCTCGTCGGCGGACCAGCCACGACGATCGGGGCGCCGCAGGGCGCGGCATCCGTCGCGGGGGCGACGTCGATCTCGACGGTGCGACTGCGCACGGACGACGGCGCGCTCTACGTCAAGCGCGGCGCGAACTGGCAGCGCACCGAAAACGGGATCACGATCCTCGCGACGCAGCAGGGCTCTCCGCAGTAGCGCCTCCTCCCCAGCCGGGGCAGGCGCGGACGTTGTGCACATGCCGAGCGGATGCCGCTCCGCGATGCGTCCGTGCGCGGGACAGTTCCGGGATGGGTGATGCGGGTTGGGCGATCAGGACGATGCGCGAAGCACTCGCCGATGCGCTCGCCCTCCTCCTGCCGACCTCGTGCGCCGGCTGCGACGACCCCGACATCGCCCTGTGCGAGCGCTGTGCCGCGGCGCTCGCGCCGCAAGTGGTGCGGCGTCCGGGCGAGGTGCCGGTATGGAGCGCCCTGGCCTTCGCGGGAGTGGCCGCGCGGGTGATCCGCGCCCTCAAGGAGGACGGGCGGACGGGTCTCGCCCGCGACCTGGCGTGCGCCTTGTCCGCGGCCGTGGCCGAAGCGTCGGCATCCGTCCTCGCGTCTGCGCGCGGGGATGTCGTGCTCGTGCCGGTGCCCACGTCGCGCGCCGCCTACCGCCGCCGCGGGTACCGCGTCGTCGACCTCGTCGCCCGTAGCGCGGGGCTGCGCACCGAGCGACTGCTGCGCACCGTCCGTGCGTCCGCCGACCAACGGGCGCTCGGCGCCGAGGAGCGCCGTCGCAACGTCGCGGGCGTCATGAGATCGCGGGCCGCGCCCGGCGTCCGGGTGATCGTGCTCGACGACGTCGTCACGACCGGAGCGACCCTCGCGGAGGCGGTACGCGCCCTGCGCGCGGCCGGAGCCGAGGTGGTCGGCGCGGCGACGATCGCGGCCACGGCGCGACGCTCCGGCGCTCACAGCGGATCCTGACGGGATACCGAGCGCGGACATGGGCGCTTCGCGTGACACCGGGTCCCGGCCGGACTAGCGTGGGGGGCACAAGGCGACTCAGGGTCCGCCCTTGACCGGGTGGACCGGAACAAGGAGGTCAGGGATGGAAACCAGCATCGTCGGCGTGGGAGTGGGTATCACCGATCGCTTCCGCTCGGTCGTCGAAGACAAGGCCGCCCGCATAGAGCACCTCGCTCCGCGCGCGCAGCGTGTCGACGTCAAAGTGACCCATCGCGCCTACCACAACGGCCGGATGGAGGACGACACGGTCGAGCTCACGCTCGCGGGCAAGGGTCCGGTCGTCCGGGCCGAGGCCACCGACGGCGACAAGTTCGCGGCGCTGGACATGGCGGTCGACAAGCTGTGCGAACAGCTGCGTCGCGCGAAGGACAAGCGCGTCGATGCGCGCAACCACCCGCGGGGCGCGAAGTTCGAGAAGGGGAGCGGAGAGCTCTCCGGAATCGACGTGCAGCCGGCCTCGCTGGATGTCATCCGTGCCGTCGCGACAGGGGAGATCCCCATCGTGACCGGCAACGAGGACGAACCCGACTACACCCCGGTCGTGATCCGCACGAAGGAGTTCGAACCGGAGTGGATGTCGGTCGAGGAGGCCGTGGACCGGATGGAGCTCGTCGGCCACGACTTCTTCCTGTTCATCGACGCCCGCACCGACCACCCGAGCGTCGTGTACCGCCGCAAGGGCTGGGACTACGGAGTGATTTCGCTCACGACGCAGAACGCGCCGGTGGCCGTTTCCTGACAGAGCAACGAAACGGGGCGTCCGCGGGGCGCCCCGTTTCGCATGTCCGGGCGAGCGGCTCAGCCGTCGAAGAAATCGCCGAGCAGGCTGCCGATCACCATTCCCCCGAGGATGCCGCCCATCGCGTCACCCATCCCGCCACGGCGGCCGCCGCCCTGGCCGCCCCATCCGGAATCCTGCGGACGGGACGAATCGATGTCGCGCTGGGCGAGGTGCAGCGCCTCGTTCGCGAGGGCGCCCGCCCGCCGTGCGAGGATCATCGCCTCCTCGCGCGTGTCCTCGTCGGTCGTGAGCGGTTCCGCGTCGATGCGCGACCGCTCCGCCTCCGCGAGCCTCGTGCGGGCATCCGCGCCGATCCAGCCGCGATGGCCGGCGATCACATTGCGGGCGACCGCGATCTGACGGTCGGCGTCATCCAGCGCGTGGCGCACGTGCGCGACCGAGGGGATCGGCCGCGCTGCTCGCTCGCGGGCCACCGCGATCGCGGCATCCAGCCCGCTGTTGGCTTCGCGCAGCTGCGACAGCTGCGTGAACGGGTCTGCCTTCTCGCGCGACGGCGGCAGCGCCGCGAGCGCCGCCTCGAGCGCGGCCGCCGCAGCGGTGACCGCAGGAACCTGGGGGGCGTCGCGCGCGGCCACCAGGTCGCCGCGGGAGTCCGCGATCACATCGGCGAGCGTGGACTCGGCGCGCAGCGCCTCGATCTCGAAGTCCTCGATGCCGTCGATGATCGCGGCCGCGCGGCGCACCGCCTCCGTCGCGGTCTCCAGCGCGAGGTTCGCCTCTTCGCGTCGCTCGGCCTCACGGCGGCGGAACGAGACGTCCGCGCTGTGCGCGGCGAAGGTGAGGAGCTGCTCGGCCTCATCGGGTCCGTCGGCCACCTGCCGCAGCGCCGCCGCGCTGTAGCGCTGTGCGAGCCGATCGAGGGTGACACGCGCATGCGGCAGACGCTCGGTGAGCGTCTCGATGTCGACGCGGACCTGCGCGAGGATCTCCGGCGCACGACGCACCCGTTCGATGTCGGCCGCGAGCGCCTCGGTCCGGTCATCGAGCAGCTCTTCCGCCCACTCGCACAGCTGCACGATGCGCGCGTTGCGCGTGCGCAACTCTTCCGGTGTGTCCGGGATCTCGTCGTGGTTCAGCTGGTGCAGGTGGAAGGCCTCGCCCAGGTGCGTGCGCACGGCCTGCAGCGCGTCGCGCACGTCCTTCGTCGGACCCTCGCCGAGCTCCGCGACGGCGAAGTCGAGCTCATCGGCGGTCGTGCGGATGCGCTCGTCGACCGCGACGAGCGAGCTGCGGGCGCGGCGGGCGAGGTCCGCATCCTGCGCATCCAGCGCCGCTTGCTCTTCACGTCTGCGCTTGCCCCACAAACCAGCCATGAATCGATCCTAGGTTCGCGGGGCTGATCGTCCGCTCGGTTTCGCGGTGGGCGGATGCCGGTCCTCAGGCCTCCGGAGACCCCTTGTGCCGCGGCTTCCGCGGCGGACGGTCGTCGCGCGACGGCCGGGTAGGGCGATCGTCCGCGTAGCGACGCCCCGGGGCGCCGGTGTCGGGGCGCAGTTCGATGAGCTTGCCCGAGATGCGGGTGTCCGCGAGCCGGTCCAGGGTCGACGCGGGGAGGTCGGCCGGGAGCTCCACGAGCGAGAAGTCGGGGCGGATCTGGATCGCCCCGAAATCGCCGCGACTCAGGCCGCCCTCGTTCGCGAGCGCGCCCACGATCTGCCTCGGCTCGACGCGCTGGCGCTTGCCCACGGCGATGCGATACGTGCGCATGCGCCCCCCGTCCGGTCGGGGACGCCGCTCGGGGCGGTCATCGCGGTCGAAGCGGCCGGGGCGCTCGCCGCGTTCCGAGCGCTCGCCGACGCTGCGGCGGGGCTCCGGATCGGGCTCGAGCAGCAGAGGGGACTCGCCCTGCGCGACGACGGCGAGCGCCGCCGCGACGTCGACCTCGGGGACGTCGTGGTGCCGCACGTAGTGCGCCACGATGTCGCGGAACCGGTCGATCCGCTCGCTTTCGGACAGCGCCGCGGTGATGCGGTCGTCGAACCGCGACAAGCGCGTCTCGTTGACCTCGTCGACGCTCGGCAGCTGCATCTCGGTGAGCTCCTGCCGCGTCGCGCGCTCGATCGCGCGGACGAGGCCGCGCTCGCGCGGGGTCACGAAGCTGATCGCGTCGCCGGTGCGCCCCGCCCGGCCGGTGCGGCCGATGCGGTGGACATACGATTCGGTGTCGGTGGGGATGTCGAAGTTCACGACGTGGGAGATGCGCTCGACGTCGAGCCCGCGGGCTGCGACGTCGGTGGCGACGAGGATGTCGAGCTTGCCCGACTTGAGCTGGTTCACCGTGCGCTCGCGCTGGACCTGCGCGATGTCGCCGTTGATCGCGGCGGCGGAGTACCCGCGCGCCCGCAGCTTCTCGGCGACCTCCTCGGTCGCGCTCTTCGTGCGCGCGAACACGATCATGCCCTCGAAGTTCTCCACCTCGAGGATGCGGGTGAGCGCGTCGATCTTCTGCGGGTAGGAGACCACGAGATAGCGCTGCGTGATCGTGGCCGACGTCGTCGTCTTCGTCTTGACCGTGATCTCTTCGGGGTCGTGCAGGTACTGCTGCGACATCCGGCGGATCGTCGCGGGCATCGTGGCCGAGAAGAGGGCGACCTGTTTGGTCGCGGGGGTGTCGGCGAGGATCGTCTCGACGTCTTCCGCGAAGCCCATCTTCAGCATCTCGTCGGCTTCGTCCAGAACCAGGTACTTCAGCTCCGACAGATCGAGCGTGCCCTTGTCGAGGTGGTCCATGATCCGGCCCGGGGTGCCGACGATGACGTGCACGCCGCGGCGAAGTGCGGAGAGCTGGACGCCGTAGCCCTGACCGCCGTACACCGGCAGGACGTGAACGCCCTTCGTGTGCGCGGCGTACTTCTCGAACGCCTCGCACACCTGCAGGGCGAGCTCGCGCGTCGGAGCGAGCACGAGAGCCTGCGGCGTCTTCTGCGACACATCCAGACGGTCGAGGATCGGCAGGGCGAACGCCGCGGTCTTGCCCGTCCCGGTCTGCGCGAGGCCCACCACGTCGCGACCCGACAGCAGAGTCGGGATCGTCGCCGCCTGGATCGCGGACGGCGTTTCGTAGCCGACATCGCCGAGCGCCTTCAGAACCGCCTCACCCAATCCGAGATCGGCGAAGGTCAGCGCGGGCGTCTGGGCGGATTCATCGACGGAAGTCACGCTTCAGGTTAGTCCGCGCGGCCGCGCGGCCGCAGGCGATCAGGCGGCGGGCGCCTTCGCCGGCCGCCCGCGCTTCGGACGCTCCGAGGACAACCGCAGGGCCATCGTGTGCGCGGGACGCTCGGCGATGCGCTCCGCGGCGCGATCGAGGAACCGCAGTTCCGCCTCGGCGCGGGCGATCTTCGCGTCGGTCACGATCTCGCGCGCGAGAGCCTCGGCCTCGGTCTCGGCGATCGGCCGGGGGAGGCGTCGCAACGCGTCGAGCCGGCTCTGCGACTGCCGCCGCTCCGCCGCGAGCACGTCCGTGACGTCGACGCCGGGCAGGGTCGCGGCCACCGCGATCTTGATCGCCAGGTCGTCGCGCGCGGGTGCGCCACCGGCGGGATCGGCGAGCCAGGCGTCCACTTCGCGGGATCCGGCATCCGTGATCTCGTAGAACACGTGCCCTTCGGCATCCGCATCGCCCTTCGCCACCAGGCCGTCGCGCTCGAGCCGATCGAGGGTGTTGTAGATCTGTCCGACGTTCAGCGGCCACGCCGACCCGGTGCGACGTTCGAATTCGGCACGCAGCTGATAGCCGTAACAGGGTCCCTGGTCGAGGATCGCGAGCAGGCTCTGCCTCACCGTCATGCCGTGCTCCCGTTCGTCGTGTGCATACCGGGTATGCAGTTCCCGAGTCTAAGCAGGGTCTCGGACACGGCTCGGGATGCCGCGGCCGAGCGTGTCGGCGGGTCCGGGCGGCGCGGCATCCCAGCCCACTCCAAGGTCACAGCCCGATAACATGGCCGTGTATGCCTGCGCGCCTCGCGCGGGGCAGCGGCGGCGCCGAACGGCGACGTACCCGACAGATGGAGATGCTTCGTGGCCAACCCGCTCGAGAAACTGCTTCGCGCCGGCGAGGGACGCATCCTCCGCCGCCTGCAGCAGGTGGTCAAGGCGGTCGGCGCCCTCGAAGAGGATTACGCGCAGCTCACGGACGAGGAGCTGCGCGGCGAGACCGCCGAGCTCCGCGCCCGCCACGCTGCCGGCGAGACCCTCGACCAGCTCATGCCGGAGGCGTTCGCGGCCGTCCGCGAAGCCGCGCGTCGCACGCTCGGCCAGCGTCCGTATGACGTGCAGATCATGGGCGGCGCCGCCCTTCACCTCGGCAACATCGCCGAGATGAAGACCGGTGAGGGCAAGACCCTGACCGCGGTGTTCGCCGCCTACCTGAACGCGATCGCCGGCAAGGGCGTGCACGTCATCACGGTGAACGACTTCCTCGCGTCCTACCAGTCCGAGCTCATGGGCCGCGTCTACCGCGCGCTCGGCATGACGACCGGCACGATCGTGTCGGGGCAGACGCCCGACGTCCGCCGCGAGCAGTACGAAGCCGACATCACGTACGGCACGAACAACGAGTTCGGCTTCGATTACCTGCGCGACAACATGGCCTGGCGCAAGGAGGACCTCGTCCAGCGGGGTCACTTCTTCGCGATCGTCGACGAGGTCGACTCGATCCTGATCGACGAGGCCCGGACGCCGCTCATCATCTCGGGTCCCTCCTCCGGCGAGGCGAACCGCTGGTTCGTCGAGTTCGCGAAGATCGCCAAGACCCTCGAGGCGGGCGTGGACTACGAGGTCGACGAGAAGAAGCGCACGATCGGTGTGCTCGAGCCCGGCATCGAGAAGGTCGAAGACTACCTCGGCATCGACAACCTCTACGAGTCGGTCAACACGCCGCTCATCTCGTTCCTGAACAACTCGATCAAGGCGCTCGCGCTGTTCAAGCGGGACTCGGACTACGTCGTCATGAACGACGAGGTCATGATCGTCGATGAGCACACCGGCCGCATCCTGGTCGGCCGCCGTTACAACGAGGGCATCCACCAGGCGATCGAGGCGAAGGAAGCGGTGCCGGTCAAGGCCGAGAACCAGACCCTCGCCACCGTGACGCTGCAGAACTACTTCCGCCTGTACGACAAGCTCTCCGGAATGACCGGTACCGCCGAGACCGAGGCGGCGGAGTTCATGTCGACGTATCAGCTCGGCGTGGTCCCGATCCCGACGAACAAGCCGATGATCCGCAAGGACCAGTCCGACCTGGTCTACAAGAACGAGCAGGCCAAGTTCGATCAGGTCGTCGAGGACATCGTCCAGCGCCACGCGAAGGGTCAGCCCGTGCTGGTGGGCACCGTGAGCGTGGAGAAGAGCGAGTACCTCTCGCGGCTCCTGGCGAAGAAGGGCATCAAGCACGAGGTCCTCAACGCGAAGAACCACGCGCGCGAAGCCGAGATCGTCGCCCGCGCGGGGCGCCTGGGCGCCGTGACGGTCGCCACGAACATGGCCGGTCGAGGCACCGACATCATGCTCGGCGGCAACGCCGAGTTCCTCGCGGTGCAGGAGATGAAGGCCAAGGGCCTCGACCCGGTCGAGACCCCCGACGAGTACGAAGCCGAATGGGATGCCGTCTACCAGGGCACCCGCGACACGGTCGCCGTCGAGGCGACAAAGGTCGTCGAAGCCGGCGGGCTCTACGTGCTCGGAACCGAGCGGCACGAGTCGCGGCGCATCGACAACCAGCTCCGCGGACGCTCGGGTCGTCAGGGTGACCCCGGGGAGAGCCGCTTCTACCTCTCGCTCACGGACGACCTCATGCGGCTGTTCCAGTCCGGCGCCGCAGAGGCGATCCTCGCCCGCACGAACTTCCCCGACGACGTCGCGATCGAATCCGGCATGGTGAGCCGTGCGATCAAGAGCGCGCAGTCCCAGGTGGAGGGGCGCAACGCCGAGATCCGCAAGAACGTCTTGAAGTACGACGACGTCCTGAACCGCCAGCGTGAGGCGATCTACTCGGACCGCCGCCACATGCTCCAGGGCGATGACATCGCCGACCGCGTGCAGCACTTCATCGAAGACGCGATCAACGCCGTGATCGACGACCACACCGGCTCGGGGCACACCGAGAGCTGGGACTTCGACGCCCTCTGGACCGAGCTGAAGACCCTCTACCCGGTCGGCGTCACGATCGACGAGGTCGTCTCGGAGGCCGGGACGAAGGGGCGGATCACGCCGGAAGGCCTCAAGCGCGAGATCCTCTCCGATGCGCTCATCGCGTACCGCAAGCGCGAGGAGAGCCTCGGCGAGGCGGCGACGCGCGAACTGGAACGTCGCGTGGTGCTGCAGGTGCTCGACCGCCGGTGGCGCGACCACCTCTACGAGATGGACTACCTGAAGGACGGCATCGGCCTGCGGGCGATGGCCCAGCGCGACCCTCTCATCGAGTACCAGCGCGAGGGATACCAGATGTTCCAGGCGATGATGGGGCAGATCAAGGAGGAGTCGGTCGGCTACCTCTACAACCTCGAGGTCGAGGTGCGCCGCGCGGAAGGGCAGACGGAGGCCGCCGAAGTCGAGGCGAAGGGCCTCGCGGTCACTCCCGTCGAGGGGCAGCGCCTGCAGTATTCCGCCGCGAACGACGCCGGCGAGGTCGAGGTGCGCAACGACCGGGGCCAGGTGCAGCAGGCGGCGACGAACAGGCTCCGTCAGGCGACGGCATCCGCCCCCGCCGCGTCGGCACCCGTCGCTGAGGCGCCGCGCGGCGCGTTCGGTCAGCGCACGGAGGGCGCCCCCGCCGCCGTGCCGCAGAACCGCGCGCAGCGCCGGGCCGCCGACAAGAAGAAGTGATCGACGAGGGGACGCGCTTTCGTCAGCGCGTTCCCCAGTCGTACGACTGCTTGCGCAACCCGAGGTAGACGAAGGTCTCGGAGGAGATCACTCCCGGCAGGGAGCGGATCCGGCTGTTCAGAAGCTCCACGAGGTCGTCGTCGGACTCGCAGACGACCTCGGCGAGGATGTCGAAGCTGCCGGCGGTCAGCACGAGGTAATCGACCGCGGAGATCTTCTCCAGCGCCGCCGCGACCTCGCGCGTATCCCCGCTCACGCGCAGACCGATCATCGCCTGGCGGTGGAAGCCGAGCTGCATGGGGTCCGTGACCGCGACGACCTGCATCGCGCCGCTGTCGGTGAGCCGTTGCACCCGCTGGCGCACGGCGGCCTCGCTCAGGCCCACGGCTCGACCGATCTCCGCGTACGAGCGCCGCCCGTCCTCCTGCAGCTGCTCGATGATCAGCTTCGACAGCGCGTCGATCCCGCCGGCGTGTGACATGCAGCGATCCTGGCACCGCGGGCGCCTATGGGCAACGCTCCGCGACGGAAACCGTCGCTCGGTGTCATTCGGGCCACTGATTCATGTGAAAGTTATGTTTCGATGTGCGGATTCCGTTCCGAAATCCGGGGGTGAAGTGGCAGTATCGGTTCACCCGCCGTCGTGTGAGCGACGTACCCGCATCCCCTGAGGAGTGCTCCATGCCCCGTGGACCCCTGCCCGAAGACCCCGCCGTCCGCGCGCTCATCGCGCACGCGCGACAGGCACAGATCAGTCGTCGTGGGCTGATCGGCGGAGCCGGCGCGCTGTCGCTCGCCGCTTTCCTCGCCGCATGCTCCGGACGCGTCGGCGGGTCCGCGCCCGCCGCGTCGGCGAGCGCCGGCGAGGACCTCTCGGCGTCGCAGAAGACCCTGACCTGGGCCAACTGGTCGTTCTACCTGGACGAGGACGACGACGGCAACCACCCGACGCTCGATGCGTTCATGGAGCAGACCGGCCTCACCGTCAACTATGACGTCGCGATCGACGACAACAACACGTACTTCGCCAAGGTCCGCGACCAGCTCGCCCTCGGGCAGGACATCGGCGCGGATGCCGTCTGCCTCACCGACTGGATGGCGTCGATCTGGATCGCCTCCGGCTACACGCAGGCCTTCGACAAGGCGAACATGCCGAACGCGGCCAACCTCAACCCGAGCCTGCAGAACCCCGACTTCGACCCGGGCCGGGCGAACTCGCTCCCGTGGCAGTCGGGCTTCGCCGGGATCGCCTGGAACAAGGACAAGCTTCCGCAGGGCCTGCAGAGCATCGACGACCTGTGGGCGCCGGAGCTGCAGGGCCGAGTCGGCGTGCTCAGCGAGATGCGCGACACGATCGGGCTCATCATGCTGAGCCAGGGCGTCGACATCTCGGGCTCCGGCTGGGGCGACACCGAATTCCAGAACGCACTCGACGTCTTCGCCGAGCAGGTCTCGAACGGGCAGATCCGCAACATCAAGGGCAACTCCTACGCGGACGACCTCAAGAACGAGGACACCCTCGCGGCGATCGTGTGGTCGGGGGACATCACCGCGATCAACTACGAGGTCGGCGACAAGTTCGCCTTCGCGCTGCCCGACTCGGGCGGCACGCTCTGGAGCGACAACTTCATGATCCCGATCGGCTCTCAGCAGAAGACCAACGTCGAGAAGCTCATCGATTACTACTACGACCCGGCGGTGGCGGCCGAGGTCGCCGCGTGGGTGAACTACATCACCCCGGTCGCCGGTGCGCAGGAGGCGATGGCCGAGATCGATCCGGAGCTCGTCGAGAACCAGCTCATCTTCCCGAACGAGGAGACGCTCGCCCAGGCGCACATCTTCCGCACGCTCACGAACGAGGAGCAGCAGAAGTACAACTCCGAGTTCGAGGCCGTGGGTCTCGGCGCCTGAGATGGCACAGGGAGCATTCGCCGAAGCGGGCGCCGATCTGCAGCTGCAGGGGATCCGCAAGGTCTTCCCGGGCTTCACGGCCATCGAGGAGCTCGACCTCCTCATCCCCGCCGGGTCCTTCTTCGCCCTGCTCGGTCCTTCCGGCTGCGGCAAGACCACCACGCTCCGCCTCGTCGCGGGACTCGAGGATCCGTCCGAGGGGCGCATCCTGATCGGCGGGCAGGACGTGACCGCCGTCAAGCCCCACAAGCGCCCCGTCAACACCGTGTTCCAGAGCTACGCGCTCTTCCCGCACATGACCGTCCTGGAGAACGTCGCGTTCGGGCTGCGCCGGCGGAAGGTCTCGGATGCCGTGCCCAAGGCGCACGAGGCCCTGCGGCTCGTCGAGCTCGATCATGTCGCGGAGCGCCGTCCGAGCCAGCTCTCCGGCGGACAGCAGCAGCGCGTCGCCCTCGCGCGCGCGATCGTGAACCGTCCGGCCCTGCTGCTGCTGGACGAGCCGCTCGGCGCCCTGGACCTGAAGCTCCGCCGGCAGATGCAGCTGGAGCTCAAGTCGATCCAGGCCGAGGTCGGTCTCACGTTCCTGCACGTCACGCATGACCAGGAGGAGGCCATGACGATGGCCGACACCGTCGCCGTGATGAACCACGGGCGCATCGAGCAACTCGGATCGCCGCAGGAGCTGTACGAACTGCCGCGCACCGGCTTCGTGGCGAACTTCCTCGGTCAGTCGAACCTGTTCCCCGCCGAGGTGGAGTCCACCGCCGGCGGCCTGCTCACGGCACGCACCGCAGGGGGTGTCGTCGCCCTCCCGGAGGAGCGGGCCGTCGCCCGCACCGGCCGCATCACCGTCGGCATCCGGCCGGAGAAGCTGCGGCTCCTCGGAACGGAGCCGCCTCGCGACGGGCTCGAGAACGTCCTCGGTCCCGGGCGCATCGTCGACGTGTCCTTCGCGGGGGCCAGTACGCAGTACATCCTCGAGATCTCGGGCCTCGGCGAAGTGACGGTGTTCGAGCAGAACCTGGTCTTCGGCTCGGTCTTCTCCCCGGGCTCGGAGGTCTGGGTCGCATGGCGACGCGAGCACACGTTCGGTTTGGATGCCGCCGCCCGCGACGAGGCCGCGGAAGCGGATCTCACAGCCGAGGCCGGCTGACATGGCGATCTCGGCGCTCGTCCCCGCCGGAGCGCAGGCGGCGCGCGAACCCGAACGGCGACGCGGGGGACTGGTCGCCCTCGCACTCCTCGTTCCGGGGCTCGCTTACCTCGCGCTGTTCTTCCTCGTCCCGTTCGTCTCGCTGCTGATCACGTCGTTCGGCATCAACGACACCGCGACGTACGGCGGCTACTACTACGCCTTCTACTGGCAGAACTACGTCGACGTCATCGCCCAGTACTGGCCGCAGTTCCTGCGCTCGTTCTGGTACGCGCTGCTGGCGACCGTCTTCGCGCTGCTGATCAGCTACCCGATCGCGTACTTCATCGGTGTGACGATCCGCGAACGCAAGCTGCTGCGCAACCTGCTGCTGGTCCTCGTGATCGCGCCGTTCTTCATCTCGTTCCTCCTGCGCACCCTCGCGTGGAAGCAGATCCTGTCCGACGAGGGACCCGTCGTCGGAGTGCTGCAGGTCGTCGGTCTCATGGGCCCGCAGGATCACATCACGGGCACGCCGTTCGCCGTCGTCTTCGGCCTCACCTACAACTTCATCCCGTTCATGACGCTGCCTCTGTTCGCATCGCTGGATCGGCTGGACAAGAGATTGATCGAAGCGGGGAGCGATCTGTACTCCGGCAACGCCAGCACGTTCTGGAAGGTGACGTTCCCCCTCTCGCTGCCGGGCGTCATCTCCGGAACGCTCCTGACCTTCATCCCCGCGGCGGGCGACTACGTCAACGCGAGTCAGTCCTTCCTCGGAGGTCCGGGAACGGCCATGATCGGCAACGTCATCCAGTCGAAGTTCCTGATCACGGTGAATTACCCGCAGGCGGCCGCGCTGTCGATCCTGCTGATGGCCGTCATCGTGGTGATCGTCGGGCTCTACGTGCGCCGCGCCGGAACGGACGATCTGCTGTGAGTGCCACGCAGACCAGCACCGTTCAGATGCGCCGAGCCGAGGCGCGCCGCCGACGGCCGATCGGCTCGTGGCTGCTGCCGCTCTACGTGACCGTCGCCTTCGTGATCCTCCTGATCCCGATCGTGTACACGTTCGTCTTCTCGTTCAACGACGCGAACCGTTCGAACATCTCGTGGAACGGATTCACCCTGCAGAACTGGCTGACCGTGTGCGCGCAGCCCGAAGTGTGCGTCGCGTTCGGCAACAGCATCCTGGTCGGCCTCGTCGCGACCGTGATCGCCACGACGCTCGGCACGATGATCGCCCTCGCGCTCGTGCGCTACCGATTCCGCGCCCGCAGCTCGATCAGCCTCCTGCTGTTCCTGCCGATGGCCACGCCGGAAGTCGTGATCGGTGCGGGGCTCGCCGCGCAGTTCCTCACGATCGGCGTCGCGAAAGGCCTCGTCACGATCATCATCGCCCACACGATGTTCTGTCTGAGCTTCGTCGTGGTGACGGTGCGCGCGCGCGTCCTCTCGCTCGATCCGGCTCTGGAGGAGGCGGGGCGCGATCTGTACGGCTCGCCGCGAGAGGTCTTCTGGCGGATCACATTCCCGCTGCTGCTCCCGGGCATCGTCGCGGCCGCGCTGCTGTCGTTCAGCTTGAGCTTCGACGACTTCATCATCACGTACTTCACCTCGGGCACGGTCCAGACCTTCCCCGTGTACATCTACGTCGCCGCCCAGCGCGGCATCCCTCCGCAGGCCAACGTGATCGCCTCGGCGGTCTTCCTGATCGCGATCGCGGCGACGCTCGTCTTCCAGATCGTCTCCGCGCGCAGAGCGAGCCGCCTGCGCCGGTGAGCGCGGACCGGGGTGCGGGCAGGCCACGACCCGGCGATTGGCCGCACCCGGTTCGCATTATCCTGAACCGATGAGCCCTCTCCGCCCTCTCGACCAGTCGAGCAAGCTCAAGGACGTCCTCTACGAGATCCGCGGACAGGCCCTCGTCGAGGCCGATCGCCTGGAGAACGAGGGTCACACGATCCTCAAGCTCAACACCGGGAATCCTGCCGTCTTCGGGTTCGAGGCGCCGTTCCAGATCGTGCGGGACATGATCGAGGCCGTCCCCCACGCGCACGGGTACAGCGACAGCCGCGGCATCATGTCCGCGCGGCGCGCCGTGGTGTACCGCTACGAGCAGGACCCGACCTTCCCCTCCTTCGGTCCCGACGACGTCTACCTCGGAAACGGCGTGTCCGAGCTGATCACGATGGTCATGCAGGCGCTCCTGGACGAGGGCGACGAAGTGCTGATCCCCGCGCCGGACTATCCCCTGTGGACCGCCATGACGAGCCTCGGCGGCGGGACGCCGGTGCACTATCTGGCCGACGAGCAGAACGGGTGGCAGCCCGACCTTGAGGACATCCGCGCGAAGGTGACGCCGCGGACGAAGGCGATCGTCGTCATCAATCCGAACAACCCCACCGGTGCGGTCTACTCGCGCGAAGTACTCGAAGGCATCGCCGAGATCGCGCGGGAGAACTCCCTGCTCGTCCTCGCGGACGAGATCTACGACCGCATCCTGTTCGACGACGCCGTGCACATCCCGATGGCCTCGGTCGCCCCCGATCTGCTCGTCCTCACCTTCAACGGGCTCTCCAAGACCTACCGCGTGGCCGGCTATCGCTCGGGCTGGCTCGTCATCACCGGCCCGAAGGACCACGCGCGAGGATTCATCGAAGGCATCACCCTCCTCGCCTCGACCCGGCTGTGCCCCAACGTCCCGGCTCAGCATGCCGTGCAGGCGGCGCTGTCGGGGGTGCAGTCGATCGATGCGCTCATCGGGCCCTCCGGCCGACTCCACGAGCAGCGGGATGCCGCCTGGCAGAGTCTCGAGGCGATCCCGGGTGTGACCTGCGTCAAGCCGCAGGGAGCGCTGTACGCCTTCCCCCGGTTCGACCCCGACGTGTACGAGATCCGTGACGATGCGAAATTCGTGTACGACTTCCTGGTCGCCGAGCACGTGCTGCTCGTCCAGGGAACCGGTTTCAACTGGCCGACGCCGGATCACGTCCGCATCGTGACGCTGCCCGAGGCCCGCGTGCTGACCGAGGCGGTCGAGAGGCTCGGCAACTTCCTGTCGTCATATCGGCCTTAGCCCCGAGGGCGCCGGCCGGCGAGGTCAGAGGATCGCGAGGGACGTCGCGCGCCAGCGACCGTCCAGGCCCTCCAGCCGGACCGCGACGCTGCGGGCGCGCGCTGCGCCCTGCACCACGACGACCGCCTCGATCACCCCGTCGGCGGGGGAGGACCGGTGCACCGACAGCAGGGAGTACACCGGCCGGATCGCCGCGACGCCGCGTGCGCTGCGGGCCCGCGCGGCGAGGTTCGCCCGGGTCACGAGCGCTCGGTAAGCATCTTCGGTGAGCCACCGCACGAGCTGGTCGACTTCGCGCACGCCGGCGAAGACCTCGAGGACGCCGATCGTGATGTTCCGCAGGAACGGCTCCGGATCGGGAAGCTGGACGGAGGAGGTGCGCTGGGGCGCGAAGAACTCGGAGAGTTCGTAAGCGCCGGGGGGCACGGCTTGTGCGCGGGGGATGCGCGACGGCGACGCTGCCATGGGAGCCAATCTGACCGGGGGATGTCTTGAGGGGAATTAGAACATACGGCTCCTTCACAGGAACAGACTCGGAGCGAGCCTGTGGACAACTTCTCATCCGGTCGTGACCAACTGCCCTACGCTCTCGGGGTGCGCTGGGAGAACTTCTTCGACGACCTGGAGGGTCAGCTCGCCGCGGAGTGGGAGGCCGAGCGTGCGGCGCTCGACACCGAGGCGGAGCGTCTGCGGCTGTCGCGCGTCGCGCTCCGGGAGCGGCTGTCGGTGCTGATCGATCGGGAGCGAACCGGCGGTGTCCCCGCGTTCGAGATCGTCGACGGCACCGTGCTGTCGGCGGAGGTCACCGGTGTCGGATCGGACTGGGTCGCACTGGACGGCGGGACCGCGGGAGCCGTGGTCGTGCCCGTCACGGCGATCGCCTCGATCGCTCTTCCGCACGAGGACGTGCTGCGCAGCGCCCGCCCCGCCGCCGGCCGGACCGGGCTGTCGGAGCGCATGGGTTTCGGCTTCGTCATGCGCGACATCGTCCGCCGGCGCATCACCGTCACCGTTCATCTCACCCACGGTCGCGTGCTGTCGGGGACGATCGACCGGGCCGGAGCCGAACATCTCGACATCGCCCTGCACGAGCCGGGCACCGTGCGCAGGGCGGCCGAGGTGACCGGCCACCGGCTCGTGCCGTTCTCGTCGATCGGATGGGTGCGCCTGGACGGCGCGGCGGCGCTGCGCTGACGTCGTGCGTGGGGATGCCGGTCAGTCGGCGTTGCGGACGATCCCGGTTCCCCACAGCTCGGGGAAGCTCGCCTCGTTCGACTGACGCCAGAGCGCCATCCGGCGGGCCTCCTCGGCCTGCTCGTCGAGGTACGCCGCGACGCTCGCCTCGTCGATCCGCCAGCGGGCGGGAGAGCCCACACGCATTCCGCGCAAGCGCGCCTTCTCGACGAGCTCCATGACCTCGTCCACCGAGACGCCCAGCACTTCAGCCACCTGCGCGGGCGCCAGCAGGCGCACGTCGGAGGTCGGAATCTCGGGCATGAGCCCATTATGGAGGCTCCGTCCTGTGGCGGCTCCGGCGCCACACCCGCTGTGGATAACCGAGACGGCGATCTTGCGGTCTGGGTCACGATGGTGTCATGACCATCGCCGACGCCCCACGTCCTCGTCCGCGCGCGTTCTGGGGCGATATCAGGTTCTTCCTCGGGATCGTCCTGGTGATCGCGTCGGTCGCCGGTGTCTGGTTCGTGATCTCGGCCGCCCGCCAGACCGCTCCCGTGTTCGCTGCCGGCCGCACGATCGTTCCCGGCGAAGTCGTGTCGGCGTCCGACCTCCGCGTCGTCGATGTCGCCCTCGGCCAGGTCGGGGATGCCTACCTGCAGCCCGAGGCGCTGACCGACGGTCTGGTCGCGACGCGGACGATCCCTTCGGGAGAGCTCGTGCCGCAGAGCGCGGTCGGCGCGGCCGCCGAGTCCCGGACGACCAGCGTGGTGCTCAGGAGCGCCGTCGACGTCCCGGCATCCGTCGAGGCGGGATCGGTCGTCGAGGTGTGGGCGGCCCCCCTCGTGGAGCCCGGGACGTACGATGTCCCGCGGATCCTGGTCGCGGACGCCACCGTGGTGTCGGTCACGCGGGACGACTCGATGATCGGCGGCGGTTCGGCCGCGCTCGAACTCGTGATCCCGAGAGCAGATGTCGCGGCGGCGCTCGAGGCGATGGCCGATCAGTCCGCGCTGTCGGTCATCCCCTCGGACGGGTCCTCGCGATGAGGGTGGTCGTCGCCGTCGACGAGCCGCACGGCGGCGACCTCGCGACGGCGCTCGAACTCGAAGGCCTCGACGTCGTCGCCGTACTTCCGGCTGCGGCCCTCGCCGCCGACACGGCGGAGACGGCGGAGCAGGACCGCGCCGCCCTGCGCGGCGCGGGCCGTTCCGGAGCCGGGGAGGCCGCGGCGATGCTGTTCGCAGCGGATGCGGTCGTCCTCGAGATCGGGCGGCGCACGATCACCGCCGCGCTCGTGGCCGCGTGCGACCGCGCCGCGGTGCGGATCCTCCCGCTGTCCTCCGGGAGTGACGGTGAGCGGATCGCGCGGGAGTTCGGGCTGGAGTCGCCGGTCGCCGTGGACGTCCCGGCGTGGCAGCTCGCCGAGCGTCTTTCGGCATCGCCGCGGGCGGCGGCTGTGCGCGCTGATTCGTCAGAACGCGCGTCGACCGCCCCCCGCGTCATCGCCGTCTGGGGACCGGCCGGGTCCCCAGGGCGCTCGACCCTCGCCGTCGAGCTCGCTGTCGAACTCGCCCGCGGCGGACGCCACATCGGCCTCATCGACGCGGACTCCCATGCTCCGTCGCTCGCTCTCGCACTCGGACTCGCCGACGAGGCGCCCGGGTTCGCCGCCGCCTGCCGACACGCCGAGCTCGGACGCCTGGACCCGCGCGAACTCACCCGGATCAGCGCACCGATCGCAACGCCCGGCGTCGACGTCCTCACGGGGTTGAACCGCCCGTCCCGCTGGCCCGAGCTGAGCGGACCGCGCGTCGACGCCGCGCTCATGGTCTGCCGCGAATGGGCCGACCACACCGTGGTGGATGTCGCCGCGCCGCTCGAGCGCGACGAGGAGATCATGAGCGATCTGGACGGACCCCGGCGGAACGCCGCCACCCTCGCGGCGCTGCGGGCCGCTGATCTCGTCGTGGCCGTCACGTCCGCTGATCCGCTGGGCATCTCCCGCTTCCTCCGCGCGCACGCCGACCTGCGTGCCACGATCGGCGCGACGCCGGTGGCCGTCGTCGCCAATCGACTCCGCCCCGGTGCGCTCGGCATCGACGCGCGCGGGCAGGTGCGTCGCACGCTCGAGCGGTTCGGTGGGATCGAGGACGTCTGGTTCGTCCCCACGGACGCCCGCGGAGCGGATGCCGCGCTCCTCGCGGCCCGACCGATCGGAGAGATCGCGCCGCGATCGGCGATCGCCGTCGCGGTGCGGCGCTTCGTCGGCGAGGCCGTGGTCCCCGTCCCGACCGTGCAGCGCGGCATCCGTCGCTCTCGTGGCCCGCGGGCGGCGAGCGGCTCCGATGCGGGGGACGCACCGCCGCGCGGGCTCCGCCGTCGGGACGCCGTGGCCACGGCGGGGCGCGCCCGCCGGTAGCCTGAAGGGGTGTCGACCCTCAGCGATCTCGTCTACGCCCAGGGGCGGTCCAGCGAAGCCGACGTGGAGTGGCTGCACCGGCTCGCCGGAGACGGTCAGCTCCTCGCCGACCTCGCCTTCGCCGACATCGTGATCTGGGTGCCCACGGCTGACGACTCGTTCGTCGCCGTCGCACACACGCGGCCCGGAGGTGCGGCGACGCTCTTCTACCGCGACATCGTCGGCGACCGGGTGCGGCCGCAGTGGCGCACGCAGGTGCGCGACGCGTACGACTCCGGACGCATCGTCGACTCCGCGTCGCCGGACTGGTTCGAGGAGACGCCCACGCGCGTGCGCGCGGTGCCGATCGTGCGAGCCCGAGGATCGGAGCAGGCGCTCACGATCGGGGTGCTGACCCGCCACACGAACCTCGGTGAAACCCGCACGCCGTCGCGGCAGCAGATCACCTTCAACGACTGCGCGGATGACCTGTTCGGGATGATCTCGTCGGGGGAGTTCCCCGATCTGTCCGCCCCGACTGCTCCGCGGCGCGGCGCTCCGCGCGCGTCGGACGGACTCGTCAGGCTCGACGTCGACGGGGTGACGACGTTCGCGAGTCCCAACGCGCTGTCGGCGTTCAACCGGATGGGCTTCGACGACGAGCTGGAGGGCGAGTCGCTCAGCGAGGTCACCACGCGCATCCTCTCGGACAAGCGCGAGTTCGACGAGTCGCTCCCGCTCGTGGTCACCGGACGCGCCCCTTGGCGCACCGACATCGAGGCGCGCGGGGTCACCGTGTCGCTGCGGACGATCCCGCTCCGCGACCACGGCTCCCGTATCGGCGCGATCGTCCTCTGCCGCGATGTGACGGAGCTGCGCCATCAGGAGCAGGAGCTCATCACGAAGGACGCGACGATCCGCGAGATCCACCACCGCGTGAAGAACAACCTGCAGACCGTCGCCTCGCTCCTGCGCATCCAGGCCCGTCGCTCCCACTCCGAGGAGGCGCGCGAGGCGCTCACACAGGCGATGCGCCGCGTCGCCGCGATCGCGGTGGTCCACGACACCCTGTCGGAGGGGCTGTCGCAGACCGTCGACTTCGACAACGTGTTCGACCGGGTGCTCAAGCTCGTCGCCGAGGTCGCCGCGGCTCCCAACACGCGTGCCCGCACGCGCTCATCGGGGAAGTTCGGCACGCTCCCCAGCGAGTACGCGACCCCGCTCGCCCTCGCGCTGACCGAGCTCGTGACGAACGCCGTCGAGCACGGCCTGGCGGGCAAGGAGGGCGACGTGGAGATCATCGCCGAACGCGGCGCCGAGAACCTCGCCGTCCGCGTACGCGACACCGGTTCGGGGCTTCCCGAGGGTCAGGTCGGACGCGGGCTCGGCACGCAGATCGTCCGGACGCTCATCCAGGGCGAACTGGGCGGCACCATCGACTGGCACACGCTGATGGGCAGCGGCACCGAAGTGACGATCGACATCCCGATGCGGTACATCGAGCGCGACCGCGGCTGAGCGGCTCTTGGCCGGTATCAGGAAGCGCGTCGTGCGCGCGCGGCGCGGCGCTTGAGCGCGCGTCGCTCGTCCTCGGACAATCCGCCCCACACGCCCGAGTCCTGACCGGTCTCAAGGGCGTACTGCAGGCAGATCTCGGTCACGGTGCAGCGGGCGCACACCGACTTCGCCTTCTCGATCTGGTCGACGGCGGGTCCGGTGTTGCCGACCGGGAAGAATAGCTCCGGGTCGACGGTCAGGCAGGCGGCCTTATCGCGCCAGTCCATGGTGGTGCTCCTTGATGATGATCGGGTGGTCAGAGCCCGGATTCGGGTCCGATACCCTGTGGGAGATGCGAGTTATGCTCGCCCCACCTCGCTGTGGGAGCACACGGCTTTCTCCATCGT